>NZ_JAVAXT010000001.1:0-802990 GCF_041955125.1 Pantoea sp. BR_17 | reverse complement strand
GAGAGCGTCAGGCTGGCTTCATTCTGTTCCAGTGGATGAGCCTCATGCGGTCTTGATTTGATATTCATCAGCATTCTCCAGGGAAGATAAGCGATAGCTCAACGCTGCGGTGCGCCAGAAAAGGTGTGCTTTTTCGTCGGCAGACATGTGTTCAGCCAGCCGTTTGCAGGCGTTCCAGAACACGCCATAGCTGAACATGCCTTTGTCGACCGGGAAATTGCTGGCAAACATACAGCGTGTGACGCCGAACGTTTCGACCAGCGTTTCAAACAGTGGCCGCCAGGCGAGAGAGAGCGTCAGCGAGTCCGGTGGTGTGGCGTTTTGTGCGAAGGGAAAGCCCATGACAGTCATGCCAAAGCCGCTGATCTTCATGCTGACGTTTGGTCGTTCAGCCAGAGCGGTAATGGCGTTTTGCCACGTCTGAAAGGCGGTATCCCTTTTGCCAGCATAAGGCCCCGTGCCGATCGGCCCACCGCAGTGGTCCACAATGATATGAAGATCGGGTAGCGCATCTGCCAGCGCAATAATGTCATCAAGCTGGGTGTGATAAACCCAGACATCCAGCGAGAGTCCGTTCCGGACAAGGCAGGCTGCGCCTTTGCGAAATGCGGTAGTGGTGGCAAGGCCAGCAGGCGGTGTGACAGGGCTTGATACGACGCGGGGATCACTGTGCCAGGCAAGCGGATTACGCATTCCTCGTAAACGTCCACCTGAGCGCGCCATCATGAGTTCAATGACGGGTTGCAGGTCATCTCCTGCCAGCAGACTGGCACCACCTACAATCGCTTCGCAGCCTGCTGCCTTACCATAATGGCCACTGTCAAACATAGCGGCAGCGCCGCTCGCGAACTCAACCTCACCCACGGGCCTGAAAGCTTCAGGTCCGTTACAGCGCAGCATGGAACGGCACTGCACATAAACCGTTGACAGAACCCGGTGTCCGGACTGCTCAATATCGTGGCTGAACTCAGTAACCAGATAACGTCCTGACTGACGATCCCATAAGTGGTGATGAGCATCCACTATCGTTAGATCGGGCATCAACGCGTTTTCGTGATGCCGTGCCAGCCAGTTTTCTCTGACAGGCAAATGCGGTGCGTTAACTGTCTCCATCGCTTCCCCTTATGCTTTATAACCGAACCCAATCTGACGTTGCTGACAGGGCCCGGGAACCAGTCTGCACGCAATGCGAGGTTTACAGAGTAAAACTGTGTTTTACAGAATAAATTGACTATAGAGTCATCGCCCAGCGTCAAGCCAGCAAAAAGAGGATGTTAATTGTGTAAATAAGATGTTAATCACAAATAGCCTGTCTGAACGTCAAAGCCGTGTTTTTAGCGCGTTGTTACCGCGCAATGTGTACGGGTCAATCAGTACACGTGATAACCCTGTCAGCTGCAGGTTTAAGGCAGAACATCGCGAAGGAGCGCCTGCGTCGGGCATAAAGGGAGAACCGACACTTCCGGGGTCATTACGATGCTGATAGCTACACGCGTCTGGCTGGAATACTGTATTTAACCGGAGGGTTATGTCATGCCGCATACTTATGAACGGTTAAGACGGGATAGATGGGCGTTTTTCGGTAATGGAAACGGCAAGAAAGCGAATCGATGAAATCGATAGTGCACCGGTTAACCTCATCGTGCAACGCAGCGAATGTGTTAAGACTGCCGCAACGTTCAGTTCGTGCGCCAGATCGTGTCTGTCAGGTTATCTGTGGGATCATTTGACCCGTCCCCGAAAAACCCAGAAAGCCCAGCTATTGTAGGCCAGTGTCAGGGGCATAATGATGGCGATGCCTGCCAACAAGAAATACTGACTAGAGGCACCTGACGAGGCGTCAGACAGCGTTAACGTACCAGGAATCAGCCATGGATACATGCCGGTCATCAGGGTGATAAACGTGAACGTCACCATCAGCAGCGCAAAAATTAACGGCGATAAAGCGGCGTTACTTTTCAACTTCACGACCAGCCCTGCCCAGCAGAGTGCGACAAGCGCGAGGCTTATTTTCCCGGGAAGCGTTGAGAGGGCTTTCTGCCAGGGGGCAGGTAAATACGCTATGTTAAAAATGAAAAACAGGAAAGTCAGCCCCAGTAACCACCCACTCAGTTGCCTCGCACGTATGTTTGCCTGATCGCCCACGCGCCAGCGTATCCAGCAACAGGCCAGCAGGCTGTTAATCCATACCATGCCCAGGCCACTGATTAATGCATATCCCGACAGCCAGCTAAATTCGGTTTGACCCGGTAAACCGCTCACCAGTAAGCCGGCCATGTAGCCCTGCAAAAAACCGGCCGCAAACGATGCGATAAAAAGGACGAAATCAAGCCAGCGCTTAACGCGAGATGAAGCCTGCCCGCGGTATTCCAGCGCCAGCGCACGGCCAAAGAGGGAGAAAAACATCAGAAACAGCGGAACATAGATAGCATTAAAGATCCGACTGTAGGCCGCGGGAAATAACGCTAAAAGCGCACCCGCAGTCAGGACAAGCCAGGTTTCATTAGCATCCCACACAGGCAGGATGGACTGGACCAGGCGGCGGCGATCCTGCTCATTATCAAAAAAAAGAATAACGGAACCGACGCCCAGATCGGTTCCGTCCAGCAAGAGGTAGATGAGTAACGAAAAGGCTACCGTGGCGGCGGACAGATCATCGAGACTCATGAAGAGGCCTCCGTGCTGATTTCGTCGCTGAGCGCATGACTGTCGAAAGAATTAACGAGGCGTAAGAAATAATAGATTCCCAGGCCAAAGACCAGAGAATACACCCCGATGATGCCGGTGAAAGAGAAGATGACGGTCGATAAGGAAAGGGGAGCAATACTTTGGTCGGTACGTAATAACCCGTAGATCGTCCAGGGCTGACGGCCCACCTCAGTCACGATCCAGCCTGCGAGCAGGGCAATAAAGCCAGCGGGCGTCAGGCCCACAACCCACTTCATCAACCGGCGCGGCCACAGCGCGCGCCGGTAACGCAGCCAGAGCGCGGTCAGGCTGGTCACAAAAATAATGAGCCCCATACCTACCATCACGCGGAAGGCAAAAAAGACCGGCCAGACCGGCGGCTGTTGATCAGGCTGGAATTCGCTCAGGCTTTTAATGTGCCCGGTGAGGTTATGGCGCAAATAAAGTGAGGCCACTGTCGGAATCGCCACTTCTGTGTGGTTAACCTGCGCTTTTTGATCGGGCAGGGCGAAAAGGCGTAAAGGCTCCCCCTCACCCTGAAGCGGCCTGCGCCAGCTGCCTTCAATTGCAGCCAGTTTAGCAGGCTGGTAGTCACGGGTTTTTTCGCCCTGCAGATCGCCCGTTACGATTTGCAGCGGCATAGCAATCAGCAGCAGCCAGAGGGACCATGACATCACACATTTCGCGGCAAGGTCGGCGGGTTGCTTAAGTAACCGCCATGCACTGGCCCCGGCAGTCACGCAAAAACTCGCAATAAGAGAGGCCAGCACCATATGCGTAAACCGCAGTGGAAACGAGGGAGAGAAGACGATGCTTATCCAGCTCCTGGCATGGAAAATGCCATGCTCATCGCGGAGATAGCCAACAGGGGTTTGCATCCAGGAGTTGGCGGCAAGGATCCAGAATGCGCTGAGGAAAGCCCCTAACGCGACCAGGCAGGTTACAATGAAGTGCAGTTTTGGGTTTATTTTACCCATACCAAATAACATCACGCCGGTCAGGCCTGACTCCTGGAAAAACGCCACCAGGATTTCATAAAACATCAGCGGGCCCATGACGCCACCCACTTTATGAGCAAAGGGGCTCCAGTTGGTACCAAACTGGAATTCCATGACTACACCCGAGACGGCACCCACTGCAACCGTGAGCGAAAAGACACGCATCCAGAACTGAAGCGCCTGCCAGTGGTGTGAACGGCGGTAGCGTAACCAGGCTCCTTCCAGCAAAACAATGATCAGGCCAAGCCCCAGGGTAAACGCCGCCAGCACAATGTGCATGCCTATCGTCAACGCAAACTGCGCGCGCGATAGCAAGAGTACGATTTCGGATTCAGGCATCAGCTTGGCTGACCACGGTAACGGCTGACACCGTTTCCAGACGATTGTCGGCTCTCCTGGCCCGACGCGCACATGTCTTGCCGGGCCGGTCTTATCCCCCGCCATAACGTATCGTCTTTCATTAACCTGATGATGTGCTCATCAGCCCGTCCTGCCATCTGCGCCGTTTTTGAGGCATGAACGATGACTAACACCACCGGATTAAACGCCCCGGACGGAATCGTTACCTGCGGCTCAAAGCGCCGTAACCGCTTCTGCACGGCATTGCGCACACCAGGCAGATGCGGGGCGTTGACTGGCTGCGCATAAATCGATGTGTGACTATCGGCCTTGTCCGTGACAGGACGCAGGAAACCCTGTCGATGTCTGCTTTCCCGCAACCAGACAGAGCATCTGCTTGCCGTATGCCCGGTGCGGGCAAATTCCGCGCCAGGTCTGGCGGTTCGGCGATAAGAATGTCGCTGGACAGGCCGCCTGTTCAGGGGGCAGGGGGTAACACGGCCGACGCCTGACGGCTGTTCCGCATCGCAGACAGAGGAGTATGTTTCCATCGTATTCGCCTTTCTGACCAGCAGGCCCGCGCGCTGAAAGGGTGACTCGCTGTTGCGCATAAACGGACCGGGTAATTTACTCAACGTTGTTTTTAAATTAGCTGTCAGACGGGAATAAAGCAGGCGAACCGGCAGACTGAATGAATGAAAAGCCGCCGTCAAAGATAACAGCCAGAAAATTTTAATAACTTTAAACAGTCAGTTAGCGCAGCTGGATAGACGCTCGGGAATAATCTTAATTTTAGCCATGAGTGGGATGATCACGTTACCGCTTACCCCTGAAATAACAGGCTGCAATAAACGAAGCGCAGACGCTGATCTATTCGTTTGCCGCTGCGCTCTGAATGGTTATTCCAAATGGATTTTGATTCATAAAAGAATACATGTGCTGTAGAAAGTCAGGTAATGACAGAATTTCAACGCTACAGCTTACAACTCCTTTATCCTGTGCCAGTCCTTTTAAAATGATTTTATGCACGCATTAAACCTGTCACCGTGCAGAACGTATCAGACAGGGCCTGGCAACCGGTAAACTGAGTCGGCGAGTCATGCAGGATAGCGTTGGCGCGACTTGAGCGAGGTGACATCAGCTTCAGGCTGAATATTCACTCTGATCCTTTACCTTTATAAAAACCCGCCAAAGCGGGCCTGATAATCTGTCCTCATGCGGCCATCTTCCTGCAGTGTTCAGCACACTGGTGACAGGCTCTGGCGCAGTCCTGGCAATGGTCATGTTTGTGCTGACCACATTCATCGCTACACCGCTGACAGACCTCCGCACAGAGCTGACAAAGCGCTGACGCAAATTCGCTATTAAGCGTCATAAACTGCGCGGCAAGACGACATATATTGGCACATTGCATATCCAGTTTTATGCACGTGCGCATCATATCGACATTTTCTTCTTCAAGGCATGAGGCGGCACAATGGTCGCATGCGGCTGCACACAAATAACAAGCCTCAATACAGCTTTTGTATTCATCACGCATAATATCTCCTTAGTGAAGGTGGATTAATAAGCATGAAGAAGATGGCTGTTTATTCAAGGCTGAAATGACGCAATAACCGGTTATACAGGCTACATGGTTGACTTCCGGTGAATTATTCATGGGTGCTTAATTCCGTTATGCCGCGACGGACATAAAACGACGAGTAACGTCACAGAGGGGATGACGCCCGTGCGTCATAATCAACGCACAGGCATCATTAGCGGTTTGCTAAGCCCGCATTTTTATACGACGGATCTGTTCCCGCGTAAGGGCGTCCCGACTGCCCACTTTTGTTTACGCCGGCCGGAACCCGCGGCGGTCAGCGATTAAGGAATTATGCGGGCAGCTCTGAACTGTCTGAACAGACGGAAGAACATCTCATCTGTTGCCTGCATGCCCCGAAATCCTGCACGGCGCAGCTTACTGCCATCGCCGAACATGTCGTAATCCCAGCGAAAAACAAAGTCTGCGAACTGCCCGTCGTTCAGCTTCAGAATGTCAGATTCTGCCAGACGCTTGCTCAGCGCAAGTTCACGCCAGACTGCGCGGTAATCTTTGAACATACGCTCAAACGACACTCTCACGGGCGGTGCGCATTCAACCTCAAACCAACGCGCAATCAACGGCCAGAGTTCAGCCCAGCGCCAGACATCGCCGTTGTTGACGTTGAACGCCTGGTTTGAGGCAGCGGGTGAGGTGGCTGCCCAGAGCGTTGCATCAGCGAGTAAACCTGCATCCGTAAAATCAACGATGCTGCCCCAGGTCTGCGGTGATCCAGGAAAACGGAGCGGGAGATTCAGCGACTGACAAAGTGAAGCATACAGCGCGATGCTCAGTGCAAGATTCATGGTATTACCGGGCACGTTACTGCCTACTACGCCCGGCCTGACAGCATTCCATCGCCATAACCGTCCACGTTGATAATCGCTGAGCCACGTCAGTTGAGCCGCATTGAATTCAGCGCCAGCAACGCCAGGATCGCTTTCACGCGCAGGCGTTTTAAAGGGACCAAGATGTGCGCCATACACTTTATAACCCTGCATCAGGCTTACCGTTTTTAACGATGCCACGGTATCAATGTTGGACACCAGATTACGCAGCATGGTGACGTTGGGTTCCACCATTTCGGCCCAGGTGGCCGCGTTAAGCCAGGCACTGTAAAAAATATGCGTGACATGCGTTAACGGCTGCAGCGCACGTGCGGCCTGCCCGGCATCCCGTAAATCTACGGTGACAACGGGTAGGTTTTGGAGATGCGGCGATGGGTTACGGCTCAGGCCAATCACCTCCCAGTCATTTTGCAGCAGCGTGTTAACGAGCTGACGCCCGACAATGCCACTGGCTCCCGCGACCAGCGCGACGTTTTTCGTTTGCAGCGTATTCATGCATTTTCTCCAGATAAGGTGACGGGAGAGAGTGTGATATATTCATTTTTTTGCGCATATCCCCCTTAACTGATGGCACTTATAAGTGAAATCATTAAATGAACAACAAGCTTAACGCGATGGCGACGTTCCTGCGGGTCGCTGAGGCAGGCTCCTTTTCCGCCGCTGCGCGCCAGATCGGCATGAAACAGTCTGCCGTGAGTCAGCAGATTGCCGCACTGGAAGCAGAACTGGGTGTGGTGTTATTTCGCCGGACAACGCGCGTTATGATGCTCACTGAGCAGGGAGAGAGGTACAGACGCGACATCAAACCTTTGCTGGATGCCATACGGGAAGCAGAGAGGGCGCTCAATCCCGGGGATCAGCAGTGGCAGGGCACGGTGCGCGTGCAGTTGCCCAGCGGCTTAGGGCGCCTTTTTCTTCCCCATCTTCTGGCGCTCCAGAAATCGCACGCCGGATTACATCTTGAGCTTTTACTTGATGATCGTATTGCCGACCTGGTCAGTGAAGGGGTAGATGTTGCGGTGCGGCTGGCGGGCAAACCGCCAGACTTACATGCGGTACGCATGCTGGGCCGCGTGACATCCGGGCTTTATGCGGCGCCGGGATTTAAACAAATTCATTCAGTTGATGAGCTGACGCAGTTGCCTCATATCCGGTTCAGCGGTCTCGCGCTGGACAGGCCTCTGCAGTTAGTTTCAGGAGAGGAGGCAATCGAATTAGAGGTGAACACCGTTTTTCGGGCCAACACCAGCGAAGGGCTCATCGCTGCTATTCAGGCAGGTATCGGGATCGGGGGCATTCAGCATCCGCTGGCAACGGAAGGGCTGGCGTCGGGGTTACTGGTTCCTGTCCTGCCGACATGGCGACTCCCGGATAGATTTCTTTATGCGATTTTTCCTGATGCACGTTTTATTCCCCCGAGCGTCAGGGGCGTTGTGGATGTGATCGCGCAGTTACTTCCTCAACTGGTGGGTATTCACAGTTAAGCCTGGTCCGTTCAGACGGGCACTGAGCGGGTCAGAAAGCGTTTTAGTCTGCGCCAGCCGCACAGCCGCACAGCCGCACAGCCGCACAGCCGCACAGCGGCGTAGCAAGATTGACAGGATCTCCCGCCATATGGTTGTATAATACAACTATATCGTAAAGGATCTACGCTGATGAACACCGCGACAAACACCATTAACACTATCCGCGTTGCATCACGTCTGATGGTGCGCGAACTGGGCTTTATGAATCAGACCCTGGCGGCAACCGATTATTCAGCGTCTGCCGTTCATACCTTACTCGAAGCAGAAGCAAAAGGGTGCGTGACCGCGTCCCAGTTGGTAGAGACACTGGGGCTTGAGAAATCCAGCGTGAGTCGCCTGCTCACTAAACTCGTCGAGGCCGGTGAGCTGGATGAAGCCCCGTCCGCGTATGATGGCAGAACGAAATACCTGCGGCTCACAGACAAGGGGATAAAGACCGTGGGGGCGATTAATCAGTATGCTGATGAGCGGGTCGCCGCTGCGCTGAGAAAGCTTGACCCTGCGCGACAGCACACTGTCTCACTGGGGTTGTCATCCTACGCCTGCGCACTCAAAGCCTGTCGTGAAAACACAGAGCTTGATGAACACAGCCATGTGAGCATCGTCACCGGCTACCATCCGGGCATGGCAGGTCGCATTACGGAGATGCATGGCCGTTACTATGCCAGAGAGCACAATTTCGGTGCCTTTTTCGAAGCAAAGGTCGCAGCGGGCCTTGCCGATTTTACGGGACGTCTCGGTAATGAAGGCAACCAGATCTGGCTGGCAGTCATGAACGATCGTATCGTTGGCTCTGTGGCCATTGATGGTGAAGATCTCGGGAACAATGAGGCGCATCTGCGCTGGTTCATTCTTGACGATGACTGCCGGGGCAGCGGCCTCGGTCGAAAACTGATGGCAATGGCGATGGCGTTTTGCGATGAGCAGAAGTTCTCTGCGGTGCAGCTATGGACCTTTAATAAGCTAACGGCGGCAAGGCGTTTATACGAGTCATTCGGGTTTGAATTATCGAAAGAGTGGGAAGGGGATCAATGGGGCAGCACGATTACGGAACAGCAATTTATCCGCAAAATCCGCTAACCGCGCCGTAAATATTCCCAGGCGGCGAAGATGCACCTGGTGGTTTGTCATTCCGCTGCGGGCACGACCCGGCGGTTAAACCTGTTTCTAAAAGGTAAGGACGCTTTCAGGAAACAGGTTTTTTTAACATGATCTTCAGGAGGCTGATGATGTCGTTTTGTTCATTTTTTTCTAACCTGTTCAGAAAATGGGAATCAACGCGTTCAGCTATCGGTGCCGCAGTTTTAAGCATCTCTTCGCCCTGAACCGTCAGCGTAATAAATCTACGACGTTTGTCTTTTTTTCCCTCTGCACGATTGATCAGTCCCTTACGTTCCATTCGAACAAGCAGTTCTGCCAGCGTAGCCTTTGAACTCAACGCCGCCTCCATTAAGTCCAGTTGTTCGATTCCTGGTTGAGCATGAACGGCTGACAGAACAGCGAACTGCTGCTTTGTCAGAAAGGGCATCTTTTCCTGCCATAAGGCGGTATGTTCCTGAAGAAGTTTCCGTGTCAGATGAAAGAAAAGGTTGCTCAAGTCTTTGTGCATTAAGGTTTATTCCTGATTTTTTACCCGCTGTGTCCCGCTAATGTTAAATCATTATTCCCTCCGTTCAACATTCTTTGTCGGCAGACATAAAAGATAACGCTGATAATAGTAACTATAGAAATCAATTGACTTTCAGGGCGTGCCTGGCGTACCGTCAATTTCATTCGTGCACGAACATTATTTTAATGAGGCAGTCAGATGAGAATTGTCATCGGTATGACGGGAGCCACAGGCGCGCCTTTAGGGGTTGCGCTGCTCAGAGTTTTACAGGAAATCAGCGAGGTTGAAACGCATCTGATTTTGAGCAAGTGGGCTAAAACCACAATTGAACTCGAAACGCCTTTTTCATCGCGTGAGGTGATGAATATGGCTGATGTCGTGCACGGTCCTGCCGACCAGGCCGCTACCCTCTCGTCAGGCTCTTTTCACACCGATGGGATGGTGATTATTCCCTGCAGTATGAAAACGTTAGCTGGCATTCGCATCGGATACGCGGAAGGGCTCATTGGACGGGCTGCTGACGTCATCATTAAAGAAGGCAGAAAACTTGTCCTGGTTCCCAGAGAGACGCCTCTCAGTCCTCTTCATCTTGAAAATATGCTGGCCCTCTCCCGTCTTGGCGTCGCTATGGTTCCGCCAATGCCTGCTTTTTATAACCACCCCAAAACTATTGATGATGTGATCGATCATGTCGTCGCCCGCGTTCTCGACCAGTTTGGAATTGCCTCGCCAAAGGCAAATCGCTGGAAAGGCCTCAACTAGTCTTTAAAAATTTCTGAGTATGGAGAGTGAATAATGGCGTTTGATGACCTACGTAGTTTCCTGAAGGCGCTGGACGAACAGGGCCAGCTTCTTGAAATTGATGAAGAGGTGTTGCCCGAACCGGATATCGCCGCCGCGGCAAATGCGACAGGGCGAATGGGTGAAGGCGCACCGGCCCTCTCGTTTAAAAAAATTAAGGGTTACCATCATGCTCATGTCGTGATGAACACCATCGGTTCCTGGCAAAACCATGCCATTTCGCTGGGCCTCCCACTAAATACACCAGTGAAACAGCAGATAGACGAATTCATTCGCCGCTGGGAAACGTTTCCTGTGGCTCCTGAAAGGCGCGCCAATGCGCCCTGGTCAGAAAATACCGTTGAGGGTGAAGAGATCAACCTCTTCGACATCCTTCCACTGTTTCGCTTAAACGATGGCGATGGCGGTTTCTATCTTGATAAGGCCTGCGTAGTTTCACGTGACCCACTTGACCCGGAACATTTCGGGAAGCAAAACGTTGGCATTTACCGGATGGAGGTGAAAGGTAAACGCAAACTCGGGCTGCAGCCCGTGCCGATGCACGATATTGCACTTCATCTTCACAAAGCGGAAGAACGTGGCGAAGATTTGCCCGTGGCTATCTCGCTGGGCAATGACCCCGTTATCACGCTGATGGGAGCCACGCCGCTGAAGTACGATCAGTCAGAATATGAAATGGCAGGTGCACTACGCGAAAGCCCGTACCCCATCGCGACGGCCCCTTTGACAGGCTTTGATGTGCCATGGGGATCGGAAGTCATTCTTGAAGGCGTGATTGAGGGCCGCAAACGTGAGATTGAAGGACCGTTTGGCGAATTTACCGGTCACTATTCCGGTGGTCGCAAGATGACGGTTGTGCGGATTGATAAAGTCTCCTACCGCACTAAGCCCATATTCGAATCCTTGTATCTGGGCATGCCCTGGACCGAAATTGACTATCTGATAGGCCCGGCAACCTGCGTCCCTCTGTATCAACAATTGAAAGCGGATTTCCCCGAGGTGCAGGCTGTAAACGCCATGTACACGCACGGTTTACTGGCCATTATTTCTACTAAGAAACGCTATGGTGGGTTTGCCCGTGCGGTAGGGCTACGGGCGATGACGACGCCGCATGGTCTGGGCTACGTCAAGATGGTGATCATGGTCGATGAAGATGTCGATCCCTTTAACCTGCCTCAGGTGATATGGGCCCTGTCTTCCAAGGTCAATCCACAAGGCGATCTCGTTCAGTTGCCAAACATGTCCGTACTGGAACTGGACCCGGGCTCTAGTCCCGCAGGGATAACAGATAAACTTGTGATCGATGCGACGACACCGGTCGCACCCGATATACGCGGCCACTACAGTCAGCCGGTAAAAGACCTGCCAGAAACATCACTCTGGGTTGAGAAGTTAACGGCCCTGTTATCAAACCGCGGTTAAGGAGAGAGTATGATTTGTCCACGTTGTGCTGATGAGCACATTGAAATGATGGCAACATCGCCTGTTGAGGGTGTATGGACGGTACAGCAGTGTCAGCATTGCCTGTACACATGGCGCAGCACAGAGCCGGCCAGAAGAACGGAGCGGGAACATTATCCTGACGCTTTCCGGATGACCCAACATGATATTGATACGGCGCCGGAAGTCCCGTCTGTACCTCCTCTGTTAACCCGGTAATTTCCTTTATGGCGGGCCCAGGCCCGCTATGAATGATTTGCCACGTTAAACCTGCTTCATTTCTGTTACTGAATCAAAAAATTATTTGATGACATGACGTTGTACTGCGGTGATATTAAGTGGGTGAAATTAATAATCGGCAGGCGCAAGCAGTAAGCTTAGGGCACGTTAACAGTAATCGTCACCGGGGCCGGTGTCAGCTTCACACGGCAGTAACGATCACAGGAATATAAAGCGGCTGGTTCACATGACTAAATTAAAAAAGGACTATTCTGCTGTGGGGTTACCGTGTAGCTGACGTAGACCAAAAGGGTGCCCGAAGGCTTTCCAGCCTGAGGGGGTTATCTTCAGCGCTCTGAATTTACCCAGACGACTCAGCCATCTCCATGAGATAAAAGCCCCCAGAAGAGCGGAACCGAGTGGACCTGAAAGGTGATACTGACGCTCGGTCAAGTCGAGGCACATACGATAATTCCCTTCCCATTGTTCCGGAATTTCTGTTCCCTGTTGTTCTAACCAACGAGCCCTGTGTCTGTCAGCACATCGCGCTGGCTTTCCCCGCTGGCAATCAGTCCACGGTTAAGCATCCCTTTTCGTGAGTCATCTGCGTTTCTGGCTTTTTGACAAACAGCCTGGGCTCTCTTCAGCCCGGCGGGCAATCCAGGGGAGACTCAAATGATAAAAACCTTGCAAAGGCAGTTGAGATGTTCGCCCGCTCAGGGAGGTCTGGTCAAACCTCAGAAAGCTTTTAAAATCGTCCACCTGCTATATCCTTAAGTGTTTCTAATGCCTTCCGGAGTCATGCCTTCTTGAATCAGTTACCCGATAACGTATCTTCCCCGCTGATGCGGACATCGCTTGGCCGTAGCCTGGCTGTATTTTTACTCGTTACGGCCCTGTCGGTTGTCGGTATTAACGCGTGGTCTCTCTGGAATGACTGGCGCCTCAAACTTTCTGAGCGGGAGGAAGGCGCGCGTAATCTTTCCGTCTCACTTGCCAGGCAGGCCGAAGACGCGTTTCTTCAGGTGGACATCACTCTTAGCGACGCAGTGAGGCAACTTACGCTGAACGGACCGGAGTATGCTTCCACGTCAGCATTTAAAGCGCAAATCCACGAGCAGCAGGGAAAGCTTCCCCAACTGCACGGTTTGTTTATCTATGACAAACAAGGTAACTGGGTCGCGACGTCAGGCAGCTTCGTGCCGGTAAAGGCAACTAATGCTGACCGGGACTATTTTATCTGGCACCGCACGCATGCTGATACAGGGATTCATATCAGTCACGTAATCCGAAGCCGCTCAACGGGCGATTTGGTCATACCGGTATCGGTCCGGCTGAATGATGCCGCCGGCAATTTTGCAGGGGTTGCGCTGGCGACCGTGAAGGTGGACTATTTTCGGCAGTTCTACAGTTACTACAGCCTGGGCAAGCGGGATATGCTGGCGCTTATCCTTGCCGACACGTCCGTGCTTTACATTCGTCCTTTACCCGATTCCTATATCAACCGCAGCCTTTCCTCAAGCCCGCTGTTCAGGAGCGTGCTTAAAAATTCTGACAGCGGCAGTGCGTCATGGCGCTCTGCGCTTGACGGTGTGGAGCGGATATTTGGTTATGCCCGGCTGGAGCGGCAGCCTGTCCATAACGCGAAGACCAATATTCCTGTCCGTAAGTTCGGTGGGAAGGCTTGAAAAGCATTTAAGGCCGACAGGTACAACTTCTTCAGGACATACCCACATCCCGACCTCACCTGTAGGTTCAAAACCTGCGGTAGGCAGTTCATACCTGAAAATCTGTCCGAGGTTAAACCGCGAAAGCCATGTCTGCTCTATGCAGGCTATAGCCGATGAGCTGATCATATTACCCATCCACAATTCTCTGTCCTCGCGTGTGGTTTCCGCGACAGGCCAATAAACAATGCGAGGGCATTCGCGTGGAAACAGATACAAAAGCTCATAAGCTTCGGCGGTAGCCCATATGAGTGAACCGTTCAGCCATTCCTGCCCTGCCGGTCTGTCAACACGAACCTTTAAGGGGCGAGGTCTGAAGACAGCGATGTCGGGATTATCACTGAAATGAAACAGGCGCATTCAGAAGTCCATTTAAAGTAGACGATGTATGATGAATTCATCATTCTATGTTGGAAAAGTTTTATTTAGATGAATACGTCAATGACGGTTTAAGCCACAACTTCTGAAAGATGTGCTGCATTTGCCGTGAGAAATTGTGCTGCTACGTCCAGATCCTCTTGTGCAATGCCTGAGTAACTAAACTGAACTTCAGTCTGGGTCCGTCAGCAGCTCACTGCCGCCGCCGCGAGCTACGCCGTTGGCTACGAGAGCCCGTCGCAGTTTAATCGCGAGTTCAAACGGCTGTTTGGCCTGCTACCGGCAGAAGAGATAAAGCGTATGCAACGTAATTTCGCCTTTCCGCCTTTGCAGCAAAACTCTGCATTTGTGTCATCGCACTGAAGCTGTGATGGCATCGCTGACGAGATGCAAAATGAGCAGGTAGAAAACCGCTCTTTTTCTGATTTATCACTCATATTTAAGCCGTGCTAATACCGGTAGATAACCGTATCATCAATCCGCCCCAGACTATCGAGGCGTTCGTTAACCAGTCTGGCTTCGGGTTTGAAACCGCACTTTAACGCAACAGACTGACTGCGTACGTTACGTCCTGCCGTACGAATTTCGATTCGCTTTGCCTGAAAAAAATCGGCGGCCATGTTTGTGACCAGCTTACAAGCTTCAGACATAATGCCTTTACCCCACATATCAGTAGCGAGCCAATAGCCGATTTCATAATAAGGAATCGCGCGATTCCTGATAAATAAGCTAATACAGCCTGAGAGGTTATCTGACTGACGATCAATGATTAAAAACTTATATTCAACGTTGTCATTCAGGAAATTCCCGGCCGCCTCCGCCATATTTTTCTCAACAGCATTCAGAGAGTGAAAACCGGGAGACCAGAGCAGGAATTCATGATGAAGGGAACTAAATGCATTCAGTTTTTGCTGCATTTCTTCCGTACGACTCATGTCCGGGGCGATCAGATAAAAGGTTTCATGCTGCCGAAAATTAAGGGGAATATCATCCAGGTACATAACTCATCTCCTGAACTCAGATTAATTTTCTTTCTTATCACAAGCGATGAAGATCTGCATCCGCTTCAGATAACAGGTTGGGCAACCTCCACGCCGGACACCGCGTCAACAACCCGCTCACAGCGGAAAGACGCTCGCGCATCGCCAAAAACCGCCGCACTATCCTGCATCTACCTCACATAACCGTGCCGCTTCCCCATCCAAATGCGATCTCCGGCCTCACGAATGTTATATAACTGTAAGTATTAATCGAATAACGTTGTCACCTGGCGCGTTAACGCGTTGTCTGTTTACTGGAGAAACCTGCTATGACGCGCGCTGTTTCTTTTTTGGTTGCTGGAGTGCTGCTGAGTCCGTTCGCCCATGCGGCCCCGCTTTACTACACGATTTCCACGCCTGACACGGCAATAGGGCTGTCATGGCGTGCCTTTGGCGGGATGTCGCATGCGAAACTGACGGGCGTGACCGGCGAGGTGACGCTGAACCCGGAGAATGAGCTGGATAATCATGTCCGGGTCACCATTCCGGTTTCCACGCTAATCGCCTCAAACAATCTGCTGACCTATCAGCTTAAAAGCAGCATGTTTTTTGATGCGCCGCGCTATCCCAACATCGTCTTTACCAGCACCCGCATCGTGGCGCGCGGCAACGGTAAATACCGGCTTTTTGGTGCGTTAGCGGTGAAGGACGTCCAGCGACCGGTGATCCTTGACGCGACGATGGAAGAGCATGATCGCACCGCAGAGACTGGCGACAGGATCTCGCTGCATGCGATGACCACGATCTCGCGCTCGGCCTACCATATGGATCGCTTTACCTCGCTGGTGGATGACAGGGTGACCATTACTATCGATATTCAGGCAGAGGCCAGCCATGTTCCCTGAACGCGCCTGGCCTAACTGCCGCGTGGTGGTCAGGCGTTAAGCGCGGTTTTCAGGGCACTGGCGCTGGCGGATAACTCCCCGGCCGGATTGCGGCCAATCAGAACAAACTGGTAGCCGCGGTGATGCCACCACACCAGGCGCATATCATGGCGCTGTTCGCGCTCAAGCCCGGTTGAGGTCGGATGCGCATCGGGGGAAATGCACAGCGCCATCGGTCCATATTCCGCATGGATCCAGGCAATCTGCGCAATTGACGTACTGTCATAGCGTAGCATGCGCACCATTTTTAACTCTGCGTCGGGCAGCGTGAGCTGCTGCGTATTCAGATGCAGACCGATATCCTGTGCCGTGCGGGCCAGGCCATGCTGCAAGGCGGCAGGGGAGTTATCGGCATCCAGCAGGGTTTCTGCGCTGTAGAGCGACATGTACTGCGCTTCAAGATCGCGAATCTTCTCACTCTCACTCAGCGCGGTTTTGCCGGGGCGCGCCAGATAACCCAGTCCCGAGCCGATCAGCAGAAAACTCAGCGAGGCGGCGATCAGTGAACGACGACTGACGCCCGTAGTGGACGTCATTTTGGGTTCAGGCGTGGGGGGAGCTGAGAGCGCATCCAGCTGGCGCCGCATGTTGGCTTCCGGGGCTTTGTCCAGTAGCGGCGCAAAGGCCGCCTCAAAGTCGAGCTGGCTTTTCATCAGTTCATCAATGCGCTCAGCCAGATCAGAATCCGTCTCCAGCAGCGCTTCGAGCCTGCGCGCGTCAGCCGGATCCATCTCGCCATCCAGCCAGGCGACCAGGGCTTCGTCGCTGTACGGAGGCGTAAATTGCGACGTGTTCATGAGCGTTTCTCCTTTGCGGCATCCCTATCATCAAACGACCTGGCCAGCGCCGAACGCGCGGTGGCCAGCCTGCTCATGATGGTGCCGACAGGCACGACCAGCGTCTCTGCGGCTTCCTGATAGGTAAAGCCTTCTACATAGACCAGAAACACGGTATTACGCTGGGCTTCCGGTAGCGCACTGACGCGCTGCATGATTTTCTGAAAATACAGGCGTTTTTCATCACGTTCCTGCGCGTCCGGGGCCAGCAGTTCGTCACTGTCAACAAAGCCCTGTCCCAGCCGCACGCGGCGGGCGCGCAGATCAGAAATCCAGATGGAGTGAAGGATCGTGAACAGCCAGCGATCGATGCGCGTGCCGGGCGTATACTGCGCGCTCTTTTCGAGCGCGCGAACGCAGGTCGACTGTACCAGTTCTTCGGCAACGTCGTGGTTTCGGGACAGCACCAGGCCGTAGCGCCACAGGCGCGTCAGATGGGCAGCAAGCTGTTGACGAACTTCGCTGGTCGTAATATCACTGTCCTCGCATTGCGTATCAGGATTCCGGATGGCCAGCAATGGCGGCCTGCAAATCACGATACTCCTCGCAGCCCGTTCCGCACAGGCGGGCGAGAGTATTTAACTGCGCTTTCGCCAGGTCGGGACGACCTTTAATCAGCCACGCTTCGCCGAGATATTCACGTACTTTGGCATAGCGTGGATTGAGCGCCAGCGAACGCTGATAATACCCGATACCTTCATCGGTTCGCCCGAGTTTTCGGGTGGCATAGCCGCGGTAATTCCAGGCTTCGGCGGTGTCAGGCTGTTTCAGCTTATCCAGCAGCGTCAGCGCGGCCTGGTACTCGCCTTTTTTCGCCAGATGATAGGCATAACGGGTTTTGTCTTCGTCAGTCAGACGCGCCGATTTATCGGGGACGCACTGTTTACGCTTGCTGTCATAAACCTGCCCATGCGGACAGTCCGGGATCGTACTGTTGGTGCTGTCATCCCCTGCGGCCAGCGCGGGTGCGGTGTGGATAACCAGCAGCAGCGCCGGAATCCATAGTTTACGGCCTGTATTATGCAGTATCGATGCAATGTTTTTCATGGCAGAGCTCCAGTTAACGGAAGGGGCGAACGGGCAGCATGCGACGCAGCACGTTATCGCGGAAAACAAAGTGATGAAGCAGGTCGGCCAGGGCATGAAACGCGGCCAGAACGATCAGCGCCCAGGCGATGGTGTTATGCCATTCCCTCAATGAATGTTTAAACAGGGGATCGACATGGACCCGCCCGCTCAGCCCGAAGAGACCGAAAAAGTGAAACGGCTCCTGCTGTGCCCAGCGGAACAGAAAGCCCAATACAACCTGTGTGAACAGCAACAGACAGCGCGCGCCGTGCACGCAGTGAGACAGAATGGATGCCGTACGGGATATCGACGCCGCAGGCAGGGCATAACGCAGCGAGCATTGACTCATCACCCGCCAGACCGGACGAACCACCATCACCATCACCAGCGCCAGCAAAATACCGCAGGACATGTGCACTGACTGTAAGCCTTTCCTGAGCGGCGTGCCGCGCTCCAGCCATTGCCAGATGTGGGCGCTGGCGAATAAAAAGAGGAGGCTGGCGGCGGTGATCCAGTGCAGCGCCAGAGTCAGCCGGTCATCGTGCTGTCGGGGTTTTACGGGTTGAGCATGAATCATGACATGGGTTCTCTCGTTCAGGTTTCTGCTGAGTAAACGTGCGTCCTGCGATTTCTATTCACTCTTTTTTTCGCAACCCGTTGGCAGGGTCCGCCTTGCTCAAAAGCGTGGACAGAATGCGGCGAAGTCGATTGACGAAACCCTGTTGGTGTTTTAATGATGTAAGACTGTTTACAGGCGGCAGTGAAAAGCGAATCCGACTTTTGAGGCGCGCGTAACGATGACGATACCGGTATGTATTCCCGACGATTATCAACTGGCTACGGCAGGACTGGACTGCCTGAAACGCCATCCGGCCTTTCACTGTACCGCTGTTGGGGATATCCATTGCGATCCCGCCGCCGCTGAAGCGCTGGCAAGTGCTCAGGCCCTGATCCTGATTCGCGAGCGCACCACCATTGACGAGGCGTTTTTACAGCGTACGCCCCAACTGAAGCTGATCAGCCAGACCGGCAAGATCGCCCGCAATATCGATCTTGCAGCCTGTTCCCGGGCTGGCGTGGCGGTGGTGGAAGGCGTGGGTTCGCCCGTTGCGCCGGCAGAGCTGACATGGCTGTTAATCATGGCGGCCCGCAGGAAGTTCGTACAGGCCGTTAACGCCATGCGTGCCGGACACTGGCAGGCAGAACTGGGGCAGGGTGTACACAAACAGACGTTAGGGATTCTGGGCTACGGTAAAATCGGCAAGCGCATTGCGGCTTACGCCCGCGCGTTTGGCATGCAGGTGCAGATTTGGGGCAGCGATCGCGCCCGACAGGAAGCGCAGCAAGAAGGCTTAATCGTGCCAGCCAGCCGTGAGGCGTTTTTTGCGACCAGCGATGTGATAACTGTTCATCAGCGCCTGGTGGCCGCCACCGAGGGCAACATCACGCTGAGCGACCTGGTGCAGATGAAGCCCGATGCGTTGTTTGTGAACACCAGCCGGGCAGAGCTGGTGGCAGAGGGCGCCTTGCTGAGCGCGCTCCGGCAGGGCCGTCCGGGATTTGCCGCGCTGGATGTCTTTGAGACAGAGCCCCTTTACGATCCGGCGCATCCAGTGTTATCGATGCCCAACGTACTTTGCACGCCCCACATCGGCTATGTTGAAAAGGACAGTTACACGCTTTATTTCAGCACCGCGTTTGACAATGTGGTGCGTTTTTTCCAGGGTGACACAAGCCACGTGATCAACCCTGAGGCGCTGGGTTAAACGCAATTTGCTGCGCTAAACCGCTAAGTGGACGCAGTGTCAATACGTACGGGTGTTCAGGGAAAAGATAACACGTTTAAGAAAGCTAAACAGAAAGCCGGAAAGTGATAAAGCCATCCGCTGATCCGTTTAACTATCGCCAGGTTTGTCATCGAGTCCACTCGTATTCACGGCTCACATACCCGAGCGCAGAGGGTAGGAAATGTTTTAATGGCCTGAAGCAGAAGCGTCGCGTTTACTGAGCGAGCCGTTATCTGCCTGCTCCGCTTTAAATACCCCGGGTGACGTCACTCACCCTCGCGAATAAGGCATAAAAAAATGAAGATGGAAAATATCCCTTTTGGCACAACCGACTGGTCACAGATCGAGGAAGAACGCCATGAAGGTGAATGCGGCTTCGCGCTCTGGCGTGTGGCAAAGTTTGGCGCTATCCGGGTGAGAATGGTTGAGTACTCTCCGGGTTATGTCGCCGATCACTGGTGTTTAAAAGGTCACATTCTTCTGTGCCTGAAAGGCGAAATGACCACGGAACTGGACGATGGACGAGTGTTTGTCCTGACGCCTGGCATGAGCTATCAGGTGGCGGACAATGCCGAAGCGCATCGCTCGACGACAACGCAGGGCGCAACGCTGTTTATCGTTGATTGAAGGGAGGTAGGGTGATTTTCTTGTTGTACGCCAGTAAAGGGGGAAGCGCGTTTTTTAAACGTGAGACCGGTTGTTGAAATAATGCGCCAGAACCCGGCATGGAGCACGACAGGTGATGGCCTGCGTCATTAATCATGTGCTGAGTCAGACAAACAATATAAACAGGTCTGAAATATCGTGATGATTTCATCAGACGAAAATGAAAAGGACTATCATGTTCTACCTGTCAGAAATAAATAAAGATGACGCTGCGTTAGCCTGCCTGGTAAGTGAACTTGATGCGTTTCAACGCGCGCTTTATCCTGCAGAAAGTCATCATTGCCTGGACCTTTCCACCGTCAGTAATAAGAAACTGCGCTGCGTCATTGCGCGTGATGCTAATGGGTTGCCCGCTGGTTGTGGCACTTTACTTCTTCAGGACGGCAACGTAGGCGAAATTAAACGGGTTTACATTCGTCCAGAATATCGGGGACGCCAACTCGGCGAGCAAATTCTGGCCTCACTTGAAAAATTCGCGTCAGAGAACAGCTGTTATCAGCTACGCCTTGAAACCGGCATTCATCAACAGCCCGCTATAGCGCTGTATCGTCGCTGCGGCTACAGGCTTTGTGAGGCTTTCCCTCCCTATATCAGCGATCCTTTAAGCGTGTATATGTGCAAGGACCTGTAGCAGTACGGCTTACACTTCATACCTCCGCTTTTATAACGCGCGGTGACATCTTGAGCGTTTGTCGAGGGAGCTGCGTTGCAACTGAGGGTAAATAATTCAGGAAAGACGGTGCAGTAACCGGTTTGTAACCCCGTCATGTTTGCCTGTAAAGGCGGTCGTTTCCCTCTGCCAGGGTAACGTCTGCTGCTCTGGCACTGTTTCTAATACAAGGTTCGCGAGGAAGGTGTCGCTTGTCTGACGCATGAATGTTTGCGCGGTGGCAGAAGCGGACGTTTCTGACCTGCTTATGTAGTTGTTTGGGGCGCGCAGTCTGCTCACCCTGTCCCGGTTGCCTTGCTCACCCTCGCTCTGCGTCTATGCTTTTTCATTTAAGCTTTACAGGTAAAGTAAAATGCTTCCTTCTTCCGATCCTCAGATGTTGCTGCTGCTCTACTTTGTTTTGCCTGTCTGGCTTATTGCTGGGTTTGCGGACTGGCTTTGTCACAGAGCCACTGATATCGAAACCACCACCGGTCTGAAAGAAACCTATATTCATATTCTGATGTTTCTGGAGATGGGCCTGCCCTTACTCGCGGCCCTCTTTTTAGAGGTAAACGCGTTAGTCATTGCGTTTATGATAGTGCTGTTTTTCTGCCATGAGGCAACAGCGCTGTGGGATGTGACTTATGCTGTGACCGCAAGGCGGGTCTCACCGGTTGAGCAGCATGTGCACAGTTTTTTGGAAATGCTACCTTTAGTGGCGCTTCTGCTGGTGGTTTCCCGTCACTGGCCGCAGTTTTTGGCACTGTTTGGTTTCGGTGAAGAATCTGCACGATTTGAACTTAAACTCAGAACAGACCCGTTGCCAGGCCACTATATCGTGGCTGTGCTTACAGGAATAGTGATGCTTGAATTGCTGCCTTACCTTGAAGAGTACTGGCGCGGCAAAAAAGCAAAACAGCGCACACGAAACATCTGACCTGCCATCTGATACATCAGTCGTCCTGATGCACTAAGCGACGTCCGCTCAGACGCTTAAAGCCGTCGTTTGTTTAATCCTGCCTTGTCGGTATCCGGGGTGCCGATAAGCGTGGCGCAACCGTTATGACGCCGACGTGTTTCGTTGCGCTTCAGGGGGAATTTCACTGGGGTTCATGTGGGGTGCAAAGAGGAGCGGGAAGTCACAGTGTAAGGAAGATGAGCAGCAATGCGCGCGCTTTATGTTTGAAAAATGCCCGGTCAGCACGGGAGTCAAGGTGCTCATACCGCTATTGATGACGATGCCGCACGGAGTCTTGATGTAGTCAAATCTGGAAGCGTAATGCGCCCACAGGGAGGGATGATCCACATGCTGCTGCTCGGGGGCAGGCGCCTGGCGCAAGCAGAGACAATGCCGTGTCATCGTCAGCCACGGCAGGCTTCGGTTTACCCGACTGTCAGCGAATGCTGCCGGTCTGGAAATGGCGACTAACGCAAATCATAAGGGTAATAGTCGGCCCGGTGAGCCGGTAATGTCTGTTTATTCAGTTCGGTCCAGGGCGTCTTCTGACCGTGAAGAAACACGCTACAGGATCGGACAGGCCGGAGGCAGGGAAGAGCAGGGGAAGTCAGGTGCGGGGGCTGTCTGGCAGACATTATGCCTGTAAAAAAAGCCCGTCGGCATAAACGCGACGGGCCAGCCCGAAGGCGATAAGTATCTTTCTGACAACAACCACATCCATCAGAGTTAACTCGCACTTCATGACAGGCATATTTCAGCCCACGTCAGGTTTCGGCTTCTCCGTTGTTTCTTTTGCGGCCTGACGGGAAAGGCAGTGAATAAAGTTTCCCAGTATGGCGACCGAACTGACGATACCCAGCAGATCTGCCGTGAGCAGCAAATCAGTTCGCGCCAGGCGATCAATAAGACCGGACTGTGCCAGAAAGGGCTCAATATCCTTAACCATTCGCAGCAGATGATGGAGATTGTTGGCAAAGGTATCCGGGCTGCTGTAGTCACCGCTTTTCAGTTGCGTAAAAAGTACATCAACATCTGCTTTTAGTCTCAGGACGAGAGTCATGTACTCGATGTCACCCTTTTCAGACACGGAATGCCTCCACCATGCCGCGCAGGGCATGCGCCTGCTCAGAGAGGGAGCGGGATGCCGACGATGACTCCTCGACCAGCGCCGCGTTGTTCTGCGTCACGCCGTCCATCTGGCTCACCGCCACGCTGACCTGCGAAATCCCCTGCATCTGCTCCGACGAGGCCAGCGCAATCGTGTCCATGGATTCGGCCAGTTCACCGACCATATCCACGATTTTCAGGATGCTCTGCCCGGTGCCAGTGGCAACCTCCACGCCGCTTTCCACCTGGCTCACGGCCTGTTCAATCAGGGCCTTGATGTCCTTCGCTGCCGTGGCGCTGCGCTGCGCCAGCGTACGGACCTCACCGGCCACCACGGCGAAGCCGCGACCTTCCTCCCCGGCGCGCGCCGCTTCAACGGCGGCGTTCAGCGCCAGGATATTGGTCTGGAACGCAATGCTCTCAATCACCGATGTAATATCCCGGACCTTCAGTGCACTTGCCTGAATGTTATGCATCGTCTCCGTCATGTCAGTGACCTTTGCCTTGTCAGCGTCGACCGTGCGCGCGGTTTCGCGGGCGGACTCCGCAGTCTGCTGCGCACCGGCAGTGTTGCTCTTCACTGTGGCGGTCAGCTGCTCCATGCTGGCGGCGGTTTCCTGCAGCGCGGCGGCCTGTTCTTCGGTGCGGGAAGAGAGTTCGGTGTTCCCCTGAGCAATTTCGTCGGCGGCCAGGGCCACGGAGGCGGCGGCATCCTTGATCTGCGACACCAGGCCGCGCAGGTTGGCCTGCATGCTGTCCAGCGAGGCCAGCATGCTGGTTGTGTCGTTGCGGCGAAGGACGACAGGGGTGGTCAGGTCACCTGCGGCGATGCTGGCAGCCAGCGTCTGCGCCTGAGCGGGCTCACCGCCGAGCTGACGCATCAGCAGCCGGGTAATGAAAACACCGGTGCCTGCCGCAACAAGCACGGATGCGACAGCGAGCAACATCAGGATGAATGAGGCATGTGCGATGGCGGCACTGTTTTGTTCTCCGGATGTGACGCTAACCTTCTTCTGTATTTTTACCAGGTCAGTAAGGGCGCTGAGCATCCTGTCCTGAACCGGATTGACCTCTTTTGCAAGATAGGCAATAAAGGCCTTGTCCTGATTGGCGAGTCCGAGCTGTCTGGCATTTTCAAAAACGGTAAAAAAAGCGTTCTGAGCGTCGTTCAGTCTTTTCAGCGCTTCCTGACCCGCTGGCGTTGAGTCTGCTTCCATGATCTGATGCATTTCTGCAAGGCTGGTCAGAAAGTCGGCTTTACTCTTCTGCATAAGTACATCAGCAGGTTTCATGTCTTCAGGAGTGCTGAGCAGGCCGAGTGTCCTCACCGAGATGGCCATGTCTTTCAGTTCACTGAGCATGAGGGTGGCAAGCTGGCTTTTTTTCATTTTGTAACGAACAACATCATCCAGGCTTTCACGCGCTTTAATGAGGGCATGAAGCGCAGTGCCAGTACATATGGCAGACAGGAGGATAAGAAGGCCGAAACCGGCGGCAAGGCGGGTGGAAATTTTCATGCGCTCTCTCTTTTAAGTTGTTATTTTGCTGTGTTTTTAGTTACTAACTACAATTTACTATCGGCACACCGCTCCGCTTGCTCCACACTTGTTTTGTTAAATTAATATTTCACTTTCCATCCGCAGCCGTCCGACACAGGACTGAGCGGACGTCGCTGGGCGGCGTGCTTTAGCGGATCACGCCTTCGCCTGATGCTGTGCTCTTTAACCCTTCTGCGTTCGTTTTCCGGGGACTGAACCCTCTCTGTACGTTAATGCCTGTGCCACATTTGGCGCGTCGAAAATGTTGGCGCACTGTAGGCTGAGCGCTGTCCTGCTCCCCGCCAGCATCTGACAGGCTGTCTGGCCGGACACCGGAAGGTTAAGCGTGCGTCCGAAGCGGGCGGCAGCCTGGCTGGAGCTCATGGACAGACGAGAGGAGGGCGCAGTGCATAAATTCGGCAGAAGCGGCTGGCAATGCTATCAGCAGGCGCGTCGCCTGATTAACATCTTTACTGACGCTCAGCAGACTGCAAACTTTCGCCACCTATGTCTGCGCAAAACGCGGCAGTGTGGGGTAGTCACCGTTATGAAGGAGTGATGATGCGTATTCGCGGAGCATTGATCCGTGTGATTGGCTGATGCAAACGCGATCGTTTATGAATCTGACCCGGAAGGTGGGTTTACAGAGTAAAAGGCGGTTTAAAACGACGCAACCCAGGCCGCTTTACGTCCGATAGTCGAGTTTCATTATCATTAAACCTGCTCTGCTAACGGGCGCAGAGCAGGTGATCAATCATCACACAGACAATGTAAGCGACTTTCGGCGTGCATCCCGGGCACATTGCTTTTCTGCTGCGGAAAACCAGCTTACCTGCAAAAAAGTGTAAGGTGTCGTGCGCAGAATGGCTGCGTATCGCTGACGTTTATCCTCTGTACGCACGGCGCATTTATTAAACGTCCTGGCTGGCATCAGATACACTCGCTCCCCGCCATCTGCGACTTGCGCATGCTGTAAACGTACGGCAAAGGTAAGACCGCGCAAACATGCCGAACCGCTGCTAACAGGTTGCGTATGGCCAACCAGGCGGAGAACAGGAGTAAGGAGCTGACGCTGATGGTCGGTGACGTCGCTCCGTCATTTGTCCAGGCGGAGGCAGAAAAGATTGGGGGATTTAGCCCGCAAATTTCATATATGCACACCTGATCAGGTAAGGTTCGACTGAATAATATGCCCAGACTGACGACAGGACATTCAGGTCATGCTGACTGTCACCTGAATAGGCTTTTAACAGTTTATCTTTCTTGTCTTTGGACAGTATCACCTCTTCAAGCGTGTCTTTCATCGCTTTCCGGACATCGTCAGGCGCAGCTTTAAAAATCTGGCTTGAAAAAACGGTATCAGACAGCGCTTTCATTTTTTCAGGGTGTCCAAACGCGTCAAAGATGACGGCATCAGAGGCGGCCTGAATTAACGGAATGGACGTGATGTGGCAGTATTCCTGTACTGTTTTAAGGTCTGGCGTCTGAGCCGCGAGAGCATTGCCTGTCATCAATAAGAAAAAATAAATTAATCGTTTCATAACTACCCTAGTGTAAAACCCCTGTTACAGAAACGCGGTCTGCCATAAAGTGAGAACACGACGTCATCGGGATAAAGTGAAAGGGGAAAGGTGCAATCTTTGCCCGTCGGGTATTAAACGCTGAAATATGAAGTATTCAACGCCTCTGCTCAGCGCTAAAAGCCAATCCCTGGTCGCGATCACAAGACGAATATTAAGTGTAATGCTTTTCGCTTTCGTCCTTATGCGGGTTGACGTCAGACGCGTATTCATGCTTTAAAACCACAGAAAAAAGGGGCCCGGACGTGAGCCCCAAATGACTGCATTAACTTGCTATCGATTATAGAGTGTTACTCACCGGTTAGCCGGTTCGATTAATGATAATCGGCAAAGTAAATGTAAATTGCAAGTTTTTGATTATGTTGAAATATAATTTATATATTAGTCCGAATATCTCAAGTAATAGTATATTTCGCTGATGATTTGCGTTGTCAAACCATAATGGACCAGTTCTTTATAGAATGTATAAAGCGCCGGGTGACAGACAAATCATAATGCGAAATGGTATCCGCCAGGACCTGGATTCTGATGTAATCCAGGCCTGCGTCAACATAGTTAATCAACGTGCTGTTCGCATCCTCAATAACGCGCTTAATACAGCTGTTTTATTGCCTGCAATATATTGCTGTGCATTCTGATTTGCCTTCGGTGAGCCGATAGCCCTGAGATGGCGGATATACCGCCGGGGCTGGCCGGCGGTATATCCTGTTTGTCAGAACTGCGTCCAGTTATTCTCGCTACTCTGGTACGTTCCCGCCAGCGGCGTTAAGGTTACTGGTTGCGCGGCAGATCTGCCCGGATGTGGCTTGATATCGGGCTTTCTGACGTTCCCGTCTGCAACAGGCGTAAACGCGGCGACCAGGCCGTTAAGCGCTTCTGCCTGTTCGGTCAGAGAGCGTGCAGCGGACGACGCTTCTTCAACCAACGCGGCGTTCTGCTGCGTCACGTCGTCCATCTGATTCACCGCCTGATGCACCTGGCTTATTCCCAGCGACTGCTCCTGCGCTGCAACCGAAATTTCTTCAATCAGATCGGTGACCTGACGGACTGCATCATCCATTCGCGCCATGTTCTCACCAACGTCACTGGCCTGAGACGCTCCGGCCTCTACAAACGCGATGGATGATTCAATCAGCTCTTTGATTTCATGCGCCGAGGCGGAGGATCGCTGTGCAAGATTTCTGACTTCGCCAGCCACGACCGCAACAGAAGTCGGTAATCGTATTCACTGACAGTCTTTTTGATAAAACATTAACCGGCCCGAAACGTCTGGCCGGCTAATCAAGCCTAAGACGAGGAACACTAATTGACAAGGCCAGGTTCAGCAGAACGCATCGCCGCATGGATTTCTTCTGCTGCGCCATCGCCTAAAGGAAGCAGGGGAGAACGCACTGTCGCATGGTCAAGAATGCCACGTGCAACCAGTGCATGTTTCAGTGCCACCGTGCCTTCCATGTGAGATCCGCGATGGTAAACCGCTTTCGTTACAGGCAGCAGGCGGTCGTGGATTTTACGGGCCTTACTGTAATCCTGATCCTTGCCCGCCTTAATCATTTCAATCCGAGGTTCCGGGGCGATATTACCGTAGCCCACTAGCATGCCATCCACATTAAAAACGGTGTGCAACAAATATTCATCGTGGCAGGTCAGCACCTGAAGATCAGGACGCTCCCGGCGAATCAAGGGGATTTCTGTATCCCAGCGACGCATGTTTCTGACACCGTTCTTCATGGCAAAAACCCCGGGCTGCGCTGAGATATCAAGTAAGGTTTTCAGGTTATAAGTCGCTTTGGTCACATCCGGGTACTGGAACAGAATCAACGGTAGCCCGCTTTCCTCATAAACAACGCGATAGCGGTCCTGAGGAGCACCATCCTGATAACCGAACCGGAGCCAGCCATGTGAAGGATAAAGAAGGCCAGCTGAAGCCCCCGCATCAACAGCCCCCTTAGCTTCAAGCGCTGCCACTTCCGTCCCCTCACCGGTGATACCTGCAATCACAGGAATTTTTCCTTCAACAGACGTAACGAAAGCACGTATTACCGAGGCCTGTTCTTCCTGGGTCAAAAATGTGCCTTCACCCGCACGCCCCAGGACAACACATCCTTTAACACCATTGATGCTGCCCAGCCAGCTCCCCAGGCGCTGAATGGCATCATAATCAATACGTCCGTCGCGCGTTGAAGAAGGCCGTGGTTTTGCCGTGGTGGCTGGCGAGGTGCGTAATCTTGCGCAACGAACCTCCTCCTCGGCAAAGGAAATCAGAGAGCTGATTGATTCGTCGATGCAGTTTATCCATAAAGGTTCGGAACAGACTGAGGGGGTCAGATATAATCTTGACCGCATGAACGATGCGGTGAATCAGGTGAACGACCTTATTAATGAAATATCAGTGGCGGCCAGAGAACAGTCGCAGGGTATCAGCCAGGTTCATCAGGCGGTCAATCAGATGGATGACGTTACACAACAAAATGCTGCACTTGTCGAAGAAGCTTCTGCGGCTGCGCTGTCCCTTAAGGAACAGGCCATGTCACTGAGCAAACTGGTTTCTGCTTTTATTATATCGCCCCGCAAAACCTCAGAAAATAAGAAGCCGGTAATCAGCCCGGAAACGTCAGGGCAGGGGCATGTTTATCCTTCCCCAGGCGAAGCGGGTCGTTCTGATAATAACTGGCAGACATTCCAGGAGCGTGTTCCGTTTAAGTGCCGGGTTGTCACGGTGGATAAATACTTTCCTGTTTATTCAGTAATATGCATCCGCCCTGCGATCAGGATTTGTGTGGATAGCCTGAACTTTATGAAAAGGAAGGATCGGGCCAACGTTAACAGACTCATCTAAGTCAGCTGTTACAGGGAAAAGCAGTGCCGACAGCCTCGCAACACTGCCGGCACAGCTTAACCAGTGTTTATTTTTTTAGAAATTAAGGGGTTATTTGGTAGTGATATACTGATGGCTCATCTTAAATGAGATAACCGGGAGTCTGCTTTGTGCCAGAAGCAAACATTGCAAATATTACTGTTTTAATAAGTCATAACATGTGGGCTTCATTGACTGCGTTCCATCAACTCAAGCGTCTGACCATCGGGGCTTTGTAAATATATTACTCTGGTTCCCTGCATGGGTCCTGACAAAACTGTCTGCGGTTTCCCTAGCGTCTTCCAGCCATAGTCCGATACTTTGCTCAAGAGCACATCAAGATCCTGCACTATAAACGCAAGATGCGCGTAGCCTGGGATATAGGGTGCTGAAGGCTCCTGTGGCTGTTCAATGTTATTGTATTGTAATAATTCAATTTTAATGCCAGCCAGTTCAAGCAAAGCCATTCGGACATCCGCTCCCCTTGCGCCTGTTACTTCATCAATAACAGGTCCAGACATTTTCCCTTCGCGTAATAACTTCCCTCCAAGGATATGGGTCCAAAAGAATAATGAGTCTTCAATATTTTTAACTGAAAAACCGACGTGATCAGCACTTAAAATCATGAGATTACCTGCTGTTTTTGAAAATTGAGCATACAACTATCTTAAATGCCTGTTTTATTTCTTCACGATAAGTGTGAGGGGATTTTTTTCAGGAAAAAAATCACAACCGTGTGTCTGAATAATGTATTTTTCGATTCCTCCATAGCGACAGCTGTACAGGTTAGCTGCTCCCGGTTGACTGATAAGAGGCTGCGTTACAAGTCTTTACCTGATGTAGAAAAACGACGAACGTCCGCTTTTCGCTCATAGCGGACAAAGGAAGAGATCTTAGCGTCCGCTCCGTGCCAGAAGCGGACGTTGGTTTTAAAATGCCGTGCTGATTTATTGTTAGCAGGTTAACCCTCTGTTAAAGCATCATCCAGGAAACGAATCGCATTGCGCAGCGCCTGGTCGGCCTCTGGCAGGGTACCGGCCAGTAAGTGCCATACATGGAACATGCCGGGCCAGACTTCAAGCGACGTGCGCACACGTGCTTCCCCTAAGTTCGAAGCGAGTTGAATCGCCCCACTTAACATAACTTCATTCTCACCCACCTGTATTAGTGTGGGTGCAAGCCCCTGAACATTCGCATAAACCGGAGAGGCATCAGGATGCGTCGGAAGCTCACCTGCAAGAAACTCTCTTGCTAATCGGTTGAGAAAACCAACGCTACAAACAGGATCAATTCCCTCACGGGTCGTGGCTGACAAACCGCTATGAGTGAGATCTGCCCAGGGTGAAATAGCCACTGCCGCAGCGGGGAGCGGAATACCCGCGTCACGCGCCTTGCGCATCACTGTAATTACCATTGCACCTCCCGCTGAATCGCCTGCCAGAACCAGATTCTTGGCATCGATACCACTGTCGAGTAATGACCGATAAGCTGAAAAAACATCATCTACAGTCGTTGGGAAAGGGAAGTCGGGAGCCTGTCGATAGTCTGGGGTATAGACGCTGGCTTTTAACGATGTGGCTATCCTGCCCGTTAATCCCCGATACGCTTCGACACCGCCATGCACATAGCCGCCGCCATGAATGTACAGCGCTACCCGGCTTCCGGCATGTTCTTGATTTTCGCTGATCATTACCGGCACGTTGCCCAATGTGGTGGTGTGACAGGAAACCCCTTCGATAGCAGGAAAAATTTTTTCAAGGTCTTGCATATAGTGTTTACGGATATCAGTCCAGCTGTCTTCAGACTGACCATACAGCTTCTGTACAACCGGGCCAGCGGCAGCTATCCATCCATTCAAGAGCTTTTGTGCATTTTTCGACAGCATTGTTGTGACCTTAATAAGTGAAATTCTACAATTTCACTTTAAAATAATTATTGACGAAAAAGGTTCCCTAATGACGGGCAGGAAAATCGCTTCGACAATGTCTACAGGCTCCGCTCTGGACATCAGGGCAATGCGGATCTTTGTCGCTGTTGCAGAGGCAGGGAGTTTTGTTGCTGGCGGCAAGGCGATGGGGTTAACGCGCTCTGCGGCGGGTAAAGCGATAACCCGGTTAGAAGAGCACCTGCAGACAAGGCTTTTTCAACGCACCACGCGGCGGTTATCTCTGACCACAGAGGGGCATGAATTCTATCACCGCTGCTGCAGATTACTGGAAGACATAGAAGAAGCCGAAGCCAGTATCCGGCATAATTCACCAGTGCCAAAAGGCATTCTGAGACTGACCGTGTCAGAGGGTTATGGCAAAATGGTTATCCTTCCTTTTCTCCAGACGTTTTTACAGAACTCACCAAATATAAACATTGAAGTCAGCTTTAGCGATCGGGTTGTCGATCTGGTGGAAGAAGGATTTGACCTTGCCGTTCGGGTAGGCAGTGCAGCCACAAGCCATCAATACATCACACAGGTGATCGACAGAGCAAGGTCACAGCTATTCGTATCACCGGACTATCTTAAGCAATGGGGTAAACCGGAATCACCCGCTGACCTCAAAGAACATCGTCGTCTTGTTTATGGGTTAGGAGCGGCTTCAGGCGCATGGACACTCTTTGACGAGGAGCATGGGCAAATAACGCTGAACGGCAGGAACCATGTCAGGTTCGACAGCGGCGATGCCATACGCTTAGCTGCCATAGCCGGATTGGGTATCGGTTATTTACCTTCATTCATGATTGAAAAGGATATTTTAGCAGGGCACCTGGTACAGGTATTGGCTGATACACGAGGCGAGGAGGTTGCTATCCATGCTATTTACCCCACTCGCTTACATCTCTCCCTGAGGGTGCGCATTTTTATTGATGGCCTAAAAAACTTTCTGAGTAATCATAAAAAAAGAAATATCTCTCGTTGAGAATATATATCTCCATTTCTCGCTCAACGCGGGCATTATCAGCAACGATACCGGGTTAAAAAAGCAGCAGTCTATGACAGTTAAATGATTTCTCTGTGACACAGTTAAAGAAAGTAACTATTGTGGCGATAACGGTATAGCGTGATATACACGCTTTAACTACAAGGACTTAACATGGCCGTCATTAACACCAATACGCTTTCACTGGTTACGCAGAATAACCTGACCAAATCACAGTCTGCTCTGGGCACGGCAATTGAGCGTCTCTCTTCCGGTCTGCGCATCAACAGCGCTAAAGACGACGCAGCCGGCGAAGCCATCGCTAACCGCTTTACCTCTAACATCAACGGTATGACCGTTGCAGCCCGTAACGCCAACGACGGTATCTCTCTGTCGCAGACGGCTGAAGGCGCCCTGACCGAAATCAACAATAACCTGCAACGCGTACGCGACCTGACCGTTCAGGCGCAGAACAGCTCTAACTCAGCGTCTGACATTGACTCAATCCAGGCGGAAGTTAACCAGCGTATGCAGGAAATCGACCGCGTCACCAAACAAACCGACTTCAACGGCATTAAAGTCCTGAACACCGGTTCCGGCAGCACCACCTACAACTTCCAGGTAGGCGCAAAAGACGGTCAGACAATCGGCATTACGCTGAGCGCAAGTGACGGCTTCGACCTGGCGGCAGCGGGGCAGTCTGGCACCACCCAGAATACCGAGACAACCACGGGCCAGACCGTAAACGGCAATGCCCGCAGCACCTCTGCTATCGGCTTCGACGTTCTGAAGGGCGCGGTCACCGGCGGCACTGGCGGGACGGCGTCCAGCAATACGCCGCTGGCCGACATTGATAAAGCGATTAAGGCGGTCGACAACCAGCGCAGCCTGCTGGGTGCGTCTCAGAACCGTTTTGAGTCCACCATCAGCAACCTGAACAACACCGTGACCAACCTGACCGCTGCCCGCAGCCGTATTCAGGATGCGGACTACGCGACGGAAGTGTCAAACATGTCCCGCGCGCAGATCCTGCAGCAGGCCGGTTCTTCTGTACTGGCACAGGCCAACCAGGTGCCACAGACCATGCTGTCTCTGCTTCGTTAACAGACGCCGGTGAGCTGCATTCCGTAATGCAGCTCATCAGCATTCAGCGCCGTGAAGCGTAAGCGCTCTTCCTGCCTGCACACCCTGTGATACAGTCCATAAAACAAGCAAAATCCAGTCCATATTTTGTCTCATCGCGCGTTAACGCATATTCACCGATGACCAGGCCCGGTTTTGGACCCGTAGCAGGGGCAGTAAAGGGTATGATGCGCAATTCAGTCCGAGCCCGGCAAAATGGGATGTTGTGTTGAGTAGTGGGCACACTCCCCGGAAGCCAACCAGAAAGTGTGCGATGAAACTGAAGGGTGCAGTGATGATTTTAAAGGCGCGAAGAGGCATCCAGCCGGATTTGCAGACGGCTTATGTTTTCGGTTATCTCCGCGGTTCTGTCGGCCAGTTCGCGGATTTCGCTGGCAATAACAGAAAACCCTCGTCCCTGCACGCCGGCTCTGGCGGCCTCAATGCTGGCATTCAGTGAGATGAGTTTGATCTGAGCGGCAATATTGGCATTTTCAGAGACTAAATCAGCGATCTCACTGACAGAGGCTGATGCCTCATCTCTTCGCTGGCGTTCATGCTCAGCCTGAACTTCCTGGTCTTTCAGCGTCTGTATATCGATCAGCGCCCCGACCGCCCGCAAAGGTATACCCTCTTTGTCCCGTCGGGTCTGCCCACGTGCACGGAACCACCGGTAATTGCCGTTTTTGAGTTTAACGCGGTATTCAACGTCATAACCTGTTGCGCCCGAATGGTCGTTAAGGTGTTTGATAAAGGCATCCAGCGTGTGCTGACTGTCGTCGGGATGGAGACGGGAAGCCCAGCTGTCAATCACATCAGGAAACTCTTCAACGGTTTCGAATCCAAGCAGTTTTCTGAACTGTGGGGACCACCAGAAAACGTTATTCGGATGTAAAGGGTCACCATTGATGATCTGCAGGTCCCAGAGCCCGTCATTCAGCATTTCACGCGACAGGTTGAAGCGGGTCATGACAATGTCATATTCGCTTTCGTGCGCCACGTCCTCACTGATGTTCAGCAACGTACCTGTCAGCCTCTGGTTATGGCCGTCAGCGCCGCGCTCACGTTTAACGGCTACCTGAAACCATTCGTAGCTGCCGCCTGCCGTCATAAAACGGCATTTATGGGTCACACCGGAAGCGGCAGAGGGCTGAACGGTTCGTAAAAGCTGTCTGAAATGACTTTTGTCTTCATCATGAACAAGCGAGCAAAGCGCCGAGAGAGTCAGAATATTGTTGCCCCCTTGCGGAAAATTAAACGGCGCGGCAGATGAAATCCAGAGCGGAGTGCTGTCGGTGATGTCTTTCCCCTCACAGACCCACAAGAATTCTGGCAGCAGAGCCAAAAAACTGTCCAGACGATCGGATAACGCCCCGCATGGCGGCACTTCTTCGACGGGCACCTCCTGGCGTGGCGGTAAAATGACTTCTGGCGCGGGCGGGGATTTCCTGAATAATTTGCCTAACATAACTGCTCCCTGTGATTAAAATTAATTACAGACTGGTTATCGGCCATGTTGCAGGATGCATAAGTCAGCTAAATGATGAAATTTTCTACTGTTTAGCCGGGCAGCTTTGTCTGCAGATCATGTAGGGTAATGCCCGAATGGGGCTTTTTTTCGCGGGCCGGTCTCTTACAACGCAGAGAAAGGAAACGGGGCAGGCCTTATAATCACAGACCGCCGCCAAAAAATATTCGCGCCTGGCAGACGCAGTACAGCCGATAAATCTGACCACATCAACCGCGATATTTTCGCCAGTCTTTTGCTTTTGCCGTCTTACCCATCATTTACCCCTGGTTATTACAGGCCCACGTGAAGTAGGTTATCCACTCCGCCATCATCGCCAACAGGAAACCCGGATGAAAAACGTTTTCGCGCTGTTGTTTGGTCTTGCAACACTTATCCCGTTGCAGGCTTCGGCTGACAGTACATTTGTGTTTTTCCGTCATGGCGAAAAGCCCGACAACGCCAGCGGGCAACTGACCTGCAAAGGGCTGAATCGCGCCCTGAAACTGCCGAGGGTATTGCTCAGCCGTTACGGCAATCCCGATGCGCTTTATGCCTCGGCACCGAAAGAGGATAAAACCGGCAGTTCACTGCGCCCGCTTTCAACCCTTATTCCTCTGGCGGTACAGGTTTCTCAACCCGTCATACTGCGCTTTCACGCCGACAAGCCCAATAAGCTGGTCGCGGATCTGCTGGCAGAAAAAGCGGTGCCTCTGACGTTTATCTCCTGGGAACACAAAAATCTGGTGACCGCTGCGCGCAGGCTGGTTGAAAAAACGGGTGGGGATGCCGGGCAGGTGCCGGACTGGTCAGCAACCGATTTCGATTCTGTCTATGTGGTGAAAATTGACGACAATCAGCATTTTAAATCCTTTAAACAGGATGCCGAGGGACTGAATGGCGTTTCATCTGACTGTCCTGACCGGTAGAAATGAATGCGCAGGTGGTTTGACATGAAAGCCTGTAACGAAGCCGCTAAAAGACAGCGATGCCTGATGGCTGAGAAACGGGAAAGGGGAGAGCTGAGAGCGGCGCGTTGAGCATGAAAGAGGCCAGCATCTGCATCTGGCCTCTGTCGGGGTCAGACCCTGAACGTTTCCACAATCGCCTGGAGCGCATGCGCCTGATCAGACAGACCGTGAGACGCGGTGGAAGATTCCTCAACCAGGGCCGCGTTATTTTGCGTGACGCCATCCATCTGACTGACGGCGATGCTGACCTGCGAAATACCCTGCATCTGCTCAGTCGATGCCAGTGAAATCTCATCCATGGCGGACGCCAGTGAGCCGACCATACCGACAATCTTCAGAATACTTTCCCCCGTTCCCTGTGCGACGCCCACGCCGCTTTCCACCTGCGTAACCGCCTGCTCAATGAGCTGCTTGATGTCACGGGCTGCCGTCGCACTGCGCTGCGCCAGTGTTCTGACCTCCCCCGCAACGACCGCAAAACCCCGGCCATCTTCACCGGCGCGCGCGGCTTCTACGGCGGCATTGAGCGCCAGAATATTAGTCTGGAAGGCGATGCTTTCAATCACGGCGATGATGTCGCGAACTTTAAGCGCACTGGCCGAAATCGTGTGCATGGTATCCGACATTTTCTGCACGTCAGTTTCCCCCTTACGTGCCAGCAATGCGGTCTCACGGGCAGACTCGGCGGTCTTCTGCGCACTGGCGGCATTGTTTTTCACCGTTGTCGTCAGCTCCTCCATACTGGCGGCCGTTTCCTGTAACGCGGCGGCCTGCTGTTCGGTTCGGGAAGACAGCTCGGTGTTGCCTCGTGAGATTTCATCGGCCGCCAGCGAGACGGAAGCGGATGAGGCTTTAATCTGCGATACCAGGTCACGCAGGTTGTCCTGCATGCCTGCCAGTGAGGCCATCAGGCTGAAAGCATCATCGCGGCGAAGTTTAACCGGCGTACTCAGATCGCCGGCGGCAATGGCGGCGGCCAGCGCCTGTGCCTGGGCGGGTTCTGCGCCCAACTGTTTCTTGATACGGCGCGTAATCAGCCAGCTCATGACAAAGCCCAGAGCGATAAACACCACGGTGAGCACGCTCAGCGACAGGAACACGCCTGCCAGCCCCGTTTCGGTCTTCACTGCCGTACCGCCGGTCACACGATCCTGATAAGCCACCATATCGCTGACGGCTGAGCGGTAGTTCGCCAGGTCCGTCAGTAGCGCGTTGTCGATATGTTCACGGACGGCATTGGCGTCCTGTTGCAGGGCGCGCGTCGCACTGGCCTTGAAAGGCGGCGATGACGTTTCGATTTTTTTCAAAAAGTCAGAGGCTTCATCCACTTCGCTGAGGTTAATACCCGGAATGGTACGCGCACCGTTAATCAGCGTGCGGAAGTGGGCAGTGGTGTCATCACTGTTTTGTTGTAATGCCGCAAATTTTGCAGCGATATCCTGTATGGATGCGTGCCTGTCACCCGAGGATGCCGCCAGAAGCAGCGTAGTTTGCTGTGCAACGTTGTCCTTAATGGTCTGTAAGGTGCGTAAATCATTCAGTCGGGCCACCGTCAGCTTCTGCTGATCTCTGACCGTACTGAGCTTGATACCGGCAAAAAGGGTAATACACACGCCGAGCATGATGACGGTCAGGAAAGCCGCGTTGAGCATCATGTTGAGTGACATTTTTCCTGGTCTGAACATAAGGTTCTCCATAAGAATTGTTTCCACTAATGCTGCAAAAAGGTTATCGGCAGGCCCGGCCAGACAAGGAATAATTTACATAGTCAGTCTCTGTCTTTACAAAACCTACCTGCGTGCCGGCTTGTTCAGGATGAAGCAAGGTAGCGGTAGCACCGCGTTTTTGCTGCGGGGACAAGCCAGTCTGCCGTGAAGGTGTCCCTCGTCTTCCCGGGGCGTTTGTCAGTGACACGCCACGCAGGACGAAAAAATTTCGCCCCAGCCCGATCATCACGGTCAATGCGCCGCCTGGCTGCGGCTCTTCAGCTGCCTGTCAGCAAGGCAGGGCAGGGGCTTAGCGGGGATCATGCGAGGTGATTCGCAACTGAAAAGCATAAATCACTACGGTTCGCTTGTTTAATGCCGATAACACGATCACAGCGCAAGTGCTGGCAGAAGAATGAAAGGCAAAACGCCCGGCGTTTCCCGACGTGCAGCAATATGATGCGGCCGTCTCACGGCGGCTCAACCTTTCATGACTGACTGAAAGAGAGGGTGACGGCAGACATTCCGCCAGCGCGCCTTTTTCAGATATGAAACCTCGTCATTTTATGAGGACTTAACGACTAATCGATCACCCATAACGGCCGGATGAAAACACGCGGCAGGTTGCAGGCACCTGAATGAACACGAAAAGAAAAAATGCGACATTGCATACCTGCTTTAAGAAACGGCTTCAGGCCGGTGAATTTACGCCTTATTTTCAGCCGATTGTGTCGCTCGAGGATGAGCGGGTAGTCGGCTTTGAAATGCTGGCCCGCCGCGTTTTACCGGACGGGCTTATTATCCCGCCCGATCAATTCATTCCCGAAATGGAACGTCAGGGCCTGCTGAATGAACTGACCGCCGTCCTGTTAACTCAGGGCATCCTGACCGCAGGCACCTGGCCCGAACAGCAGTTTTTATCGGTTAATGTTTCGCCTTCCCAACTGAAGGGCCGTCATCTGCCTGACATCATCAAGCACGTGGCAAATCAGTACGCCTTCAGTTTGCCCAGGCTCAAGATAGAAATCACCGAAACGGCTCTGATAGATGATGTGGATTCAGCGCGTGCGCAGATTGATTACCTTTCAGATATGGGCTGCATGATAGCAATGGATGACTTTGGCACCGGATTCTCAAGCCTGGCCTGGCTCATTCAGCTTCCTGCCACCACAATCAAAATCGACAGCAGTTTCATTCGCTCAATGCTGCACCAAAAGGACAGTCGCAAGATTGTTTCCAGCGTTGTCGGCCTGGGACGCAGCCTGGATATGGACGTGATCGCCGAAGGGGTTGAAACAGAGGAAGAGGCGGAAATGCTGCGGAAAATAGGCTGCACCTATGCGCAGGGCTATTTATTCGGCAAGCCGCTGACCGCAGATGAGACGCACGCGTTGCTACTCACCCGACCGGGTAAAAAATTTCATCGCAGGGTACAACGCATGTCTCTCGATCAGCGCGCGCATCAGATCTCGTCCATGTACGCTGCGCCCGGGACCTCCATCTGTTTCCTCAACACGGATCTCCGGATCGTGGATGCCAGTGAGACCTTCGCCGAACGCGTCTGCTGGGAGCTGGACGATCTCATCGACCGTTATATCTATGAAGTCATCCCTTCGGAGGCGGATAAACTGTTATGGCTTCAGGACTTCCGCGAAAAAGGGCTGCCTTACCCGCCTTATGAAGTGACGCTGCCGGGCGGTCGAATTGATCTGGTTATCATTACCCGGGTGGAGGATGAAGCCAAAGACTTGCTGGGCTTCTGTGTGTTCGGTATCGACATCAGTAGCCGGATGGGCACAGAACACCCTGTGGAACAGGATTTTTCCGCTAAACAGCAGGGCGCGGAAAGTAAGATATTACCGGGACGTTCAAAACCAGGCTGAATGGGCACGCTGCCGCATCGTAAAAACCTGCGCCCTCGCAGGCACCTCATCGGACGGGGCAGGCCGGAGATCACTTACCTGCTGCCATCTCCCTGCCTGATAGCGTTGTGCACGTTTATGTCTCCACACCGGTCTGACCCGCCAGACCGGCTCAGCACCGAAGGAAAGAACCGTTAGCACACAGGCAGGATCAGCGTATTGCCTGAATCTGTATTGACAGAGTAAGCATCCGGCAGCCTGTAATTAAAGCCCGGCGTGAACGGGCCACAAGCGCGAATACTGCCATGATAAATTAACACGCAGAAAGGTAATATAAGCCAGGCCGTGATAATCCCCTGCCGGGCATAATGCGCAACCTGTGAAAAATAAACACGATTTTCTGTCAGACAGAAGGAATTCATGTTTTCGGATACCGTCTGTAATTAATCTGTTCAGGTTTACGGCCTTGCTGTGCATTAAATCAGCAGGCGGCTTCGCTTTTCTCCTTTGTAACTTCCGTTCACATAATCATCTTCTCAGATAAGTCATTGTAAAAAAAGTCTAAGTTATTTTTATTTGAATTAATTTTCACGATGAGCAGCAATTTTATTTATCTCAGTTACGCTTTTAAGACTGATTTAAAAAGAACATGAAGGCAAATCTTAACCACGAAGGAGAAATGTATCGCAGGTCATTCCAGAGGGAATCTGTCATTATTCCGCCGTAGTTAAATTTGTCGGAAATATCCGAAAATATTGCGCAACCCTAATTATTTTAAAAACAGGGCAGGCAATCACGCTTTTTAGTCACGCGTATTTTAAGCGAACGGCCTCTTTCCACAGCGAACGCACGATTAGCGTCAGGCTGATTAACCAGCCCAGAAAATCCGATGCCGCTCGCCGTCCCGGTCAGGGCCGGTGGGCGCCAAATCATCCATGACCCGAGGGGAAAAATATGAAAGCAGTCGTTTATAACGGACCATACGATGTGTCAGTAAAAGACGTGCCCGATGCCAAAATTGAGCGTCCCACGGATGTTCTGGTTCGTATCACCACCACCAATATTTGCGGATCTGATCTTCATATGTACGAAGGGCGTACCAGCTTCGAACAGGGCCGTATCCTGGGCCATGAAAATCTGGGGCAGGTGGTAGAGATCGGCAGCGGTGTGGAGCGCGTGAAAGTCGGAGATTATGTCTGCCTGCCTTTCAACGTCGGCTGCGGATTCTGTGAAAACTGTGAAAAAGGGCTGACAGGCTTCTGCCTGACGACCAATCCAGGCACGGCAGGGGCGGCGTACGGCTTTGCCGAAATGGGGCCCTGGTCTGGTGGTCAGGCAGAATTATTGCGCGTACCCTTTGCCGATTTTAACTGCCTGGTGCTGCCACCCGATGCGGTTGAAAAGGAAGACGATTACGTCATGCTGTCTGATATTTTTCCCACCGGCTGGCATGCCACTGAACTGGCGGGGCTCAAACCCGGCGAAAGTGTGGCTATCTATGGTGCAGGGCCGGTAGGACTGATGGCGGCGCATTCGGCGATTATCAAGGGTGCCTCCGAAGTGTACGTTGTGGACACGCATGCCGACAGGCTGGCGCTGGCTGAAAAACTCGGTGCCATTGCCATTAATGCCACCGGGACCGATGCGGTAAATAAAATTCTCGACCTGACGGATGGCCGGGGCACCGATTGTGGCTGCGAATGTGTGGGATATCAGTGCTGTAACAAACATGGGGTTGAAGATAACGCCGACACCATGAACAGCCTGGTGGCCTCCACCAAAGCGACGGGCGGCATTGGCGTGGTGGGCGTGTTTGTGCCACAGGATCCCGGTGCTGCCACCGATCTGGCGAAAGAAGGTAAAATGCCTTTCGACTTCGGCAGCTTCTGGTTTAAAGGCCAGTCTGTCCGCACTGGCCAGGCAAACGTCAAAGCCTATAACCGCCAGCTGGCGCGTCTGATCGCGCAGGACAAAGCGAAGCCGGGACAAATCATTTCCCACCGACTACAGCTGACAGAAGCCGCAGAGGGCTATAAACATTTTGACAACCGCGACAGCGGGTGGACAAAAGTGATTTTAAAACCCTGAATAAGTTGCAGTTAACCGGGCCGCCGCAGTCTGGGATCTCGTCTGAGTACCGGGGACCGGACTGTTGGCGGTTAAAGACGGCCCCTGTGGTTAGCTGACTGACCGATGACGTTTTATCTCAACAGCATGGCTGGCAAAGGACGAGGCCGCCTCGCCTTCACCGTGCCAGCGTAAGTCACAGCCCATACCTGCTGTGGAAAGGTCTGGTACAGAGCGGCGTTTATAACGCGAGAGAAACGTGAATATAATCGTTTGGCATCCGAAAGTGTGCACCGAAAAAACGCGGGTCTATTATATGATGGCGCTACGTCATTTTACTGGCTTTATTTTAGCGAAAAAAAACCGCCGGCGCGGCGGTGAAGTGAAACAGTGAAATTCGGTTTGGGGAAACCTGTCGCTAAGTTAATTTCACAAAATATTTTTTCGCAAGCGTAAGCGGCAACCAAAAACTATTAGGAAGGGAGCAAAAAAAAGAATTTAAGAGTTTTCCTGGTGGCTGGCTGCCTGTTTCATATTCCGTTGGTATAAGAATCCTGTTTCCGATATTGCGCTTACACTTTGTTACCCCTTTTCCCTCAAATTCTCCTGCCGTCTCGCCTGATTTATCGACTGTGCACAACTAGTTTTAACAGGAAATAAAAATTACCTGGCCTTTATACAGGCAGAAAGCCGATGACCGCTTATCCCATCCGCGAAAAGAAAAAAGGTAAAATCATGGAAACATGCACCATTGTCTACAACGGGGAACGGCTGTCAGGTCAGGCAGGTTTGCCCCTGATTGATTTTCTCGAACTGCACGGCAAAAAACTGCCGCATGTCTGTTATCACCCCGCTCTGAAGCCACTGGAAACCTGTGATGTCTGTTGGGTAGAGCATGCGGGCAAACTGGTGCGGGGATGTACGCTAGAAACCGTGCACGACATGGTGGTCAGCAGCGTAGATCCGCAGGCGCAGGCGGCGCAGGAAGAGGGCATGGACCGCGTTTTGGCGCGCCATGAACTTTACTGTACGGTATGCGAACACAATACCGGCGACTGCACCTTACACAACGCGGTCAGCGATATGGCGATACCGATCCAGTATTATCCCTATGAACGTAAACCTGCGGAAAAAGACCATACCAACCCCTTTTATACTTACGATCCTGACCAGTGTATCCTCTGTGGTCGCTGTGTAGAGGCGTGCCAGAACGTCGAGGTAAACGAAACGCTGTCTATCGATTACACCGCCGACCATCCGTGCGTATTGTGGGACGGTGGCGAGCGCATAGCCGGATCAAGCTGTGTGAGCTGCGGCCATTGCGTTACCGTTTGCCCCTGCAATGCGCTGCTGGAAAAAACGATGCAGCCCAATGCCGGTCCCTTCACCAATATGCCGGAAACCGTGAAGCGTCCGCTGATTGACGTGGTTAAAAAACTGGAAAACAGCATCGGCGCGGGACCCGTTACCGGTGTTTCACTGATCGATATGGCGATGCGCCAGTCTGAAATTAAAAAAACGAAAACGGTCTGCACTTATTGTGGCGTAGGCTGCAGTTTTGAAATGTGGACGCGTGATCGCCACATCTTAAAAGTGCAGCCGGTTGCAGATGCACCCGCAAACGGCATTTCAACCTGTGTAAAAGGCAAGTTTGGCTGGGATTTTGTCAATGATCCGCACCGCCTGACTACCCCGCTTATCCGTGAGCAGGGGCGCTTTCGTCCCGCCAGCTGGGATGAAGCGCTGGCGGTTATCGTCCAGCGCCTGACGCAGATTCATCGACAGTCGGGCGGCAACAGCATCGGCTTTATCGGTTCCAGTAAAGCCAGTAATGAAGAAGCCTATCTGACACAAAAAATCGCCCGTTTAATCTTTGGCACCAACAATGTCGATAACTCCTCCCGTTATTGTCAAAACCCTGCCACCCAGGGATTGTTCCGGACCGTCGGGCATGGGGGCGACGCGGGAACCATCAAGGATATGCAGCAGGCGTCGCTGATCATTATCGTCGGCAGCAACATTGCAGAAAATCACCCGGTCATTGCCTCCCATATCAAACAGTCCCATAAACATCACGGGCAGCAGCTTCTCGTTGTGGATCCCCGTCGCCATGAAATGGCTGAGCGCGCGGATCTGTACCTGCGGATTAAGCCGGGTTATGACATGGTGTGGGCATCGGCGATGGCGCGTTACATGTTCGATCACGGCTATGCCGATGAGGCCTTTCTTGCCGAAAAGGTCAATAACGTCGCCGAGTTTCGGGCGTCGCTGGCACCTTTCACGCTCGACTATGCCAGTCAGTTAACCGGTCTGAGCGTGCAGGAACTGACGAACGCGGCAGAAATGATAGGCCAGGCCAAAAGCGCCTGTCTGTTGTGGGCGATGGGCATTACGCAGCACAGTCACGGTTCGGATACCAGCACCGCACTCTCGAATCTGCTGCTGGTGACCGGCAACTATGGTAAGCCAGGCACCGGCGGGTATCCCATGCGCGGCCACAATAATGTGCAGGGGGCCAGTGATTTTGGCTGCCTGAGTAATGTCTATCCCGGCTATGAAAGCGTCACGGATCCGGCCGTGCGGCAAAAATGGGCGGCGGCCTGGGGCGTCGATCCGGAAGCGCTTTCGGCGGAAGAGGGCGCAGATAATTACCGGATGATCGAGCAGGCGCATCAGGGCACGCTGAAAGCGATGTACATCATTGGTGAAGAAACGGCATTTGCGGATGCGCATTCCACAAAAGTCCATGAGGCGTTCAGTCGGCTCGATTTTATGGTGGTGCAGGATATCTTTATGAGCCGGACGGCAGAATTTGCGGATGTCGTGTTGCCTGCCTGCCCGAGCGTCGAAAAAGAGGGGACGTTTGTGAACACCGAACGGCGTATTCAGCGCTTTTACGAGGTGCTACCGCCCTTAGGCGACAGTCGTCCCGACTGGCGGATACTGACCGAACTCGCCAGCCGTCTGGGCCATCCCTGGTATTATCAGCATCCCGCCGACATTATGGCGGAAGCGGCGCGCATCGCCGGTATCTTTGCCGGCGTCAGCTATGACCGGCTGGCGGGCTGGCAGTCACAGCTCTGGCCTGTCAGCGCCGACGGCAGTAGCACGCCGTTGCTCTATACCGACGGTTTTCACTTCCCCGATGGCAAAGCGCGGCTCTATCCGTTGCAGTGGGAAGCGCCTGCCGAGGAGAGCGATGCCCATTATGATCTGCTGCTTAACAACGGCCGCATGCTGGAGCATTTTCAGGCCACCAACCAGACGGGGGCGGGGGGACGAATCACCTCGCTGTCGCCTCACTGGTACGTTGAAATCAGCCCCGCACTGGCGCAGGAGCGTCACTTGCAGGAAGGCGACTGGGTCAGACTGACGTCACGGCGCGGTGCGCTTGAGGTGCCGGTGATCATTACTGAACGCGTGGCAGGTAATATCCTTTTTATCCCGATACACCATGGTAAGCCGGGCGTAAACGGACTCACGGGGGATCATCACGATCCAGACGTGCAGACGCCAGCCTATAAAGAAATTGCCATTCGCCTGGAGAAGCTGGCGCGTCCTCCTCACGCTTCACCGCTGCCGTCGCACAATTTTCGCCATGGGCACCGCACGCCGCGCGATCATCTGCCCGTTGAGGATAAATGGCGTCAGCCAGGTTATACGCTGCCGCCTGAACACACCGCCCATCCGGAGAAGTTTTAATGGCTGAACCGCTAAAGTATGACGTGCCGCCCACGCGCACCGAGCCCACAGCAAACGAAGCCCTTGCCACGCTCCTGGAAAGCCTTCATCAACATGGCTTCCTGCGTCTGGCTACAGATATCGTCAATGCCAATACCCAGATTGCCGGAGTGCTGGTTGACGGCCTGAACCAGCCTGGAGCGCTTAATGCCATGCAGAATCTGTCCCTGGTCTTTAAGGCGCTGGCAACGATTCCCCCCGAAGAGTTCAATCCTGTGCTGTTGGGGATCGTTAATGCCGCAAAAGCGATGCGGGGGGCCGGACTGGCCGGGGAAGACAAAAGCGCACCCGGCATCCGCGGCATCATCCGATTACTGAAAGATGAAGAGTTATGGCGCGGGATTAAACCGGCTCTGGCAGGCGTCCGCGCGTTTGGACGTGAGATGAAACAGCCGTCTGAAAAACCGATCAGCCGGTATAGTGGGAAGCCTACCCAAAGTTGAGTATCGGGTAACGGTGGTTTTCCCGGGAGCCTGTTGTGCCGGTAATCCAGCCCGTCCGGGCTGGATTACCGGATCCGTTCAGGACGCTGGCAACAGGCGCAAAATGTGCCCGTTTAATAAAGATGATTCACTGACATCCGCTGTTTAAATAAGGGCACCGCACTGCGCCATTTTCTCACTTATTCTCCCTTCATGTTGCGGACAGGGTATTAACACACCATCAGCGGGCCAGATAAAAAAGTTCCGTGCCGCCTGACCAATCTGTTTTTATTCCCGGCAGGCCAGAACACATCTTTACGTGTCGGCCTGGTGCAAAAAAACGCCGTCTGTGACTGCCCGCTCTTATTGATCATATTAATGAGGATGAGGAAAGCCTGTTTTTGCGTCTGACGTTCCCGGATCGGATGGCCCGGCAAAATGCGAACGGCGGGCGTACAAAGCCTGACTAAGGCAGGGCAGAAGGTAGGCGCGTCAGTTTCTCAGGGGGCTGTTTCACCGGCTTTCAGGCTCAGAGACGTCCAAAACTGTGTCATGACTTTTTTACCGGTGACGGAATGTTTCAATTACCTTCACAATATATTTTTCGGATCATTGCAGTGCGCCTTGCACCGTGATCTCCTGCTTAATTTTGCCCTGATTGTCGACAGATCTGTTTATTTCCGTAGAAAGCCTCGCCTGAAACCCTTTATCGCCTGCTTATGTGAACCAGAATGTTTCTTACATAAACCATCACGACAGTAAAATAGTGCTGGCACACAATATGCTTTATTCCCACGCACAACATCTAATAATCAAAATCATACAGGGGCATATTATGGCGTCCACGGGACTTAAAAAGAAATTAGGATTGATCGATCTGTCGTTACTGGGCATCGGCTCCATGATCGGGTCGGGCTGGCTGTATGCCGCCCTTAACAGCTCCGGTTATGCAGGCAGCCATACCGGCTGGGCCTGGGTGCTGGGTGCGGTGATTGTGCTGATGATTGGCCTGGTTTACGCCGAGCTCTCCTCGGCGTTGCCGCGCGCAGGCGGTTTTGTGCGCTATCCCAACTATTCGCACGGCAATATCGTCGGCTTTGTCATTGGTGTCAGTTCTCTGCTGGCGTATACCAGCACCGCCGGAGTGGAAGTGGAGGCTGTTCGTCAGTACGCGATTTACTGGTGGCCTGCCCTGGGGCATACGGACGGCAGCCCAACGGGATTGGGGTTTGTGGTGCAGATTGGGCTGCTGGTGGTATTTTTCCTGCTTAACTACTGGAGCGTGAGTTTCTTTGGTCGTGTGAATACCATTGTTACCACCTTCAAATTTATCGTGCCGGTACTGACCATCATTACGCTCCTGCTTTACTTTCATGCGCCGAATCTTGACGTTCCGCCAGCACCGCCGGGCGGGGCGCATGGTGTTTTTAGCTCACTGACGGGGGCAGGGATTGTCTTTGCCTACCTTGGTTTTCGCCAGGCCGTGGATTTTGCGAGTGAAGCCAAAAACCCACAGCGCAACGTACCGCTGGCGATTGGTATTGCCATTGCTGTCAGCTTCGTGATTTACCTGGCCCTGCAGTATGCCTTTATGGGCGCGGTGCCGGCCGATTTACTGTCACAACATGGCTGGGCCGGGCTGAAGCAGGTGTTCCAGTCGCCCTATGCCGATTTAGCGCGCAGCCTGGGACTGACCTGGCTGATTAACCTGATTCTTATCGACGCCGTGATTTCTCCGGCCGGAACCGGCAACATCTATCTGGCGGGGGCTGCGCGCGTGCTGTTTGCCTGGGCGCGTAACGGTCATCTGTTTAAAGTGTTTGGTGAAGTGGATGCAAAATCGGGCGTACCACGCGGCGCATTGTGGTTATCGCTGCTGCTGGCCATCGCCTGGACGCTGCCTTCTGAGTTTCAGGTCTGGGGCGGATTAATCGGTGCGGTCACCTCGGCCACCGTCTTTACCTATATGCCGGGCCCGATCACGCTGGGCGCATTTCGTCGTCACCTGCCGGACATGCAGCGCCCGTTTCGCCTGCCGATAGCCGGGCTGCTCAGTCCGCTGGCGTTTGTAGCCAGTACGCTCCTGATTTACTGGAGCGGCTGGTCGGTCAATGAGATTCTTATCCCGATCCTGATTATTGCCTGGGTCGCTTACGCCGTCTTTGGTAAGAAGAACAGCGAATTCAGTCAGGATCTGCGTTGCGCCTGGTGGCTGCTGGCTTACTACATTGTGGTGATGGTGATTTCCATGCTCGGTACCTACGGCGGGAGCGGCGTGATTAGCACGCCATTCGACATGATTCTTATCATTGTCGCATCCCTGGTCTGCTACTTTTGGGGCGTAAGCGCCAGCCTGGCGAAACCTAATATTACCAATGAGGAGGAGGAGTCGGTATCCTTCGGCAAACACGCGTCCTAGCGTTTATCGTCTGCGCCTGTGCCCGGCACAGGTGCAGTTTCTCATGACGGCGCTCCGTTGTGACATTCACTTTTTTGACCGCCCAATCCCGCCCACATCAGGCATTGTGCCGTTCTTCTTGCTCCTGCTGAGTGTGAAAAATCCTTTTTTTTGAGCCCATATATTAAAAGAAACAGAAAGCGGACAGGCAGCCCATAAAACTGATGCACGGACGTGCATCAGTTATCGACATTAGTCCTCATTGCCCCATTGATTCAGAAAGGTGGCGATCTCGTCAATACGCGCCGCATCAATGCCTGCCTCGGCGGCCATCTCCTGCTGCGCGTCTTCGCTGATCGCTTCGTTATTCATCAGCCGGGTAATCAGTAACTGGAAGTAGTGCGCCAGCGCATCATGTTCTGACTCGCTGACCGGCGTTGCTGTTTCTGCCGCGTATTCTTCAGCAATGTCATAATACTTGAGTGGAACATCAGGGGTCATATCAGGTCCTCAGGGAAAGTGCTTACTGCTTTCAGGCGGCGATCATAGCAGGGTTGCGTGGGTTTTTCTGCCCTGCGGGCTGTCGTTACCGCGGGGCAGGTTCTGTTTCAACGGTGAGTGAACACAGCGGCAAGCGCGCCAATATCCCTGACGATCACATCGGGTTCAGGCGCCAACGGGAAAGGCGTTTGTCCCGGCCGCGCGATAAAGGCGGTTTTCATCCCCGCGCGCTTCGCACCGCCGACATCCCAGCCGTGCGCGGCTACCATCATGCATGATGTGGCTGGCTGTTTCATTTCATCCATTGCCCAGCGATAAACGCGCAAATCCGGCTTATAGACCTGTAATGACTCGACGCTGAGCACCCGGCTGAAAAAAGAGCTTAGCCCCGCCTGACTGAGTTGTTTTTCAGCCAGTGCCTGTGACGAGTTCGTCAACGCCACCAGCGTCAGGCCGTGCGATTTTAATGCGGATAAACCCTCAGCAACGTCAGGAAAAGCCGGCATGGCCGATAAGGCGTCAGCCAGCGAAGTAGCGTCAGGTAAAGGCGTGATCCCATAGCGTTCGGCGGTCATCTGCAGCACGGCTTCTGCGATATCACCAAAGCTGTGCCAGCTGCCTGTGACGGATTCCACCAGCGAGTAATGCAGCAGCGAAGTGAACCAGGCTTCTGCGCGTTCGGGTTTATTGCCCAGGCGACGCACCACACAGGCTTTTAACGGCGCGGTATCCAGGAGGGTTTCATTGACATCAAAAAAAAGCGTGTGGGTATCTTTACGGGTGACAGTCGTGTCTGTCATTTGACCTCCGTTAACCGTTGAGTATAAACAGACGGTACAGTAACGCCCATCTGGTCAGGCTTAAGCGTAGAAGGCCCATCTGAAACACTCAACTGCGGGAAAGCGTGGCGCGTCTGGCCACGCCTCCAGTGGCTGGGACAAACAGCCCCAGCCCTGTTTCTCAGTGACCGTTCATCAGTCTTTCGACCTCGTCAGGTTTGTCATGCACGCCGAAGCGGTCAACCAAAGTTTGCGTTGCCGCATTCATTCCCCGCAGCCCGACCTCCGTGCCTTCCCGCCGGAACTTGATCACGATGCGGTCCAGCGCGCTCACTGACGTGATGTCCCAGAAATGTGCATGGGTGACATCAATAATGACGCGTTCCACCTCCTCGCTGACGTCAAAATGGCGGGTGAAGCGATCGGACGAGGCAAAAAAGACCTGGCCCGTCACGGTATAAATACGTGTGTTACCTTGCCGCTCAGAGGACACCGCCATAAAGCGCGCCACTTTAGTGGCAAAGTTCAGCGAGGCAATCAGTACGCCGATCAGCACACCCAGCGCCAGGTTGTGAGTGGCGACCACAACGACGACGGTGGCCAGCATCACCACGCTGGTGGACATGGGATGGGTGCGCAGGTTGGCAATCGACTGCCAGGAGAAGGTTCCTACAGATACCATAATCATCACGGCGACCAGGGCTGCCATCGGGATCTGAGACACCCACTGGCGCAGAAAGACCACCATCAGCAGTAACACCACGCCCGCCGTCAGGGTGGACAACCGTCCCCGGCCGCCTGACTTCACGTTAATCACCGACTGACCAATCATGGCGCAGCCCGCCATACCGCCAATAAAGGCGGTACAGATGTTGGCGATCCCTTGCGCTTTGCACTCGCGGTTTTTATCGCTGCCTGTATCGGTCATGTCATCCACGATGGTGGCGGTCATCATCGACTCCAGCAATCCCACCACAGCCAGGCCTGCGGCGTAAGGCAGGATGATCAGCAGGGTGTGCAGATTCAGCGGAATGTCCGGGATCAGAAACACGGGCAGGCTGTCGGGCAGCCTGCCCATATCGCCGACGGTGCGCACATCCAGATGGAGCCATACAGAGATTGCAGTCAGAACAATAATGCAGACCAGGGGGGAAGGGATGGCTTTGGTGATCCGGGGGAAAAGATAAATGATGCCGAGCCCGGCAGCGGTCAGGGCATAAACCTGCCAGCTCACATGAGTCAGTTCCGGCAACTGGGCCATAAATATCAGGATAGCCAGCGCGTTGACGAAGCCGGTCACCACCGAGCGGGAGACGTAGCGCATCAGACTGCCTAACCTGAGATAGCCTGCCAGCAACTGCAGAAGGCCGGTCAGCACGGAGGTCGCCAGCAGATACTGCAAGCCGTGCTCTTTAACCAGCGTGACCATCAGCAGCGCCATCGCGCCGGTGGCCGACGAAATCATCGCCGGTCGGCCACCGAGAAAGGCCATAACGAAGGGAATACAGAACGCGGAGTAGAGTCCGACCTGGGGATCTACGCCAGCGATAATCGAAAAGGCGATCGCTTCTGGAATAAGGGCGAGCGCGACCACAATACCGGCAAGGACGTCACCCCGGACGTTACCCAGCCAGTCCTTACGCGTCGAGGACAGCAACATATTGATTTCTCAGTTTTTTAGATGAAAGTAAGCCCATGCGGGCAAAATTTAGTGATGCAAAAGCACATCCGCAGTCGGGATGTTATTGCGTGCGCGATCGGTTAAGCCGGTGCGCCAGGGAAGGGGGGAAAACTCAGGGTGGCGTAAGACGCATGATTGTAATTCTCCTTTACGGCCATAAGGGGCTTTCAGGAAGGACATTCCTGCCCGGACGCGATATCCGGGGCAGACGGCGATGCCTGTCAGGTGACGAAATGGTGCTTTCCTGAGCAGAACAGCGACTCACTATAAACAAAACGACACGCAGGTCAACATTAAATCGTCCTGCGTATTTCTGACAGGCTGCAAAGTCAACCCGAAAGTGAGTGTCAGGGGAACACAGTGAGGAAAGGGGGCGGCCGTACTCGAAAAGAAAGCGCCACGCGTCGTCAGCCGGCTGTATCCGCGTGTTTGACGCGATCGTTTCGTTTACAGAACGTGTTTTGACCGCACGAGGAGCAAAAGACAACACCGTGGTTATGCGCAACATGCCGTGAAGTGTCGTCCCTGATAGTATCTCCGGCCGGTACGCGCTCGCGCGAGACCGATGAGGTTATCTCGTATCGTCGTCTTCCGGCCGGGGCCGGACTACGTCCATTGGCGTTATTTCTTTTCTTCGTTCAGGCCTGCAAGTGTCTGCAGGTAGGGCACTGGCTGCTTTACGAGACCGGGCGTTAAAAATGCTCTTAGCCATGTTCTGGCTTTCAGGATTTTACTCAGGCGATCGTCGCTGCAATTGTCTGTTGCCATGCGTCTCAGTTCATTCATCAGAGAAGTAATGTTTATTTCCCTGTCAGCCAGCGCCAGGTGCAATGCTGCTTCGCCAATAATGACGTGGCCTTTCTCGTCGTCTTGAAGTAACACGGTCAATCCTCCATAAGTACGATTTATGACAACCTCACCACTGACTGTAGTCGTCCCCGCAGATAATGCCTGCTTAAAATATTCAGCACTTACCCTGTTCTGTCCTGATGCGCTCAGAAACAGGTACGCGTAACCCAAGCCGGGTCTGTTATTCGTGCGTTAAAGGGAACATAATGGCACTGTGACCGGAAGGGAGAAAATCTTTTTCATTTAAAGTTATTACCGTTAGCGTAATCTCTTCGGGTGTTCAGTTTCATTTGCACTGTCTTAACCTGAAAGCGCAAGAAAGAGCCGAGGTTGGGTGGTGGGGTGAAAAGTGATAAACTGTATGTTTATACACCTGCCGGGAGGACGATTGAAAAACAATGAGCACGATATTTCACAAGAGGTGCTTGCTCTGGTAGGCAGAACCGTCAGCCAGCTCCTGAGACGGGAGGGCACTGTCATGCCTGAAGACCTGACGAGGGCCTTGCAGACGATGAGTGAACATAGCGTAGAGGCAAAAACGCGCGCGGACTGCGGTGAACTCATTATCCGGCTTATGAAAAAGATGCATTAATATCCGCTTCACGTCAGGCATCTTCTTATCTGCGTCGCAGTCGGGCCTGTCGCCGTAAGCTACGTGCGCAGAATATCGGGCCTTACTCTCTCTGGTGTCGTTCCGGTCACGGTAATACGAAACGTTTTGTCTTCCAGAAAGCCTTGCCTGGCAGGGATAGCGCTTCGACGCTGTTTTCACCCCCAAACAGACAGCCTGCTTGTGTCGTTAATCGTAAATGACTTGCTTTGACAGACGTGTATAACGCTGAGACACGATCAGTTCCGTGAGGTTTCATCGGCATCTTGTGACAGATGGGCGGCATGGTCATCGTCCCTGTCATCAGGAGAGCGACGAGCGGCCATATCGGCTTTAATTTCACTGATGGCCATGCTTACTGCGCGGCTTTTCTCTTCGCTGTCAGAAGAACGCATGATGGCATCAAGATTTTCCAGCACGCTCTTGAATGTGACGCTGCCCTGCTCCTCAAGGGATGCCAGGGCAGCCTCTCCAATGAGTGTGTCACGGAGTTTTTCATCTTTACTGTATGTCATTATTACTCTCTGAATAAGTTTTGCCTGCCCGGCTGTCGTGTATATCAGCCACTGTGCCGCAAAGTCCCTTTCAGAAGGTTCCAGCCAGTATCAGAACAGAAGGCGCAACAGTTCCTGCAGGTGTTCTTCTTCCTGAGGAGAAGAAACATGGCTCATACGTTCAATGAGCGACTTGCAAAGCGCTTTGCGGTTCAGCGTACGACCTGCTCTGAGTATTTCAACCACGACAACGCCCAACGTTTCCTGCTGAGAGGGCAGTGATGCGCGGCTGAAGAAGGATGAAACATCTTTACTTACGCCAGTTACGGGCAGTCTGTGTTGCATAGGTTTCTCCATTGTACAGTTATTATGCTGAGTGTATAGATCTAAGTTATACAACAAATCAGTCATTGTACAGGTTTATTTTGGATTCTGATTTTTAGAGGTCAAATCATCAGGTTTCAAAGTAACTGATCGCCCAATGACGTTGGGAGAAACGGACAGGATGAGCCAGACAGCCGCTCTGATGGGACAGGCAACAAACGCCTGTAAACACGGGGGCCGGGCCTTTTTCATCTTAACGCGACATCGTTCCGCTTTACACCGCTGGTTTAATGACAGGCGTATTTCTCTGTTATGCTTTGGCCACGTCTTTTTAAATACCCTGGCCAGTGTTATCCCTGGCTAAGCGCGAAGAGGGTGTGCCATAGAATGGGTGGGCCGGGCCACATCCTGTTGCCAGCGCCTTTGCCGCCGATCAAAAGTCGGCTTGCCGGGTCCCTGTGTTGTGATGTACGGCGCGCCAGTCCTGGCGATAAAAGTTTTTCTCTGAGGATTACACTATGACGGTCTTTTATCAACTCAGTGCGACCCGTTTACATGGCGAGCGCATTACGATGGCCGACTATGCAGGCAAGGTGGTGTTGGTGGTGAATACCGCCAGTCATTGTGGCTTCACGCCCCAATATGCAGGCCTGGAAGCGCTTTACAAAAAGTATGCCGATCAGGGGCTGCTGGTACTGGGCTTTCCCTGCAACCAGTTCGGCAGGCAGGAACCCGGTAATGCCGACGATATCGCACAGACCTGCCATATCAACTATGGCGTGAGCTTCCCGATGTTCGAGAAAGTCGAGGTCAACGGCGCCGCAGCGCACCCGGTGTTTCGTTTCCTGAAACAGGCATTGCCTGGTGTGTTGGGTGGGCGGATTAAGTGGAATTTCACTAAGTTTCTGATCGCGCGTGATGGTAAACCGCTCAGACGATTTGCCCCCATCACTTCTCCTGAAAAAATGGAAGCCGCGATTGTTGCCGCGCTGGAAAGCACAGCGGCTGTGATTTGAAGCGTTGCTCTGAGTGCCAGCAAAGGACAGCGACCCGGTCAGGTTGTCTGCCGTGCCGCAACCGGCGCCAGGGGGCTGACTGGCGCAGCGTTTGCCTGTCACCTCAGTAGCGCACCCGGCTGCTGCTCAGACGCAACGCGGGCGCGGCTGCCATAACCGGGCCCGGAAGGACCGGCATGCCGCCCAGCACAGACAGAAATGCCTCTGCCCAGTGATGGCTGTCATGCAGATGTAACCCCTTCATCAGGCGCGCGTGCAGGTGTCGCCGTTCACGCAGCGGCATCAGCAGAGCACTGTGAATGGCATCGGCCATGGCATCCGGATCGTAGGGATTGACGATAAGCGCGCCGTCCATCTGCTCCGCCGCGCCCGCAAACTGTGACAGGATCAACACACCCGGGTTTTCCGGATCCTGCAGGGCCACATACATCTTCGCCATCAGACTCATGCCTGACATCAGGGGCGTGACCAGCGCGACGCGTGAGGCACGATAAATACCCGCCTGCTCCTCACGGCTGTAGGCATGCGTCAGGCAATTCACGGGATACCAGTTCATCATGCCATGCACGCCATTACATTCTCCGCACAGAGTTTCTAACGTGTGCGTGACAGCCGCTGCCCGGTCCGCGTAGCCCGCAGCAGGCGGGGCCAGTTGCAGCAGGGTAATATTTTTTTGATAGACGGCATGTTTGCGCAGTAACACTTCTACCGCGCTGATGCGGTAAGGCAGTCCGGCGCTTTCATCAAGATGACCGCCGCTCAGAACGGTGTTTTCCGGTAAGCTTTCACGACACTGCATTTCCATAAACGCACAGCTGTTGCTGTCACGCAGGCAGCGCACATCATCCAGATCGATCCCGACAGGAAAGACGCCGAGCTTTACAATCCGCCCCTGCACGCGAACGCTGTCTACGCTCAGGCGCTCGGTGCGGAATTCGCTTTCCAGCCAGACGATAAAGTTGTTCAGGTCCTGAACGGTCTGAAAGCCGAGCAGATCACAGCACAGCAGCGACTGCGTGAGCCAGCGCCAGTCAGGAATCGCCTCAAACATCGTGCCTGAGGGAAAGGGCTGGTGCAGGAAGAAGCCCACAGGAGTAGTCAGTCCGGCCTCACGAAGGTAATGGGCGCAGCCCAGCAGATGGTAATCCTGTATCCAGATGGTGTCATCGGGCATAGCGTTATCACAGATGACCCGCGCATAGGCTTCGTTAATCTTTTTGTATTCCCGAGAGCCGTCAGCAGAAAAGCGGGCCAAATCCGGACGCTGGTGGAAAACCGGCCACAATCCCTGATGAACATAATGGTGATAACCCTCTTTCACTTCGGCGGAAGACAGAGGAAAGGTCAGCGTTTCATAAGGGCCTTTCTGCTGAATGCTCAGCGGTCTTGGTGTATCAGAAGGCAGCACCGTCGTCTCACCATCCCAGCTTATCCAGAGTCCGCCGTGGCGGGAAAGCAGGCCTTCATAAATTGCAGACAGCGTGGAACGTTGTGAATGATTATGTGATACCAGGATAAAAGCTGACATGGTGTTTTCCTTATGGGCGGGCAGGGCATCAGTTGCCGTGCCCGGCGTCCAGCCGTTATCGGGTTGAGGTCGGATGAAAAACTGCAGCAGGCCACACATGGCAAAGCGTCCTGTCCGCTTAATGGTGGTGGGCGCGGTCAGCGCTCAATGAGTCGCTCAGGCCGTAAGGCGCAACCGCCCTGAGATAAAGACCCGGCAGCGAGGCATGGCAAATGAATCCGTTGCGTTCAAGAAAGTCCTGGGCGCTGTCGCTCAGCGCAATAATGCGATGACAGCCACTGGCGCCAGGGTGGGTCAGACAGCAGTGGAGCAGCCAGGATCCCAGCCCGATATAGCGATACTCTGGCGAGATAAACAGGTCCTGTATAACCCAGGTTTCGGCCATATCGGTAACGACCCGCGCAAAACCGATCTGCCGGGTATGACGATAGAGGCCAAAGCAAAGACTGCTGTTCAACGCCAGCGTCAGCAGACGTGCATCGGGAATAGCCGAACCCAGCCACTGGGCAATCAGCCGCGGATTGAGCATGGCCGGATCGGTGTTGACCTCCATCGTCTCTCTGAACCATTTACGGGGAGAAAGCAGGCGCAGCCGCTGCTGCTCGGCAAGATCCGCAATCACGGCATCACCACAAACCGGCAGGAAAGAGGCCGCATTCACACATTTCATCAACGGTTTCCTTTTACATGGACGCCTTAGCGCCCGGTGCCGTTGATTTAAGCGCCCGGCGTGTAAAAGTGGCGTAAAAAAGAGCGGGTGCGGTGTAAAAAGGGTGCAAAGGAAAGGGCGAAGACATGGGGCGCCTGTGCCAGTGAAGATGTTCCCGTGGCGCAAAGATTACGTGCCGTCGTATCCCCAACCTGATATATCCCTGTCCTCTCTCCTGAAAAGGGCGGCATGCATATGCTGAGGACGGGACAGAGAAGCAATGTTATGTGCAGGCGACTCGCCTTCGTCTCTGCCTGAGCTGTAGCGCAGGTCGCGTTTCAGGTGACCGGTTCTGACGATTTAACAGGGTATAAAGCGGCTATCTTCTGCTTTATGCGCCAATCCGCCATTGTTTCGCAGCGTTCATCATCGAGGCTGCATCCGTTCAGACTGCGCTGATAAAGGGCAGTGAGGGATTTCCCGACCGGCGGGGTGATGCTGATTTTTGCCGCAAAAAAGCCGAAACAGCCACCATCAGCCCGGTCGTTCCGCCGTGAGGATAACGGTAACGCTTAGGTGAAGGGCGCGGTGAAGGCAGTCTGGCAGAGTCATCATGACAACGGGAGATAACCGCACACATTACATATTTACAAATTTAAATGTGTAAATATAATGCCGACCCTGTTTCTTTTAAGGATGTTAATTATGTCGTCTCTTTTCACGCCCCTGACGCTGGGTGATCTCACGTTGCGTAACCGCATTGCGCTTCCGCCCCTGACCCGTTGCCGTAGCGAGCAGCCGGGCAACATTCCCGGCACGATGATGGTGGAGTACTATCATCGTGCCAGCGCGGGCTTCATGATCACCGAAGGTACGCAAATTGAACCGCGCGGGCAGGGCTATGCCTGGACGCCTGGCATTCACAGCGACGCACAAATTGCGGGATGGCGAAACGTCACCGACGCTGTGCATGCAGAAGGCGGAACGCTCTTTTGCCAGCTCTGGCACGTGGGCCGCGTATCGCACAATGCGTTGCAGCCCGGTAAACAGCCGCCTGTTGCTCCTTCCGCCGTTGCCGCCAGCGGCGTACGGGTCTTTATTGAAACCGGACCTGGTGCCGGTATGCTGACGGAACCAAGCATGCCGCGCGAACTGACCACATCGGAAGTCAAAGCGATTGTGGCGATGTACCGCACGGCAGCAGAGAACGCGAAAAAAGCCGGTTTTGACGGTGTCGAGCTGCATGCCGCCAACGGTTATCTGATCAATCAGTTTATTTCTGAACACACCAATTTCCGTACCGATGAACATGGCGGCTCCCTTGATAACCGCCTGCGCTTTCTGCGTGAAGTCACCGAAGCGGTGAGTGCGGTATTTGGCAGTCACCGTGTCGGCGTACGTTTCGCGCCATTGTTCTCAAGCACAGAGGAAGAACGCGTTTATCTGGGGCTGGTTGAACGCGATCCGCATGCTACCTACATTCGTGCTGCGCAGATGCTAAACGAGCTCGAAACTGGCTATCTGTCTATCGCCGAAGCGGACTGGGACAACAGTCCGGAGATGCCCGAAAGCTTCCGTATTGCGCTGCGTGAAACCTTCCGTTCCCCCATCATGTATTCCGGACGTTATACCAGGGAAAAGGCCGAACGTATGCTGGAAAAGGGATGGGGCGATCTGTTTGGCTTCGGGCGCACGTTTATCGCTAACCCGGATTTACCGGCGCGTTTCAAAATGGGCTACCCGCTGAACAACGCGAATCCTGCCTCACTGTATGGTGGAAGTGAGAAAGGCTATACTGACTACCCTTTCTATTCTGTTTGAGGTTCTGAGACGGCATGACACCTGAAAATGCCATTAAATTACTGGCTAACCCAACACGGGTTGCGGTGCTCAAATGGCTTAAACGCCCTGACGAAGCCTTTGCTGACTATTCTCAGCTGTATCCCTTCGATCAGTACGGTGTCTGTGCAAGTCTTATTCAGGACAAAGCGGGCCTCTCACAGCCCGCCACCTCGTTATGTCTGAAAGCGCTGCATGATGCCGGCCTGCTTGAGGCAAGCAAGGTCGGTAAATGGACATACTATCGCCGGCGTGAAGAGGCGGTTCATGAGATGAATACGTCAATTATCCAGGCCCTGCAGGATCTGTAGGCGGCTTGTCAACGACAGTCATACGGACGTCCGGTAACGCTGCGTTGTGGCACATCAGGACATGCATGAAAATCAGCGCCAGGCTCACGCATTTCGCTGGCGAGGAAGAGAGGGCGCATGAGCGCCACTCTCTTTTACCGTTGCGACGTTTAGGGCAGCCTGAATAAGTCACGATACAAAGCGCCATCCCTTCGTAACACGCGCCGGAATTTGTCGCAGATACCACAGCCTGTGAACCTGCGCCAGGCGGATGTGATTGTCCCTGTACCTTCCTGATGAAGCCTGGAACGCCGGCGTTACCTGAATGTTCAGACGCTAAACGACCCAACAATCTGTCGTAATGTTTGGGCCTGTTCAGACAGCGAACGGGAGGCCATTGACGATTCCTGGACCAGCGCCGCGTTATTCTGTGTGACGCCGTCCATCTGATTCACTGCCACGCTGACTTCTGAAATTCCCTGCAGCTGTTCAGAAGAGGCCCGGGCAATCGAGTCCATCCCTTCAGCCAGGTCGCTGACCATACTCATGACCTTCAGGACGCTCTGCCCGGTTAGCGCGGCAATTTCTACGCCGCTATCAACGTGTGCGACGGCCTGTTCAATCAGACGCTTGATGTCTTTCGCGGCTGTGGCACTACGCTGGGCAAGTGTCCGCACCTCACCAGCCACGACGGCGAATCCGCGACCATCTTCACCTGCACGCGCGGCTTCCACGGCGGCATTCAACGCCAGGATGTTGGTCTGAAAAGCGATGCTTTCAATCACGGACGTAATATCACGGACCTTGACTGCGCTCTCATGGATGTTGTGCATGGTATCGGTCATGTGGCTGACCTTGGACTTGTCGGCGTTAACGGTCTCTGCTGTTGCCCGGGCAGATTCAGCGGTCTGCTGCGCACCGGCTGTGTTGCTCTTCACCGTGCTGGTGAGCTGCTCCATGCTGGCGGCGGTCTGCTGCAGCGCGGCAGCCTGCTGCTCGGTTCGTGATGAGAGTTCTGTATTTCCCCGGTCGATTTCATCGGCCGCCAGCGCAACGGACGCGGAGGCGTCTTTAATCTGCAACACGATCCCGCGCAGTCTGGCTTGCATCGCGTCGAGAGACGCCATGAGGCTGCGGTCATCATTTTTTCGCAGTTGAACCGTTGAGGTCAGATTCCCTTGTGAAATAGCGTAAGCGAGCCGTTGCGCTGTAACCGGCTCACCGCCGAGTTCACGCATAATCTTGCGAATCAGGTAACTTCCCGTCAGCAAGCCCAAAATGACCGCAATGCCCAGCAGAACCAACAAAATAATATAGGCCTGCTCCGTTGTCTTACTGTTCTGACTGACGGCATTATCAGAGCGCTGAGTGAGCACTTCGCCCATTGAGGTGAGTCCGTCAATCAGGGGGTTCTGGGCTGGTCTGACGGTATCAAGAAGAAATTTCACTGTTGCTGCGTTATTTTTCCCCAATGCCAGAGGAACAGTATTACTGAAGGAGTCCAGGGCATTTTTTTGACTCTTTTCTATTGCCTCAAACGCTTTTTTTTCCTCGTTACTGCCCGACTGGTCAATCATCTGGCCCAGTTGAGAACTGCTGTCAACAAACCGGGCTTTTAATTTTTCAAGACGAGCGGATTGCTCTTCAAGACCTTTTTCATCTGTAAATAAGGACAGATTCCTTACCGTGATTGCCATATCACGCTGAATAAGTGTCAGGTCTGTGATTAATTTTGTTTTCTTCATATCACCCTGAACAATGGCTTCAAGGGTGTTTTTAGACTGGTATAAAGAATAAATGGCTACCACTATGCACAGGGAGAAAAAAATGATTAACGTGCCAAAACCCAAACCGAGCCGTGTTGCGATCTTCATAAATCTATCCTGATAAAGGGAGAGGGGGACGGTGATCTTTCGGCACAGACAGACCAACCTTTATCGAAACCAGGACAATTAAATGTAAGAAAACACGTCATGGTAATTTCTGGAAAAATTAAATTTTGTCAATGAGTTAAGACGCATTATTCATAGGTTTTTCTTATATCCCTCCCGTCATCAAACCATCGGTAAATCGCAGTAAAAAAGTCATGTCTTCCCCTCTGTCGTACGGCGTGACGGGTTTCAGAATGACTTAACAGAAGGACAGGTCACTGCGCTGGCCAGGAAGGCGTCCGGGCGGAAAGGGCGCGTCGGTTCTGTGCGCATCTTAACCGCGGGCGGGCATCCCAATGAAAATGCAGAGAACCAGCCTGTCGCAACCGTCGCCCTGTCCAGCACTGACCCATCAATAACAATAATCGCAGTAATCGTTGAAGCAATTGCCTCCTGTGTCGATAACGCATGCTCAGCTCAATGTTGGGGCTGAGCCTGAAGCGTCAAAGCTGATTACTACTCAGTCATTTGTGTGCTTTTTTACGACACCAGTACGTGCATTCCTTTTAATTACAGTGGAAACAACAATATGTCTGTCATCAAGACAATGACCAGAAGCTTAACCGGTTCACGTTTTGCGGGGGGATCTCAGCCCGCCAACGGGATCTTTAACTGTGAAAGCTTACCCACTTCGCTCTCTGCAGCAGGCCTCAGCAGTCGTGCTGCGGGTATTTTGCTGACGTTTGTGCCGCCAGAGGCCGATTTTCATAAGGTCAGTCAGGCATGGCAACGCTTTACATCAACAGATTTGACAGTCATTACGCTCTCCTCTAACGGAGCGCTCAGCGCCAGCGGCAAGCAAACAACGTACTGCAAAGGCGACGGGCAGGAAGGCAGCTGGCTCTGGTTACCCCGTAACCTGATTGCAGAGCATGAAACACATGTGGTCGATCTGCACCTGCACGATACCCACACGGCGACGGACCGCATTCGTGCCATTCAGGATGAGCTGGCTGCGTTGAGGCTGAGCATGCCGCTCTCTGCTGATCGTACCTTTGCCATGATTTACTGTGACGGGCTGTCTGCATCGGAAGGGTTTTTAATGCAGGCCTGGTATAATACGGGCCGCTTTCCCTGCCTGGCAATCGGCGGATCCGCCGGTGGACGCGTCACCTTTGACGGGACATGGATTGGCGCTGGCGGGCGTGTACTGCAGGGGAAAGCCGTTATTGTTTTCTGCAAAATGGCGGCGGGTAAGTCCTTTTCACCCTTTAAGAGTCAGAACTTCGAGCCACTGAACAAGAGCTGGCTGATTGCCGAGGCGGATCCGGTTAAGCGTACCCTGACTTCCGTGTTCAACCCACAGGGGCAGCAACAGCCCTTCACCCAGGCACTGGCTGAACATCTGGGCTGCAATGAACAGCAGCTGACGGAGCGTCTGAAAGGTTTAACGTTTGCGGTGAAGGTAGGTGACGCGTATTTCATTCGTTCTGTAGCGAAGATGGACAGCCACAGTGTGCAGTTTTTTTGCGATCTGGAGTTTGGCGATCGGCTTTACTTAATGCGTGAAACCGATTTTAAGCAGGCTACGCTGCGGGACTGGCAGGCCTTTACGCAACGTCATGGCAAACCGGCGGCGGTCCTGATGAATGACTGCATACTGCGCCGACAGGGCAATCCCGATAAGCTGCACGATGCGCATTTCTTTAAAGGCATCCCGGCTGCCGGGTTCTCCAGCTTTGGTGAAATTCTGGGCGTACCGATCAATCAGACCTTGTCTGCACTGGTATTCTTCAATCATAACGTAAACGCCATGGCGCAATTTCCGGTGGAATATGCCAGCTATGCCGCGCACTATGTGCAGCGCGCGTTACGTCGCTGGGAAGCGCTAAACCGCGTCCAGTCGGGCGTGCTGGCTCGCGTGGTGAACTATCAGCAGGAGTTGGCACCTATCGTTCAGGCGCTGCCGGTGCTTGAGGCGGCAACCCAGAGCCAGAGCGAAGCGTTGTCGATGGCCGAAAGCAGCATTCGCGCTATCAGCACTCTTGCCAAAGAAAGCCAGCAGGCACAAGGGCGCCTGGGGGACGGGCTGGACGATCTGGAAGCGATATCTAACGGCATCAACGTTATTACGCACGGCATCAGCAATATCGCTTTCCAGACCAATATTCTGGCGCTCAATGCCGCTGTCGAGGCTGCACGCGCGGGGGAAGCTGGTAGAGGATTTGCCGTTGTGGCAGGGGAAGTTCGCCGTCTGGCGCAATCCTCGAAAGAGCAGGCTGAAGCGACCGCAAGCAACATTAATGATGCGGTCGACACGATCTCGCGTATCCGCGATGTCGCGACAAACACGGTACAAACCGCGACGGACATGGCAGACCGCAGTATCCAGGCTGCCGATGCGATTGCCGCCATGAGCGATCGAAGCCGCCATGAACGGGCAGGGATGGCGAAACAGCTGGATAATCTGCGCACCTTAACGGCAGGTATGGATGCGATGCAGGAAGCGGTCGCCGAGCTGAAAGTGCTGCAGACACTTTCCTCGTCACGGTAAGTCACTGCTGGCGCCGCGACCAGGAAGGCCCTGCGCCAGTCTCTGTTAAGCAGGGATAACAACTAAGGTAATGGCAAAGTGAACCCGGGCTTTCTTGTTGTTATTTATCACACCTCGTCAGATTGCTTATTTGCCGCCTTATTTTCAAGACGGAAAATTCAGCCTACGTTGCGTTTGATCCTCAATGTCTTAGTGGCTTTTTTCAAACCTGTTCTGTGAAGCTTTAAAACAAAAAAGCCACGCATTCGCGTGGCTTTCACAACCTTATTCATTCACGTGCAGTTCACTTCACCGTGAGGATTAGACGTTAAACAAGAAATTCATCACATCGCCATCTTTAACGATGTACTCTTTGCCTTCTGAACGCATCTTGCCCGCTTCTTTCGCGCCTTGCTCACCCTTATAGGTAATAAAGTCTTCAAACGCGATCGTTTGTGCGCGAATGAAGCCTTTCTCGAAGTCGGTATGGATTTTACCGGCGGCCTGTGGGGCGGTGGCGCCAACAGGGATAGTCCATGCGCGTACTTCTTTGACGCCGGCGGTGAAATAGGTCTGCAGATTCAGCAGTGCGTAACCGGCACGAATCACGCGGTTCAGGCCTGGCTCTTCGATGCCCAGCTCGGCCATAAACTCGTCACGATCTTCGTCTTCCAGTTCGGCGATGTCAGATTCGACAGAGGCGCAGACTGGCACAACGACAGAACCTTCTTTGGCGGCGATTTCGCGCACTTTATCCAGGTACGGGTTGTTTTCAAAGCCATCTTCGTTGACATTGGCGATGTACATCGTGGGCTTGAGCGTCAGGAAGCTCAGATAGCGCAGAGCGGCTTTGTCCTCATCGGTCAGATCCAGCGCGCGCAGCATGCCCGCGTTTTCCAGATGAGGCAGACATTTCTCCAGCGCCGCCTGTTCCGCTTTCGCGTCTTTATCGCCGCCTTTGGCTTTTTTCTGCACGCGCTGCAGTGCACGTTCACAGGTGTCCAGATCCGCCAGCGCCAGCTCGGTGTTGATGGTTTCGATATCATCAGCCGGATCGACTTTATTATTCACGTGGATAATATTGTCGTTTTCAAAGCAGCGAACCACGTGGCCGATCGCTTCGGTTTCACGGATATTGGTCAGGAACTGGTTGCCCAGGCCTTCACCTTTTGATGCACCTTTTACCAGACCGGCGATATCGACGAATTCCATGGTAGTCGGAACCACGCGCTGTGGCTTGACGATCTCGGACAGCTGATCCAGACGCAGGTCAGGCATAGGTACAACGCCCGTGTTGGGTTCAATGGTGCAGAAGGGGAAGTTCGCCGCTTCAATACCCGCTTTTGTCAGCGCGTTAAACAGAGTGGATTTACCGACATTTGGCAGGCCCACGATACCGCATTTGAATCCCATGGTTTAATACCCTTTATAGCTGGATGGGCAACGCCTGAACGCAGGCGCCGCCGGAAACGTAAGATAATTTTCGCGCATTATACACAGATTCGCGACAATCGGGGCGATTAGACAGGCTTAAAGGCATGCAGGCGGTTCATTGCCTTAATGCGATCTTCCTTCAACCACAGTTCGGTGCAGCGCGCTGCTTCATCAATGGCGTCATCGATCAGCTTTTGCTCGCTGGCGGGCGGTTTGCCTAACACAAATCCGGTCACTTTGTTGCGGTCACCGGGATGGCCGATACCGATGCGCAGACGATGAAAGTTATTATTATTGCCCAGCTTGCTGATGATGTCTTTCAGGCCGTTATGACCGCCGTGACCGCCGCCTTGTTTGAATTTCGCAATGCCCGGTGGCAGATCGAGTTCATCGTGCGCCACTAAAATTTCTTCGGGCGCAATACGGTAGAAGGTCGCCATCGCCGCGACCGCTTTGCCGCTGAGGTTCATAAAGGTGGTGGGCACCAGCAGTCGGACATCTTCGCCCGCCAGCGCCAGTCGCGCCGTATAACCGAAAAATTTGGCTTCTTCTTTTAACGACTGATTGTGCCGCTCAGCCAGCAAATCCAGATACCACGCACCCGCGTTATGGCGCGTGGCGGCATATTCCGCACCGGGATTCGCCAGGCCGACAATCAGTTTAATGCTGCTCACAAGGAATATCCTGCTGTTATCACCAAAGGGCAGTAGTTTACTGTGCCAGGCTGCGGATCACAAAGTGTGAGCCACGAATTATTAGTGTCGGTGATTAATTGTTTTCCATCTAAATCAATAAGCTGTAATTATGCTTTGGTCACACTTATCCTGCTCTGAGTGTGACGAAGTGCACAAATTAGCCTGCTATCATTGCCTAAACTACTGACAGGTTAACATTGTGTGCGCTCATCGGTCCGCACCGTCAGGAGGTGAAAGATGAAACGTCATCACTCACGTATGGCAGGAAATGCCTTAATGGCACTGGGCTTAGTGACCATGGTACTCGGCGTTGGTTTTTCGATTATCAACCAACTTCCCTCTTTAAATCTGCCGCAGATACTGGCGCAGGGCGCGATGTTTGGGATTTTCTTTGGCGCACTGTTATGGCTGGCCGGTGCCTGCATTAGCGGTCGTGAGAAAGTCGAAGATCGCTATTACTGGGAGCGGCATTATGGCGATAAACGCTGCCGCCGCAGCCATCACTCGTCATAATCACGTTCCCGGCAACGTCAGGCAGGATTGGGTTCGGTTTCTGCCTTTGGCTTTTGCCTGATAGAGCGCTTTGTCAGCCAGCGCCATCAGTTCGCCAAAATCAATGTGGCGATTGTCGGCGGTAGAGAAGCCAATGCTGACGGAATAGGGAATCTGCCCCGGTCGGGAAAGGTGGATCGCCTGGCGCACCTGCTCGCACCAGACGTTAGCCTGTGCTGACATCATCGGCAGAAGGGCGGCAAATTCTTCGCCGCCCAGTCGCGCAAAGCGCGCCCCTTCAGGCAGCATGCCGGACACACGGTGACTGAAATCAATCAGAACCTGGTCGCCCTGATGATGCCCGTAGCGGTCATTAATGCCTTTAAAATGGTCCAGATCGAATAACACCACCGTCAGCGCTTTATTCTGCTTCTGACAGGCTTTAATCATCACCTCGGCCCCGGTAAACAGCGCACGACGGTTCCAGATATTGGTCAGAGGATCGTGCAGTGAAGCCGCTTTCAGCGCATTGCGCGTCCGCTCATTGACCATCGCCAGAATCGTCACGGTAAACCCAATGACAAACAGCATGGATTCCATAATCACATAGACGGAGAAATTCGATCCGCTTATCGCGCCCTGAACGCCGACCGGGCGGGAACTATCCAGAAATATGCGAGCCACATGGAATATCAGGTGAATCCAGAGCAGGAGCTGGGCAGGCCAGAACGTTGCATCCATATTGCGCCGCGCCAGCCAGAGAAAATAGATAAGCGCTCCGGTATACCCGATGCAGAGCAGGCAGAGCACCAGTACGCGCAGCGATAAGCTGTAATAAAATCCCGGAATCAGGCAGAGCAGTGACCAGATCAGCGCCCCGACCAGACCACTCATCCCCGGCTGCTTACCGCAAAAGGTGCGAAACGCGCTGAACAATCCCCCGTAAGCCAGCATAAGCAACACGTTGCTCATGGCCACCGGTAAAAACTGATAGCCCTGGCTGCGCAGGCTACTGAGAATAAAGGCGACCAGCGTCAGTAAAATGGCCACGCAAACATAGCCCAGCGTGCGATCGTAATGCGAACCGACCCAGGCAAATGCCAGGATCAGACTCATAAACCCCAGTACGTAGAGTTCGCAAATAAATAACGTATAGACGTCGAGGTTCATAGTGGAAAACGATCGCAATAAAAAGTGCGGGCAAAGTACCACTCAACGCAGAATGGCAAAAGAGCAGATAAGATAATTTCAGCGAAAGAGTTTTTCGTAGTAAGCGTGACAATAACGGCGGTGACTCATAACGAAAATTTCTGTGAATCAAGCAGCTTTGTCGGAAGGGGAGAGGTACAGACAAAAGAAAAGGCCGGACAGCGTGTCCGGCCTGCGAAGATTAGTGTTCGAACATTGCCGAAATGGACTCTTCGTTACTGATGCGGCGAATGGCTTCTGCCAGCATGCCTGACAGCGTCAGGGTACGGACGTTTGGCAGCGACTTCATCTCTTCGGATAACGGAATGGTGTCACACACGATAACCTGATCGATGACAGATTTACGTAAGTTTTCCACCGCGTTACCGGAGAAGATAGGGTGCGTCGCGTACGCGAAGACGCGCTTGGCACCGCGCTCTTTCAGCGCTTCCGCGGCTTTGCACAGTGTGCCGCCGGTGTCGATCATGTCATCGACCAGCACACAGTCACGGCCCGCTACGTCACCAATGATATGCATGACCTGAGAAACGTTCGCACGCGGGCGACGTTTGTCAATGATGGCCATATCGGTGTCGTTCAGCAGTTTCGCAATAGCACGGGCACGAACCACGCCGCCAATGTCAGGCGAAACAACAATCGGGTTTTCCAGGCCAATCTGTAACATATCCTCCAGCAGAATGGGACTGCCGAAGACGTTATCAACCGGGACGTCGAAGAAGCCCTGGATCTGCTCAGCGTGCAGGTCAACCGTTAAAACACGGTCAACGCCGACGCTGGAAAGAAAGTCAGCCACGACTTTGGCGGTAATAGGCACACGCGCAGAACGCACGCGGCGGTCCTGACGGGCATAACCAAAGTAGGGGATAACAGCGGTAATACGACCAGCTGAAGCACGACGCAGCGCGTCGACCATCACGACCAGTTCCATCAAATTATCATTGGTGGGAGCACAGGTGGACTGGATGATGAAAATATCACCACCGCGTACATTTTCATTAATTTGTACGCTTACTTCGCCATCACTGAAACGACCGACAGCGGCGTCGCCCAGGCTGGTGTAAAGGCGGTTGGCAATACGTTGTGCTAGTTCCGGGGTGGCGTTACCAGCAAAAAGCTTCATATCAGGCACGAGAAGAACCTCAGGCTTTGCGTCCAGAGAATGAACGTCATGACAGTAACCGGCGAATACTGTCGTGATCGTTCACACGGGTATGTGAGTGCGAAACGTGCTGTATCTGGAACAGGGTGACACAGTCACGCTATCGCTAATCGCCTTGCAGAGTGCGCTGTAACGGCGAGACGTTAACGCCTCGGGCTACAAAACCGCGCACCCATGACGGGGCAAGTTCCAGCACCTGGCGAGCAGCGTACTCGGTGTCAAATTCAGCAAACACACAAGCACCTGTCCCTGTCAGGCGCGACGGCGCGTATTCTAGCAGCCATGAAACAAGCTCATCAACCTCACGAAAACGTTTTCTTACTACTGATTCGCAATCGTTAAGAAAGGGGGCCTGTAAAAGTGCTGATAAAGTGCGCACGGGCGTGTCACGGGGAAGTGCCGGATCGTTAAAGACCACTGGCGTGGCCACGCTGACGCCGGGATGGGCAACAAGATACCATTTTTCGGCAGGCGATGCGGGAGAAAGCACCTCGCCGACCCCTTCGGCGAAGGCGGCGTGCCCTTTTACGAACACCGGGACATCCGCACCCAGTTTCACGCCCATCTGTGCCAGTTCCGTCGGCGTAAAACCGGTTTGCCAGAGATGATTAAGCGCCACCAGAACCGTAGCGGCGTCAGAAGAACCGCCACCCAGTCCACCGCCCATTGGCAAACGCTTTTCAATGGCGATCCGCGCACCCGCCTGCGCCGGCAGCGTTCCCTTCTCGCGGGCAGCCGCCTTAAGCATGTCGGCGGCACGCACGATCAGGTTTTCAGCATCCGGCACGCCGGACACGGGCGTGAGAAGGGTAATGGCATCGCTCTGATCGGGAACAATCTCCAGACTGTCGCCATAATCCAGAAACTGAAACAGGGTTTGCAGGTTATGGTAACCGTCCGCCCGGCGCCCGGTGATGTACAAAAAAAGGTTCAGTTTTGCCGGAGCAGGCCAGGTGGTGATCATTTCAGCGTCCAGCTATCCATACGTAACTTGATGCGCTGATCGCCTTCTTTCAGCTCCAGGCTGGCGGGCAGCGCAGGGGTGACGTTGCTGTCGTAGCCGGCGATGGTCACCTGCCAGGTCTGGCCATCATGCTGATAGTTCAGGCTGCGCAACTGATACTGATCGTTAAGCTGGTAGTCGGTCGCATCGCCCGGCAGGCCCATCATCCACTGGCGCAGGTTGGTCAGCGGAATATCCATGCCGGTCAGCTGCGAGATCATCTTCTGCGCATCGTTGCTGACATAGCGTTTGCCCTGGCTATCCACGATCTGCACCACAGAACCCTGCGCATCAAGCTGCAGTTCTGTGCTGCCTAACGGGTTGGTTAACAGCAGACGATAACGGTCAGGTGCGGTCTGCTGCCAGTTGAAGCGGGCATAGACTTTTTGTTTGTCCGACAGATAGGCGAACGCGCCGCGCGTCTGGTACTGCGTCACTTTACTGACCGCTTGCTGATGATGTTGCCATTGGGGTGCAGTGGCGCTCGGGCCGGGACCTTGTGGTTTATTGATGCTACAGGCAGCCAGCAGAACAGCACCGGCCAGGGGTAAAAGGCGCAACAGATTGCGTGGGGAAGTAAGCATCAAGTGGTCATCTCCTCGGACTCATTTTTCATTGGTAACAGGTAACGCTAACCATCCGCATTTTAACCGTCAATGCTGTTATACGGCAAAATCGCTATGATCGGCTTAATCTTATTACAGTCATAGCCTTTGTATGGCTTTTCTTGATCTGCTGCATCTTGTAGAATGCGCTTCACAAAACCCTGACATTATTGGGACAACCCAACCTAAATCGCCATGACGCTGCTCGCTCTCGGAATCAATCACAAAACTGCACCCATTGCTCTGCGCGAACGCGTTGCGTTCGGGCCGGAGTCGCTGGAACAGGCCTTAGACAGCCTGTTATCCCAGCCCATGGTGCAGAGTGGCGTCGTGCTCTCCACCTGTAACCGAACCGAACTCTACCTGAGTGTAGAGCAACAGGTCGATCTGCAGGAACGTCTGGTGCGCTGGCTGTGTGACTATCACCAGCTTGATGAAGAGGATGTACGTAACAGCCTCTACTGGCATCAGGACAATGAGGCCGTCAGTCATCTTATGCGCGTCGCCAGCGGGCTGGATTCGCTGGTGCTGGGCGAGCCGCAGATTTTAGGTCAGGTGAAAAAAGCCTTTGCCGATTCGCAGCGCGGTCATGCACTGAGCAGTGAACTGGAACGTATGTTCCAGAAAACCTTCTCGGTTGCCAAGCGCGTGCGTACGGAAACGGAGATCGGCGCGAACGCCGTTTCCGTTGCCTTTGCCGCCTGTACGCTGGCGCGGCAGATCTTTGAGTCCCTCTCCACCGTCAACGTGTTACTGGTTGGCGCGGGGGAAACCATCGAGCTGGTGGCGCGTCATCTGAGCGAACATCAGGTCAAAAAACTGATTATTGCCAACCGTACCCGCGAACGCGCGGACGCGCTGGCGAAAGAAGTGGGCGCGGAAGTGATTGGCCTTGCGGACATCGACGCGCGCCTGGCCGATGCCGACATCGTCATTACTTCCACCTCCAGTCCCTTGCCCATCATTGGTAAAGGCATGATGGAACGGGCGCTCAAAGCGCGCCGTAACCAGCCAATGCTGCTGGTGGATATTGCGGTGCCGCGCGACGTAGAGCCGGAAGTGGGCAAGTTAGCGAATGCCTATCTCTACAGCGTTGACGATCTGCAGGCCATCATTGAGCAGAACCTTGCCCAGCGCAAAGCCGCTGCGGTGCAGGCCGAAAGTATCGTGGTGCAGGAATGCAGCGATTTCATGGCCTGGCTGCGTTCCCAGGGCGCGGTCAACTCTATTCGTGAATACCGTGCTCAGGCGGATGATATCCGCGCTGAACTGGAAGGCCGTGCGCTGCAGGCGCTGCAGCAGGGTGCCGATCCGCAAAAAGTGATGCAGGAACTGGCCCACAAGCTGACCAACCGTTTGATTCATGCACCGACCAAATCTCTTCAGCAGGCCGCGCGCGACGGCGACAGCGAACGCCTGCAGATTTTACGCGACAGCCTGGGTCTCGATTAGGCACACTGCTGTCGTCTTCTGTTACGGGAATCCCACAGTTAAATGAAAACCTCTATTGTTGCGAAACTGGAAGCGCTGCAGGAGCGCCACGAAGAAGTGGAAGCGATGCTGGGCGATGCAGGCGTCATTGCCGATCAGGAACGCTTTCGTGCTTTGTCGCGTGAATATGCTCAGTTGACCGATGTCACGCGCTGCTTCCGCGACTGGCAGCAGAACCAGGATGATATCGAGACGGCTAAAATGTTACTCGACGATCCTGAAATGCGCGATATGGCGCAGGAAGAGCTGCAGGCGGCGCGTGAGAAAACCGACGCGCTGGAGCAACAGTTGCAGCTGTTACTGTTGCCGAAAGATCCGGACGATGAGCGCGACTGTTTTGTCGAAGTCCGTGCCGGTACCGGCGGCGACGAAGCGGCCATTTTTGCAGGTGACCTGTTCCGTATGTACAGCCGTTACGCCGAGTCACGTCGCTGGCGGGTGGAAATCGTCAGCGCTAACGACGGTGAGCACGGTGGCTATAAAGAGGTGATTGCCCGTATTATGGGTGACGGTGCCTATGGCCGACTGAAATTTGAATCCGGCGGCCATCGCGTACAACGCGTACCCGAGACGGAATCCCAGGGCCGTATTCATACCTCTGCCTGTACGGTGGCGGTGATGCCTGAACTGCCGGAAGCGGAGCTGCCCGAGATCAACCCGTCAGATTTAAAAATCGATACTTTCCGCTCCTCCGGTGCCGGTGGGCAGCACGTTAACACCACCGACTCCGCGATCCGTATTACCCACTTGCCGACCGGTATTGTGGTGGAATGTCAGGATGAACGCTCTCAGCACAAGAACAAGGCAAAAGCCTTATCGGTGTTGGGCGCGCGTATCCATGCGGCCGAAATGGCAAAACGTCACGAAGCTGAAGCCAGCACCCGCCGTAACCTGCTGGGCAGCGGTGACCGTTCCGATCGTATCCGCACCTATAACTTCCCGCAGGGCCGTGTGACCGACCACCGCATCAACCTGACGCTTTATCGTCTGGATGAAACCATGGAAGGTAAACTGGACAGCCTGATCGAACCCATCGTTCAGGAATACCAGGCTGACCAACTGGCGGCGCTGGCCGGTCAGGATTAATGGATATTCGCCACTGGCTCAAACAGGCGGTTGCCACGCTGTGTGGGGGCGACAGCCCGAAGCGTGATGCGGAAATCCTGCTGGGTTATGTCACAGGCAAACCCCGCAGCTGGCTGGTGGCTTTTGATGAAACCCTGCTCAGTGACGCGCAGTTACAACAGTTGACGGCGTTGCTGGCACGGCGCGCCCGGGGAGAACCGATCGCCCATTTAGTTGGCGAGCGCGAATTCTGGTCGCTCCCGCTGAGGGTTAGCGACGCCACACTTATCCCGCGGCCGGATACCGAGATCCTGGTTGAACAGGCGCTGGCCCGATTGCCTGCCGCACCTGCGCGCGTGCTGGATCTCGGCACGGGCACCGGTGCCATTGCCCTGGCGATTGCCAGCGAACGGCCCGATTGCACCGTGATCGGCGTTGATCGTGTCCCTGCTGCCGTTGCGCTGGCGCAGGATAACGCTGCGCATCTGGCGATAGCTAACGCGACGTTTGTGCACAGCCACTGGTTTGCACAGCTCACCCCGACCCGATTTGATCTTATCGTGAGTAATCCGCCTTACATTGATGCCAGCGATCACCATCTGGAGGAGGGCGATGTGCGTTTTGAACCGCGCAGCGCACTGGTGGCAGATGAGGCGGGCATGGCCGATCTCCGGTGGCTGATCGCACAGTCACCCGCCTGGTTACAGCCGGGTGGCTGGCTGCTACTGGAACATGGCTGGCAGCAGGATGAGGCGGTGCGTCAACTGATGTGCCAGCACCACTATCAGGCGGTGGACACGGTGAAGGATTACGGTGGCAATCCCCGGGTCACATTTGGGCAGACCGCGCCGATACCGGTATAGTGCCGCAACGTAAAATCACAGGGATGAATGATGTTTACTTATTACCCACTGCTAAAAAATCTGCATCTGCTGACCGTGGCGATCACGGTTTCGCTGTTTCTGCTGCGCTTCTACTGGCAGCGCGTTGGCGCAGCCATACTGCAACGCCGCTGGGTCCGCATCCTTCCACATGTCAACGACACGTTGCTGCTGCTGAGCGGCGCAGCGCTGGTAATGCTGACCCACTTCTATCCGTTTTCACCTCAGGGAAGCTGGCTGACGGAGAAGCTGTTAGGCGTTATTATCTATATTGCCCTTGGGTCCGTGGCGCTGAGCCGCCGCCCTCGTTCTGATCGCACCCGCTGGATGGCCTTTGTGGTCGCCTTAATCGCGCTGGTGACGATCATTAAGCTGGCACTGAGTAAAATGCCGTTATTGGGGATAGTATGAGCTCCACCGAACAACTCGATTACAGTGAAACACCGCTCTGTGAGGCGGTGATGGGTGCAACCAAAGCCATTCGCACCGATTTTCCGACCCTGTCGGTCGAACAACAGTTAGCGGCGTTAGTGGCTGAAGCCCGGGATTACGTCAGCGACCAACAGGATGCGGATTTAAAGCTCGAAAAGCTGCTGGAGCTGTTTTACAAGCAGTGGAAATTTGGCGGTGCCAGCGGCGTGTATAATCTGTCTGATGCACTCTGGCTGGATAAAGTGCTGAAAACCCGTCAGGGAACCGCCGTGTCACTGGGCGTGATTCTGCTGCATATTGCGGCGGAACTGGAACTGCCCCTGATGCCGGTGATTTTCCCGACGCAGTTGATTCTGCGCGCCGACTGGCTGGATGGCGACAAGTGGCTGATTAATCCGTTCAACGGGGAAACCCTGGATACGCACACGCTCGAAGTATGGCTGAAAGGCAATATCAGCCCGCTGGCGCGTCTGTATGATGACGATCTCGACGAAGCCAAAACCGTCAGCGTAATGCGCAAAATGCTGGATACGCTGAAAGCGGCGCTGATGGAAGAGAAGCAGATGGAGCTGGCCCTGAACGTCAGCCAGGTGTTGTTGCGCATTGACCCGGACGATCCCTATGAAATTCGCGATCGGGGATTAATCTATGCACAGCTTGAGTGCGATCATATCGCGTTAACGGACTTAACCTACTTCGTTGAACAGTGTCCTGAGGATCCGGTCAGCGAAATGATTAAAGTCCAGATTCACGCAATCGAACAAAAACGCGTGACGCTGCATTAAGCGTCACCCCAGATAAGGAAAGGGCATGACACAGAAAGTTGTCAGTATTGGTGATATCAGGGTCGCAAACGATCTGCCATTTGTTCTCTTCGGCGGCATGAACGTGCTGGAATCCTACGACCTCGCGATGCGCATCTGCGAGCACTATGTAAACGTGACCGACAAACTCGGCATTCCTTACGTTTTCAAAGCGTCTTTTGACAAAGCCAACCGCTCCTCCATCCACTCTTACCGTGGCCCCGGCCTGGAAGAGGGCATGAAGATTTTCCAGGCCCTGAAGCAGGCCTTTGGCGTGAAAATCATCACCGATGTGCACGAAGCGGCGCAGGCTCAGCCTGTGGCGGATGTTGTTGATGTGATTCAGCTGCCGGCCTTCCTGGCGCGTCAGACCGACCTGGTTGAGGCGATGGCGAAAACGGGCGCGGTGATTAACGTCAAGAAGCCCCAGTTTGTCAGCCCCGGCCAGATGGGCAACATCGTGGACAAGTTTGCCGAAGGCGGAAACGACAAGGTTATTCTTTGCGACCGCGGCAGTAACTTTGGCTACGACAACCTGGTAGTGGATATGCTGGGTTTCAACGTCATGAAAAAGGTGACGAATAACTCGCCGGTGATTTTCGACGTGACGCACGCGCTGCAAACGCGCGATCCGTTCGGTGCCGCATCAGGCGGACGCCGTGCTCAGGTGGCCGAACTGGCGCGTGCCGGTATGGCGGTGGGCATTGCGGGCCTGTTTATTGAAGCCCATCCGGAGCCGGACAACGCCAAATGCGACGGTCCGTCGGCGTTACCGCTGGATAAACTGGAACCGTTCCTGGTGCAGATGAAGGCGATTGACGATCTGGTGAAAAGCTTCCCGGAACTGGACACCAGCAAATAAGCCGCAGTGCAGACGAAAAAAGAGCGAATTCTCGCTCTTTTTTTTCGTCTCAGTTTTGTGAGATTACAGCATGATGGTCATCAGATAGCCGACAAATAAGGCCAGGTGCGCGGCACCATTCAGCACATTCGTTCTGCCGGTTGAGAAGCTAATCTGACACAGGATCAGAGAGGCAATCATAATGACCATCTGCGGCGGTTCCAGGCCGAATATCAATTCCTGGCCTGTCAGCGTCGCAATAATAGAGACCGCCGGTACGGTCAGCGAAATCGTGGCCAGCACTGAGCCAAAGAACAGGTTCATCGCGCGCTGTACCTGGTTCATCAGGACGGCCCGGATGGCACCCAGACCTTCCGGTGAGAGGATCAGTAACGCCACCAGGAAGCCGGTGAACTGCTTCGGTGCGTTGAGGTCGGTCAGCAGATGCTCCAGCGGGTTAGCATTCATCTTGGTGACGGCAATCACCGCAATCAGATGCACGATCAGCCAGATGGCGTGCCAGAGGCTACTGTGCGCAGAGGGTTTACCGTGGTGAGGATCGCCATCATCACTGTCATCTTCGTGCTCATAGACAAACAGGCTCTGGTGCGTTTTGGTCTGAATCAACAGGAAAACGCCATACATCGCGGCAGAAATAGCGGCAATCAGTAAACTTTGCGCAGCGGTGAAATTTCCGCCCGGCAAGGCATTCGGAAACACCAGCACCAGGATGGCTAACGGAAAAATAGCGATCAGGTATTGCTTTACCCCGGCCAGATTCACGTATTGCGTCGCAAACTTTCTGCCGCCCAGCAGTAAGGCAAAGCCCACCAGCCCGCCGGTCACGATCATAATGATTGAGTAGAGCGTATCGCGCATCAGCGCAGGCGCCGCATCGCCGGTGGCCATCAGTGCCGAAATCAGGCTGACTTCCAGAATCACGACAGACAGGCTGAGGATCAGGGAACCATAGGGTTCGCCCAGGCGGTGAGCCAGCACATCCGCATGACGCACCACGCTGAACGCGCTGCTGAGAATAGCAACCAGCGCCAGTAAATTAATGCCGACGACGAGCGGAAGTGAGGTTTGTGCACCAAAAAAATAGAGTACACCCAGGGCAATAAGGGGAAGTATCAGTGAAAACTCTTTGTGACGTGTTTTTTCATGTAAAGGCATTCACTCTCCTCGCTGCTGAATAAAAGGGGCAATTCATTTACCCACCCTGACAGGGAAATATATAAGTCAGGCAGTGTAACTTTTCAATCGAACAGCAGGTGAAAATTTACCGCTTTTTACTTTCACACACATTCAGCCTGAAAAGGGGTTTATAAAAATTTATTCCCGCTTTTGTCAGATAAATCAGTCATCAAGTAAATCCTCTTTCGCGATAATCTTCCGCATTATTGCAAAATACATCCCAATAAGGTGATCGTTAATGCCGGAACAGAGAAATAACAAGCGGAGAGGCGCAGAAACCACAGTTTGCATTTTGGCTTATCTGCGCCAGACTTATAAACCATCATGTTAGAGGAGGATAAACGATGCCTTATGCTAAGCGAAGCGACCTGCCAGAAAGCGTTAAGCACGTCCTGCCAGCGCATGCCCAGGATATCTATCAGCAGGCCTTTAACAATGCCTGGTCACAATATAAGGATCCCGATGACCGACGAGGCAATGAATCACGCGAGGAAGTGGCCCATAAAGTGGCCTGGTCAGCGGTGAAACATGACTATGAAAAAGGGGATGACGATAAATGGCATCCCAAAAAATAGTGTGTTGCGTTGTGGGCCTGAACAGCAGGCCCGTTTATATGTCCCGTCCTGCCAGCGTCATGTCCGTTCTCACGCGCATTTCTTCCCTCTGATCGCCCACGTTTCAGGCTTCTTTTCGCGCCCACGTTACGCATGTTTACTTCACGTTGCGCGAGCAGGGGTTATCCTGAATGCCAAAATGCCGTGAAGAAACTCATCAGCCCTTACCGTTTTACGCGCTGTAAAACACTTTTTTTAGGTGTTATAGCTGCCGCTTTTAATAGTTAAATAAAGGCTATTTTTTAGCGGATATTCCCACTCTTACTTGAAACTGATTTTGTTAATAATTAATGTCAGTTTAATGAATACAGCGTAAATTTGTGAATGTTCACGCAACAGAACCGAGGAGTGTCTTACACAGGACGTGGTGAAAGTCGAGGAGGTCGCATTGCTTACCCGGGAATTTTTATTAAAAGCGGATTGTAAAACATCATTTGGTGATATTGAGGAGACATTACTGTGGAGTTGTGAACAGCGCGCGGCGTCGCTGGCGGCAACCCTGGCATGTCGGCCCGATCACAGCCCGGTATGGATCTTCGGCTACGGTTCTCTGATGTGGAACCCGGTATTTGAAGCCGATGAAGTGGCATCGGCCTCGCTGCACGGCTGGCACCGAGCCTTTTGCTTACGCCTCACAGCCGGGCGCGGCACGGCTTCCCATCCGGGGCGCATGCTGGCGCTGAAAGAGGGCGGCATCACGCAGGGACTGGCATTTCGCCTGCCGGAATCACGGCTGCACGACGAACTGGCATTACTGTGGAAGCGTGAAATGATCACCGGCTGCTATTTGCCGACCTGGTGTGAGCTGGTGCTGGACGATCAACGCCGCGTGACGGCGCTGGTTTTTATTATGGATCCGCGTCATCCGCTTTATGAACCGGATACCTGTCCTCAGGCGGTTGCGCCCCTGATCGCCGCGGCCAGTGGACCGTTAGGCTCGAACGCCCAGTACCTGTTTTCGCTGGAAGAAGAACTGACTAAGCGCGGGATGCAGGAGGACGATCTGATCCGCCTGGCGCACCAGGTGCGTGAACTGCAGCAGCACTGGCCAAGACAGGCGTAATCCGCGCCCGCCAGGCCAGCAGCATCCGGTCACTGGGTTGGGTTAATCAGCCAGGTGCCCGGTCTGTCAATCACCACGGACTGACTGCGCGTCGTATTCCCGGCATGCACATCAATGCGGTACTGGCCTGCCGCCAGGTTCAGCACGGCAAAACCGTTGCTGCTGGCGTGCAAGGCCACGGGCTGACCGTTCAGGACCACCTGTTCATCACCGGCCAGTTTCAGGTAAACCATCGCCAGGCCCGCGGGCACTGTGCCGGTCGCTGGTGCAGCACTGCGTTTCGCCACCTGTGGCACCGAAGCGGTTTGCGAGTTTTCAACCCACACCACCGCGCCGACGGCAATAACGGCAACGGCGGCCAGCGCCAGAAGCCCCGGTGACGGACGACGCACCGTGCGTCCGATCAGCGGTTCCGCCATCGTCGCCCCGTGATTCATCGCCAGGACCACCGGTGGGACCGTGTCGGCCGCGGCTGCGTCCAGTTGGTTTTGCGCGTCATTGCGCTGTTGCAGACTGTTAACGACCGCCTCCACATCGCTGACCGGTAAGGCAATGAGGGCAGCAAACATGTCGATGCTCTGCGGACGATCGTGCGGTTTCATCAATAGCGCACAGTCAATAGCATGCAGCAGCGGCAGCGAATAGCCTGAAGGCTTACGCACCACCAGCGGTTGATAGTTGTCTTCAATGCAGCGCACCACGCTGACCGGCGGCGGGGAGCCGGTAATCAGCGTGTGCAGTACCGCGCCCAGCGCATAGATATCTGTCCACGGGCCTTGTTCACCTTCGCCTTCTTCGCTGTACTGCTCAATGGGGGCAAAACCCGGTTTCAGCATGATTTCGGTTTCATCAGAGAGATTGCCTATCTCTTTGCGGGCAGAGCCAAAGTCGAGCAGCACCGGCAGTTGATTTTCCTGAATCTGAATATTATCCAGCGAAATATCACGATGCAGATAGCCAGCCTGATGAATGGTATTGATAGCCCCCAGCAAGGGCGGCAGTAAGCGGCGAATCCAGTCTTCGGTGATAGACTCATGGCTGGTTAACTGCCACTCTTTCAACGTCATGCCGTTGTAGTAAAGTGTGCCCATATAGGCGGTGCCGTTTTGTTCCCAGAAGCGCAGGACATGCAACAGGCCCGGATGATTGAAGCGTGCCAGCAGTCGGGCTTCCTGAATAAAGCTGTTCAGACCGGCATTAAACAGCTTCTGAAAACGTTCACCGCGCAATTCCAGCGACATATCCGCCGTCCTGACCGCCAGCGAAACAGGCATGTATTCTTTAATGGCAATGGTGCGTTCAAGTTGATGGTCCCATGCGCGATAGACAATGCCGAAACCGCCGCCGCCAATCACTTCTTTGATTTCGAACTCGTTAAAGCGATATCCGTCAGGCAAGGCATTCGGTACTGCTTTCTGATTGTCATTAGCCGACATAGTGGACTCTCTGAACTGGGCCTGCTTGCCAGGCAACGCGATAATTAATGGATGTTACGCCAGGCACCTGCGCCGGGATCAACCTGATCCGCGCGCAAGGTGTCCACAAGTAACACATTCACTTTCTGTTGTGACGGAAAACTGCCTGCCCACCGGCTACGCAGCGTGTCGAGCCGTGCAGACAGGGCGCTGGCATTCTGCTGCGCAGTGGCTTTATCCGCTCTGACCAGAAGGGTGCCCTCAAAGCGCCACAGATGTTGCGTATCGTCGAAAGGCAGCACCAGCCAGCTGTCAGGCGCATCAGCACGGGTCATAATCATGCGCTGTTTATTGACGCTAACGATTTGCAGGGCGTTACCGGCAATGGCCAGACTGGCGATCGGGTAACCCTGGTAAAACGTGACGGCAAGCGTCTGCGGTTGGCCGTGTCCACTGACGGTAATATCACTGTTGCCTTCGAGCCAGCCTTCCGACGAGCAGCGCAACCGACCGCCTTGCGGGACAAAGATCGACAATCCGTTTTCGTCCCATGCGGTGCGAAAGCGGCAGCCATCAGGTAACGCAAAATGCTGTAACGGGGTGCTGTCTGCTGGCCGCGACGCGACAACCGGAACGTTACTGCTTGTGGCAGCATCGGCGTTCACAATCAGACGCCAGTTCTGCAATTTACTGGCGCTGCCGGAAGCCAGCACGCTGCCCTGGCTGTTGGTCATTTGCCAGGGCAGAACGTCCAGTTCATTACACTGATTCGCTAACAGTGTCCCGACGCGCGGCAGGAACGATTTAAGGATCTCTGCATTCTGGCTCTTACCCGAGACAATACGCAGTGGCAGTGTCTCCTGGCACCAGTCATCGGGCGTTTTGCCTTCAACGTTGTCGATATACACTTCCAGTTCGAGGCTGGGTGAGTACACCACGCGATAATTTTCCGCCTGCGCAGTAAAGGCCATCAACAAGGTAGCCAGAGCGGGCAACCACACTTTCATAGCGTTTCTTTCATCCATCACGAGAGGGCAGAAAACGGGTTGAGTCAGCCAGCGAATAAAGCAGCGTGGCCTCCTGCGGTTCGCCGATCCACACGGCCAGCGCACTCAGATTATCTTTCTTTACTTCACGGCTCACGGCATGTTCCATCAACGTCAGCCACTCTTCACAGGCATTCACCATGCGCAAGGTCTGCTCCATTTCCTGGGTGGTCAGATTGAGCCAAAACCCGTCGCTACAGACTAAAAACGCATCGCCGTCTTCCAGCAGTATTTCGTCAGAAAAGCTCACAGGATGGGCAGGTTCTGTGCCGAGCGCATTATAAAGTAAATTACTGTTAATTCCGGTATTTTCATAGCCTGCCTCGCTCAGTTTTTGCACAAGGCTGTGGTCGCGGGTGACCGCATTGAGCACGCCATGCCGAAAGTGGTAAACCCGGCTGTCGCCCGCGTGCGCCCACCATGCGCGCTGTCGGGTGCGGTCGATAAACAGGCCCGCCAGCGTGGTGCACATCGCGGCAAAATTCGGATTATTACCCTGTGCGATTTCAAGCACAGAGCGGCACGTTTCTATCGCCTGCTGTGTGAAGGCGAGGGTAAGGTGCGGACAGGTGTGCAACTGAGTCAGCAGGCTGTCGCATACCAGTTGTGCCGCCTGTTCCCCACCGGGCAGTCCCGCTACGCCGTCGCATACCACGAAGCTGGCCTGATGGGCATCCAGTACCACACCGGTGCGATCCGCATGTTCATCACGCTGACCTTGCTGACTTCGCTGGGCAAACGCGATATTCATGCATCATCCGTACGCGTCTGGGAATCTTTGTACTGATTCACCTCCATGTCGTAAGCATGAAGGAAAGCTTCACCAAACAGCGTATGGAAATCGTCTTCGATTTCACCCGCAGTGCGCTGATAGCGGCGAGTGAAATAGTCCCACAGTGCGGCTTTTTGATAAGGCGTAAACGGGACTTTTGACACGGCACCGTCTGACTTCGCCTGCTCCTCCAGCCCCTGCGGATTAAACGACTGCAACATGGCGGCGATGATGGCGCGGATCCCGGCGATCATGCCCAACTGATGTGCCTGCAGATCCACCAGCGCATCCCGTACCGCCTGTTCAGGCTGCATAAAGCCCGGCATCTGGCTCTGGTACATCTGCATCAATACGGTTTTGCCCGAGGGCAGAATCTTGAACGGGTTATTTGCTTCGTTCAGGATCATCGTCATTTCCGCTTTGACGCCCCGTTTAAGGATAGAGCGCGACGACAGCAATGCCACCGTGCCCTGCGAAAACAGACTTAACATGCGGCCAGTGGTCCGCATCTGTTCTTCGTTAATCACCGTATTGTGGCCGTTGCTTAGTCCCATACCGTCAAGCAGCGCCGCGACCAGGTTGTCGTGATCGTGTGCGGCGGGCGAGGGCGCATATCGGGACTCACCGGCCTGGGGATCGATGGCCAGCCTGGCATCGCCCCGGTGGTCGTGGCGTCTGGCGACAGGTTCCTGAGCGACCTCTTCGACTTCAGTAAATTCGGGGATATCCAGCGGATTCGTCTGCGGGCCCGCATGGCTAAAAAACGCCAACGGATCGCTGTTGATGCCCTGTACCGCAGGGTCACGTACGTCGATGGCATAGTCGCCGATGCGCAGAGCATCCCCGTGTTTCAGGCTCACCTGCATTCCCCGGCTGAGCGGCACACCGTTGTGTTCGACCGGTGTCACGCTGCCCTGATTAGTCAGGCGGCACTCTCCGTTACAGAACAGGTGCACCAGCGCCTGCAGACGAGAAATAGAACGGGCTTCATCCGGTAACACCAAATCGTTATCCTGACTGCGGCCGATCGTGCCGCCCGGCGGATGAAACGTGACGGTTTTCACCGGCACATCAGACGTGCATTGAACGATGGTAAATTGCATGAGCTATCCCGTTATGAAGGACAAAGGCAACGTCTCACTCGAACATCGGTGGATAGAGGCCGTTGCGTCCCGGCTGTGCACCTGCTGCCGGATTAAACAGTAATGAGAACAGTTCTGCCGTGAGGGTACCGCTATGCTTGTGTGTCGCATGTACGAAACCGTCACTGCGGTTGCTCCACCAGTAACTTATGTGTTGCTGCGGGTCGAAATGTTCGGCGACGTCCTGCCAGCTCAGCGTGCAGGGCAAATCCGCGAAACCGATTACATCCATAATATCTGACGGCTGCTGGACCGGGACCATCAGCGGAGCCAGGGCCTGGATGTGCTGATCGAGCTGGTCCGGGCTCAGACCGTGAGTCACGGCATTCAGCAGCGTGGCCCCCAACTCCTGATACCAGTCTCCCGAGATCGTTAACTGTGCCGGATGCCACTGACTGAGCGGAAAGCTCAGCAAGGCCAGCAGCGGCCAGGCGCGCCCCACACGATCGCAAGACGGTAACAGGCAGCCCATCTGTACCTGCTGACGCGTTGGCGTGATCGGTAACACAAAATTCCACACCGGCGCGCGCAGAAAATCGGCGCTCACGGCCGCGTCCTGCTGATGCCAGTGAATGAGGCCCTGCTGAAACCAGTGATTCCACGGCGTGATGACCAGTTCAGTGAGCCGATGATGTATAAAGTCCCCTGTTGAGGGCAGTTTGCCAAACCAGCCAGGGGCCAGAGATACAGACATGTTCACCTCGCCATTATGGATTATGCGTTGTCGGGCGCTGTGCCTTCGCGGGGGCAATCGCCAGTACCGCGCCGCCGCGCCCCGCATTGTTCAAATTATCAGCCAGCTTGCGCATCATCAGCGCATTGTCACGCGCATAAGGTGAAGACTGAATTTGCTGATCGAGTAGCTGGCTTAAATGCCAGTCAAGCTGCTGCAAATCCCGCGCGCTGACCTTTTCAGGTAACGAACGCTGCAGATTTTGCAGTAGCCAGGCCCGTAGAAATTCCCCATCGTAGTTTCTGGGCTGATACAGCATCTGATAAGCGCGGAGCGCATTACGACTGTATTCATTGTCATCACCGGGATCGTTACGCAGCAGGTTGGTGATCTGCTGAGCGACCCGGGGCAGCAGTAAAGACTTAAGCGCATTTTGATAAAGCGCCCAGGCGGCATCGCTGACCTGATTGCCACGATATAAGCCTGCCCGCATAGTAAGCGGCGGATTATCGAGAGAAAACTGGTCGGACACCGGTAACTTCACCAGGTTATTCAGAAAGGGTAGCAGATCAAAAATATTATCAGCGGGCTGATGTATCACTTGCTGACTTTGTGCAGAAATTGCCGGTACGCGCGCGGTAACCTGCTGCAGATAATGCTGGTTCTGATAGTAGCTGATCAACCACAGTCCGCTCATGATTACCAGCGCCCCGGCCAGCATACCGTAGCCAATCCAGTGCAGGAGCTGATTACGGTATTCCCAGCGACGATTGCTGCCCGCCAGGCCACTTTCTTTAAACACCAGATTGCTCAGCAAATCACGAATAAAAAAGCTCTGGCCTTTATTGCCGGGAATAGGGCTGTTGCGGTTGACCCGATCCCAGGCGGCAATCGAGTGTGCCCCCGCCTGACGCAGTTGCAGTTTGCGGCTCAGCTCGCCCATCACGCGGTCAAAAGGCAAACCTTCCTGTGTACCGCTGGTAAAGAACAGCCCACGAGGATTCCAGGCCACGGTCTCAGAACGCGGGGAAAAAATGCTGTCCAGGTATTCGCTGAGCAGGGGACGCAGCGAAGCAAACTCCTGCGGAAACAGAAAACATTCTGCCCGCTCATTGAGGTCGCGCTCATGGGTCATTTGCCCGGCCAGTTGCTGCTGCAGTTGCTGTTCTAACTGGGTAAACTGCCCCTCGAAGTGAAGATGCCAGTCCTGCTTGTGTGGCTTACCGGCTTCCCAGGGAAACGTAAAGCCCCAGATAGCATCGCGGCGGGCCTTCTCCATGCTGCCGAAATAACTCATAAAGCCTTTCAGCAGGTCGGTTTTGGTCACCATGACATAGACGGGAAAATGAATACCGGTGTGCTGATGCAGTTCGTTCAGCCGTTCGCGCAGCGCGTTCGCCTGTTCGTAACGCGCCTCAGCCGAATCGCTGAGTAAATCCGCGACGCTGATGGTCAGGATGACGCCGTTGATCGGCTGCCGCGCCCGATAGCGCTTCAGCAGATTGATAAAACTCTGCCACTCGCTGGCATCGCGTGCCCGCTGGCTTTCCTGTAACGCATAGCGCCCGGCGGTATCGATCAACACGGCGCTGTCGGTGAACCACCAGTCGCAGTGCCGGGTACCGCCGACGCCGCGAACGGCCTCGTTGCCGAACGTATCGGTCAGGGGAAATTTCAGGCCGGCATTGAGCAGAGCGGTGGTTTTACCAGCACCCGGCGCACCAATCATCAGATACCAGGGGAGCTGATAGAGGTAATTGGCGTTAATCCGTGCCCACAGGCTGCCCTGGCGTCGGCCAAAATGGGTGCGCTTGAGGCGCATGGCCGCCTCACTAAAGCGCTGGCTGAGCAGCGCCTCAGTGGCCTGCCGTTCCGCCGGATCGTCGCTCTCTGCGACCTGCAACCGGTCAAGCAGGCGACTGTTGAACCAGGCACGGTACAGCGCAGGAATTAGCTGGAAACCAATCCAGAGAAGATAAAGCAGACTGACCACAATCTTGCGGTGTAGAGCGGGTTCAAGCGGGCGGGTTTCATTCCACGCGATAAGCGGTCCCAGCATCCACAGCAGGCAACTCAGTGCCGTGACGCCAATAAAGCTCCACAGCAGCCGATGCGTTAAGAATAAGCGGAAAGAAGCGCGCATCAGGGTGTTCCTTGGTGAGTACTCAGTGTTTCAGGTGCGGCAAACAGCGTAATTTCAACACGGCGATTACGGGTACGGTTCTCGCTACTGTCGTTGGGCAGCAGCGGATCGCTGTCGCCGCGGCCTTCTGACCGGAGCACGTGTGAATCGGCCAGTTGCACCTGCAGTAACTGGCTAATCGCCCGGGCACGGGCGAAAGAGAATTCATAGTTTGAGGCAAACCGACTGCCGTCAACAGGCTGATCGTCGGTAAACACCGACACCAGAATGGTGCCTTTGACGTCTTTCATCGCTGCGGAGACGCGCGCCAGAAGCGCCCGGCCCACCGGATTAATCACCGTGCCCTGTTCGGCAAACAGCTTGTCTGCCGGGATAATCACTTTGCTGCCAAACGCACCGTCGCTGACTTCGAGCTGGCCGGCGGCGATCACGTCATTTAACCGCTGACGTAAGTCGAGCAGCGCCTGTGGCGAAGAAGGGCGACGATTCATCATGATTTGTGGCAACGGCATATTATACAGACTGCGCAGCAGAGGCTCAGCCGCGTTGCCGAGCCGCCAGTTGAGTCCGCTGTAAATCAGGCAGCCGATCAGGGCGACCAGCATGGCACAGGCCCAGAGTGGCACCATCGGACGGGCCAGCGTATTAACCAGCGGATGTACCTGCACCAGCGGCGTGGACTCCGTGGTTTGCTGCGCACGGGTTTCGTCGATCAGCGCTTTTAACCTTGCCCGCAGGCTGTCGCACTGCGCCCGGCCTTTTTCACTGCCCCGGTAACGCCCTTCATAACCCAGCAGCAGGCAGTAATGAATAATTTCCAGCAGCCAAAGGTGCTGCTGAGGGCTTTGTGAAATGCGTGAAAGCAGCTGGAAGAACTTTTCGCCGCCCCAGCTTTCATTGTGGAAGGTCACCAGCATGCCGTTGCCGGACCAGACGCCGCGCGTGCCCCATGGCGTTTGCGCGGCGGCTTCATCCAGGGCACTGCACACACAGTACCGTGCACCGATGATCATCTCAAACGGCAGGCCTGCCTGCTTGCAGCGTTGTTCAAACAGGCGGATTTCATCAATCAGAGACTGACGTAAACCTGCCGGGTCATCGTGGGTAGCAGCCTGACGAATTTGCACCACCGCATTCAGCAGAGGCGCGGCCGCTTTGAGTAACAAATTTTCGCGACCAGAGGTCGTCACCTCACGCGGTGAAGATTCCACGCTCATGGCTGTGTGTACTTCCCGCGTTGCGTTGCACGTCCGGCAGCATGCGCAGGACGGCAGGGGTTAAATTTCATCAGTTCATGATCCAGGTTGCCGTCGTGACAGGACCGCAGTGTCTGCTGTCGCCACCCACGTCAACGCACAGGGGTTAAGTTATCTGGCCATGCAAATGCGTGCTGCCTCGCGTGTCACCGTCAGGACGACGGTTCACACCGGTGGTCAGCTCAACCTCGCCGGGAGCCTGCCCGCGGACATCACCGCAATGGCATATCCGTATCGGCAACGTCGGGGTGGACCGGGGCTGTGTTGAGCCTTTGCCCGCGCGGCCTGACTCAGGCAAAGGCGGTGGGCATGTCCCGAACAGGGCGCGCACGTTCCACTGCACGTCACCGGCGAATCGGCATTGACCGAGGAGGGGGCGTTTTGCTGCCGGACAAAAAATGTGCAGCTAACGGGCAAAACGCTAAATGATTTTTCACCCTTTTCCTCACGTCAGTGTCTCTGCCTGCACGATGTTTATCACACGTATCGCACCTCCTCATCGGGAGGCGCAGAGCCGGGCAGGTGATCTGTTCAGAGACAAGGCCGCTCATGGTCACTCTTTACAGCGCTCAGTCTACCTAAGACTTTTGAGAATTCAAACCATTGCACCCAATGATATAGCATGGTAGTGGCCGTTTAGCCCGTTCCTTGTGCAGGGGCTTCAGGGATGGCGCCTCCGGGGCAGTATCGGGCGCATTACTCGCGACATTTCGCCTCAAAAACGCGGGTGATCTCATCCCTGCCACGGCCCGGCGGCCTGGGTAAAAGAATAAGCCGCATTAACCACTTTACACCGCAGTGAGAGATGGAAAGGGCGGAACGTGCGGCACAAGCCGTCAGGCTAAGAAAAGACGGCACGGCTTTTGCTTGACTCCTTTTTTGTACAAAAAGGGGGTGAGCAATGGATGACGCACTGAGCTGGGTGCAGGCCTCACGGCAAAGCGATATTGCCAGCCTGCAACGCCTTCGCCAGACCGGTAAACTCATTACCACCGTCAGCGAACTGGTGCATCAGCTTCAGCGTGAGCGGGGGGCGAGCACTCTGTGGATTTGTTCTGAAGGCCGGCTTTACGGTGAGCAGCGGCTCGCCAGTGAGCAGGATGTGACGCGCTGCCAACGGGATTTTTGCCAGGCCTTACCCAAAGCCGAAGCCCAGCCGGGATACAGCCGGTTCTGTAACCTGATCGCTGCCGCGCTGCAGGCCCTGGCCGGGTTACCGGCGTTGCGCCAGCAGATTACGCAACAACAGATTGTGCACGCGCAGGCCGTTGCGGCATTCAACACAATTATCCGTAGCTTACTGAACCTGGTCTTTGAAGCCGCCGACACCGCCAGCCATCCTGACATTACCCGCGCGCTCATTGCGCTGTTCAGCTTTATGCAGGGCAAAGAGCTGGCGGGACAGGAACGCGCTCTGGGAGCGGCCGGCTTTGCCGCCGGCCAGTTCAGCGCAGAGCAGCGCAGCGCCATGGTGGCCTTAATTGAAGCACAGGAGCAAAGTTTTTCGACGTTCCAGCAGTTTGCTGATGAGGCGGTTTTGCATCACTGGCAGCCGCTGGCGCAGGCCAGTCGCGAGATTGAACGACTGCGGCGCATTGCCTGTACCGACGGGCGGCGGGATGACAGCGGCGCACCGCACTGGTTTTCACTGCTGTCACAGCGTATCGATCAAATGAAACTGCTGGAGGATCAGCTGTCAGCCACGCTGATGTCGCGCTGCCGCGAGGCGATCGCACTGGCACAGCATCAGGCCGCTGAACCCCTGCATGTGGCACAGTCGGGCTGCAATTTTACGTTATATGTCTCCGGGGCGGACTGGCTGGCTGCCGAGTCCGGTGCGCTGAACAGCGACGGGCTGGCGCCCCAGCTCGGTCGCTCGCTGCTGTCGTTGATCGCGGAGCAGTCCCAGCGTTTGCAGCATCAGGCCAATGAGCTGGCCACTCTGCGCGCCACGCTGGAAGAGCGCAAACTGCTCGACCAGGCTAAAAACTGGCTGATGCAGCAGCATGGGTTGAGTGAAGAGCACGCCTGGCAACGGCTGCGTAAAAGCGCGATGGATCAGAACAAACGGCTGCCGGAAATCGCTCAGGCGATCGTCACGGTGGCCGCCACGATGAAGAGGTAACTCGAAAGCGTTAGCTGCACAATGCTTGTGCGTGATCTGCGTCACCAATGTGCAAAATCGGTTAAAAACTCGCCAGAGGAAACCCTGAAGCGCCACGCGCAGGACCGTTTCAAAGCTGGCACGCGGTTTGCTTTACCTTACTGAGTGTGTGCATTTGCTTTGCCAACGGCGGTAAAGCGAGTGCTTTGGATAAAGGCGTCCATCTCCCTGTGAAAGCAGTGGAGAGGACGCCTTTTTTTATTTCCTGAGGGTGGCAAAAAATGAGCAAATCGCCAGTTTCACTGTCTCGTCGTCAACTGCTGTTATCCAGCGCCGCCGTTGGCGGGCTGTGGCTGTTGCCGGGATTGCGCAACGCCGTATGGGCGGCGGGTTCCGATGCGCCAGAAAAAGCCACCGTGCGGGTGGGATTTATTCCGCTGACCGACTGTGCGCCGGTCGTCATGGCCTCGGTGAAAGGCTTTGACAAAAAATATGGTCTGACGCTACAGCCCAGTAAAGAAGCCAGTTGGGCAGCCGTCCGCGACAAGCTGATCTCCGGTGAGCTCGATGCGGCACACGTTTTGTACAGCCTCATCTATGGCCTGCAACTGGGCGTTGCCGGCCCGCAGCATGCGATGGCGAACCTGATGACGCTCAATAACAATGGCCAGGCGATCTCCCTGTCGAACCAGCTGAAAGCGCAGAAGGTTACCGATGCCGCCAGCCTGAAAAAGACCATCGACAGCCAGGCCAAAGGCAGTCTCACCTTTGCCCATACCTTTCCGACCAGCACCCACGCGATGTGGCTGTACTACTGGCTGGCGAATGCCGGTATCAATCCGTTTGATGACGTGCGCACCGTCGTCGTGCCGCCGCCGCAGATGGTGATGAATATGAAGATTGGCAATATGAGCGGCTTCTGTGTGGGCGAGCCGTGGAACCAGCGCGCCATCAGCGACGATATTGGTTTTACCGTCGCCACCAGTCAGCAGATTTGGCCCGATCATCCCGAAAAAATTCTCGGCACCCGCGCCGCGTGGGTGAAAGAGAACCCCAATACGGCGCGCGCGCTGACGGCGGCTGTCCTTGAGACGGCACGCTGGATCGATGCCTCCGATGATAACCGCCGCGAAACGGCGCAGGTGCTGGCCGGGCGCGCCTGGATCAACACCAAACCTGAGATTCTGCAAGGCCGCATGCTCGGCCAGTACGAAAACGGGCTGGGACAGAAATGGCAGGACCCGCATGCGATGCGCTTCTTCCATGACGGCAGCGTCAGTTTCCCGTATCTGTCCGATGGTATGTGGTTCCTTACCCAGCTTAAGCGCTGGGGGATGCTGACCCAGGATCCGGACTATCTGACTGTCGCAAAGCAGATCAACCAGATCGATATCTACAAACAGGCTGCCAGCGCTGTCGGCAACGTCACGTTGCCCGGCAGTGAGATGCGCAGCAGTACCCTGATGGACGGCAAGGTATGGGATGGCACGAATCCTGCCGCTTACGCCGCCAGCTTTGCCATTAATCATAAAGAGAGGTCGTGATGAAAACCCAGACTCGCTCCCTGGCGCAGCCTGAGACGCTGCCCACCCACGCTACCGTGGTGCCCCTTCAGGTTACGCCAAAAAAGATGCGTTCACCTGCGCGCCTGCGTCCGTTTTTGCAGCGTGCCATTCCCGCGCTGTGCGGTGTGCTGCTTCTGCTCCTGATCTGGCAGATCGCGGCGCTTTCCAGCAAAGGCTTTCCCGGCCCGTACGCCACCTGGGAGGCGGCGAAAGTCCTGTTCGCCGATCCGTTCTATAACAACGGCCCCAACGATCAGGGCATCGGCTGGAATGTGCTGGCCTCGCTGCAGCGCGTGGCTGTCGGCTTTGGTCTGGCCGCGCTGGTGGGGATTCCCGCAGGCTTTCTGCTGGGGCGTTTTACCTTTGTGGCACGCATGTTCAATCCGGTTATCGCGCTACTGCGCCCGGTCAGCCCGCTGGCCTGGCTGCCTATCGGCCTGCTGCTGTTTCAGCGCGCCGAACCGGCCTCCAGCTGGACCATTTTTATCTGTTCCATCTGGCCGATGATTATCAATACCGCAGAAGGCGTACAGCGCATTCCCCAGGATTACCTCAACGTGGCGCGCGTGCTGCAACTGTCGGAATGGACCATCCTGCGCCGCATCCTGTTTCCCGCCGTTCTGCCAGCGGTGCTGACCGGGGTCCGCCTGTCGATTGGCATCGCCTGGCTGGTGATCGTGGCCGCCGAAATGCTGACGGGCGGCCTGGGGATCGGCTTCTGGATCTGGAACGAGTGGAACAACCTCAATGTTGAAAACATCCTGATTGCCATTTTGCTGATTGGCGTCGTTGGCCTGCTACTGGAGCAGGGACTGATGCTGCTGGCGCGTCGTTTTAGCTGGGATAAATAAGGGGAACACTATGCAACCTATCATTCGTGTACAGCAGGTCAGCCAGCGTTTTACCACCTCCGGCGGCGATTTTCTGGCGCTCGATAATGTCAGCTTTGATCTTCATCAGGGGGAAACGCTGAGCCTGATCGGTCACTCTGGCTGTGGCAAATCCACGCTGCTCAACCTGATCGCCGGTTTAACCCGGCCTACCAGCGGCGTCCTGTTGTGCGATAACCGCGAAGTCACCGGCCCCGGCCCTGAGCGCGCCGTTGTGTTCCAAAACCACTCTCTGTTGCCCTGGCTGACGGCGTATCAAAACGTTGAGCTGGCGGTCGAGCAGGTGTTCAAAAGCAAGATGAACAAAGCCGAAAGACGTGACTGGATCGAGCACAACCTCAACCAGGTGCAAATGAGTCATGCCATGCATAAGCGCCCCGGCGAGATCTCCGGCGGCATGAAGCAGCGCGTCGGCATCGCCCGCGCGCTGGCAATGAAACCTCGCGTGCTGCTGCTGGACGAACCCTTCGGTGCGCTGGATGCCTTAACGCGCGCGCATCTGCAGGACAGCGTCATGCGCATCCAGCAGGCGCTGAACACCACCATCGTCCTGATTACCCATGATGTGGATGAAGCCGTGTTGCTGTCCGATCGGGTGCTGATGATGACCAATGGCCCGGCGGCGCAGGTGGGCGACATACTGACGATTGACCTGGCCCGGCCGCGTTCACGCGTGGCGCTGGCGGATGACGTGCGTTATCACCAGCTGCGTCAGAAAGTGCTGCATTTTCTCTACGAAAAACAGACCTCGGCGGCATAAGGACGACACCATGAGACAACGGTTGCTGGTTGTGGGTAACGGGATGGCGGGCATGCACATGGTGGAAACCCTGTTGCAGCTGGCGCCGACGCGTTACGACATCACCGTGATTGGCCGTGAGCCGCACGGCAACTATAACCGTGTGCTGTTGTCGCCACTGCTGGCCGGGGAAACCACCGTTGCGCAAACGCTGATCCACGATCGTGACTGGTATCACCGTCACGGCGTGACCTTGCTGGCGGGAGAGACGGTGGAACAGGTGAATGTTGCTGAGCGGACCTTACGCACCGACCAGCGCCTGCTGCACTGGGACCGCCTGGTACTGGCGACCGGATCGCAGCCCTGTCGGCCGTCAGTCCCAGGCAGCGACCTGCCGCATGTCAGCACCTTTCGCACGCTGCAGGATGTGGACACTTTGCTGGCGGGGCAGGGTCCGGTCGTGGTGGTCGGCGGGGGCTTTCTGGGTATAGAAGCGGCCGCCGGCCTTCAGGCGCAGGGGCGTCAGGTTACGCTGCTTCATCGACAGTCGTGTTTGCTGGACAGACAACTGGACGCCAGGGCAGGAGAATTACTGCTGGCCCAGCTCCGGGCGCGCGGCATTCGCTGTGAACTGAATACCAGCCTTGCGGCGATCCGGACGGATAGCGTGATCCTCCACGATGGCCGGGTGCTGGCGGCGCAGCAGGTGGTGATGGCCATTGGTGTCCAGCCGGCAATCGCCCTGGCGCAGGCCGCCGGGATTCCCTGCCAGCGCGGCATTCTGGTGGATCGCCAGTTGCGCAGTGCGCACGCGGGAATTTATGCCGTAGGCGAATGTTGTGAAATCAGCGGCGAGACCTTCGGTCTGGTCGCGCCCTGTCTGGCCCAGGCGAAGATTCTGGCGGCGCAACTGGCCGATCGGCCTCAGGCGGATTTCTACAGCGCGGCCACGGGCACCCGTCTCAAAGTCAGCGGAATTTCCCTGTTTAGCGCCGGTGACGTTCGCGAAGCCCCGTCTGTCATTAGTTTTGACCCGATCGCCGGGCACTATCGCCGCCTGTTCCTCAAAGACGGCCGGCTGAAGGGCGTGCTGCTGTATGGCGACTGCCAGCAAAGTGGTGCGCTGCTGAACCAACTCCATAATGCCGGACCGGTTTCTGTGAATACGCTGTTCGGCCTTGATGAACCTGAAACGCAGCCGCTGGCTGCAGGAAACCCTGTGATGAGCCAAACGAAACCTGTATTAGCCGTGGTGGGTCACGGCATGGTCAGCCACCATTTTCTGGAGCAACTGGTCGATCGTAACCTGCATCAACATTATCACGTGGTGGTTTACGGCGAAGAGCGCTATCAGGCTTACGACCGGGTTCACCTTTCCGAGTATTTCACCGGTAAAACGGCCACGCAGTTGTCGCTGGTAAGCGAAGAATTTTTTGCCCAAAACGCGATTGAACTGCGTAGCGGTTGCCGGGTAGAGGCGATCGATCGCCAGCAGCGCAGCCTGCGCGACAGCGCGGGCCGTGAGCTGGCCTGGGATAAGCTGGTGCTGGCCACCGGCTCGCGCGCCTTTGTCCCCCCGGTACCCGGCCATGACGGCGAGCGCTGCTTTGTCTACCGCACGCTGGACGATCTGGATGCCATCGCAGCCTGTGCCCGCCAGAGTCAGCGCGGCGTGGTGATCGGCGGCGGGCTGCTGGGCCTGGAGGCCGCCAACGCGCTGAAGCAGCTTGGGCTGGAGACCCACGTGGTTGAGTTTGCGCCGCGCCTGATGGCCGTGCAACTGGACGAAGGCGGGGCGCTGATGCTGCGGCAAAAGATCGACGCGCTGGGCGTGACGGTACATACCGCGAAGCAGACCGAACAAATTGCCAGCCAGCCTGACGGCAGTCTGGTGCTGCACTTTGCCGATGGCGGCGAGCTGGCCACCGACCTGGTGCTGTTCTCTGCCGGTATCCGTCCGCGTGATGAGCTGGCCCGCAGTGCCGACATCAGCGTGGGGCCGCGCGGCGGCATTACCATCAATGACCATTGCCAGACCAGTGACAGCGACATTTATGCCATCGGCGAATGCGCGCTGTGGAACGGGCAGATTTTTGGCCTGGTAGCGCCGGGCTACCAGATGGCGCGAGTGCTGGCCGGGCATCTGGCGGCCGAACCCGCGCAGTTCACCGGTGCCGACATGAGCACCAAACTGAAGCTGCTGGGCGTAGACGTCGCCTCCTTTGGCGATGCGCACGGCAAAACGCCGGGCAGCCTGAGCTACCACTGGGCCAATGGACCAAAAGGCATTTACAAGAAGATCGTCGTGAGCGCCGACAATACACGACTGCTGGGCGGCGTGCTGGTGGGAGACAGCAGCGACTATGCCACCCTCCTGCAAACGATGTTAAATGACATGCCGCTGCCGGCAGCACCGGAAGCGCTGATTTTGCCTGTATTAAATGGCGCGCCGGCCAAAGGGTTGGGCGTCGCTGCGCTGCCGGACAGCGCCCAGGTGTGCTCCTGTCATAACGTCAGTAAAGGCGATATCTGCCAGGCGGTGCAAAGTGGCTGTGGCGAGATGGCCAGTATTAAAAGCTGCACCAAAGCGGCAACCGGCTGTGGCGGCTGCGCTGCGCTGGTAAAACAGGTGATGGAGTTTCAGCTGGAAAACCAGGGCGTCGCCGTTAAAAAAGACATCTGTGAGCACTTCGCCTATTCCCGTCAGGCGCTGTATGACCTGATCCGTATCAATGGCATCAAAACCTTTGACGAGCTGCTGGCCAGCCACGGACGGGGCTGTGGTTGCGAGGTATGTAAACCGCTGGTGGGTTCGCTGCTGGCCTCGTGCTGGAACGATTACCTGCTGAAACCGGCCCATTTACCCTTACAGGACACGAATGACCGTTACTTTGCCAATATCCAGAAAGATGGCACCTATTCGGTAGTGCCGCGGGTGCCAGGGGGCGAGATCACGCCACAGGGCCTGATCGCCATCGGCGAAGTGGCCGCGCGTTACGATCTCTATACCAAAATTACCGGCGGCCAGCGTATCGATCTGTTTGGTGCGCGACTGGACCAGTTGCCTGCTATCTGGGAAACCCTGCTGGAAGCCGGCTTTGAAACCGGTCATGCCTACGGAAAATCCCTGCGTACGGTGAAATCCTGCGTTGGCTCGACCTGGTGTCGTTATGGCGTGCAGGATTCTACCGCCTTCGCCATCGCGCTGGAGAACCGGTATAAGGGCCTGCGCGCACCACATAAGATCAAGATGGCCGTGTCCGGCTGTACCCGCGAATGTGCGGAAGCGCAAAGTAAAGATATCGGGGTCATCGCCACGGAAAACGGCTGGAACCTGTATGTCTGCGGCAATGGCGGCATGAAGCCACGCCATGCGGAACTGTTTGCCAGCGATCTGGACGATGACACGTTGATCCGGTACGTCGACCGGATTCTGATGTTCTACGTGCGCACGGCGGATCGCCTGCAGCGTACCAGCGTCTGGATGGATAACATGGAGGGCGGGCTGGACTACCTGCGTGAGGTGGTGATTCATGACAGCCTGGGGATCGCCGCCACGCTGGAACAGGACATGCAACAGGTGGTGGACACCTGGCAGTGCGAATGGCAGACCACGCTGGCCGATCCTTCGCGACGTGCGCTGTTTACCGCCACAGTGAACAGCGATCACCCGGATGAAACGCTGCACTATGCGCGCGTGCGCGGACAGCGCCAGCCCCACAAGGCCAGCGGTATTCCCCTGATGCATCTGCCCGCCGAACCCTGGAGCGAAATCTGCCCACTGGAGGCCATCCCGCCAGAGGCCGGCATCGGGGCCCGTCTTGGCAGCGTCCGTATTGCCTTATTCCGTCTGGGTGATGACTGTTATGCGCTGGAGGATCGTGAGCCAGGCAGCGAAGCCAGCGTGCTGTCACGCGGCATCCTTGGCGATGTTGCCGGGGAGCCGGTGGTGATCTCTCCGCTTTACAAACAGCGGGTGCGCCTGCGGGACGGACAGAGCCTGGATAACCCTCAGCATCAACTGCGCTGCTGGCCGGTCAAACTGGAGAACGGCCAGGTGTGGGTCGCCAACCGTCCGCTTAACCTGATGGCGCAGGCATCATGAAAACCACCTGCGCTTATTGCGGTGTGGGCTGCGGCGTCGAGGTCACGCAGTCGCAGAGCGCGTCGGCTCAGGTCCGGGGCGATGCCAGTCATCCGGCGAATGCCGGGCGGCTGTGCGTGAAGGGCGCGGCGCTGGGCGAAACCCTGACACAGGCCGGACGGTTGCTGCATCCTCAGCTTCATCACCAGCGCGTCAGCATGGAGACGGCGCTGGATGCCGCGGCTGACGGACTGCGCAGGATTATCGATACGTACGGCCCGGAGGCGGTGGCTTTTTACGGTTCCGGCCAGTTGCTGACCGAGGATTACTATGTGGCGAACAAGCTGATGAAAGGTTTTCTCGGCGTCGCCAATATCGATACCAATTCACGCCTGTGTATGGCCTCAGCGGTGACGGGCTATAAACGGGCGTTCGGCGCGGATGCCGTGCCGTGCTGTTACGAGGATCTGGATCAGGCCGAGGTGGTTATCCTGGTCGGCTCGAACGCCGCCTGGGCTCATCCGGTGCTGTTTCAGCGCTTGAAGCAGGCAAAAACGCAGCGCCCTGAGATGCAGGTTGTGGTGATCGATCCGCGCCGCACGGCCAGTTGTGAATTCGCCGATCTGCATTTACCGCTCCGGCCGGGCAGCGATCCGGCCCTGTTTTCGGGCCTGTTGCACTGGCTGGAACAGCATGGCGGCATTGACGCCACGATGCTGCCGCATCTGGACGGTGTAGACACAACCATACAGGCCGCGCGGCAGTGGGATTGTGCGACGGTGGCAGCCCATTGTGATATCAGCCACGACATGATCGCCGCGTTCTACCGGTTGTTTACCCGGCATGAGCGCGTACTGACCTTATGGTGTATGGGCATCAACCAGTCACAAAGCGGCAGTGACAACAACAATGCCATTCTCAATGCGCATCTGCTCAGCGGCAAGATAGGCCGACCCGGCTGCGGCCCGTTTTCGCTGACCGGACAGCCGAATGCGATGGGCGGGCGGGAGGTTGGCGGACTGGCCAACCAACTGGCGGCTCATATGAGTTTCACTGCGGAAGACTGCGACCGTTTACAGCGTTTCTGGCGCAGTCCGCGTATGGCGCGTCAGCCCGGCCTGACGGCGGTCGATCTGTTCGACGCCATTGATCGCGGGGCGGTCAAAGCCGTATGGATTATGGGCACCAATCCGGCGGTTTCGATGCCAGAAGGCAATCGCATTGCCCGGGCGCTGGCTGCCTGTCCGCTGGTGATAGTGTCAGACGTACTGGCGCAAACGGACACCACCGCCTTTGCGCATATTTTGCTACCCGCGCAGGGCTGGGGGGAAAAGAACGGCACCGTGACCAATTCTGAACGCCGGATTTCCCGCCAGCGCGCGTTTATGCCCCCGGCCGGAGAAGCGAAACCGGACTGGTGGTTACTCGCCCAGGTCGCCCAGCGTCTGGGCTTTCATGAAGGCTTTGCCTGGACGCACCCGGCAGCCATTTTCCGCGAACACGCGGCGTTGTCGGGGTTTGAGAACAACGGCCAGCGCGCGTTTGATATCAGCGGTCTGGCCGGGATGAGCGACGCACAGTGGGATGCGCTGACGCCGGTGCAGTGGCCGGTCAACGTCCGCTATCCCCAGGGTTGCGCGCGGCTGTTTAGCGACCGGCACTTTTACCATCCTGATGGTAAAGCCCGCCTGTTGCCACCGGCCACGCCGCAGCCCGTCACGTGCAGGGCGGCGTATCCGTTATTGATGAACAGCGGACGGATCCGCGATCAGTGGCACACCATGACACGCACCGGCCTGGTTCCCCGACTCATGCAGCATTGTGATGAGCCGTTTGCAGCACTGCATCCGCAGGACGCACAACGCTATGGCCTGTGCGCGGGGGCACTGGCACGGGTGCAGTCCGACGCGGGCTGGATGACGGTGCGCGTGACGCTGGACAGCGGTCTGCGACGCGGTGAGATCTTTGTCCCTATGCACTGGAACCGACAGTTCAGCCTGCAGGGCACGGTCGGCGGGCTGGTGGCCTCAACCCGCTGTCCGGTCTCGGCACAGCCTGCCTTTAAACAAACCGCCGTACGTATCCAGCCGCTCCACACCCGCTGGCAGGGCTGGCTCTGGCAGCGCGACGTAAGCCCGCCTGACGGGCTGCGCTACTGGGCGCGTACACCCTATGAGGGCGCGCAACGTTTTAGCCTGGCCGGAGACGGTTCGCCAGAACAGTGGCTCACGGCAACGATCCCGCTGGACGGGCTGCAACGGCAAACCGCCCACGCGGCGGAACCGCATTACCGCCTGCTGGCCTGGCGCAACGGTGAGCTGCAGCTGGCCTTTTATGCCGGCGCGTCGTTACCCGCGATCGATCATGACTGGGTTGCGCAGGCTTTTCGCCAGGCGCCGGCGAATGCGGCGGAACGGCATGCTCTGCTGGCGGGACAATCGGCACAACGTGCCGTGGCTGGCCGGACGATCTGTAGCTGCTTTGGCGTCGGAGAAAACACGATCTTACAGGCGATTAAACAGGGCTGTCACAGCACCCAAGCACTGGGTAACGCACTCAACTGTGGTACTAACTGCGGCTCCTGTCTGCCGGAGCTAAAACACCTTTTGCTTTCCGTTGCTGTACCGGAGGAAGAATGACGATCGCGATCAACGCTTTAGATAAACTGCTGGCGCCGGAAAACGCGTCCAGCCCGGGCAAGGTCTGGCTGGTCGGGGCCGGGCCGGGGGATGTGGAGCTACTGACAGTCAAGGCGCTGCGTCTGCTGCAACGCGCGGACGTCGTGGTTTATGATCGCCTGGTCAGCGAAGCGGTGATGGCGGAAGTCGCCAGCAGCGCGCTCTGTATCGACGTCGGTAAACAGCCGGGTCATCACGGCCTGAAGCAGGCACAGATCAATCAACTGCTGGTGGATCTGGCCGCCAGCGGGCGCAATGTCGTGCGGTTAAAAGGCGGCGATCCCTTTATCTTTGGCCGTGGCGGCGAAGAGATGGTCAGCCTGCAGCAGGCGAATATTGTCTGCGAGGTGGTACCCGGCATTACCGCCGCCGTGGGCTGTGCGGCTGCCAGCGGTATTCCGCTGACGCACCGTGACTGCGCCCAGTCATTGCGCTTTATCACCGGGCACGGGCGCAGCGGCGAACCGCAGCTGGATGCGGCGGCGCTGACCGCCACCAATCAGACGCTGGTGTTTTACATGGGGTTAAGCTGGAGCAGCGTGATTAGCGCCCGGTTACGGGAATATGGCCGCAGTGAGGCGACGCCGGTGGCAATCATTGAAAACGGTACGCGCCGGGACCAGCGGGTGCTGATCACCACGCTGGCCGGGCTGCCTGATACGGTCGAACAGCAAAAACCGGTGTCACCGTCGTTACTGATTGTGGGCGACGTGGTGCGCTATTACCGTGCCGATCTTATGGCTGCCCAACCGCGCGAGACGGCGATGAGCGTGACGGCATCGCACTGACGATGACGGCGTCGGGGGAAAAATCAGGGACAGACTATCCTGACCGGCGGGTCGGAGTAGGCGCAACCAGCACCCTGACGCCCAGCGCTTCAAAGGCCGCAATATGCGACGGGCTGATCCCACTGTCGGTGATCAGATAGTGGATGTGGCTCCAGTCGCAGGGCAGGGCAAACATCGAGACCTTGTCGATTTTGCTGGAGTCCGCCACGACATAAACGGTACTGGCGGAGTTAATCATCGCCATTTTCACTTTAATATCGGTTTCACTGGGAAAGCTCAGGCCCAGCCGCGGCGAAATACAGGCGGTGGCGAGAAACAGCTTTTCCGCCAGCACATTTTCAAAAAAGCTGGCCGCTTTCTCGCCCGACGTTGACAGCGTCGGAAACTTAAAGGTGCCGCCTGTCAGCAACACATTAATGCCGGGCTCACCGCCCAGTTTCAGGGCGATGTTGACGGCGGTGGTGACCACAGACAGACGGCGAATGTGGCTGATGGCATCGGCAATTGCCGTCGTTGTCGTACCGGAATCGAAAATCACCGTATCGCCATTTTCGATGTGCTGTGCGGCCAGACGACCAATGGCGTCTTTCTCTTCCAGATGCGTCTGACGTTCAAGCTGCAACAGGCCGGTGTTCTGCTTGCCGGTCATCAGCGTTGCGCCACCATGATAGCGTTGTACAAATCCCTGTTTTTGCAGCATGCGCAGGTCGGTCCGCAGCGTGGCCTCGGTAAGCCCAAAGGTTTGGGTTAACGCTTTAACCGTTACCGTGCCGTCTTCCCGAATCATCTCTAAAATCTTTTCACGCCGCTGCTGCATTTCAGCTAACTGCTCAGTTTTGCTTTTCAATCGAAATGCTCCCTCTTTTACTTGCATCGGGCTTCGTGCATTCACGCGCTGTGAAAGAGTTTACCTTGCCGGTTTCGCGTTGGCGAGTGAGCGCCGATTCTCTGTTTGTTTTCGAACGAAAATGAATGTGACTTATTGTCGCCTCCTGTCTCTCACCCTGTCACCGTTTGCACCGCCTGTTTCACGGGATCTGTAATCTGGATCACGGGATTTTAACGGGCTGTCGCTGCCTGAAGGGCATTTTCGCGAAATTTGATCTTAGCCACATTAACCATCAATTCGATAGCATATATTTTTGTTCGAAAATGATTGTGGGGAATTAAAAACCTGAGAGGACAGTCGGATGAGCAGTGAATATGACGTTAACCTGCGTTATGGCGTAGACAACAACATGGATCTCAGCGGCAAAGTAGCCGTGGTGACGGGCGGCCTGGGCGGCATTGCCATGGCCAGTAACGAGATGCTGTTGAAGAAAGGGGCTCGCCTGGCGCTGCTTTATCCGCCTTTTGAAGCCGAAAAAGCGGAACACCTGCGTGAGACGTTCGCCGGTCAGCCGGTGCAGCTGGTGTGCTGTGATGTGACGGAACCTGCCGACGTTGAACGGGCGTTCGGGGAGGTGGAAAACCACTACGGATATATCGACATTCTGGTGAACTGCGCGGGCTATGTGATGCTCCAGCCGGTGCTGGACACCGAATTTGCGGAATGGCAAAAGCAGATCGCCGTCAATCTGACCGGGCCTTTTCTGTGCTCGCAGGCAGTGGCGAAACGCATGGTCCGGGCTGGCAACGGCGGCAAGATTATTAATATCGCCTCTCAGGCGGCCTCCATCGCTATCGACAACCATGTGGCCTATACCTCGGCGAAAGCTGGCCTGCTGGGTATGACAAAGGTGATGGCGAAAGAGTTCGCCCCGCACCGCATTAACGTCAATACCTTATCACCGACGGTGGTACTGACGCCCATGGGCGAAAAAGCCTGGCGCGGTGAGAAGGGCACAGAAATGAAAAAACTCATCCCCTTAGGCCGCTTTGCCTATACCGACGAAATTGCCGCCGCCGTCCTGTTCTTTGCCAGCAATGGCAGCGACATGATCACCGGTGCTGACCTGATGATCGACGGTGGATTCACCATCTGGTAAGGCGACCGGCCCCGTCATCTTTTCCCTGCCACAACGATAATAGCGAGACATCACCATGAAAAAAACGACGTTGCTCTGTACTTCGATTGCCGCCTGCCTGTTTTCCCACGCGGCGCTTGCCGTGGAAAAGGGCACCATCATGATTTTGGTTAACTCCCTGGATAATCCCTATTACGCCTCAGAAGCGAAGGGGGCCAATCTGAAAGCGCAGGAACTGGGCTACAAAACCTCGGTGCTGTCTCATGGTGAGGATGTCAAAAAACAAAATGAGCTGATCGATGCGGCCATCGGCAAAAAAGTGCAGGGCATCATTCTGGATAACGCGGACTCGACAGCCAGCGTCGCGGCCATTAAGAAAGCGAAAGACGCCGGGATACCGGTGGTGTTAATCAATCGCGAAATCCCGGTAGACGATGTGGCGCTGGAACAAATCACCCATAACAATTTTCAGGCCGGTTCGGATGTGGCCAACGTGTTTGTCGAGAAAATGGGTGAGAAAGGCAAGTATGCCGAGCTGACCTGTAACCTCGCAGACAATAACTGCGTCACCCGTTCAAAATCCTTCCACCAGGTACTGGAACAGTATCCCGATATGCAAAGCATCGCCCGTCAGGATGCCAAGGGCACGCTTATCGACGGCAAACGCATCATGGACAGCATTTTACAGGCCCACCCGGACGTAAAAGGGGTGATTTGCGGTAATGGTCCGGTTGCGCTGGGCGCGATTGCCGCACTGAAAGCGGCAGGCCGCAACGATGTGGTCGTGGTCGGGATTGACGGCAGCAATGACGAGCGTGATGCGGTGAAAGCCGGGACCTTAAAAGCCACCGTCATGCTGCAGGCCCAGGCGATTGCCGCGCAGGGCATGACTGACCTGGATAACTACATCCAGAAGGGCGTCAAGCCGGAGAAACAACGTGTGATGTTCCGCGGCATTCTGATCACGCCAGACAATGCCAAAAACGTACAAGATTTTAACTACAAGTCGTAATTCACGCGTATTGCGCCCGTCTTTACGGGCGCCAGGGAGAATGTATGTACAACCGACTCTGTCTGATACTGGTGGTTGCCGCGCTGAGTGGCTGCCGTATTGTCTCGCAGCAGGAACTGGCCGATCTCAAGAATCCCCCCAATCCGCACATGGCCAACATCCACGCCCTCTGGCAGCAGAAGCTGGTTCCGCAGATCGTCGCTCAGGCCAGACCGCTGGGCGAGTTGATGCAGCGGCTGCAGGCAGAGAAGGATCTGGACAGCGCCTGTAAGGCGCTCGGCTATCGCTCACAAAGCGAAAACCCCTGTGTCTTTAGCGTCAGTGTCAGCGGCGATGTCACGGCGCTGGAGACCACCTCGCGCAACGGCAAAATGAAAGTCAAAGATGCATCGGGTGACACTGTCACTATTCAGACGGGCCCGATTATTCGTGGTACGGCGCTGCGGGATGCGTATAAAGGCATCAGCTATCAGGACTTCAACAATCAGGACCTGTTCAGTGATTTTGGCAAAGCCATTAATCAGCAGGCCGTCAACATGATGAAGGACAGCCATATCAAAACCGGTGATCACGTCCAGGTGGTAGGGGTGTTCAGTAGTTGGGATATTCCGCGCGCCCTTCCTGCTATCACGCCAGCCCAGATTACGCGTCAGTGAGGAGGTGATCATGCCTGAAGCGCAACCGCAAGACGACGTCATTATTGAAACGCGTGGCCTGTCACGCGTGTATCCCGGTGTGACCGCGCTGGATCAGGTCAATTATCGGGTGTATCGCAACAAAGTAAATGTGCTGATCGGGGAGAACGGCGCAGGCAAATCCACCATGATGAAGATGCTGGCGGGGGTTGAAACGCCCTCATCAGGTGAAATCTGGCTGGATGGCAAGCCGGTTACGCTCAGTTCCACTCATCAGGCTGAGAAGTTGGGCATCAGCATTATTTTTCAGGAACTGAACCTGTTCCCCAATATGAACGTGATGGACAACATCTTTATCGCCAACGAATTCTTTCAGCGCGGCGTCATCAATGAAAAGTACCAGTATCAGCTGGCCCAGGCGCTGCTGGAGCGGCTGGAGCTGGACGTCGATCCCTGTGCGCCGCTGGATGAGTTAGGCATTGGTCATCAACAACTGGTAGAGATCGCCCGGGCGCTGTCAAAGGACACGCGCGTGCTGATCATGGACGAACCCACCAGCGCCCTGAGTCAGTCGGAAGTCAAAGTGCTGTTCAACGTGATTGAGCAACTCAAGCGACGTGGCGTCACCATCATTTATATCTCCCATCGGCTGGAAGAACTGATGGAAATTGGCGACCACATCACCATTTTCCGGGACGGGCGCTTTATTGCGGAACGGGAGGTGCGCGAGGCCAGCGTGCCCTGGATCATTGCGCAAATGGTGGGCGACAAGAAAAAACACTTCGACTATCAGCCTGCCGTACAGGGCGAAACGGTACTGAAAGTCGACGGGCTGACGGCGCTGCATCAGAACGGCGGTTACCGCCTGAATGCAGTCAGTTTTAGCCTGCGCAAAGGCGAGGTGATTGGGATTTATGGTCTGCTGGGTGCCGGGCGAACGGAGCTGTTTAAAGGTCTGATCGGGCTACAGCCCTGTCAGGACGGGCATATCTGTCTGGGTGAGCAGCGACTGGATACCTGTAATTTTCAGCAGCGGCTCAGGCGTGGGATTGCGCTGGTGCCAGAGGATCGCAAGGGCGAAGGCTTCGTGGGGTTGATGTCGATCACCGCCAACATGACGTTGTCCGATCTCAGCCTGCGCGGGTTTCGACGCGCGCTGGGCCTCATAAACCCTGAACGGGAGCAGCAGCGGGTGAATGAGATGATTCGGCAGCTGGCCATTAAAGTCAGCGACAGCGAACTGCCCATCACCTCGCTGAGCGGCGGCAACCAACAGAAAGTGGTGCTGGGCAAAGCGCTGATGACCGGTCCTCAGGTCGTCCTGCTCGATGAACCCACGCGCGGCATTGATGTGGGCGCCAAAACCGATGTGTACCACCTGATTGGTCAGCTGGCGCAACAGGGGCTGGCGGTCATGTTTTCGTCGTCTGAACTGGATGAGGTCATGGCGCTGGCCGATCGCATTCTGGTGATGGCCGACGGCCGTATTACTGCCGATCTTCCCCGCGCGGATGCCACGCGCGAAAAACTGATTAGCGCGTCAACCCCGCAAGCCTGAGGTGCCGGAGAACTCCATGAACCAAAAATATCTGCTTTATATGTATATGCTCAAGGCGCGTACCTTTATTGCCTTACTGATCGTCGTCGGTTTCTTTAGCGTCATGGTACCGAATTTTCTGACGCCCTCTAACGTACTGATCATGACGCAGCATGTGGCGATTACCGGCCTGCTGGCGATTGGCATGACGCTGGTGATCCTGACCGGCGGCATTGATCTCTCGGTGGGCGCGGTTGCCGGTATCTGCGGTATGGTCGCGGGGGCGTTGCTGACCGCAGGCATCCCGTTATGGCACGGGAACCGGCTCTTTCTGAACGTGCCGGAGGTGATTCTGGTGGTAGCGCTGTTTGGTGTGCTGGTGGGCATGCTTAACGGGACGATAATTACCCGGTTGGGCGTCGCCCCCTTCATCTGTACCCTAGGCGTGATGTATGTCGCCCGCGGCGCGGCGCTGCTGTTTAACGATGGCGCGACCTATGCCAACCTGGTGGGCCTGCCTGCGTTAGGCAACACCGGCTTCGCGTGGTTAGGATCGGGCACCTTCCTGGGCGTGTACATTCCGATCTGGCTGATGATCGGCTTCCTGCTGCTTGGCCTTTATCTCACCCGTAAAACGCCGCTTGGTCGCTACATCTATGCGACGGGCGGCAATGAACCGGCCGCAAGGCTGGCCGGTGTGCCGATTATCAAAGTGAAAGTATTCGTCTATGCCTTTTCGGGCCTGTGTGCCGCACTGGTCGGCCTGATCGTTGCCTCCCAGTTACAGACTGCGCATCCGATGACCGGCAATATGTTTGAAATGGATGCTATCGGTGCCACGGTGCTGGGCGGTACCGCGCTGGCGGGGGGACGCGGTCGTCTCTCCGGCTCAATCATCGGGGCCTTTGTTATCGTCTTTCTGGCTGACGGCATGGTCATGATGGGCGTCAGTGATTTCTGGCAAATGGTGATCAAGGGCGTGGTGATAGTGACCGCCGTGGTGATTGACCAGTTCCAGCAGCGCCTGCAGAGCAAAGTGATACTGCTGCGTCGTCATGAAAAAAAGCAGCCGGTCACGCCACGGGCTGATATCAGTCATGGATAACAGGGGAGCAGCATGAACCGCAATTTTAGTGGAAAAACCGTGGTGATCACCGGCGCCTGCCGTGGGATTGGTGCCGGCATCGCCGCCCGCTTTGCCCAGGACGGCGCAAACCTTGTGATGGTCTCCAATGCTGATCGGGTATTTGCCACGGCCGACAGTCTTCGCGCCACCGGGGCCGCTATCATGGCCCTGCAGGCGGATGTCACGGATGAAGCGCAGGTACAACGCCTGTATCGGCAGGCCGCAGAACGTTTTGGCGGCATTGACGTGTCGATTCAAAACGCAGGGATTATCACCATTGATGCGTTTGATGCGCTGCCGAAAAGCGATTTCGAGCGCGTGCTCGCCGTCAATACCACCGGTGTCTGGCTGTGCTGTCGTGAGGCGGCCAAATACATGGTGCAGCAAAACGGCGGCAGCCTGATCAATACGTCCTCCGGCCAGGGACGCAAAGGCTTTATCTACACGCCGCATTACGCCGCCAGTAAAATGGGGGTAATCGGTATTACACAAAGTCTGGCACTGGAACTGGCGCGCTGGAACATTACCGTGAATGCGTTTTGCCCGGGCATTATTGAAAGTGAAATGTGGGATTACAACGATCGGGCCTGGGGGGCCATTCTCAGCAGCGATAAGAAAACCTATGGCAAAAGCGAACTGATGGCGGAGTGGGTCGACACAATTCCGTTGAAGCGCGCCGGACAGCCGCAGGATGTGGCCGGGCTGGTGGCGTTTTTGGCCTCGGATGATGCGCGCTATATTACCGGGCAAACGATCAATGTGGACGGCGGATTGATTTTCTCCTGATGTTTTCCCCGGCGCGTTACGTCGGTGAAGGGTTATCTTAACCCCGTTTCATGCGGGGTTTGCCGCTTCGCTGAGCACAAATATCGCTTCAAATCATTAATCTGTGTCACATTATGCTAAAATAGTCTGCGCTGGTTTTGTCATTCTCGTTGAGAAACCACCTGATAATGTTTATGCCCGGACCTGATGATGTGATTTACAGACCTGTTCTCCTCGCGTTGACTGTCATGACGGCCTTCGCCGCCGCCCCTGTTCGTGCGCTGCAAGCCGACAGTCAGATTCCTGCCACCCCGTTTGGCGATCCCTCTCGTTTCCGGCAGTCGCTTGACGACCTTCCGTCGCTGGGGCATGTCGAGGAGGATCATCAGTGGAGTGAAAAACTGGCGAAGGCGGCGAAAAGCATTGCAGAAGCCAGTGAAAGCAGCAGCGATGTGACCTTTGGTCAGCAGGCCGGGCAGTGGGCGTTTAATCATCTGCGTGACGAAGTTGCGACGCGGGTGGAAACGGAAGGGCAGTCGCTGCTCTCTCCCTACGGTAATGCAGAATTCGACCTGAAAGTTGACATGGACGGCAATTTTGACGGGACCGGCGGTAATCTGTTTAGTCCGCTGGCCGATGAAAACCGCTATCTGACGTTTAGTCAGCTTGGTCTGCACGATACGGTGGAAGGGGTGGTCGGTAATGCGGGACTGGGCCAGCGCTGGGATCTGGGCAACTGGCTGTTAGGCTACAACAGTTTTATCGATCGCAGTTTTCGCAGCGGCCTCCAGCGCGCATCGGTGGGAACGGAAGCCTGGAGCAACAACCTGCGGCTCTCCGCTAATTACTATCATCCGCTTTCAGGATGGCGCAATCGTGACAGCAGCCAGCAATACCGCATGGCCGAAGGTTACGACATCACCACTCAAAGCTATCTTCCTTTTTACCGTCAACTGGGCGTGTCATTCAGTTATCAGCAGTATCTGGGTGAAAAGGTTGATCTGTTTAACAGCGGTAATCGCTACCACAATCCGGCGGCACTCTCGCTCGGGCTGTCTTACACGCCCGTGCCGCTGGTGACCTTCACGGCCAGCCACAAAACCAGCAGTGCCGGCGAGACCCAGGATCAGGTTGGGCTGAAACTGAATTATCGTTTTGGCGTGGCTTTAAGCCGCCAGCTGGATGCCAGTAACGTCGCTGAGATGCGTTCGTTGCGTGGCAGTCGCTACGATACCGTCACGCGCAGCCAAACGCCGGTAATGGCTTACCGGCAGCGCAAAACCCTCTCCGTGTTTCTGGCGACGCCGCCATGGCAGCTTAATCCGGGCGAGAGCGTTCCACTTAAGCTGCAGGTACGCGCCAGTCATGCGATTAAGGGGCTGAGCTGGCAGGGCGACACGGCGGCGCTGAGTCTGACTGCTCCCCCGAACAACAGTGCAACGGACGGCTGGAGCGTGATTGTGCCGCCGTGGGACAGCACGCCAGGGGCCAGCAATACTTACCATCTGTCGGTTACGGTCGAAGACAGTAAACAACAGCGCGTGACGTCCAACTGGATCACCCTCAGGGTCCAGCCGCCGTTGTCGCTGGATGAGCCGCCCGCGGAACAGGCGGAGGCGCGCTCGCCGGTTACCGATCCGCTGAGCTTCAGCGACTAACGTCACAATAAAATGTGATTTTTGTCACACTTTTTCACTGGTAAAAGCACATGCACACTCGCAGAATCGGCAAAAATATCCATTCATCTGCACACCATGATTCTTCGACCACCCAACCATTGGTTTATCCGCCTGTTTGCCTGGCATGGCTCTGTTCTGCCCGATATCCTGTTCCGCCTGTTTCTTAACCTGTTAATGTCGCTGCTCGCCCTGGCGTTGCTGGACTGGTATGAAACCCTGGGCATTAAGCTCACGCTGGCGCCGTTCAGCCTGTTGGGCGTCTCCATCGCTATCTTTCTGGGTTTCCGTAACAGCGTTTGCTATGCGCGATTCAGCGAGGCCCGCCTGTTACTGGGGGCGTTGCTGATTGCCTGCCGTAATATTTTGCGTCAGGTTATTGCCTTCTGTCCGGCAGATGCGGAGCGGGTGCAGGCCATGCTGCTGGCATTCTGTGCCAGTCTGAAACATCAACTCCGTCATACGGATGCACGTGACGACCTGACGCGCCTGCTGGGCAGCGAGGCCGAGGTGCTGCTGGGCCAGCACTCGGCGGCAAATATGCTGCATCTGCAATTGTCGCAGTGGCTGGCAAAGCAGCGACAAATAGGGGTAATCAGCGATATTGTCTGGAGCACGATTGACAACAACCTCAACCAGATTGCGGCAGTGCTGGGAGGATGTGAACGGCTGGCCAGCATGCCGGTGCCGTTTGCCTATGGCTTGCTGCTACGGCGTACCGTTTATCTGTTTTGTGCGTTGCTGCCGTTTGCGCTGGCGCCGGACCTGCATGCGATGACGCCGCTGGTGTCGATGTTTATTTCCTACACCTTTTTGTCACTCGATACGCTGGCGGAAGAGCTGGAAATGCCGTTTGGCTATAAGAATAACCATCTGCCGATGGATGCTATCTGCATCAACATAGAAATCAATTTGCGGGAAATGTCGGGAGAGAAGGATCTGCCCCAACCGATGCAGCCGGACTGTCACTATCGCCTGAGCTGAGAGGACGGGGTAAAGAGAAACGGCCCGTCAGACACAGGCCGGGCCGTTTAACAATGAGGGGGTAACGCTTAGAACTGGTAGACCAGACCTACCGCTGTAATGTCATCTGTTGCCAGACCCAGCGGATTATTTTTCTTCAGCAGGTTAATACGGTATTCGCCGTACACCGACATGTTTTTATTGAAGTAGTAAGTTGCACCCACAGAAGAGTATTTATACAGATCGGCATCACCGATGCCTTCAATGTCTTTGCCTTTTGAGGTGACGTAGCTTAATGAAGGGCGTAAGCCATTCAGGAACTGGTATTGCGCAACAAATTCCATGTTCTGTGCTTTGTTAGCGAAACCGGTCGCACTGGAAGGCATCGGTGTGGCGTTAAGCGTTTCACCGTACATTGCTGCCAGGTAAATCTGGTTAGCATCATACTTAACAGATGTTGCCCATACCTGTCCTTTGTCACCGCGACCAAAAGTCGCTGCGTTTTGTGCCTGAGTACGTTGCAGGCTTGAGTAAGCGCCAGCAAAACTCAAACCAAAATCAAAGTCATATGAGGTAGATAAAGCAAAGCCATCGCCATTCGCACGGCTCACCTGCAGACCGGCATTGTTGGTCGAGGTACGATCGTTCTTACCTTCGTACTGTGCCGCAATGTTCCAGCCCTTCACCAGACCAAAGAAGTCTTTATTGCGCCAGGTCAGTACACCACCTGAGCGAGCAGTCAGGAAGGCGTCGTTATAGGCAGAGTCTCCACCCCATACCGGCAACATATCGGTGTAGCTTAATGCGTCATAAACCAGACCGTAGTTACGGCCGTAGTCCAGTGAACCCAGTTCGCCATATTTCAGCCCGGCATAACCCAGGCGGGTTTTGTTACCGGTGTTGGCATCTGCACCTTCAGAGTTTTTGACGCTGAACTGGTACTGCCAGAAACCATAGCCAGTGAGTTGATCGGTGATGGCGGTTTCGCCTTTAAAACCGATGCGGGCATAGGAAGTGAGATCGCCATTATTTGACGGATCATCTGAAAAATAATGCGAAACGTTAACCTTGCCTTGTAAATCCAGCTTATTTCCGTCTTTATTATAAATTTGTGCGGCCTGAGCAGTCGGCAGGCCGATCAGTAACGGCATTAATGCCGCCACTAAAGTGCGCTTCATCATTTATTATTTACCCTGTGGTTGTCTTATTATTTGCCCCTCTGGTGGGGTGAAAAGAAAATGACACAAATTGTTAATCCAGCCTAGCGCAATAAGTGTAACTAATTGTGTATTCAGGGAACTAAACGATAAAATCGCCATTGCTGAGTAGTGTTTACCCGGTGTTATTGTTTTTTCTTATGATTTATCTGCCAATGAAAAGAATAAAATATCATATATAACAGTGGCTTGTTTGGTGTTGCTCGCCCGCCTTATTCAGCATGACAAAAAAATAAAAATGCCAGTAGGTGTGGTGAAATAATCACCCGTATCTGGTTAATAAATAATCTTAAAAGGTAGCGATCATACCATTAGTCTGCATATTAATAATCGACCTAGCATGGCAAAGGGTTATTAACTTCCTGATAGTCACCCAGGAAATAAAATAATAAAACAGATGAATAAATAATAATTATGGCGTCGTGAATGCGTTATTTTCAGCCTTTCTTTTATTTTTTATTTGAGTTTATTCATCCCGACCACGGCATTTTTCTTTTTTATGCACAACAACCATGCAAGCGCCCCATTGTGAGGCGCACTTTGCACGCTTTTAAACAAATAATTTATCAGCGATCACAAAAGCAATATTTCATATCGCCGTTGCATAATTCCGCTATAAAAAACGCTACTATCCCGTCTTCCTCAGACTATTATTCACTATTTATGCATTTTAAATGAATAGGAGCCACTCGTAAGTTATTGATAATTGGTTATGCGCTCCATTTTATGCATTTTAGTCCTTGGCTGGCACGCTATCTGCAATCTATCGTAGGACGAGTCTTTACATTCTTAACATTTAACAAACAAACAGATTACCCCTGGGGTACAGGAGAAGGACTATGCCACTGCAGGTTTCGCGTCATGATTTTGATCACTGGATGATGCCGGTTTATGCACCCGCCAGTTTTGTACCGGTCCGCGCAGAGGGCTCAACCGTCTGGGATCAGCAGGGAAAAGACTATATCGATTTCGCCGGCGGTATCGCCGTTAATGCACTGGGCCATGCGCATCCCGCGCTTCAGCAGGCGCTTCAGGAGCAGGCTTCACGTCTGTGGCATACAGGCAATGGATATACCAATGAACCCGTTTTACGTCTGGCGAAACACCTGATCGATGCCACCTTTGCTGACCGTGTGTTCTTTTGCAACTCCGGGGCAGAGGCAAACGAAGCGGCGCTGAAGCTGGCCCGAAAAGTGGCACATGACCGGTTTGGTAACCATAAAAGCGGCATCGTCGCATTTAAAAATGCCTTTCATGGCCGCACGCTGTTTACCGTTTCTGCGGGAGGGCAGCCTGCCTATTCAAAAGATTTTGCGCCACTTCCGGCAGATATTCAGCACGCGGAATTTAACGATCTTGCGTCTGCTGCCGCACTGATTTCCGATCAGACCTGTGCCGTCATTGTCGAACCTGTTCAGGGCGAAGGCGGTGTTGTTCCGGCAGAGCCCGCGTTTCTGCGCGGCCTGCGTGAACTGTGCGATAAACATCAGGCCTTGCTGATTTTCGATGAAGTGCAGAGCGGCGTTGGCCGGACCGGCTCGCTGTACGCCTATATGCACTATGGCGTGACGCCGGATGTCCTGACCAGTGCCAAGGCGCTGGGCGGTGGGTTTCCCATCGGTGCCATGTTAACGCGTGAAGACCTGGCGCAGGTGATGGGCGTGGGCACGCATGGCACAACCTATGGCGGTAATCCCCTGGCGAGCGCGGTGGCAGGGAAAGTCATGGAACTGATTAACCGGCCTGAAGTGATGGACGGCGTGAAGATGCGCCATGACTGGATTGTGGCGGCGCTGAATGACCTCAATCAACGTCTGCATCTGTTTAAAACGGTGCGCGGGTTAGGGTTATTGATTGGGGCCGTACTGAACGACGACTTTGCGGGGAAAGCCAAACAGATCAACCTCGCCGCCGCTGAACAGGGCGTTATGGTACTGATCGCCGGGGCTGACGTGGTGCGTTTTGCGCCGGCGCTGAATATCAGCGAACAGGAAGTAAAGACCGGTATGGCGCGCTTTGCCCAGGCCTGTGAACAGCTGTTTAAGGGCCAGGCATCATGATGGTGATTCGTCCGGTCGAGCGGGATGATCTGAGTCAGCTGATGGCACTGGCGGCAAAAACAGGCGGCGGACTGACCTCCTTGCCGGTTGACAGCGCCACGCTACAGGCCCGAATCGAACGCTCGCTGCATACCTGGCAGGGCACGCTGCCGCGTGCTGAACAGGGCTATGTGTTTGTGCTGGCTGACAGCCAGGACAATCGCGCGGTGGGGATCTGCGCCATTGAGGTGGCTGTAGGTCTACAGGAACCCTGGTACAACTTTCGGGTCGGCACACAGGTGCATGCCTCAAAAGAGCTGAACGTGTACGCCACGTTGCCGACACTGTCATTAAGCAATGACCATACAGGCAGTAGCGAACTCTGCACGCTGTTTCTGGATCCCGACTATCGTGACGGTAAAAACGGTTATCTGTTATCGAAGTCCCGTTTTCTGTTTATGGCGAACTTTCGCGACTGCTTTATGGCGCGGGTGGTTGCCGAAATGCGCGGCGTCAGCGATGAACAGGGGCATTCCCCGTTTTGGGACAGCGTGGGCATTCACTTTTTCTCGATGGAATTTCGCAAAGCCGATTTTCTGAGCGGTACCGGGCAGAAAACGTTTATTGCGGAACTCATGCCCAAGCACCCGCTTTATCTGCACTATTTAACCCCGGAAGCGCAGGCCGTCATTGGTCAGGTCCATCCTAAAACCGCGCCTGCACGGGCGGTACTGGAGGCGGAGGGTTTCCGCTACCGCCAGTATATTGACATCTTTGATGGCGGGCCGACGCTGGAATGTGACATTGATGACATCCGCGCCGTGCGGGACAGTCGGTTACTGACGGCACGAAAAGGCGAGGCCCGGCAGGATGCGCCACTTTGTCTGGTCGCCAACACCGATTATCACCGGTTTCGTGTCGCACTCATACCGGTCGATCCGAGCGCTGAACATATTCAGCTTAATGACGAACAGTTACAGGCGTTGCAGTGCCAGCCGGGTGACAGCCTGCGCGTAGTGACGCTGTGTAGTGAGGAGAAAAAGGCATGACGCACCTGATTAACGGACAGTGGCTCGCTGGCGAGTCAGATCACTTTTCCAAACAGGACCCGGTCAGCGGCGACACGCTGTGGCAGGGGTGCGCGGCTTCATCGGAGCAGGTTACAGCGGCCTGCCAGGCGGCCCGGTCGGCCTTTCCGGCGTGGGCAAGACAGCCTTTTGCCGCCCGTCAGGCCATCGTTGAACGTTTCGCGGTACAACTCGAGAACCATAAAACCGCCCTGGCCGACTGCATTGCGCAGGAAACGGGGAAACCGCGCTGGGAAGCGCTGACGGAAGTGACCGCGATGATCAACAAAATTGCGATTTCCGTTAAAGCCTATCACGCTCGCACCGGGGAGCAGCAACAGGGCGAAAATGCCCTGCGTCATCGTCCTCATGGCGTGCTGGCGGTATTCGGCCCGTATAATTTCCCGGGCCATTTACCGAATGGTCACATTGTGCCCGCCTTGCTCGCCGGTAACTGTGTGGTGTTCAAACCCAGCGAGCTGACGCCGGCCACCGCTGAGAGAACGGTACAGCTGTGGCGGGAGGCGGGCCTGCCAGATGGCGTCATGGGACTGCTGCAGGGCGGACGTGAAACCGGCCAGGCGCTGGCGGCTGAGCAGGGCATTGACGGCCTGCTGTTTACCGGTAGCGCACATACCGGTTATCAGCTTCATCGCCAGTTTGCCGGGCAGCCTGAAAAAATGCTGGCGCTGGAAATGGGCGGTAACAATGCACTGATCGTGGACGATCCCGCGGATACCGACGGGGCGGTGCATATCGCCATTCAGTCAGCCTTTATCACGGCAGGCCAGCGTTGTACCTGCGCGCGCCGCTTACTGGTCAAACGGGGCGCGGCTGGTGATGCCTTCCTGACACGGTTGGTTGAGGTGGCCGGGCGGTTGCAACCCGGCGCCTGGAACGCCGATCCGCAACCTTTTATGGGCAGCGTGATCTCCTGCGCCGCTGCCGAAAAAATTTATGCCGAATGGCAGCAGCGCGTCGCGGCGGGCGGCAAGATACTGCTGGCAATGCGCTGGCCCAACCGGCAACAGGCGCTGTTAACGCCCGGCATTATTGACGTGACCGCGGTAGACAATTTGCCGGATGAAGAAGTATTTGGCCCGCTGCTGGCGGTGATGCGTTACGACGATTATCCGCAGGCGATTCAACTGGCTAACCAGACGCGTTACGGCCTGGCGTGCGGGTTAATTTCACCTTCCCGCGAGCAGTTTGACCAGCTGTTGCTGGAAGCGCGTGCCGGTATTGTGAACTGGAATAAGCCGCTGACTGGCGCTGCCAGTACGGCACCGTTTGGCGGGATTGGCGCCTCGGGTAACCATCGCGCCAGCGCCTGGTATGCCGCAGACTATTGTGCCTGGCCGATGGCCTCGCTGGAATCGCCGCAGCTTACGCTTCCGGCAACACTGTCACCGGGCCTGGATTTTTCACCGCAAGGAGGTCGCTCATGAAAGCCACAGAAGCCAACTTTGATGGGCTGGTCGGACTGACGCACCATTACGCGGGGTTGTCATTCGGTAACGAAGCCTCGACGCGCCATCAACACCAGCCGTCGAATCCGCGGCTGGCGGCAAAGCAGGGCTTACTGAAAATGAAAGCGCTGGCCGACATGGGATTTGTTCAGGGCGTGATGCCGCCGCATGAGCGGCCCGGCATTGCCGTGCTGCGTCAGCTGGGTTTTAGCGGCAGCGATGCGCAGGTCCTGGAAAAAGCCCATAAAACGGCCCCCGCGTTACTGTCAGCCGCCAGCTCGGCCTCGGCGATGTGGGTGGCCAATGCGGCAACGGTATCACCCTCAGCCGACAGCGCTGACCGTCGGGTGCATTTCACCGTCGCGAATCTCAACAACAAATTTCACCGTTCCATTGAAGCCCCGCAAACGGCCGCTCTGCTGCGAGCGCTGTTTCGCGATCCGCGACATTTTGTTGTGCATGATGCGCTACCGCAGGTGGCCAGGTTTGGTGATGAAGGGGCGGCCAACCATAACCGTCTGGGCGGCGACTATGGTGACGCGGGTGTACAACTGTTTATCTATGGTCGCGACGGCCAGTCTGATACGGCCCCCCGACGCTACCCGGCCCGGCAAACCCGTGAAGCCAGTGAAGCGGTCGCCCGCCTGCATCAGCTCTCGCCTGAAAAAGTCATTTTTGCGCAGCAAAATCCGGCGGTCATCGATCAGGGCGTTTTCCATAACGATGTCATTGCCGTGAGCAATCAGCAGCTGCTGTTTTGCCATCAGCAGGCTTTTGTTGATCAGCCCGGTTTACTGGCGCAACTGCGCGACCGTGTGCCGGGTTTTGTCGCCCTGGAGGTGCCAACAGCCCGGGTGTCCGTGCAGGATGCCGTCAGTACCTACCTGTTTAACAGCCAGCTGCTGACGCGCCCGGATGGCAGCATGATGTTGGTGCTGCCGGAAGAGTCGCGCCAGCATCCCGGCGTCTGGGAATACCTGCGTGAACAGGTGGAAGGCGGCGGTCCGTTACAGTCCCTGCAGGTGTTTGACCTGCGGGAAAGTATGCACAACGGTGGCGGCCCCGCCTGCCTGCGGTTGCGCGTGGTATTAACCCCCGAGGAGCGCCAGGCCGTTAACCCGGCGGTGCTGATGAACGATCACGTGTTCGCCACGCTGAACCGGTGGGTCGATAAGCACTATCGCGACAGGCTGACGCAAAGCGATTTAGGCGATCCGCAATTACTGGAAGAAGGGCGGGTTGCCCTTGATGAATTGACCAGGCTGCTAGACTTAGGAAATGTGTATACATTTCAGCAGTGAAGCAGGTGGTGCCGTCAGGGTTGCCCGCTTCCGCTTTTAAGGAGAAACGATGCAGGACTTTTTGCAGCAAACGCTGTCGGGTGAAGCGCCACGTTTGCGTAGCGGTGAGACGGCGCATCTTCGCTGGCAGTGGTTATACCATGGTCTTTTGCTTATGGAGCCAAAGGCACCGGTTAACCAGGCGCTGGTACTCTCTGCGGGCATTCACGGAAATGAAACCGCCCCGGTTGAAATCCTTAATCAGCTCATCACGCCTTTACTCCGGGGCGAAAAACCACTTCAGCAGCGTATGCTGGTGGTGTTAGGTAATCCTTCGGCACTGCGCGCGGGGAAGCGTTATGTGACCAGTGACATTAACCGACTGTTTGGTGGCCGCTGGCAGCAGATTGATGATGGCGATGAAGCGCGGCGGGTGCTGCGGCTGGAACAAACGCTGGAAAACTTCTGGCAGCGGGGGGCATGTGACGAAACCCGCTGGCACCTGGATATGCATACGGCACTGCGCGGCTCTTACCATCCCCGCTTTGGCGTACTGCCGCATAATCCGCGTCCCTGGCCGGACGCGTTTTTGCACTGGCTGGGCGCAGCCGGCCTGGAGGCGCTGGTATTTCATCGTTCGCCGGGGGGCACTTTTACCCATTTCAGCTGCGAACATTTTGGCGCAGCCAGCTGTACCCTGGAGTTGGGGCAGGCGCGGCCGTTTGGCGAAAACGATCTGTCGCAGTTCAGCGCCGCGTTTCAGGCCCTGGCTGCTCTGCTGTATGGTGAAACATTGCCTGAGCCCGCCGGTCGCCCGCGCCGTTATCGGGTCTGCCAGCAGATCACGCGCTTAAGTGAGGCGTTTCAGTTGCATATGCCGAATGACACGAAAAATTTTACCGCGTTTCCGCAGGGGGCGTTATTAGCTGAGGATGGCGAGACGCGCTACTTTGTCCAGCAGGCGCGGGAATACGTGCTCTTTCCCAATCCCCATGTCGCGCTGGGATTGCGGGCGGGTTTAATGCTGATTGAAGAGAGCGAGCAGACTCAGGCGTTACCTCTCTGAACGGTCTCACCGCGCAGTTTAAAAAAAGAGCGGAAGAGACCTTCCGCTTTACTGCTAAAGGCATTACAATTCTCCACGATTTATCCGAAATTTCCTGATTATTCATACTCTTTTGCAATTCCTGACGCCATTCTTCTTATTCCCTCCATGATCGGCTGAAATATGACTTTTGTGCTTTCACGCTTTTACGCTCACTCGCAGTAGTTGACGTTCAACGTCGTATGCTTGTTTCCGAAGACGCGACAGCGCGCTGTCGTAACGAAAGTGAACAAGTAAAAAAGGACACTGTTATGCGTAAACTGACTTCTCTGTTACTGGCTTCTACCCTGGCATTTGGTGCGGCATCTGTAGTGCATGCCGAAGCGGATAACCTGACGCCACCGCCAGCAGGCAGTGAGAAACCGATGCACAAGCCGATGCACCGGGGTGGGATGGACATGATGTTTGGCGGACTGAATCTGACGCCAGAACAAAAAACAAAAATGCATGAAATTATGAAAGCGGGCCGTGGCGAGATGCAGCGCCCGTCAATCGAAGAGCGTCGCGCTAACCATGCGATTATCGCCTCTGACAGCTTCGACAAAGCGAAGGCCGAAGCCCAGGCGGAGAAAATGACCGCCAACGCCAAAGCGAACGCGGTGGCAATGATGGAAACCCAGAACAAACTGTACAACGTACTGACGCCAGAGCAGAAAAAGCAGTACAACGCGAATTTTGAAAAGCATCTGACTGAAAAACGCCCGATGCATGACAAAGCGGCTCCGGCCCCTGCACCTGCTGAATAAGCCTCGGGTTAATCACTAAAGCCGGTCTGAGACCGCCGGCCTTGTCCACGTTGCGTGGGCAGTGCCGGCGGTTTTTTTATGCACGCGCGCCAGCGGGAAAGCGGTTAAGGAAAAGGGCGGTTCTGTCGCGTCACGCGGTCAACTCAGGGTTGCGTTGCAGGTCGCCATCTGTCCGCCTTTTGTGCCGTCAGCAGGCGGTTCAGAGCGGAATGACCGGATACTGGCCGGACAGCACCGGACGGCACAGGATCTTATAACCATCGTGGTCGAACCCGCCTTTACCCCGTTTCAGCCGTCTGGCTTCTTCAAGCGAGTCAACTGAGCCCAGATAGAACCAGTGGTCAATGACATGAATCTGCGTCATCTGTTTCCCTTCTTCCACCAGCGCCACCGCCCCCTGCCAGGGCCAGCAGAAGACGCGGACGTTTTCCAGCGCCGCCAACAGTCGGTCCTGATGATCGCTCACGGACTCTTTGCCGCAGCAGGCCCCCGCACAGCGGCGTAACGCTGAGCGGAAACAGCCCCGGCTGGGGCTCAGTGCTTCCAGACCTAATAAGCCGTGGCAAAGCTGATACTCATCGGCCAGCTGTTTCAGCCGTTCCAGGGCAGCGAAGCGACTGCGGTATAAACCAAACAGGTTGGGCGACTGACTGAAATCGACATCGCGCGCATACACGACCTGTGGTTTCCCTTCGGGCGTAATTTGCAGCGAGCAGAGCTGGCGATTTTTGCGCAGGCGTTTATTGAAGAGCGGCTGCTGAGTTTTAATCATCTGCGCCTCCAGTAGCAACGCGCCGAGATCGCCCGCCGTGGGGATCCAGCTAACGCGTCGCGACTGGCGCAACATTTTGGCTTCATCAGGTGTTCGGAAATGAGACATGACGCGCGAACGCAGGTTAACGCTTTTGCCAATGTATAACGGCAGCGTGTCGCTTTCGCCATGAAAGGTATACACGCCGGGCAGGTTGGGCAAGCCTTCCAGCCATTCACGCAAATGTTCCGGGTATTCATAAATCGCTGCCGCATCAAATTCGAGGCGGTGGGTTGCTGCACGTCTTGCCAAAACGAACTCCCTATACTGGTTGTCCATACAGCATAACAGGCAGGTTAAATGATCGCCAGCTTCAGATTCATAACCGGTATGTTGCCCGCCAGCCGATCAGCGAGCCTGCGGTGATCAGGGCAACACCTTGCCAGAAGCTGGCGGGCGGTGTCAGGCCCAGCCATAAGCTGGCCAGCAAGGCGGACAGCACGGGCGTAAAACAGGAGGCGGTCGCCAGCAGGGGCAAATTTCCCTGCTGAATGCCGTCGTTCCAGGCAGAGTAGGCCACGGCGGTAGAGGCATCCACGAACAGCACTTGCGCCAGCGCGGTGACGATAAAAAACAGTGAAACACCGTTGCTACCGCATGCATAACGGCGTGTCACATTGTTATAAAGCGCCCGGGCCAGGGCTGCCGCCCACCAGCAGATAGCGACGGGGCAGGACACGCGGATCGGGCAGGCCTCTTGTCAGGCACAACAGCAGGGCGGTGATGGAATAGATCAGGGCGGCACCGCCGGTGGGGCCAAAAGCCTCACTGACGCTACGCAGCAGACCCAGGGTCGTACTCCAGAGTAAAATTGCGCTCAGCCCGGTCAGGGTGGCGTTCGTGTAACGTTACGGACATGGGGTTTCAGCAGTTAAGGCAACCCTTGCCGGGCGGCAAGGGTCGGCGGCGTTATTTCCAGAATTCGTCGAAAACAGTGATAGGCGGTCGACGTTTGTGCTCGGTTTTCAGATACCAGCCTTCAATGATTTTCGCGCTGTCCGGATCGATCGTTTTCCCTTCAAGGTAGTCATCGATCATGTCGTAGGTGACGCCCAGTGCGACTTCATCCTGCAGACCGGGGCGATCGTCTTCTAAATCGGCGGTCGGTTTTTTCAGATACAGATGTTCCGGGCAACCCAGCGTTTTCAGCAGCAGTTTGCCCTGGCGCTTATTGAGGCGGAAGATAGGGTTAATATCGCTGCCACCATCGCCGTACTTGGTAAAGAAGCCCGTGACGGCTTCTGCGCCATGGTCGGTGCCCACCACCACGCCTTTGGTCATACCGGCAATGCTGTACTGCGCTTTCATACGCTCACGGGCTTTCTCATTGCCGCGGACGAAATCCGACAGCACAATGCCGGCGTCTTTCAGCGCGCGCTCACTGGCCAGCACCGCTTCTTTAATATTGACCACCAGCGAGCGGTCTGGCTGGATGAAGGCCAGCGCATCCTGGCAGTCCTGCTCATCAGCCTGCACGCCGTAAGGCAGACGCACCGCGATAAAGGTGTAGTCGTTATCGCCTGTTTCCTGGCGAAGCTCCGTGATCGCCATCTGGGCCAGCTTGCCCGTCAGGGTAGAATCTTGTCCGCCGCTGATACCGAGTATTAACGCCTTCAGGCCGCTGTGGCGCGTTAAATACGCTTTGAGGAAATCCACGCTGGTACGAATTTCCTGCTGCGGATCGATAGTGGGTTTCACACCCAGTGCGGTAATGATTTCCTGCTGCAGTGACATCAACATCTCCTTAAGTCTTTAGCCAGCCGGCACAATACAAAGCCTGTCTTAAAGCTAACGCGCATCCCCGAAAACAACAAGCCAAAGCGGGTGATGTTTTCTTTTTGCTGGTCTGAATCCGACAAGTTTTACCTCAGCGGAGGTTTTTTTGCCAAAACGATAAAGGTCAGTATAGCCAGCATGAAGCAACCAAATATCGTCAACGTCATACTGATTACTGATGTGCCGCCCATCCCGGTTACCGGCACGGCAAGTGCGCCCAGAGTGAACATCGTCACGCCAATGACGGCCGAGGCGCTACCGGCACGTTGCCCCTGACTTTGCATCGCCAGTGAGGCGGCGGTGGTGGCAATGACACCATTGCTGGCAATCGAAAAGAACAGCGCAACCAGCAGCAGCGGGAGCGGGGCGTGCGTTAACCCGGCGGCCAGCAGCGCGCTGGAGGCCACGAATGCCAGCATCAGGCCGCCTTTCAGGACGCGATATTCACCCCAAAGCGGGCAGAGGCGGGCGCTGGTCTGTGAGGCAATCACTAAACCGATACCGTTGGCGGCAAAGCAAAAGCTGAACGCCTGGGGTGACAGACCGTAGATTTCCTGCAGCACGAACGGCGATGCGCCGATATAGGCGAACATGCCCGACATCATAAACCCTTGTGTCAGGCAGAAACCCATAAAGGCACGGTGGGTGATGACCTGCCCCAGTGCAGCATAAGCAGCAAAAACCGAGCCCTGACTCCGCCGATCAACGGGCAGACTTTCATGCAGTTTCCCGCGCGCCAGCAGGATGAGCAAAATGGCGATGCCGCTCAGCACAACAAAAATACCGCGCCAGTCCAGCACGGTCATCAGGGCACCGCCCAGTACGGGAGCGCCAATAGGGGCAAGGCCGTTAACCAGCATCAGCAGCGCAAAAAAGCGCGTCAGTTCATGGCCATTGTACATATCGCGCGCTACTGCCCGTGACAGCACCGCACCGCCCGCTCCCGCTAATCCCTGAAACAGACGAGCCAGTAACAGTTGATCGATAGTCTGGGCAAGGGCGCAGCCCAGCGACGCGATAAACAACAACGTCAGTGACAGGGTCAGAGGGCGCAGACGACCAAATTTGTCGCTCATGGGACCAAACAGAAGCTGACCGGCGCCCAGTCCCAGCAGGCCAGCGGTAAGGCTGAGTTGTGCTGTAGACGTTGGCGTAGCCAGGTCACTGGCTAACTGAGGCAGGGCGGGCAGATACAGATCGATGCACAACGGTCCCAGCGCAGCCAGTAATCCCAGGGTGATGGCGTAAACCAGCCGGTTGGGTGAGGAAAGCGTCATTTGGCCTCTGATGATAATGTTTAAGTGACGTTGTCACAAAAGTGCATTCAGCGCGTCTTTTGTGCCTGTAAAACGGCACTGGCCAACACGCAATGGTGCAGTGAGCCAGCATGCCTGGTCTGTTCCGGCGCATTTTAACAAATCCCGCGAGACAGATTGAGTTTAAGTCTGTCATTAACTTGATAAAAACCGTTTTATGTTCCAGGCTTTTCACCACATGGACAAAAAATGAGGAACAACAAGATGAATAAAGTGATGGGATGTATCGCTGCAGCGCTGACGCTGGCTGCGCTCTCTGGTTGTACGACTTACGATCGTGCGGAAAGCTACGTGACTAAGCCAGTGGTTAAGGACGTCAAAAAAGGCATGACCCGCCAGCAGGTCCGTCAGATTGCTGGCCCTGCTTCAACTGAAATCACCATGGTGCATGCGCGCGGTACCTGTCAGACCTATGTGATTGGCGAGCGTGACGGTAAAGCACAAACTTACTTCGTGAGCTATAACGATATGGGTCGCGTGATGAACTACGGCTTCCAGAGCTGTGCTGAATACGATACCGATCCGCAGGTTAAGCAGTAAATTTTCGCTGACCTGAAAAAACGGCTCGCTTATGGCGAGCCGTTTTTTTATCTCTACAGTCCAGCCGGACGCGGCACTTCAACGTAGCTGCCGTTAATCTCCCGCTGATAGTAATGCCCGTCCTGCACGTAGAACCGTCGGCCATTAAAATCCAGCACCCGCATACCGCCGACGCTGCTGACATAGGTCGGAGCAGGCGGCTCAACAACCACGTACTCATCACCGTGTCGCTGATAATAACTGCCATTCAGCAAATAGTAGGTTAATCCCCCAATCAGAACCGCCGTTGCCGCCACTGGCAGAACGTGGAAATGGTCAGGACCATGCCAGCGCGGCGCAGGACCATGCCAGCCCGGGCCGGGCCGGTACCAGTGAGGGCCGGGCCCCCAGTCGCCGGGGCGCGCAAACACTGCGCTGGGCGTAATCATCGCTAACGCGAGGAATGAAGCGATAACCGTTTTCATGTGCATTCTCCTGCTGTGACTCGCTGCAGAATTCTCCTTTTAGCGTCCAAAAACAAGCAGAAAGCGCACGTATTATTGCCCATTTACCACGCTTAACGTTTCCTTAACGTGAATGTAAAGAGAGAGGGAAAATAAGGAGAAACAGGCAGGGAAAAGGGAGAAGACCTGGCACCGGGTGCCAGGTCAGCTGTGATTAGCTGTGCTCTAATTCACGGTGTTCGTCTTGCTCAAGAACGCGTCGGTCTGTCAGGCCCAGCCAGCGACTGGTCAGGGAACCTGCGGTCATTGCACCATTCACGTTTAACGCGGTTCTGCCCATATCGATCAACGGTTCGATCGAAATCAGCAGTGCGACCAGCGTGACGGGCAGGCCCATCCCGGGCAGCACGATTAACGCCGCGAAAGTCGCACCACCGCCGACACCGGCAACGCCCGCTGAGCTCAACGTCACAATGCCCACCAGAGTGGCAATCCACAGCGGATCAAACGGGTTAATGCCCACTGTCGGCGCTACCATCACGGCCAGCATGGTCGGATAAAGACCAGCACAACCGTTCTGCCCGATCGTAGCGCCAAACGACGCCGAGAAACTGGCAATGGATTCCGGCACGCCCAGACGACGGGTTTGCGCTTCCACGTTCAGCGGAATGCTGGCGGCACTGGAGCGGCTGGTGAAGGCAAAGGTCAGCACGGGCCAGACTTTGCGGAAAAAGCGCATAGGGTTGATGCCGTTTACGGACAGCAGCAGACCGTGTACCACAAACATAATGCCCAGGCCCAGATAGGATGCGACCACGAAGCTACCCAGCTTAATGATGTCCTGCAGGTTCGATCCGGCAACCACTTTAGTCATCAGCGCCAGCACGCCGTAAGGCGTCAGTTTCATGATCAGGCGCACCAGCTTCATCACCCATGACTGCAGCGTATCGATCGCCGTCAGGACACGCTGGCCTTTCACTTCGTCATCTTTAAGCAGGTGCAGGGCCGCCACGCCTAAAAAGGCTGCGAAGATGACGACACTGATAATCGAGGTGGGGCTGGCACCGGTTAAATCGGCAAAGGGGTTTTTCGGGATAAAGGACAGGATAAGCTGCGGCGCCGTCAGATCGGCCACTTTGCCTACATAGTTATTCTGGATGGCACTCAGACGCGCCGTTTCCTGGGCACCCTGTACCAGGCCGGTTGCATTAAGATGGAACAGCCCGGTCACGAAAACCCCGACCAGCGCCGCAATCGCGGTCGTAAACAGCAGCACGCCAATGGTCAGGAAACTGATTTTGCCCAGCGAAGAGGCGTTATGCAGGCGCGCCACCGCGCTCAGAATTGAGACAAAGACCAGCGGCATCACGATCATCTGCAACAGCTGGACATAGCCGTTACCAACCACGTTAAACCAGCCAATTGACGCTTTGACCGTATCGCTGTTACTGCCGTAAATAAACTGCAGCGCCAGGCCAAACGCGACGCCAAACACTAACCCGACCAGCACTTTTTTTGACAGACTCCAGTTGGCGCGGCTCAGGCGTGACAGCAGAAGCAGCAGCACCACAAAGGCAATGATATTAAGCGTTAAAGGGATATCCATAGAAACTCCGAATCATGCAGCATTCCCCTGGTAAGGAAAGCAAAAGTAGTTATTGTTCATACAGGTGTCCGGAAATGGTATCAGGTGAATTTAGTGCGATCTTATATCCAAATGGAATAGCTTATAACGTTGCTTGAGCGGCCAGTGGCTCAGGAGCCGGAATGCCCCGACAGGAGGCGGCTGACGCCGTTTTGCAAGGTATCAAATACCTGAGTGGGCCAGCCATTTTCGCCAAACGCAGGCATCCCTGGCGGGAACCACAGCGCGTAAGCCATCAGGCACAGGCACAGAGCGCGCTCCAGTTGATTGCCTTTTTGGCTGTTAAGAATGGGCAGACGAAAACGCCAGCGACAGGGCCAGAGCAGAGGAACGCCGGCCGGAGTGAGCATATCGGCCACAATGTGGCTCAGGTAACCCAGCGTCATGCCCTGCAGAACATCGGCGGGCACCGGCCAGCTTTTCGGCACGTTAATCTGAAACAGCCACAGGCCAGCCGCGACGGCAAGCAGGCTGTGGGTGAACCCGCGATGACCAAATGCCCGGGCAATGGGATGCGACAACCAGCGCAGGCGCTGGCCCAGCAAGGACTTAGGATGATCGATGTCAGGCAGCAGGCAGGTCAGCAGGCTGGCGGGAATTAAATGCCACCAGTCCGCCTGAGCCATCACCGGGGTGAGCTCGGCCCGTTTCGCAAAAATGGCGCTGGCAACAGCAAAAAAGATATGGCCTTCGGCCGTCATGATAAACCTGGCTGCAAAAGAAACTGTCAATGCATCCAGTATAGGGATTTATCCAGTAAATGAGAACCTGTGACGCTGTAACGAAGCGTTAATTTTTTAAGGGGATGCAACAGGTTACAGCGCCTTTGCGGTTAAGCCTGCAAATGCTCCCGCGTTAACTGCGTCAGGCTGCTCAGCTTCACGTCGGCGAGCGCCCAGCGGGCATCATCCTGATGGCTGGCTGCCGGAATCACAATTGATCGCATTCGTGCGGCTTTGCTTGCTACCATGCCGTTCACCGAATCTTCCAGCGCGACGCAGTGAAGCGGATCAATGCCCAGCGCCTCGGCGGCGTTGAGGTAGACCTGCGGATGCGGCTTGCTGTAGGGCAGATGTTCGGCGGAAGACAGCACATCAAAATAGTGATTCAGGTTAAACATCGTCAGTACCTGTTCCAGCATGAAGCGGGGCGATGCGGAAACCAGGCCGGTCTTCAGGCCGTGCTGTTTGCACAATGAGAGGGCGGACTCGACGCCGGGCAGAAGCGGGCGGTTTATCGCAATTAGTTCCATTGCACGGGCGATGATACGCTGTGTGACCGCTTCCTGACTCGGTCCCGACCAGGGCAACGTTTCGTACCACATGCGCACCGTCTGATCGATACGTAATCCGAGCGTATCGGGTAATTCGTGGCGTCGGGTCAAATCGATATTCAGGGTTGAAAAGATGTCCATTTCAGCCTGATCCCAGAGAGGTTCAGAATCAATCAACAAGCCATCCATATCAAATAAAGCTGCAAAAACAGGGCGGTGGTAAGACATGTTTCGCTCCTTAAAAAGTTCAGGCTACCTTAGCATGAACACAGGGTTGGTGCGCAGATGAGGCGAAACGGGCGCAGACCGCTCTTTTTTTTGGGAAAATTCTGCAAGGGCAGGTAGACTGAAGCAAATGGGATTTTGGGTTCAGGAGATATCATGACCTATCAACAGGCTGGCCGCATTGCCATCCTTAAGCGTGTCGCTGGCTGGGTGATTTTTTTACTCGCGTTGCTGTCTACCATCATTTCACTGCTGAGCTTTTTGTTTAAGCACAGTGAAAAGAAACCCGGTATTGATGCCGTGATGCTGGATTTCATTCATGTCATGGTGGATATGATTCGCTTTAATACGCCGTTTCTGAATGTGTTCTGGCAAAACTCACCGGTGCCCGAGTTCAATGGACAGATGAATCTGGGCTTCTGGTTTATCTATATTTTGATTTTTGTCGGGCTGGCGCTGGAAGCGTCCGGTGCGCGCATGGGACGTCAGGTGCGCCATGTGCGGGAAGGGATTGAAGATCAGATGATTCTTGAGCAGGCAAAAGGCAGCGATGGCCGGACCCGGCAGCAGCTGGAAGAAAAGGTACGGGTCCCGCGCCACACCATTTTTCTGCAGATTTTCCCGCTCTACATCCTGCCGCTGGTGATTGCCATCGCCGGTTACTTTCTGCTTTCTCTGCTTGGTTTTCTCTAAACGATCAGGCCGGTTTCACCTGACCGGCTGCCCGTGCATCGTCATCCAGCAACTGGCTCACGGCAAACTGCGCCGCGCCCAGCCAGTTGCCGCCAAACACGTTGGCCCGGTTCAGCAGATAGTAAAGCTGATAAACCGGCTGACGCTGCGAAAAGCCATCGGGTAATGGCCAGCTCTGGTGATAACCGTCAAAGATCGCCTTCGGCAGATCGGTAAACCAGCTCAGCATCGCCAGGTCGCATTCCCGGTCGCCCCAGTAACAGGCAGGATCGAAAATCCAGGGGCCAGTCTCGCTGCCCGCACAGTTAGCTGGCCACAGATCGCCGTGGAGCAGGGAAGGTTGAGGGTGATGGGACGCCAGGGTCCGTTGCACACAATCAATAATCCGTTCGGCATCGCCGTACAGAATGCCTTTCTCAGCGGCAATCTGCAGTTGCCAGCCGATTCGTTGCTCCGCAAAGAAAACTGACCAGCGCCGCAACCAGCTGTTGGGCTGTGGTGTAGAGGTCAGATTATTATCGAAATCAAGCCCGAACTGAGGTTGCTCGCTCCACTGATGCAGACGCGCCAACTGCTGGCCTAACTGGTAGGCGCTCTGCGGATTCAGGGGCTGAGGTTTGATATATTCCAGCAGCAGGAAACTGTAGTCACGATCGCTGCCAACGCCATAAACGTCCGGAACGCGGATCGTCTGGGTACGGCGCAGCAGGGCGAGTTGATCGGCTTCCCAGCTAAACAGGGACACTTTATCGCGGCTGTTGCACTTCACAAACACATCCTGCTCACCATAGCGGATGAGCCAGGCGGGATGCACATCACCCCCGGGGAGTTCATGACGTTGGGTAATTTCGGCGTTGCCAAATTGCTCGTTTAACAGACGACTAATGGCTGACCACATCGGGTTATCCTCTTTATTCGCTGCCTGAGTTCAATTGTAACGCGGACGCACGCGATAAAAACCTGCGCGTGTGCACAGACTAGTCTGCGGCACCTGTTGCTTGGCGCAGAAAGTCGTCAAGCGTGGTCAACGTCACGTCGGGTTTCTGGCCCAGCGCGCTTTCGCCCGCGGCAAGAGCCTGCTGTTTTAGCGCGGCCTCATCCAGTGTGGTGACAATGCCAAAACTGTTGGTGCCAAGCTCATGGGCGTTGCCACTGTCATCCATTAACGTGGTAGAGAAGCCCCCTGATGTCAGAGCACCGGTCAGGTTCAGAACGTCACTGAGTCCGGCTTCCTGATAATGAAAGGTCACGACATAGCGATGTAGATCTCCACTGCGCATTTTGCACCTCGAAAGGGTTAAATATCACACAGCGTAGTACAGGGTGAAAAAACAGGCGAATAATGAAGGGGATGAGCCAACAATTCGGACTAAACTGTTTACCGTTTGTGCGGATGCTGGCGACCCGAACGTATGTAAATCTTGTAAACGAACAGATGTTATTTGGCAAAAACAACTCTATAATGCGCGCCGAACTCAGGTTAACGTCCAGCAAATACGGGACGTTACGCTAATGCATGATGTTCTGAGCGAATTCATATCTCTTTACAAAAGTTACGGTAAAGGGGATTGATCGCACCGGGAAACCCTTCAGAATCTTCGTTTTCAAAACTGTTGCACGGATCACACTTAATGAACGCCTTTAACAAGCTGTCTGCTGTTCTATTGCTCTCTGCCGGAGCGTTTTGTCACCAGGCGCTGGCCGATAACGCGGTCTTCACCGCGATGGATGACCCTTCAACGGCGAAAAAGCCTTTTGAAGGATCGGCCTCTGCAGGTTACCTGGCGCAAACCGGTAACACCACCAGCTCATCGTTGACCGCACAGACCAACATGACCTGGTATACAGAATCAATGGCCTACAGCTTGTGGGGCAATGCCGCGAATACCTCTGCAAACGATGAGCGCTCGTCCGAAACCTATAACGTAGGTGCGCGTTCGCGTTACAACATGAGCGCCTATGACTACCTGTTTGGTCAGGCAAGCTGGTTAAGTGACCGTTACAATGGTTATGACGGACGCGATGTCCTGACCGCCGGTTATGGTCGTCAGATCCTGAATGGCCCGGTGCATTCACTGCGTGCGGAATTCGGTCCTGGTGTCCGTTACGACGATTACCGTGAAGGTGGCCATAAAACGCAGGCGCTGGCTTACGGTGCGGTGAGCTACCAGTGGCAGCTGACAGATACCACCAAATTCATTCAGGGGGTTTCCGTGCTGAGCTCACTGGGTGACGATACGACAGTGAACTCTGAAACGGGCTTACAGGTAGCGATTAACGACCATTTCGCCCTGAAACTGGCGTATAACGTCACCTGGAACAACAATCCACCTGAGTCTGCGCCCGACCATACGGATACCAAAACCACGGTCATGCTGACGTACGCGATGTAATCCGCGTTAACTCTGTCTGACAGAGAAGCGGTCTGGCCTGGGGCCTGGCCGCTTTTTTTTGATCTGTCTGAGAGTTAGCGGAAAGGCATGGGTTTTGCTCACGTCTGAAAACTGCTATTATTCGTGCCGCATCAACTTCCTGGCGACATTCCGACAATGTGGGTCTGATTTCACGCCAGGTGAATCAAACTACTCAATTTTGTATGTAGGCTTTCGTGTGGCTTACCACTGCAACTAAGGACATTCTATGCCTGTAATTACGCTTCCTGATGGCAGCCAGCGCACTTATGATCGCCCTGTCAGCGTGATGGACATCGCGCTTGATATCGGCCCCGGTCTGGCCAAAGCCTGTATCGCCGGACGAGTGAACGGTGAACTGGTCGATGCGGTTGATCCCATCACCGACGACGCGTCTGTCGCCATTATTACTGCAAAAGACGAAGCGGGTCTTGAAATCATCCGTCACTCTTGCGCGCACCTGTTAGGCCATGCCATTAAGCAGCTGTGGCCCGACACGAAAATGGCTATTGGTCCGGTTATCGACAACGGTTTCTACTATGATGTCGATATCGATCGCACGCTGACCCAGGAAGATATTGAGCTGCTGGAAAAACGCATGCATCAGTTGGCTGAGACCAACTACGATGTCGTGAAGAAGAAGGTTAGCTGGCAGGAAGCGCGCGATGTCTTCGCGGCGCGGGGTGAAGTCTATAAGACCACCATCCTGGACGAGAATATCAGCCATGATGATCGCCCTGGGCTGTATCATCATGAAGAATACGTCGATATGTGCCGCGGTCCGCACGTACCGAATATGCGTTTTTGTCACCATTTCAAACTGCAGAAAATTTCAGGTGCCTACTGGCGTGGCGACAGCGACAACAAAATGTTGCAGCGCATCTACGGCACCGCCTGGGCCGATAAAAAGCAGCTGTCTGCCTATCTGCAGCGTCTGGAAGAAGCGGCGAAGCGCGACCACCGTAAGATCGGTAAACAGCTCGACCTCTACCATATGCAGGAAGAAGCGCCGGGTATGGTTTTCTGGCATAATGACGGCTGGACAATTTTCCGTGAACTGGAAGTGTTCGTCCGCAGTAAGCTGAAAGAGTACCAGTACCAGGAAGTAAAAGGTCCGTTCATGATGGACCGCGTGCTGTGGGAAAAAACCGGTCACTGGGAAAACTACAAAGATGCGATGTTTACGACCTCTTCGGAGAACCGTGAGTACTGCATCAAGCCAATGAACTGCCCGGGTCATGTGCAAATCTTTAATCAGGGGCTGAAATCCTATCGCGATTTGCCACTGCGTATGGCCGAGTTCGGGAGCTGCCACCGTAATGAACCCTCAGGTGCGTTACATGGTCTGATGCGCGTTCGTGGCTTTACTCAGGATGATGCCCATATTTTCTGTACGGAAGATCAACTGCGCGCCGAAGTGAACAGCTGTATCCGCATGGTTTACGACATGTACAGCACCTTTGGCTTTGAAAAGATCGTGGTGAAACTGTCTACCCGTCCTGAAAAACGCATCGGTTCTGATGAAACCTGGGATCGTGCAGAAGAGGATCTGGCTGCGGCGCTCAATGAAAACAACATTGCGTTTGAATACCAGCCGGGTGAGGGCGCCTTCTACGGCCCGAAAATTGAATTTACTTTATACGATTGCCTTGACCGTGCCTGGCAGTGCGGAACAGTTCAGCTAGACTTTTCCCTGCCTAAACGTCTGGATGCCACCTACGTGGGTGAAAACAACGATCGTCAGACGCCCGTGATGATTCACCGTGCGATTCTGGGGTCGATGGAACGCTTTATCGGTATTTTGACCGAAGAGTTTGCCGGTTTCTTCCCTAGCTGGCTGGCACCAGTGCAGGCTGTCGTCATGAATATTACCGACGGTCAGGCAGAATATGTTGAGACTTTGACACGTAAATTGCAGAATGCTGGCATTCGTGTGAAAGCGGACTTGAGAAACGAGAAGATAGGCTTTAAAATCCGCGAGCACACATTACGTCGCGTCCCTTATATGTTGGTCTGTGGTGATAAAGAGGTGGAAGCTGGCAAAGTGGCCGTTCGCACCCGCCGTGGTAAAGACCTTGGGTCGATGGATGTCGATGTGTTTGTTGAGAAGCTGCAGCAAGAGATTCGCAGCCGCAATCTTCACCAATTGGAGGAATAAGGTATTAAAGGCGGAAAACGAGTACAACCTACGCGTCCGAATCGCATCAACAGTGAAATTCGCGCAACAGAAGTGCGCTTAACAGGCGTTGAAGGCGAGCAACTTGGTATTGTCAGTCTACGCGAAGCTTTGGAAAAAGCTGAGGAAGCGGGTGTAGATTTAGTTGAAATCAGCCCGAACGCCGAACCGCCGGTTTGCCGCATTATGGATTACGGCAAGTTCCTCTATGAAAAAAGCAAATCTTCTAAGGAACAGAAGAAGAAGCAAAAAGTTATTCAGGTTAAGGAAATTAAATTCCGTCCTGGAACCGATGATGGCGACTATCAGGTCAAACTACGCAACCTGATTCGCTTTCTGGAAGAAGGCGATAAAGCCAAAATCACGCTGCGTTTCCGCGGTCGTGAGATGGCGCACCAGCAGATCGGTATGGAAGTGCTTAACCGCGTCCGTAAAGACCTGTGTGATGATCTGGATTTGGCTATTGTCGAATCCTTCCCTTCGAAGATCGAAGGCCGCCAGATGATCATGGTGCTCGCACCTAAGAAGAAACAGTAGGCATTCAAGTAGCAATGACCGCGCAGCGCTCGCGTTGTGCGGTTTGTTGTTCGCCTGTCTGGGTCATGTTATCAACAATGCGAAGTGGATATTTTTTAAAATGCCAAAGATTAAAACTGTACGTGGCGCGGCTAAGCGCTTCAAGAAGACCGCTTCTGGCGGCTTCAAGCGTAAACACGCGAACCTGCGTCATATTCTGACTAAGAAATCTACCAAGCGTAAACGTCACCTGCGTCCGAAAGGCATGGTGTCTAAAGGCGATCTGGGTCTGGTTGTTGCCTGCCTGCCGTACGCATAAGTAAATTTTTTTAATCAATTCAGAATATTAAACAGGAGAGCTAAATGGCTCGTGTAAAACGTGGTGTAGTTGCTCGCGCACGTCACAAAAAAATCTTAAAACAAGCTAAAGGTTACTACGGTGCACGTTCACGTGTTTACCGCGTTGCCTTCCAGGCTGTTATCAAAGCTGGTCAGTATGCTTACCGCGACCGTCGTCAACGTAAGCGTCAGTTCCGTCAGCTGTGGATCGCGCGTATCAACGCAGCGGCGCGTCAGAACGGTATGTCTTACAGCCGTTTCATCAATGGTCTGAAAAAAGCAGCCATTGAAATTGACCGTAAAATCCTGGCCGACATCGCTGTATTCGACAAAGTGGCATTCACTGCACTGGTAGAAAAAGCGAAATCAGCTCTGGCGTAAGTCAGTTGAAAAAGGGAGCTTGCTCCCTTTTTTATTACCTGTAACCTGAGCAAAAGATTGACTTTTTCGCCTCTGCGCTTTTCAATAGTGCCGTTGAGTATCACAACAAGGTAACGCAAGCATGAATGCTGCTATTTTCCGTTTCTTTTTTTACTTTAGCGCCTGACAATCAGGGGCTTTTGCGCATAAGAAAAGAAACGAAAAATCGCGCTGAAAGCCTCCCACGTGGAGGCTTTTTTATTTTTGGCGCTAGCATATTGGACCGGCAGGTCCCAACAAGTACTAACCAGCCTGACTGGAAAAAGAGGAAAACATGTCCCAACTAGCAGAACTGGTGGCGAACGCCACGGCGGCCATCGACGGGGCGACCGATATCGCCGCCCTTGACGCGGTGCGCGTCGAATATCTGGGGAAAAAAGGGCATCTGACTTTGCAGATGACCACGTTGCGTGAGCTGCCAGCAGAAGAGCGTCCAGCAGCCGGTGCCGTGATTAACGAAGCCAAACAGCAGGTGACAGATCGTCTGAATGCCCGCAAAGAAGCGATGGAGTCGGCGGCGCTCAACGCCCGTCTGGCGGCGGAAACCATCGATGTCTCGCTGCCGGGACGCCGTATCGAAAACGGTGGACTGCATCCGGTTACCCGTACTATCGATCGCATCGAAACCTTCTTTGGTGAACTGGGCTTTGCGGTGGTGACCGGCCCGGAAATTGAAGACGATTACCATAACTTTGACGCGCTGAATATCCCCGGCCATCACCCGGCACGTGCCGATCACGACACCTTCTGGTTCGATGCCACTCGCCTGCTGCGTACGCAGACATCCGGCGTACAGATCCGCACGATGAAAAACCAGCAGCCGCCGCTGCGCATTATCGCCCCGGGCCGCGTGTACCGTAACGACTACGATCAGACACACACGCCGATGTTCCACCAGATGGAAGGCCTGATCGTCGATAAGAACATCAACTTCACCAACCTGAAAGGCACGCTGCACGATTTCCTGAACAACTTCTTTGAGGAAGATTTGCAGATCCGTTTCCGTCCGTCTTACTTCCCGTTCACCGAACCGTCTGCGGAAGTGGATGTGATGGGGAAAAACGGCAAGTGGCTGGAAGTGCTGGGCTGCGGCATGGTGCATCCTAACGTGCTGCGCAACGTCGGTATCGATCCGGAAGTCTACTCGGGCTTCGCCTTTGGTATGGGCATGGAGCGTCTGACCATGCTGCGTTACGGCGTGACCGATTTACGCGCATTCTTCGAAAATGATTTACGTTTCCTCAAACAATTTAAGTAAGGGCAGGTTATCCAATGAAATTCAGTGAACTCTGGTTACGCGAATGGGTAAATCCAGCCCTTGACTGCGCAGCGCTGTCAGAACAAATCACCATGGCGGGTCTGGAAGTGGATGGCGTTGAGCCAGTGGCTGGCGCGTTTCATGGCGTGGTGGTCGGTGAGGTCGTAGAGTGCGGTCAACACCCGAATGCCGACAAGCTGCGTGTGACCAAAATCAACACCGGGGGCGATCGTCTGCTGGACATCGTGTGCGGTGCGCCGAACTGTCGTCAGGGCCTGAAAGTAGCCGTCGCCACCGTGGGTGCCGTTCTGCCGGGCGATTTCAAAATCAAAGCCGCAAAGCTGCGCGGTGAACCCTCGGAAGGCATGCTGTGCTCGTTCTCGGAGCTGGGTATTTCCGATGATCACAATGGCATTATTGAACTGCCTGCCGATGCGCCTGTGGGCACCGATATCCGTGACTATCTGCAGTTAGATGACAACACCATCGAAATCAGCGTGACGCCTAACCGCGCTGACTGTCTGGGCATCATGGGCATCGCTCGGGATGTTGCGGTCCTGAACGGCCTGCCGCTAAATGCGCCCGCCATCGAGCCGGTCACTGCCACGATTCCCGATACCTTCCCGATTCGCGTTGACGCGACCGATGCCTGTCCTCGCTATTTAGGCCGGGTGGTCAAAGGCGTGAACGTTGCCGCAGCAACGCCGCTGTGGATGAGAGAGAAACTGCGCCGCTGCGGTATTCGCTCTATCGATCCGGTCGTGGATATCACCAACTACGTGCTGCTGGAGCTGGGTCAGCCGATGCACGCCTTCGATCTGGATCGTCTTGACGGCGGGATCGTGGTGCGCATGGCAGAAGAGGGCGAAGCACTCACGCTGCTGGATGGTACAGAAGCCAGACTCAGCAGCGATACGCTGGTCATTGCTGACCACCAGAAAGCGCTGGCGATGGGCGGCATTTTTGGCGGTGAGCATTCCGGCGTAAACACCGAAACGCAAAATATTTTACTGGAATGCGCCTGGTTTGAGCCGCTGGCGATTACCGGCCGGGCGCGTCGTCATGGTTTGCATACGGATGCTTCACATCGTTACGAGCGTGGCGTGGATTCGGCGCTGCAGCACAAGGCGATGGCGCGGGCGACGCAGCTGCTGCTGAGCATCTGTGGCGGCGAAGCCGGTCCGGTTATCGATCAGACGGTAGAGGCCGCGTTGCCGGTGCCTGCCACTATCACCTTACGTCGTGAGAAGCTGGATCGCTTAATCGGTCATGTGGTCAGCGATGCCCAGGTGACCGACATTCTGACCCGCCTCGGTTGTCAGGTGAGCGTAGGCAATCAGGAATGGCAGGCGGTCGCACCGACCTGGCGCTTCGATATGGCTATCGAAGAAGACCTGGTGGAAGAGATTGCGCGCATCTACGGTTACAACAATATCCCGAACGTGCCGGTGCAGGCCGGTCTGGTGATGACCAAGCACCGTGAAGCCAACCTGTCGCTGAAACGCGCAAAGATGCTGCTGGTGGATAAAGGCTATCAGGAGGCCATTACCTACAGCTTCGTGGATCCAAAAGTCCAGCAGTTGCTGCATCCCGGCGAAGAGGCATTGCTGCTGCCAAGCCCGATTTCCAGCGATATGTCCACCATGCGTCTGTCGCTGTGGACCGGTTTGCTGAGCGCCGTGGTCTATAACCAGAATCGTCAGCAGAGCCGCGTGCGCCTGTTTGAGAGCGGTCTGCGTTTTGTGCCTGATACACAGGCAGATTTAGGTATCCGTCAGGATTTGATGCTGGCCGGCGTACTGAGTGGCAATCGCTTCGAAGAGCACTGGGATCTGGCGCGCCAGGCGGTTGACTTCTATGATTTGAAAGGCGATTTAGAGTCATTACTGGATTTAACCGGTAAGCTCGACGCCATCACTTTCCGTGCAGAAGCGAATCCGGCGTTACATCCGGGACAAAGTGCGGCAATTTATTTGCATGATGAACGAATCGGATTTATCGGAGTGGTTCATCCCGAACTTGAACGTAAGCTGGATCTGAACGGTCGCACCTTAGTCTTTGAACTGCTTTGGAATAAGGTCGCAGACCGCGTCCTGCCTGATGCGCAAGAGATTTCGCGCTTCCCGGCAAACCGCCGAGATATCGCCGTTGTTGTGGCGGAAAACGTGCCCGCAGCAGATATCATCGCAGAGTGTAAGAAAGTTGGCGTAAATCAGGTAGTTGGCGTAAACTTGTTTGACGTGTACCGAGGTAAGGGTGTTTCCGAGGGCTATAAGAGCCTCGCAATCAGCCTGATTTTGCAGGATACCAGCCGGACACTCGAAGAAGAGGAGATTGCCGCGACGGTTGCCAAATGCGTTGCGGCATTAAAAGAGCGATTCCAGGCAACCTTGAGGGATTGAACCTATGGCGCTTACAAAAGCTGAGATGTCAGAATACCTGTTTGAGAAACTCGGGCTGAGCAAACGTGATGCAAAAGAGTTAGTGGAGCTGTTTTTCGAAGAGGTTCGCCGCGCTTTGGAAAATGGAGAACAGGTTAAACTGTCGGGGTTTGGTAATTTTGATCTGCGTGACAAAAACCAACGTCCGGGCAGAAACCCAAAAACGGGAGAGGATATTCCGATTACTGCACGTCGCGTAGTCACCTTCCGTCCAGGGCAGAAGCTTAAAAGTCGCGTTGAGAACGCCACACCCAAAGACAGTGACTGATCCCAGTGTTTTAAAAAGGCCGCGCAAGCGGCCTTTTTCATTTCTTTTTTTCGCAATCCTTTTACAATCAATTCCCTGTTACCCAGATCAATTCCGCTTATGTCCCAGCTTGAACAACTTGCACGGCACAGCACACGGCAAAATCAAAAATGGCTGATGGGCCTGAGTCTGCTGCTGCTGGCGCTTTTTACGGTCAGCCTGTGTGCAGGCGAGCGCTGGATAGGGCCTGCCGCCTGGTGGAGTGAGAGCGGCAGGCTGTTTGTCGGCCAGTTACGTTTACCCCGTACCGTCGCGGTGATGCTGGTGGGGGCGGCGCTGGCGTTGAGCGGGGTGATGATGCAGGCGCTGTTTAGCAATCCGCTGGCCGAGCCCGGCCTGCTGGGGGTGTCCAGCGGGGCAGGCATTGGCCTGGTGGCGGGCGTGCTGTTCAGCGGCGGCGCATTATGGAGCCTCTCGCTTTCGGCGATAGCGGGCGCGTTGGTGATTACGCTGATTCTGCTGCACTTTGCCCACCGCCATTTATCCGTCAGCCGTTTATTGCTTACCGGCGTAGCGCTGGGCATGATTTGCAGCGCGATGATGACCTGGGCGGTGTATTTCAGCAGCAGTCTCGATTTGCGCCAACTGATGTACTGGATGATGGGCGGATTCAGCGGCATCGACTGGCGTTATGGCTGGATGATGCTGGCGTTATTGCCGGTGATTCTGGCCAGCATGACGGCGGCCCGCGCGCTCAATCTGTTGGCCCTCGGTGAGACCTCCGCGCGCCAGTTAGGACTGTCTCTGGTCTGCTGGCGTAATCTGCTGGTGCTGGCCATGGGCTGGCTGGTCGGGGTAAGCGTTGCGCTGGCCGGGGCGATAGGATTTGTCGGGCTGGTCATTCCTCATCTGTTACGCCTGGTGGGATTGCACGATCATCGTGCGTTGCTGCCGGCCTCCGCGCTGGCAGGGGCCAGCGTACTGTTGGGGGCAGATATTATTGCCCGTCTGGCACTGGCCTCGGCTGAGTTGCCTGTTGGCGTGGTCACGGCCACGCTGGGTGCGCCATTGTTTATCGTTTTGTTAGTCAAATCGACACGTCAGCCTGCGCTGACAAACAAGTCTTAACCACAGGAACCCCGTATGAGCATTTATCAAACTGAACTGGTTACGCTGGATGGTGAGAAAACCACGCTGTCTGCCTGGCAGGGCAACGTCCTGCTGGTGGTGAACGTGGCCTCGAAATGTGGTTTAACGCCGCAATACGAAGCCCTGGAAAATATCCATGAAGCCTGGCATGACCAGGGCTTCAGTGTACTGGGTTTTCCGTGCAATCAGTTCCTGGAGCAGGAACCCGGCACCAGCGAAGAAATCAAGACGTTTTGCAGCACCACCTACGGTGTGACCTTCCCTCTGTTCGAAAAATGTGAGGTGAATGGTGAACATCGTCATCCGCTTTATGCGCAGCTGGTGGCCGCAAAACCGGATGCCGTTCGGCCGGAAGAAAGTGGCTTTTATGAGCGTATGGTCAGTAAAGGCCGGGCACCAAAAGCGCCAGGGGATATTTTGTGGAATTTTGAAAAATTCCTGATTGGACGTGACGGCAGCGTGATCCAGCGTTTCTCGCCCGATATGTCGCCAGAAGACCCGATTATTCTGGAAACGATTAAGGTCGCGCTGGCGAAATAGGTGTTACTCAGCCTGCAAGCGGTCGCCGTTGCCGGACGGCTGCAACCGGTGAGCGGTGCGCTTCATGCCGGGCATCTGATCCATCTGGTGGGGCCGAATGGCGCGGGCAAAAGCACCTTGTTGTCCGCGCTGGCCGGTCTGGAGCCGATAACCGGTCAGATGACTTTACAGGATAAAGCGCTGGCTGACTGGCCCGGACCGGCGCTGGCCCGGGTGCGCGGCTGGTTGCCTCAACAGCAGCTGCCACCCGGCATGATGCCGGTTTATCACTATCTTCGTCTGCATCTGGCGTCTTCAGGGCCACACAATGATGCGCGGTTAATGAGCTTACTCGCCCGGCTGCAGTTGACAGAAAAACTCTCCCGACCGCTGAATCAGCTTTCCGGGGGCGAATGGCAGCGCGTCCGACTCTGTGCGGTCATGGCACAAATCGATCCGCAGATTAATGCGGACGGTAAACTGCTGATTCTTGACGAACCCATGACGGCGCTGGATGTGGCGCAGCAACACGCTGTCGATAATCTGATTCAGGAACTCTGTCGTGCAGGGGGTTGTGTAATTGCCAGCAGCCATGACCTTAACCACAGCCTGTGGCATGCCGATCGGGTCTGGCTGTTGCATCAGGGCGCGGTTGTGGCACAGGGCAAACCCTGTGAAATCCTGCTCCCGGAACAGCTCACGCCACTCTACGGTATCCCTTTCCGACAACTCACCCTGGAAGGCCGTCCGCTGCTAACGGTTTTACCCTGAGACTTGCCACGTAGCGGGCTTTGCCGCTACATTTACCCCGTTATAACTGATTAAGGATGAGCTGTGATGCGCATGGGGTTGCTGTTCGTGGTGTTACTGTTGGTGGGCTGTAGCCATCGTGCACCGCCTGTCAATGGTCGCCTCTCTGACTCCATTACCGTTATCGCGCAGCTCAACGATCAACTGGGGAGCTGGCGGGGAACACCGTATCGCTATGGTGGCATGAGCCGCAAGGGCGTTGACTGCTCGGGTTTTGTCTATCTGACATTTCGGGATAAGTTTGATTTGCAGCTCCCACGCAGTACCGCCGCCCAGAGTGATATCGGCACGCGCATCAGCAAAGAGGACCTTCTGCCCGGCGACCTGGTGTTCTTCAGGACCGGCAGTGGCGAAAATGGCTTACATGTGGGCATTTACGACACGGATAACGCCTTCATCCATGCTTCAACCAGTCAGGGCGTCATTCGGTCCTCGCTGGATAATGTCTACTGGCGGAAAGTGTTTTGGCAGGCGCGACGCATATAATTTGTCAACCTAAGCCCGCCCGGTTAGTGCGGATTAATTCAGAAAATGACCGGATCTAAAAAATATTCCTAATTTGGCTTTAACCAACTCATTTTATTTATAACATTGGGAGCGGGAATCTTTTTCATACTTTACAGAATTGTCCCAAAAATTATTTGGCTTAAAGTTTATTTTCTTAAAACTAAAGCCAGTAATGGCCTAAAAATATCTATCTCATCAGTCCTTTGCTACTATTGCCAGTAAGTTTTTAATCATATACGATGCACTATCGCCACATATACTGGCTGTAAAATGAAAATTCATCTGTCGGCCGACTATGAGTCGGAAATTTGGTTTTATGCCGCCTGTTCTCAGGAAGGGCACTTAACCGCTATTGAGCTGGCTACCCAGTTCGTCCACGAAAGTGCGCCTATCACGTTGCCGCAGGATGTTCTGTTGCCGCAGCTTGATGAGACACAGCGCCTGCGCCTGCTGCAGCGGCAGGTTTCGTTACTGGAAAAGCATCAGACCTTTTTCGAAACGCACAATCTGCTGGCCTTTATGCCCACAGACGAGGGCATGGCAAGCACCCTGCTCGAAAGTGAGTTTCTGACGCGTAAAATAAAACAACTGCCCTTTTTAAGGTTGGATATCAGCGAAACGTTTCTCTCGCTCCATTTGGGAAAAAATAATCCGCTTCTCGCGGCGTTATATGGTGAGTTTAAATTGTCTCTGTCGCATTTTGGCGCGGGGAAATCGTCGACGACTGCCGTTTACGATAATCTGTTTAGCTGTATCAGGCTGGATAAACACTTTATTCAGTCGCTTGCTAAACGTGCTTCTTTTTTACCATTTATGCAAAGCATCATTGATAATTTCCGTAGCCATTGCGATCGGATGATTATTTGTGGCGTAGATGACGAAATTTTACTGGATAAAGTTAGCCATCTAAGTAATGTGCATCTGCAGGGGGCCTTGTTCCCGGTGGTGAAATCTGATGCGTTTGAGTCCTTGATCTACTCCGAGCAATTCCTGCACTCTCCCTGATATTTGCACGACTGTCGCCTGTTTAATCCCGGCTATCAACGCTACACTGTGGGTTTTATCATACGATACCCGGTGTCGTTTGGGAGTAGACATGGTCTTTGACAACAGCTGGTTTCGAGAGCTTTCGGGTACTTATACCGCCTTACATCCCACCCCGCTTGCCGGTGGCAGACTGTTATATCACAACGGTCCGCTGGCGCACGAAATGGCGCTGGAGAGCGATCTGTTTACCGGGCAGGGGCACGGTGTCTGGTACGGTGCGTCACTGTTGCCGGGTATGCAACCGCTGGCGCAGGTATACAGTGGCCATCAGTTCGGCGTCTGGGCAGGTCAGCTGGGTGACGGGCGCGGCATTCTGCTGGGTGAGCAGCGCCAGCAAGACGGCAGCCGTCTCGACTGGCATTTAAAAGGAGCAGGGCTGACGCCGTATTCGCGCATGGGCGATGGTCGTGCTGTGGTGCGCTCGACGGTGCGTGAGTTTCTGGCCTCGGAGGCGCTGCACCATCTGGGGATCCCGACCACGCGCGCGTTAACGATAGCCATCAGCGATGAGCCGGTTTACCGTGAAACCGCTGAGCGCGGTGCAATGCTGATGCGGATCGCGCCGAGTCATCTGCGCTTTGGCCATTTCGAACACTTCTTTTACAGCCAGCAGCCTGACAAGGTCAAACAGCTGGCGGAGTATGCCATTCGTCATCACTGGCCGCATCTGACGGAGGACGCCGACCGTTATTATCTGTGGTTCGCCGATATCGTCCTGCGCACAGCACGCCTGATTGCGCAGTGGCAGAGCGTGGGCTTTGCGCATGGTGTGATGAATACCGACAACATGTCGATCCTTGGCCTGACGATGGATTACGGCCCTTACGGTTTTCTGGATGACTACCAGCCGGACTTTATCTGTAATCACAGTGATTACCAGGGGCGCTACAGCTTCGAGAATCAGCCGATGATCGGTCTGTGGAATCTTAATCGCCTGGCGCATGCCCTCTCAGGATTACTCAGTGCAGAGCAGCTAAAGCAGGCGCTGAGCGGTTATGAAAACGAACTGATGCGCGTCTGGGGCCAGCGGATGCGGGCGAAACTGGGCTTTCTGACCGAAGAGGCAGGGGATAACGCGATTCTGACCGGTCTGCTCAGCTTAATGAGTCAGGAACGGCGCGATTATACGCTGACGTTCCGCCTGCTCAGTGAAACGCAGCAGTCAGAACAGCGATCGCCGTTACGGGATGAATTTATCGATCGCGCTGCCTTTGATCGCTGGTATCAGGATTACCGCACCCGTTTGTTGCAGGAGCAGGTCAGCGATGCGACGCGCCAACAGGTGATGAAAGCGGCCAATCCGGCGCTGGTATTGCGAAATTATCTGGCACAGCAGGCGATCGAGGCGGCGGAGCAGGGTGAGAGCGGGGCGCTGGCCCGTTTACATCAGGCGCTTCAGCAGCCCTTCAGTGACGCGACGGCCGCTGAGTATCGTCAACGGCCGCCGGACTGGGGCAAATCACTGGAAGTCAGTTGTTCCAGCTAAGTTATAAACGGTGAGAAACTGCCTCAGCTAACAGGGCCAGTACAGCTTCGCTGTCTTGCCAGTTGAGGCAGGGATCGGTGATGGACTGACCGTACGTCAGGGGCTCACCGCTCACCACTTTCTGATTGCCTTCTTCGATAAAACTTTCGATCATCACGCCCGCTACCGCGCGTGAACCTCCTTTGATCTGTTCAGCCACCTCAGCAGCAACGTCGCGCTGACGACGATGCTGTTTCAGGCAGTTGCCGTGGCTGAAATCAATCACCAGCTGTGGCGCTAAGCCGAATTCATTCAGGCAGGCAGTCGCCTCGGCGACATCGGCGGCATGATAATTGGGCTGTTTACCGCCACGTAAAATCACATGGCCGTGCGGGTTGCCGCTGGTCTGGTAAATGGTCATCTGCCCCTGTTTATCCGGCGACAGGAACATATGGCTGGTTCGGGCAGCGCGAATGGCATCCACAGCAATACGCACATTGCCATCGGTGCCGTTTTTGAAGCCGACAGGACAGGAGAGCGCAGAGGCCATTTCACGATGGATCTGGCTTTCAGTGGTGCGGGCTCCAATGGCCCCCCAGCTGATCAGATCGGCAATAAACTGCCCGATCACCATATCCAGAAATTCCGTTGCTGTGGGTAAGCCGAGGGCGTTGATATCAATCAGTAGCTTACGGGCAATGCCGATGCCGCGGTTCACATCAAAGCTACCGTCCAGATCCGGATCGGAGATCAGGCCTTTCCAGCCGACCACCGTACGTGGCTTTTCAAAATAGGCCCGCATCACGATTTCCAGCCGGTCCTGATACTGCTCGCGCAGCGCATTTAAACGCCGGGCATAGTCTAAAGCCGCCACCGGGTCATGCAGGGAGCAGGGACCAATCACGACCAGCAGACGGGGATCGTCGCCCGTGAGGATGCGCGCAATGCGCTTGCGTGCTGCGGTGATATTATCGGCCATGGCGGAGGAAAGCGGATATTCAGCTGCCAGACTGGCAGGAGAGATCAGGCTGCCAATGCGCGCCGTGCGCAGTTCGTCAGTTTTATTCATGGTGTTCTCTAAATGTGTTCTTCGCAGCGGTGGAATACCGGGAAGTGATGAGGGTCACAATAAACCATTAGCTTGTGAATTCAAGCACCAACGTGACAATGGCAGGCAAAATTACGGCAGCGCCACGTTACAGGGCGCTGCCGGCGGCGGATCAGTACATGCGGCGCGTCAAGCCCATAATATCGAGGATCTTGGTGGCGATCTCTTCCACGGAATAGTTGGTACTGTTGAGATAGCGAATCTGGTGGGTACGGAACAGCGCTTCCACTTCGCCCACCTCCAGCCGACACTGACGCAGGGAAGCATAGCGGGTATTTTCCGCGCGTTCCTGACGTATGGCCGCCAGGCGTTCCGGGTCAATTGTCAGGCCAAACAGTTTATGCTGATGCTGGCGCAGAGCGGGCGGCAGTTTCAGGTTATCCATATCATCGGCAATAAACGGATAGTTCGCGGCACGAATACCAAACTGCATCGCCAGATAGAGGCTGGTGGGGGTTTTACCACAACGGGAAACGCCTAACAGAATGACCTGCGCGTCTTCCAAGCCGCGCAGTGAAATGCCGTCATCATGTGCCAGGGTGTAATCAATCGCCGCAATACGCGCATCGTATTTACCCAGATTGCTGGCATCCAGTCCGTGCGTTCGGTGTGCGACCGGTGCCGGTGCGAGACCAAGCTCCTGCTGAAGCGGAGCGACCAGCGCCTGAACAATGTCCTGACAAAACCCGTCACTTTGCAGAATGATGTCGCGCACTTCCGGCGTGACGATAGAAAAAAAGACCAGTGGACGCACGCCGCTTTGCTGAAAAAGGGCATTGATCTGCGCTTTAACCGCCTGCGCGCGCTGAACATTTTCAACAAACGGCAGGGTGACACTGTTGGTGTTAACGGGAAACTGCGATAGCACCGCGTGGCCTAATACTTCGGCGGTAATCGCAGTGCCGTCGGAGATATAAAAAACGCTTCTGTCGGTGGTCATGGAGCATGCCTCGTGCAAGGAAGTCGTGAAAAGACGGAGCAGGGTTAAGTTCAGGCGCGCGAATCCCAGCGGGGGCATGTGAAGTCTGGCTTAACCATTTGTCGTACAGTTTTAGCATAACCGACAGAAAATATTCCTTTTCTCCGCCACAGATTTGCCATGAAAATCGCGCCTGAAGCGGCCTTTTTCACCCGCCTTGTTGCGCAACAAAAACGACGCTTTAGAGGGCCCTGAAATGAAAAATAATTTTAAATGAGTGGCTTGTGATAAAAAACATCCTTTGCGCAACGTCTTAAAAAAGCGGGTTATAGTCTGAAACTGGCGTGCAGAATCTGCTTTAACGATTCAACAGATCGTGTTTGCCAAAACGTTATGCCAGGCTGATTGTGTTAATAGCAGGATTTTCCATGTGCCCATTCATTAATAAAGGATCAGTTCAATGTCCAATAAAGGCGAACAGCCGTTAGTACTCTGGTACAACCAGCTTGGCATGCATGATGTTGATCGGGTAGGAGGCAAAAATGCGTCTCTGGGTGAGATGATTACCAATTTGTCCTCTCTGGGGGTTTCGGTACCCAATGGTTTCGCGACCACCTCCTGGGCCTTTAATCAGTTTCTTGAGCAGAGCGGTCTGAACCAGCGTATTTATGCATTGCTGGATGACACCAATATTGATGATGTTGATCAACTGGCGAAAGCAGGTAAGCAGATTCGTCAGTGGGTCGTCGAAACGCCCTTCCAGCCTGAACTTGAAGCCGCCATTTTGTCGGCCTACGAACAGCTCTCAGCAGACGATGCCGAGGCCTCTTTTGCCGTACGCTCCTCGGCCACCGCAGAAGATATGCCCGATGCTTCCTTTGCCGGACAACAGGAAACCTTTCTGAACGTGCAGGGCATCGAAGCTGTGATGGTAGCGGTGAAACATGTTTACGCATCCCTGTTTAACGATCGTGCCATCTCTTACCGTGTTCATCAGGGCTACGATCACCGGGGTGTTGCCCTGTCGGCAGGCATACAGCGTATGGTCCGTTCCGATCTGGCCGCATCAGGCGTGATGTTTACCATTGATACGGAATCTGGCTTCGATCAGGTGGTGTTTATCACGGCGGCGCTGGGTCTGGGCGAAATGGTGGTGCAGGGCGCTGTCAACCCGGATGAGTTTTACGTGCATAAACCCACACTGGCCGCGAAGCGTCCGGCAATCGTGCGCCGCAACATGGGCTCGAAAAAAGTGCGGATGGTGTATGCCGATTCACGTGAGCACGGCGAGCAGGTGCGAATCGAGGATGTGCCGGAAACGGAACGCGACCGCTTCTGCCTGAACGACAGCGAAGTTCAGGCACTGGCACAGCAGGCGGTACTGATCGAGCAGCACTATAAGCGCCCGATGGATATTGAATGGGCAAAAGACGGGCATACCGGCAAGCTGTTCATCGTGCAGGCGCGACCGGAAACCGTGCGCTCAAATGGTCAGGTGATGGAGCGTTACACCCTGCAAGGCCAAGGAAATGTGGTCATTGAAGGCCGTGCAATTGGCCATCGCATTGGTGCCGGGCCGGTTAAGGTGATTCATGACATCAGCGAAATGAACCGTATCGAAAAAGGTGACGTGCTGGTGACCGATATGACCGATCCTGACTGGGAACCGATCATGAAAAAGGCCTCCGCTATTGTCACCAATCGCGGGGGGCGTACCTGTCATGCCGCGATTATAGCGCGTGAATTGGGAATTCCGGCGGTGGTCGGGTGCGGCGATGCCACCGAGCGCCTGAAAGAAGGTCATACCGTGACCGTGTCCTGTGCGGAAGGCGATACCGGCTATGTTTACGACGAACTGCTCGATTTTGACGTGACCAGTTCGCAGGTCGATACCATGCCGGACCTGCCGCTGAAGGTGATGATGAACGTGGGTAACCCGGATCGCGCCTTTGATTTTGCCTGCTTACCCAATGAAGGGGTTGGGCTGGCGCGCCTGGAGTTCATCATCAACCGCATGATCGGTGTGCATCCTAAAGCGCTGCTTGAGTTTGACCAACAACCGCCGGCGTTGCAGCAACACATCCGTCAGCTGATGAAAGGCTTTGACGATCCCGTCGAGTTCTATATTGCGCGCCTGACTGAAGGTATCGCGACCCTGGGCGCGGCATTCGCACCCAAACGGGTGATTGTGCGATTGTCCGACTTCAAAACCAATGAATACGCCAATCTGGTCGGCGGGGAACGGTACGAACCGGAAGAAGAGAACCCCATGCTGGGCTTCCGCGGCGCTGGCCGTTACGTGTCAGAAAGCTTCCGCGACTGTTTTGCGCTTGAGTGTGAAGCGGTGAAGCGGGTGCGAAATGACATGGGACTGACCAATGTCGAGATCATGGTGCCGTTTGTACGTACGGTGGACCAGGCGCAGGCGGTGGTCGAAGAGTTAGGTCGCCAGGGCCTGAAGCGGGGTGAGAACGGACTGAAGGTCATTATGATGTGTGAAATCCCGTCAAATGCTCTGCTGGCGGAGCAGTTTTTACAGCACTTTGACGGCTTCTCCATTGGCTCGAACGACATGACGCAGCTGGCGCTGGGGCTCGATCGTGATTCCGGCGTCGTGTCTGCCCTGTTTGATGAACGCAATGAGGCGGTGAAAGCCTTACTGTCCATGGCGATCAAGGCGGCGAAAAAACAGGGTAAATACGTCGGTATCTGTGGACAAGGGCCTTCGGATCATCAGGATTTTGCGGCCTGGTTGATGGAGCAGGGCATCGACAGTTTGTCACTTAACCCGGATACCGTCGTGGAAACGTGGCTGAGCCTGGCGGCCCTGAATAAGTCTGTCTGACGCGACGTTTACACTGTTACTTTAAGGCCAGCGCAAGCTGGCTTTTTTATTCCCGGCGGAAAAACAGACGGGGTTGATCAGTGCTGACCCGCTCCGGTTGTCGAGATATCACTTGCGCGGAAAGCGTATAAGGGGCGAGGTTGCTCTTCGGCCTGTTCATACAACCTGACCGGTGAAAAAGGGGCGCAACCCCTTTTCGACAGGCAAAAAAAAGCCCATCACAGGGGATGGGCAAAGACTACACACAGCAATTCTTTACGCTACTCAGGGGAAATAAGGGTGTTTAGAAATCAGTGAGTTGATTTCAAACTTGTTAAATATGTTATTCATACCGCTTGCTGGCGTCTTTAAGAATCCTCTTATTAGTTTAAAGGAAATAATATTTTGACCATCATTAAGAGCGTTCAGGAGAGTTATTATGTATGAAAAATAATCATTTCAGGCCGAAAAATGGGCTTAAAGCGCTAAATATGCGTTTTATCTTAAAAACTACTAATGAAAAAAAGGCTGGTGATATCTTAATCAGCCAGCCTACTTAACCACTACTAATCATATGAAATGCAGAACAGGGCCTATTGATCCGTCTTTTCGTCCAGGGTTTTGAGCGGATCGACCGGTGGTCTGGGAACTTCATTCATCCAGACGGACACCAGGCGATAGGAGACAGCCAGCACGACGGGGCCGATAAACAGTCCGATCATGCCAAACGCGATGAGTCCGCCAATGACACCGGATAAAATCAGAATCAGCGGCAGGTCGGCACCCATACGAATCAGCACGGGACGCAAAATATTGTCCAGTGTTCCGACGACGCAGCTCCACACCAGCAGCACCGTGCCCCAAGTCGTATCGCCGCTCCAGTAGAGATAAACAATGGCGGGCACCAGCACCAGCAGGGGACCAATCTGGACCAGACAGCAGAGGATCATCAGGACGGTCAGCAAGGTCGCATAAGGAATGCCGGAGATGGCCAGCCCGATACCGCCCAGCACGCCCTGTACCAGCGCAGTCACCACCACGCCCAGCGCCACCGCACGTACGGCTTGCCCGGCCAGCAAAACGGCGGCATCACCGCGACGGCCCGCCATGCGCACAGCGAAATGGCGAATCCCCAGCGCCGCCTGTTCACCGCGCCAGTAGAGCAGCACGCTAAACAGCAGCATCACGGCCAGGTGAATCATAAACCGGCCAAAGTGTCCGGCCTGCGCAACAAAGAAGCCTGTTGTACGACCGACGTAAGGCTGAAGCTTGGCCATGATGGCCGCACCGCCGCCGGCCACCAGTTTCTGGTAGCTGGCATACAGTTTTTCCCCGACCACAGGAATGTCATTCAGCCAGCTCAGCGTCGGCAGCATATGGCCCTGCGTCGCCCAGGCAATTACCGGAGCACTGTTATCAATCAGGCTGTTCACCAGCAGGGCAACCGGAATAATAAACAGCAGCAGAAGCAGAATGGTCATCACAATGACGGCCAGAGAACGCCGGCCCCAGAGCAGTCGCTGAATTCTCAGCATCAACGGCCAGGTCGCAATCACTACCATGCTGGCCCAGGCGAAGCCGAGGATAAAAGGTTGCACCACCCATAAGCAGGCGGCAATCAACAGCAAAATGAATATCAGAGTGAACAACATTTGGGGAAGGTCTATCTGCCGTTCCAGGCTTTTCATCTTAAGCATTACCTCTTTGAGATCCGTCAACGCAGGGGATGACAGTGACCCGTCATCATGAGCTATTTGAGGGCGTTTAAACAGGCTTGTAAAGAAATGGTTTCAGCCTTTCCTGAAAAAACGACAGGGCTGACAGAAATGTGATAAAACAGGAGATTAACGTACGCGACAGACGCAAACCTACACAACATCTTTGGTCACAGAATCATGATCCCACAGATTTCTCAGGCACCGGGTCTTATCCAGCGAGTGCTGACATTCCTTGAAACCCTCAAAGAACAGGGCTTCACCGGCGATACCGCCACCAGTTATGCCGACAGGCTTTCTCTCTCAACCGACAACAGCATCTATCAGCTGCTGCCCGATGCGGTGCTGTTTCCGCGCTCGACGGCTGATGTCGCGCTGATTGCCCGCGTAGCGGGGGACCCGGCGTTCTCGAGTCTGGTTTTCACCCCGCGCGGTGGCGGGACCGGCACTAACGGCCAGTCACTGAATCAGGGCATTATTGTGGATATGTCCCGCTACATGAACCGTATCCTGGAGGTTAACACCGAACAGGGATGGGTGCGTGTAGAAGCGGGCGTGGTTAAAGATCAACTTAACGCGTATCTGAAACCGTTTGGTTACTTTTTCTCGCCAGAGTTGTCGACCAGTAACCGTGCTACGCTGGGCGGCATGATCAATACCGATGCCTCCGGCCAGGGATCGCTGGTGTATGGTAAAACCTCTGATCATGTTCTTGGGTTGCGGGCGGTCCTGCTGGGGGGCGATATTCTGGATACCCGGCCCATGCCCACGGCGCTGGCCGAAAGCCTGGCGCAAACGCCCACGCCAGAGGGCCGCATCTATCAGCAGGTCCTGACGCGATGTCGCGAACAGCGTGACCTGATTCTGGAAAAATTTCCCAAACTGAACCGCTTCCTGACTGGCTACGATTTGCGTCATGTCTTCAGCGACGATATGCAAACGTTTGACCTGACGCGCCTGCTGTGCGGCGCAGAAGGCACGCTGGCCTTTATCAGTGAAGCCCGGCTGGACATTACGCCCCTGCCTAAAGTGCGGCGCGTGGTGAATATCAAATACGACTCCTTTGATTCTGCTTTGCGCAATGCGCCTCTGATGGTACAGGCGCAGGCTCTGTCCGTCGAAACGGTGGACTCGAAAGTGCTCAATCTGGCACGGGAGGACATCGTCTGGCACTCGGTGAAAGCGCTGATCACCGATGTTCCCGACAAAACGATGTCAGGGCTGAATATTGTGGAGTTTGCCGGGGATGACGAAGCGAAAATTGAGCAGCAACTGACGCAACTGTGCAGCCGACTTGATGCGCTGATCGCGCAGCAGGAAGGCGGCGTCATTGGCTATCAACGCTGTAACGACCTGGACAGCATCGAACGCATTTATAACATGCGTAAAAAAGCGGTGGGATTATTGGGCAATGCGAAAGGGCGGGCGAAGCCGATTCCGTTTGTCGAAGATACGGCCGTGCCGCCGGAACACCTTGCCGACTACATCGTCGAGTTCCGGGCGCTTCTTGACAGCCATGGACTGAGTTACGGCATGTTTGGCCATGTGGACGCGGGCGTGCTCCATGTCCGGCCTGCGCTGGATATGTGCGATCCGCATCAGGAAATGATGATGAAGCAGATTTCTGATGAGGTGGTCGAACTGACCGCGCGCTATGGCGGTCTGCTGTGGGGCGAACATGGCAAGGGCTTTCGCGCGCAATACAGTCCGGCCTTCTTCGGGGACACCCTGTTCAACGAACTGCGCCGTATCAAAGCGGCGTTCGATCCCGATAACCGGCTGAACCCCGGCAAGATCTGTACGCCTTACAACAGCGATGCGGCGATGATGCAGGTGGATGCCATTAAACGCGGCAGCTATGACCGCCAGATTCCTGTACAGGTGCGTGACACCTGGCGTGGCGCGATGGAATGTAACGGTAATGGCTTGTGCTTCAATTTCGACGTGCGCAGCCCGATGTGCCCCTCGATGAAAATCACCCGCAACCGCATTCATTCACCTAAAGGGCGCGCCACCTTAACACGCGAATGGCTGCGCTTGCTGGCAGAGCAGGGCGTGGATCCGGTGATGCTGGAGAAAAAACTGCCGGAGAAGACACTGTCGTTGCGGGGGCTGGTTGGCCGCATGCGGAACACCTGGTATGCCAATAAAGGGGAATATGATTTTTCGCATGAAGTGAAGGACGCCATGTCAGGCTGCCTGGCCTGTAAGGCCTGTTCAACCCAGTGCCCGATTAAAATTGACGTGCCGGCTTTCCGCTCGCGTTTTTTGCAGCTTTATCATACGCGCTATCTTCGTCCCCTGAGCGATCATCTGGTGGCCGCGGTGGAAAGCTATGCGCCCGTGATGGCAAAAGCGCCTACGGTCTTTAACTTCTTCCTTAAACAGCCCTGGGCCGCATCGTTCAGCAAAACGCACATTGGCATGGTGGATTTGCCCTTGCTTTCCTCACCCACTCTCAAACAGCAGCTGAGCGGCCATCCGGCAATGCAGATGACGCTGGAACAGCTTGAAGGGCTGACGGAGGCGCAGCGGGCGAAAACGGTGCTGGTGGTGCAGGATCCCTTTACCAGCTTCTATGAGGCCCGGCTGGTCAGCGACTTTATCAAACTGATTGAGAAACTCGGCTATCAACCTGTTCTGTTGCCCTTCTCGCCAAACGGTAAGGCACAGCACGTTAAAGGCTTTTTACAACGCTTTGCCCGCACGGCCAGTAAAACCGCCGATTTTCTCAATCGCGTCGCCCGACTGGGCATGCCAATGGTCGGCATCGATCCCGCCACGGTCCTGTGTTATCGCGATGAATATCGTCAGACGCTGGGGGAGGCGCGGGGCGATTTCAATGTGCTGTTGGTGCATGAATGGTTGCAGAATGCGGTGCAGGAACGTGACGTCCAGATTGCCAGCGGCGAAGCCTGGTACCTGTTTGCGCACTGCACCGAAGTCACCGCCTTGCCTGCAACGCCCGGTCAGTGGCAGGCGATTTTTTTACGTTTTGGTGCAAAGCTGGAAAACATCAACGTGGGCTGCTGTGGCATGGCGGGCACTTACGGACACGAGAGCAAAAATCTGGACAATTCGCTGGGCATATATGCGCTCTCATGGCATCCGCAGTTGCAAAAGCTGCCGCGTCAACGCTGTCTGGCAACCGGTTTTTCCTGCCGGAGCCAGGTTAAACGTGTTGAAGGCAATGGCATGCGCCATCCGCTTCAGGCTCTGCTTGAGCTGGTGTAAAAAGGCAGGAGACGTCAACCGCAGGCTGGATTAGAATATCCAGCCTGCATGTTTGACAAAGTTACTCTGGAGCACCGTCGCCTGTTCCCATTCACCTGTAATGGCCAGCTGGTGGCATAGCCGGGTCAGTGACAGTCTTGCCAGCTGGTAAGACTGAATGCGAAACAGCCGATCCCGGTCGGGATTTTGCATTTCTACGACCAGTCGGTGATGAAGCTTACCCATGGCATGCAAATAACTCTGGTCGTCACCGTTCAGTTGGCAAAGTTCTGCCATATCCAGACAGGTATCATTGAACTGACGTAACTGCTGAACGGAACACTCAGCCCGGTCAAGTCTGGCCTGCGCCAGGTAAAAATCGACAGTGAGATCGCGAACCGAAAAACGGTATTCATCAAGTTTGTGCTGAAGCCAGGCGGAAACCGATAACGACATAACGCATCCTGATGCTGAATGATAATAATTATCATATTCAACTGAGCAGCGATTGCAATTGGCAAATGAGAATTTTTTTCCGATTTATTTCACCTGTCGGTATAATCGGAAATAACAATCTGTTTACAACACAGAAAGGCGTAACCTATCAATAAAGGATTTATCATAAAGTGATGATTTTAAAATTCACCAGTTATTAACAGGTTACGGGGTCGAGCTTCCTGCCTGTTTTGCGAATGCAAGCCTGGCTGAAGACGCTATGCTTAATAAATGCGCTGTTAAAAACAGCACCTAATGATTATCCCTGCAAAACAAGAGGTTGAAGTGATCAGTGAGATCACTACCATAGGGGGATAGCCTGAAAAGGTCCGGACTCACAAGAGGTAGCAACATGTCATCCGTGAATGCAGACTCTTTCTCACCTGACGAATATGTGTGGAAAGGGTTAACGCTGACCGAAACCGCAGCGAAACAAATTCTAAATCTGGCCGCAGAAAACCCAGAAGTCAAGGGCCTGCGTTTAGCGATTAAACAATCCGGTTGTGCCGGCTTTGGTTATGTCATGGATCTGGTGAAGCAACCAGAAGATGACGACCTGCAGTTTACCTACTACGGCGCAACATTGTTTGTACCGCTTCAGGCGATGCCATTTATCGATGGCACTGAAGTGGATTACGTCCGTGAAGGCCTGAATCAAATTTTTAAATTCAATAACCCTAAAGCTCAACACGCCTGCGGGTGCGGTGAAAGCTTTGGCGTCGAGTAAGTGAAATATGTCACGACACAGCGAAACATCTGACGATGTACAAATGTGGGAAGGCAAGCTCAATTATAAAGAGGGCTTCTTTACCCAGTTGCAAACCGAAGAATTTGCCAACGGCATCAATGAAGATGTCGTGCGCGCAATTTCGGCTAAGCGTAACGAGCCAGAGTGGATGCTGGAGTTTCGGCTTAAAGCTTTTCGTGCCTGGCTGGAAATGGAAGAGCCACACTGGCTGAAAGCGCACTACGAAAAGCTCGACTATCAGGATTACAGTTACTATTCCGCGCCGTCGTGCGGCAATTGTGACGATACCTGTGCGTCGGAGCCGGGAGCCACGCAGGCTTCAGGCGCGGCGCCTGCCAACGATTACCTGACGCAGGAAGTGGAAAACGCCTTCAACCAACTGGGTGTACCGGTGCGTGAAGGCAAGGAAGTGGCGGTTGACGCCATTTTTGACTCGGTGTCGGTGTCCACCACCTATCGTAGCAAGCTGGCGGAACAGGGCATTATCTTCTGCTCGTTCGGTGAAGCCATTCACGATCATCCGGAGCTGGTGAAGAAATATCTGGGCACGGTAGTGCCACCCAACGACAACTTCTTCGCTGCCCTGAATTCAGCGGTTGCGTCAGACGGTACCTTTGTTTACATCCCGAAAGGGGTGCGTTGTCCGATGGAGCTGTCAACCTACTTCCGTATTAACGCGGCGAAAACCGGTCAGTTTGAACGCACCATCCTGATTGCTGATGAAGACAGCTATGTCAGCTACATTGAAGGCTGTTCTGCACCGGTCCGTGACAGCTATCAGCTGCACGCAGCGGTGGTTGAGGTGATCATCCACAAGAATGCGGAAGTGAAATACTCCACCGTGCAGAACTGGTTCCCGGGCGGTGAAGGCGAGGGCGGTATCCTTAACTTCGTGACCAAGCGTGCGCTGTGTGAAGGCGACCACAGTAAAATGTCCTGGACGCAGTCGGAAACCGGGTCGGCCATTACCTGGAAATACCCGAGCTGTATCCTGCGTGGCGATCACTCCGTGGGCGAGTTCTACTCCGTCGCCTTAACCAGCGGACGCCAGCAGGCGGACACCGGTACCAAGATGATTCACATTGGTAAAAACACCCGGTCGACGATTATCTCCAAAGGTATTTCTGCCGGTAAAAGCCAGAACACCTACCGTGGCCTGGTGAAAATCATGCCGACTGCCACCAACGCACGTAACTTTACCCAGTGTGATTCCATGCTGATTGGGCCAGATTGTGGAGCACATACGTTCCCGTATGTTGAAACCCGCAACAACACCGCCCAGCTGGAGCATGAAGCGACCACTTCACGTATCGGCGAAGATCAGATGTTCTATTGTCTGCAACGTGGCATCAGTGAAGAAGATGCTATCTCGATGATCGTGAACGGCTTCTGTAAAGACGTATTCTCTGAGCTGCCGCTGGAATTTGCAGTGGAAGCACAAAAACTGTTAGCCATCAGCCTTGAGCACAGTGTGGGCTGATTGACGCCGTCACACGCGTTGCCGGAAGCAATGTGAAGGAATAAGTATGTTAAGTATTAAAGATTTACAGGTTAGCGTTGAAGACAAAGCGATCTTACGTGGTCTGAACCTTGAGATTAAACCGGGCGAAGTTCATGCCATCATGGGACCGAATGGTTCAGGTAAAAGTACGCTGTCTGCGACCTTAGCTGGCCGTGAAGACTATGAAATTACCGGCGGTTCAGTGACCTTTAAAGGCAAAGACCTGCTGGAGCTGGAGCCGGAAGAGCGCGCGGGTGAAGGGATCTTCATGGCGTTCCAGTATCCGGTTGAAATTCCTGGCGTCAGCAACCAGTTTTTCCTGCAGACCTCTGTGAACGCAGTGCGCAAATACCGTCAGCAGGATGAGCTCGATCGTTTTGATTTTCAGGATTTCATCGAAGAGAAAATTAATCTGCTCAAGATGCCTGAAGATCTGCTGACCCGTTCTGTCAACGTCGGTTTCTCCGGCGGTGAGAAGAAGCGTAACGATATTCTGCAGATGGCCGCGCTTGAGCCCGATCTGTGCATTCTGGACGAAACGGACTCCGGTCTCGACATCGATGCCCTGAAAATCGTGGCTAACGGCGTAAACAGCCTGCGCGATGAGAAGCGTGCGTTCATCATCGTCACGCACTATCAGCGTATCTTGGACTATATCAAACCTGATTTTGTGCATGTGCTGTATCAGGGCAAGATCGTGAAATCTGGCGACTTCTCGCTGGTGAAACAGTTGGAGGAGCAGGGTTATGGCTGGCTTACCGACGAAGAGTGATACTGCGCTGCAACAGTGGCACCACCTGTTTGAATCGCGCGGTGAACTGCGCTCCATGCAGGCACAGCAGCACTGGCAGCAGTTAATGCGTCTGGGCTTGCCCACGCGCAAGCATGAAAACTGGAAATACACGCCGCTGGATGGCCTGCTGGCACAGCACTTTGTGTTGCCTGAGTCTCAGGACGTGAGTGCTTCACAGGTTGAAGCGCTCGCTCTGCCGCTGGATGCCATTCGTCTGGTGTTTGTCGACGGCAAATTCCAGTCTGCGCTGAGCGCGACCGGGACTGATTTTTTCGAGATTCAGCACAGCGTTGCCGCTGAGCGTCGCGATCTGCCTGCGCCCATTCAGCCAGAAGTCTTTCTGCATCTGACGGAAAGCCTGGCTGAAGAAGTGACCCATGTTCGTCTGCCGCGCGGTAAGGCGGCTTCACGTCCGCTTTATCTGCTGCACATCACCAGCGGCAAAGATGATGGCATGAACACCGTTCATTACCGTCATCATCTGCAACTGGAAGAGAGTGCAGAAGCGGAAGTCATCGAGCACTATGTCACGCTGAACGACAGCGCGCACTTCACCGGCGGTCGTTTTACCTTTGCTGTCGCTGATAATGCTACGCTGAAGCACACCAAGCTGGCCTTTGAAAGCACTAAAAGTTATCACTTTGCCCATAATGACATCGTGATTAACCGTGATGCGCAGGTGACCAGCACCAGCTTCTTACTGGGTGCGGGTTTAAGCCGTCATAACACCAGTACGCAGCTCAATGGCGAAAACACCCAGCTTTCTTTGAACAGTCTGGTGCTGCCCGTGAATCAGGAAGTGGCGGATACCCGCACCTATCTTGAGCACAACAAAGGCCACTGCCTGAGCCGTCAGATGCACAAAACCATCGTGCGTGACAAAGGGCGTGCGGTCTTTAACGGCCACATCAAAGTGGCGCAGCATGCGTTAAAGACAGATGGTCAGATGACCAACAACAATCTGCTGTTAGGCCGCCTGGCCGAAGTGGATACCAAGCCGCAGCTGGAAATTTATGCCGATGACGTTAAATGCAGCCACGGTGCGACCGTAGGCCGTATTGATGACGAGCAGATGTTCTACCTGCGTTCGCGCGGTATTGAGCAGGATGCCGCGCAGACCATGATCATTCACGCCTTTGCGGCTGAGTTAACCGAAACGCTGGAGAACCCCGTTCTTCGCCAGGCGGTGCTCCAGCGCATTGCTCAGCGTTTTCCAGGAGACAACTCATGATGAACTTCGATCTCGAGCGTATCAGAGCGGATTTTCCGGTTCTGAAGCGTGAGGTCAACGGTCATCCGCTGGCTTACCTTGACAGCGCGGCCAGCGCACAGCGTCCTTTGTCGGTCATCAATGCCGAAAGCCATTTCTACCAGCACGGCTATGCCGCCGTGCACCGCGGTATTCACACGCTCAGCCAGCAGGCAACCAGCGATATGGAAAACGTTCGCGAACAGGCGGCACGTTTTCTGAATGCGGCTTCTGCGGAAGAAATCGTTTTTGTTAAAGGTACGACGGAAGGCATCAACCTGGTTGCCAACAGTTGGGCGGGCAGTCAACTGCAACCCGGTGATAACCTGATTATCACGCAGATGGAGCACCATGCGAATATCGTGCCCTGGCAGATGGTGGCTGAACGCTGTGGTGCGGAAATTCGGGTACTGCCCCTGACCGACAACGGTGAGCTGGCGCTGGATCAACTGGCGGGGCTGATTGACAGTCGCACGCGCCTGCTGGCGGTCACCCATGTGTCCAATGTGCTTGGTACGGTGAATCCGGTCAAAGCCATCGTCGCGCAGGCCAGGGCAGCAGGTGTGGTTACCCTGATCGACGGGGCGCAGGCCGTGATGCACAGCGCCGTCGATGTACAGGATATCGGCTGCGACTTCTATGTGTTCTCCGGCCATAAGCTCTATGGCCCAACGGGCATTGGCGTGCTGTATGGCCGCAAGGCGCTGCTGGACATCATGCCGCCCTGGGAAGGGGGCGGATCGATGATTGGTGAAGTCCTGCTGCCCACCGGCACCACCTGGAATACGGCACCGTGGCGTTTTGAAGCCGGAACGCCGAATACCGGTGGCATCATTGGTCTGGGCGCCGCGCTGGAGTATGTTGAGGCGCTGGGACTGGATACGATTCATCAGCGGGAAACAATCCTGATGAATTATGCGCTTGATAAGCTCGCCTCCGTGCCGGATATCCAGATCTACGGTTCGCAGCAGCGTACCGGTGTGATTGCCTTTAACCTGGGCAAACATCACGCCTTTGATGTCGGCAGCTTCCTTGATCAGTACGGTATCGCGATTCGTACCGGCCACCATTGCGCTATGCCGCTGCTGCGCCATTATCAGGTCCCCGCGATGTGTCGCGCTTCTTTCACGTTCTACAACAGTGAAGACGAAGTGGATCGGCTGGCGGCAGGTCTGACGCGTATTCATCGCCTGCTGGGCGGCTGAACAACGTAAACGGAGTGATTCATGGCCACGTTGCCAGAAAAAGAGAAACTGGTGCGCAACTTTAATCGTTGCGCTAACTGGGAAGAGAAGTATCTGTACATCATTGAATTAGGTGCCAAACTCCCGGAATCGTCTGAAACACTGCACCAGCCTGAAAATGCCATTACCGGCTGTCAGAGTCAGGTGTGGATCAAGATGACCCCGCAGGCAGACGGTACGATCGCCTTTGAAGGTGACAGTGATGCAGCTATCGTTAAAGGACTGATTGCTATCGTATTTAGCCTTTATCAGAACCTGCAACCCGCTGAAATCGTGGCACTGGATGTTCGCCACTGGTTCAGCGAACTGGCCCTCGTTCAGCACCTCACGCCGACGCGCTCGCAGGGGCTGGAGGCGATGATTAAGTCAATTCGCCATACCGCTCAGAACCTCAGCTAAGATACACTCCAAAGACGCCATCCGGCGTCTTTTTACTGTCTGATGAGAACATCGCATGAAACCTGCTTTTTATATAGCCGGTGCATTGCTGCTGACCTGTTTTGGGCTCTCTGCACCCGGTTTTGCTACCGAATATCCCTTGCCGCCGCCTGGCAGCCGCCTGACAGGTGAAAATCTTGTTACCCAGGTGCCAGATAATAAACGCCCGCTGGAAGATATCGCTGCGCGTTATCAGGTTGGCCTGCTGGGCATGCTGGAAGCGAACCCAGGCACCGATCCGTGGTTGCCCAGGCCGGGTACGCAGCTGACCATTCCGCTACAGATGATTCTGCCGGATACGCCACGCGAAGGCATTGTGGTAAACCTGGCGGAACTGCGGTTGTACTATTACCCAAAAGGTGAAAACAAGGTCATCGTGTATCCGATTGGTATCGGTCAGATGGGGATCATGACGCCTGTGATGGTGACCAGCATCAGCCAGAAAATCCCCAACCCCACCTGGACGCCTACCGCGAATATTCGCAAGCGCTACGCGAAAGAGGGCATTACCCTGCCTGCAGTGGTGCCCGCAGGCCCGGATAACCCTATGGGGCTGCATGCGTTGCGTATGGCACGGGGAACCGGGCAATACCTTATCCATGGTACTAATGCCAATTTTGGTATCGGCATGCGCGTGAGTTCGGGTTGTATTCGCCTGCGCACGGACGATATTGAAGCGCTGTTTAATGCGGTGCCGGTGGGAACGCGTGTGCAGGTGATTAACCAACCGGTGAAATATACCGTTGAGCCCGATGGCAAACGTTACGTTGAAGTCCATCAGCCCTTGTCGCGCAGCGAGAAAGACGATCCGCAAACCGCGCCTCTGGCCTTAAGTGCGGGCTTCAGGACGTTTATGAAGAGCGAGAAAAGTGACCAGGCCTTGATTAACGCTACGCTGACGCGCCGTTCGGGCATGCCGGTGCTGGTCAGTGCCGGTGAGCCGGTGCAGGATGAGGCGAGCGTCCTGTCGGCACACTAATTAATGCGGGACAGGGCGCGAGTCCTGTCAGTGCACTAACCCAAGCAGATTGAGGCGACAGGCCTGCCTGGACATAACCGATGCGGAATGGGGCTAACGGACAGTCGCGACAGTAAAGGAGGCAGGACAGGGCAAACGTGCTGTCGACGAACGACGCGGCATCAGTGAAAGAGAAGGCGTTAGTTGCGGATCAGCAGACAAAAAAAATGGTGCCACAAGGGCACCATTTTTAAAACCAGAACTCTTACTTACGGTAAGAGTGAGCCTGGTTGTCCAGACGCTGGTTAGCGCGAGCTGCGTCATCTTTAGCAGCCTGAACGTCAGAACGCACTGCGTTCACGTCGTTGCTCAGCTGGTCAACTTTAGCGTTCAGAGTCTGAACGTCTGAAGACAGCTGGTCGATTTTAGCGTTGCTTGAGCAACCAGCCAGCAGAGTTGAACCCAGGATTACCGCGCCCAGTACCAGTTTAGTACGATTCATTATTTATACCCTCTAGATTGAGTTAATCTCCATGTAGCGTTACAAGTATTACACAAAGCTTTTTAACTTGAGAATAATTTTTTGATAAGAACATGCTTAAACATGATCGTTCGCTCAAAGAAACAGCGGATCAAAGAAGAAGATAAAAAAATTTAGCTAAAACAGAGAGATTTAATCGGATTAACCTTAATTTCAGGGGCGTTTTTATTGTTGTTTTGGGCTGGCGTTTTCAGGAATCTGTATTACAAAGCCCATAAAAAAAGCGCCTTTTAAGGCGCTTTCGATAATAAAGCCATAAACCCCGTATTACAGCACGTGTACCGATGCGGTATTCGTGGTTCCACTTGGCACCAGCGCGCCAGAAACCAGCACAACAACATCGCCTTTTTGAGCAAAACCGCTTTCCAGCGCCGCTTCTTTACCCAGACGATAGAAATCGTCAGTTGAGGCAATTTCGCTGACCATACGCGTCTCAATACCTTTGCTCAGAATCAACTGACGCGCTGTGGTGGCATTGGTGGTTAAGGCCAGGATGGTGGCGTTAGGGAAGTACTTACGCACGGCCTTCGCTGATTTACCGCCTTCTGTTGCGACAACGATAAGTGGCGCTTCCAGCTTCTCGGCGGTTTCAACGGCACCACGACACACCGCTTCGGTGATACGCAGTTTGCGGTTGTCATTCTGCTCATCAATGCGCGGCTTCATCACGCGGTCGGTACGCTCACAGATGGTCGCCATGATGGTGACCGACTCCAGCGGATAACGGCCTTTCGCACTTTCGCCCGACAGCATGACGGCGTCCGTCCCGTCCAGGATGGCGTTCGCTACGTCGCCGGCTTCTGCGCGAGTAGGGCGTGGATTCTTGATCATGGAATCCAGCATCTGGGTGGCGGTGATAACAACCTTACGCGCCTTATTACATTTTTTGATCATCATCTTCTGCGCGAAGATCACTTCTTCAACCGGGATTTCAACGCCCAAATCGCCACGGGCGACCATAATGCCGTCAGACGCATCCAGGATCTCGTCGAAGTTGTTCAGGCCTTCCTGGTTTTCAATTTTAGAGATGATCTGAATATTTTCGCCGCCGTGCTGCTTCAGGTGCTCACGGATTTCCAGCACGTCAGAGCGCTTACGGATAAAGGACGCGGCAACGAAATCAACGCCTTGTTCACAACCAAAAATCAGGTCGCGTTTGTCTTTCTCGGCCAACGCAGGCAACTGGATAGAAACGCCTGGCAGGTTAACACCTTTATTCTCACCTAAATCACCGTTGTTCAGGACTTCACAGATGACGCTGTTTTCGGTGACTTCAGTCACTTTCATGCCGATCAGACCATCGTCAACCAGAACGGTATTGCCGATTTTCAAGTCGTTGGCAAAGCCAGAATACGTCACCGCAACACGTTCGCTGTTGCCAATCACGCTCTGGTCAGTGGTAAAAGTAAAGGTCTGGCCAGCTTTCAGTGACACATCATTGCCACCTTCCAGCTTCATGGTGCGGATTTCCGGACCTTTGGTATCCAGCAGAATAGCGGCAGGAATGCCAGTTTTTTGGGTGACAGCACGCATATTGGTGATGCGCTGACCGTGTTCTGCATAGTCGCCGTGAGAGAAGTTCAGACGCATCACGTTCATGCCTGCTTCAAGCAGCTGGGTCAACATCTCTTCGGATTCGGTTTTTGGGCCGATAGTACAAACGATCTTAGTCTTTTTCATGACGGGTTATCTGTAAGTTGTGATGGATGATAAATAGGGTTTCGATGACAGCGCACCGAAATGAAAACGCTGGTTGAAAGAGAAAAGGGTGATACAGGATAAGAATAGGTGACGAAGGCCAGGCGTGCAGAGAAGTTGCGTGGTTAGTTGGCTTAACCACCGGGACGTTGTTGCGCAAACAATCTTAATTATCGTCATAAGCACGTAGTCGCTGAAACCTTTCAAGTAAACAACGCGGCCAGTATAATCACTAAGTATGCGAAAACCAATCGAAAAACAGTACGTAAAGGTAATGTAAATCAAGAAATGGGTTGTTGCGCAAGTGAAGAAAGGAAGTAAAAGAGTGGTGCGCTCTAATGGACTCGAACCATCGACCCCCACCATGTCAAGGTGGTGCTCTAACCAACTGAGCTAAGAGCGCAAAGTAAATTTGGTGCGTCCGAGTGGACTCGAACCACCGACCCCCACCATGTCAAGGTGGTGCTCTAACCAACTGAGCTACGGACGCACTTGGTGCGCTCTAATGGACTCGAACCATCGACCCCCACCATGTCAAGGTGGTGCTCTAACCAACTGAGCTAAGAGCGCAACATGCTGTCAGGGCGACAGCGGGGACGAATATTAACGACAGCGCAGAAGGCTGGCAAGGGGAAAAACGCAAAATTGCAAATGAATGAACATCATCTGTGCGAAGCGTCGTTTTTTTGAACGTAACGGGCCTGTTACGGCCCGTTCTGCTTTTAACGCGATGCGCGCGAAAGGATTAACGCGGCCGGGAGTTGCTGCAAACGCCGAACCCGCCACAGCATCATGACGGCGGCTGAGGTCAGGCCGACAATAAACCCACACCAGAATCCTGCCGGGCCCATGCGCGGCACCACCCAGTCGGTCAACGCCAGGATATACCCTGAAGGCAGCCCCAGTAGCCAGTAGGCGATAAAGGTTATAAAGAAAATAGACCTTGTGTCTTTGTAACCGCGCAGGATACCGCTGCCAATCACCTGAATGGAATCCGAAATCTGGTAAATGGCGGCCAGCATCATCAGTTGAGCAGCCAGCGTCACTACGTCGGGGTTATCGTTATAGAGCTGCGCAATGTGATGGCGGAAGGTCACCGTAAAGATCGCCGTAAGCACGGCCATACTCACGCCCACGCCCTGCGCGGTCCAGGCGGACACGCGCGCCTGTTCGGTTGATCCCTGACCCAGACGATAGCCCACGCGAATGGTTGTCGCGACGCCCAGTGACAGCGGCAGCACGAACATCAGTGAGCTGAAGTTCAGGGCAATCTGGTGACCGGCCACATTCACAATGCCCAGCGGGGAGACTAACAGCGCCACCACGGCAAACAGAGTCACTTCAAAAAACAGCGCCAGGGCGACAGGCAGGCCCAGACCGGCCAGACGTTTCAGAATGGCGGCCGAGGGCGATGACCAGCGCTGTTCAGGCCGGATATCCTGCATGCTGCGCATGCGCCGCACCCAAAAGCGCATACAGATAAACATCGCCCAGTAAACGGAGGCGGTGGCGACGCCACAGCCCACACCGCCCAACGCGGGCATACCAAAATGCCCATAGATAAAGACATAGTTGAGCGGAATGTTGAGCATCAATCCCAGAAAGCCCAGCACCATGCCGGGCTTGGTTTTAGACAGCCCTTCGCACTGGTTACGCATCACCTGAAAAAACAGGTAACCCGGCGCGCCAAACAGCAGGGCATGCAGATAACCTTCCGCTTTTTCAGCCAGCAGCGGATCGATATCGTGCATCGAGCGAATAAAATAGCCCGCGTTCCACAGGACCAGCATGATGAGCAATGAGAGAAAAAACGCCAGCCAAAACCCCTGACGAATCTGTTCAGCGATGCGCTCGCGGCGACCTGAACCATTAAGTTGCGCAATGGTCGGCGTCAATGCCAGTAAAACACCATGACCAAACAGGATGGCGGGAAGCCAAATGGACGTGCCAACAGCGACGGCGGCCATATCCGTGGCGCTGACGGCGCCGGCCATAATGGTATCTACAAATCCCATCGCGGTTTGCGCCACCTGAGCCAGGATAACGGGAATCGCGAGGGCCAGCAATTGACGCGCTTCTGTTAAATACTTCTGCACGTAAACACCTGACTTGTGTGATTAATAAGGAAATGAGGACGACTTCAGGCGAAGTCGGGACTAGTGTAACTGCCGCAGCCGATTTCTCCAATCTTTGTCACGCTTTGCGGTTGCGCATCTCTCAGCACGTTGAAATCTAAAAGTTAAGCGCGCCTGTGATAAACTGGAGGCAAACTTCACAGAGGCAAAGATTATGTTTACCGGTATTGTGCAGGGCACCGCAGAAATCGTGTCCATTGAAGATAAAGGTTTATTCCGTACTCATGTTGTCCGGCTTCCCGCTGAACTGGTGCCAGGCCTGGCACTTGGCGCATCCGTGGCCCATAACGGCTGTTGCCTGACCGTTACCGAGATTAACGGTGATTTGGTGAGTTTTGACCTGATCAAAGAAACCTTACGCGTGACCAATCTGGGCGACTTGCGCCAGGGCGACGTGGTGAATATTGAACGCGCGGCCAAATTCAGTGATGAGATTGGCGGACACCTGATGTCGGGCCATATCATGACCACGGCAGAAATTTGCAAAATTATCCGCTCTGAAAACAATCGCGAAGTGTGGTTCAGGATTCAGGATCCTCTGCAGATGAAATACATCCTGCACAAAGGATTTGTCGGCATTGATGGCATCAGTCTGACCGTGGGTGATGTGACAAAAACGAAGTTCTGCGTCCATTTGATTCCTGAAACGCTGGAGCGCACCACCCTGGGAGCCAAAACCTTTGGCGATCGGGTCAACATTGAAATCGATCCCCATACACAGGCCATTGTGGATACGGTAGAGCGCGTGCTGGCGCAGCGTGAAGCCGCTGCCGTGAAGGCACTTGCGGAGCAGGCCGATCAGCCGGAAGCCGATCACGAATAAGGCCCGCCTGGCAACAATCTTGTTGTCATCCGCATGCGGGTATTGCAAAAAAAGCAGCCCTGTTATCAGGGCTGCTTTTTTATCGGGAAACCGCTGACGCGCCGTCGCGTTTCGTCGCCCCGGCATCTCAACCAACCGACCTGAGCCGGTTCGGGCAATGCGCGGCGCTAAACCGCAGCGCGTCCTGTTACCGTGCTACGCGCAATCCTCCCTCTATGCCTCGGCTAAACACCACCTGCCATAGCTGGATCTCGCGGGCGCGAAACGCACCCGCGCAGGCATTCAGATAGTACGTGAACATGCGGCGGAAGCGTTCGTCATAGCGCCCGGCAAGCTGCGGCCAGGCATGTAAAAAGCGTTCGTGCCAGGCCATCAATGTCGTGTCATAGTCCGCGCCAAAATTATGCCAGTCTTCCATAATAAAATGGGGTTCGCTGACGTCGGCGATATGGCGCAAAGAGGGCAGGCAGCCGTTCGGAAAGATATATTTGCCAATCCAGGGATCGACATGCATATCCGTTTTGATCGCGCCTATTGTGTGAAGCAGGAAAATCCCGTCAGGCTTCAGGTTGCGATCGACCGTAGCAAAATAGGTGGGGTAATTTTTAGGCCCGACATGTTCAAACATGCCCACGGACACAATGCGATCAAACTGCTGATCGAGATCGCGGTAGTCCTGCAACAGGATTTGGACATCCAGCCCCTCACAGCGCTGTTGAGCCAGTTTTTGTTGCTCTGCCGAGATGGTTACGCCCTGAACGCTCACGCCATAATTTCTGGCGGCAAAGGCCGCCAGGCCGCCCCAGCCGCAGCCGATATCCAGCAGGCGCATTCCCGGTTTGAGTTGCAGCTTGCGGCAAATCATATCGAGTTTGGCTTCCTGCGCCGCCTCAAGCGTGGTGGCGTCTTTCCAGTACGCGCAGGAATACTGCATGTAAGGATCCAGCATCAGGCTGAAGAGATCGTTGCCTAAATCGTAGTGGGCTTTACCCACCTGCCAGGCCCGCTTTTTGGATTGCAGGTTCACCAGACGCGCCAGCGCAATACGCAGGATGTCCTGAATATGATGCGGCAGTTGCTCGTCGAGTTTATGCTTCAGCGCCCGATGAAAAAACATATCCAGCCGCTCGCATTCCCACCAGCCATCCATATAACTCTCGCCCAGGCCCAGGGATCCTTTCTGCAGAACGCGTTTGAAAAAATCGGGGTGTTTAACCTGAATATCCCAGGGCCGCGAACCGTTAATTTCAATATCGGCTTTTTGCAGTAACTCCTGAACGATGCGATACCAATGGTTACGTTCGATGCCTACTTCTTCTACACATGATGAACTCATAGCCACTCCATCACCAGAACCGTCAGAACCTGAGAAAAAGCAGGAGCTGTTTCTCAGGATTATGAGAAAAGTCACAGATGACGCCTTGCGCCAGACAACAAAAAGGGTACAGAGAAGAGAAAACGTCGGTATCCATGCAGCGTTGCTCACACAGATGCCGTCACAGCCTGAAGGCTGTGTGAAACATTTTTATTATGATGACAGTGCGAGTGGGTCTGGCAGAGGAGGCACACTGGCAGACCCTGATTCAGTCAGTGAAAACGGGTAACACGCAAATCGTTGCCTCAGTGATTATCCTGGCAGGGATGTGCAGATGAGGCAATATCAGTTTGTGCGCCGGCGCGGCGCTGTAGCTGATAGCCCATCCATGCCAGACCAATCGTCACCATCATAATTAGCGTGGTCGTAAACAGAGCCTGGATCAAGCCTGCGGACACCGCAAGGCTGGCGGCAAAACAGAGTCCGAGCTGAAGCGTGTTCTGCAATGCCGCCGCTTTCCCGGTGGCATTTGGGAAGGGCAGCAGCGCACTGGACACCACAATCGGATAAATCGCGCCATTTGCCAGCGCCATGCCGCAGAACGGCACCAGTAACGCCGTGAGTGACGGGCTTCCCGAAAGCGCGACGGCAAACAGCGCCCCGACACTCAGGCTATAGACGCCGAGCAACCACGGCAGCAGTGTTGCGCCAGAAAACCGGTTGAGCAGCGCACGGCAGCCAAACCCGCCGATTAAAAAGGCGATGGTTTGGGGAATATAACTGAGCCCGATATCCGCAGGAGACAGACCAATATCAGCCAGAATAAACGGCGAACCCGTCAGCCATGCAAAAAAACTGGCCGAGCAGGCGGAATACATCAGTACGTTACCGCTGTAGGCACGTGCGCGCAGCAGCGTCAGAAACCCAGGCTGCGGAGCAGGGGAACGTTGCTTTTTTTGCGGCGAAGGCAGGCGCAGCGTGACCAGGATGAGCGCCACAGCAATTCCCGTCAGCACCGCAAAAATGGCGCGCCAGTGAAAATGGCCGATCAGCCAGGCGCCCAGTAACGGTGCCAGGGCGGGAGACAGCGCGACGAGCGGCATAATGGTAGCAAAGACTTTATTGGCCTGTGACTGAGGATAGCGATCGACGACCAGCGCCTGCCAGCTGACGGCCGCCGCGCACACGCCGATAGCCTGCACAAAACGCAGTACCAGCATCAGGATCACATTATCTACCCACAACATACCCGCACAGCCCAGAGCAAACAGGGCGAGGCCTGCCAGCAGCACCGGCTTACGCCCCAACCGATCAGATAAGGGGCCCCAGACCAGTTGACCACAGGCAAAACCGGCCAGAAACAGACTCATGCTGGCGCTGATCATCCCGGCTGACGTGCTAAAACTTTGCTGCATAGCGCCGAAGGCGGGCAGGTACATATCGGTTGCCAGAAAGCCCAGCATACTGAGCACGGCAAGATAGGGAATAAAGCCTTTTGAAGCGGACATCGGGTTCTCATCAGTTGCAGAATAAACGCGGGGCAGTGTAAAAGCTGTACTTCACGCTGTGAAACGGTAAAATTTGCCTGTTGCTGTTAAAAATTTTGAAGGCAAATTATGTGGTCTGAATATGCGCTGGAAGTGGTGGATGCGGTCGCACGCGGTGGCAGCTTTAGCGCGGCCGCCCAGGAACTGCACCGTGTGCCTTCTGCCATCAGCTATACCGTTCGCCAGCTGGAAACCTGGCTGGCTGTGCCGCTGTTTGAACGCCAGCACCGGGAGGTGATTCTCACGCCGGCGGGCGAGCATTTCGTGCGGGAAGGGCGCAGCGTTATCAAAAAAATGGATGCCACACGACGTCAGTGTCAACAGCTCGCCAACGGCTGGCGCGGTCAGATTGGTATCGCCGTCGACTGCATCGTCAAACCGCAGCGAACCCGGCAGTTTGTCAGGGATTTTTACCGCCATTTTCCCGACATGGAGTTGCACATCAGCTATGAGGTCTTTAACGGCGTCTGGGATGCGCTGGCAGACGGGCGAGTGGATGTGGCGATAGGTGCGACACAGGCGATTCCGGTGGGGGGGCGTTTCGCCTTTCGCGATATGGGCACCCTGAACTGGCGTTGCGTGGTGGCGCGTCAGCACCCTCTGACGCAGGTTGCTACGCTGGATGATGAGGCGTTGCGCAACTGGCCTTCTCTGGTGCTGGAAGATACGTCGCGCGCGTTACCGCGTCGTATGACCTGGGCGCTGGATAACCAACGCCGGCTGGTGGTCCCGGACTGGCAAACCGGTCTGGACTGTGTGCGCGCCGGTTTGTGTGTCGCGATGATACCGGGCCATTTAGCGCGGCCCTTACTGGACAGCGGCGAGATGGCAGAGCTGAACTTACCGCAGGCGTTTCCGGAAAGTCCCTGCTGCGTCAGCTGGGCGGAAGATCGCGCATCACCGGCGCTGGGGTGGTTACTCCAGTACCTGGGCGATGCGCAAACGCTAAATCAGGAGTGGTTGAGCGAGGATTAACGGCGGTAATCGCGATAAGGGCCATAGCCCACCGAGCGTCGCTCAATAAGCGTCGGGTGGACTTCAATTGTCTGCGACTCTTCCCGCTTACTGGTGATGCGATCTAACAACATCTCCAGCGCCTTCTCACCCAACTGGGCTTTAGGTTGATGCACTGTGGTCAGTGCCGGAGTGAAATAGCGCGCATTGCGCACATTGTCGTAACCAATGACGGAGATATCCTGCGGCACGCGCAGGCCCATTTCGTCGGCCGCGCAGATTGCGCCCATCGCCATGATGTCGCCCCCACAGAATACGGCGCTTGGGCGCTGCTTCTGTGACAGAATCTGCTGCATGGCCTGATAGCCAGATTCGGGTTCAAAGTCACCCTGCACAATCCATTCGGCACGTGGCTGAATACCCGCTTCTTCCAGCGCCTTGAGGAAACCGGCATGGCGACCGCCTCCCGTGTTACGCTCCATCTGGCCGGGAATGGCACCAATATCGCGATGACCACGCTCAATCAAATAACGTCCCGCCAGATAACCGCCCTGGAAAGCATTGTCCAGTACGGTATCGGTAAAGTCGGCACGGGATTCGCCCCAGTCCATCACCACCATCGGAATATTGCGGTTCGCTTCCAGCATTTGCAGCAGATCATCCGGATACTCTGAACACATCACCAGAAGCCCGTCAACGCGCTTTTGCGCCATCATCGACAGATAGGCGCGCTGTTTTTGCAGGTCATTATGTGCGTTGCCCAGAATCAGGGTATAGCCTTTATCGAAGCAGTGATTCTCAATGGCCTCGATAATTTCAGCAAAGTAGGGCGCTTCACTGGACGTGGCGAGCAGGCCCAGCGTTTTGGTGTGATTCACCTTCAGGCTACGCGCGACTGCGCTGGGAGAATAATGCAGTTCCCGAATCGCTTCCCACACCGCTTCGCAGGTATTTTCTGCGACAAAGCGCGTTTTATTGATGACGTGTGAGACGGTCGTGGTGGACACGCCCGCACGCTTCGCCACATCTTTAATTGTTGCCATGTAAATCGAACTCCCGGGCCTATCTAAATTATTGATAAGCATATTGTTAAACGTTTGCGTCAGCGGACGGTTATTTCTGCGAAAAACATCGCTTTTCTGTCCGGTATTGAGTCATCAGGGCAGGAAATAACGTCTGAAAAGGGCGCGGACGCAACCGATATTGCGCGCTGTTGCGCAACAAAGGGGGGATTCTAACAAGGCTGTGCGGATAAAACGAGATTTTTACCCACGCGTATGTGAAAATGCTTTCACCTTACAAACGTCAGGGTTAAAGGAGAGGGGATGAGTACCGATTTAAAACTGTCATTAATGACGACGGCAGCCGCACTGTTAATGATCATCGCGTTTAGCTTCACCGCTATTCTGCACTAGCCGCATTCGTTTGCAGCGACGCTATACTGGCTGACTGGCTGACTGGCTGACTGGCTGACTGGCTGACTGGCTGACTGGCTGACTGGCTGACTGGCTGCGCGTCCAGCCTTGCAGGTGATACGTCCTGTCTGTCAGACCGTATCACCGGCAGGGGCGGCATTTTCGCCCGGAACATCCGGCTGCACAATCGGGGTGAGGTGGGCAATAAAAAAGCCGGGAAGTTGCCTTTCCCGGCTTTTTTGTATGAAGGACGTTTAGCGAACGGTCTTTGGCGTCATAACGCGACGCGCACCAATATAATGGCGCTGCCAGTAATCTTCGCTCAACGCACTGATTTGAATATCTTTACCGGTACGCGGTGACTGAATGAATTTACCGTTGCCCAGGTAAACCCCGACATGATCTGCGGTTCCACGCCCGTTGATGCGGAAGAAAACCAGATCGCCTTTTTCAAGGGATTCGCGGTTGACCGGTGCGGCATCCCGCAGATGGTACATTTCGTTAGCGGTACGGGGGATCTTAAACTTCACGACGTCTTTGTAGGCGTACCATACGAGGCCACTGCAATCAAAACCCGTATGGGGCGATTTGCCTCCCCACTGATAACGCTTGCCAAGTTGCCCCATCAGTTTTGCCATCGCCGTTTCACGCGCTTTCTGGTAACGCTGGCGATGCGCTTTACTCATTTTAATGGTGCCGGTTTCGGTATTGTCTGCCGTTAACGCCTTCGCAGCACGTTGATGACCATACCGTTTTTTGCTGGCGGCATTAACGGCGACTTTTTTGCTCAGCGTCTTGTGCGAGGCAGTCGTTTTAGCGAGCGTTTTGTGCGTGGTGGTGTGGGAGGTCGTTTTGCTGGTTTTCGTGGTCTTACTGACTTTCTGAACAGCGGAGGTGCGACTTTTTTTAGATGAGGCTTTAACCGCGCGTCGTTTGCGCCGATCATCCTCGCGCGCACTTTTTTTCTCTACCTTATGCAAGCTGGCCTTAACCGTCGCATGCGGGGAGGCAGCAGCGATGTTAAAGAAGAGTTGCGCAAAAGCCAGAATAAGAAGCGTAATGATTGAACGCATAGTCCGTTTACTGGTTAAGCTGTCAGATCAAACAGGTCTCTGACAAAGTTAAGAAAAATCTGATCACCGATCAGCGCCGAAGTCATTCTAGTCCAGTTTTTTTTAAAAGAGTAAGTCCTTTTTTTATTAATTGATGGAATGGATAAAAATCAGGCATAAATCAGGAATTTCAGTCTCTTATAACGGCAAATTCATTGCAAATTATGAATACATTCATAGTCTTTGTCACAGTTTCCTGCGAATGCCTGACCAGCTTACTTAGCAAACATGGCGATTTAACGTCGGACGAGCCAAAATCTCGTTTTCAGTCCTGGCGTGAAGTCGCTACAATAAAGAAACACGAAGTGACGAATTAAGGAAGGCAATAATGAGTACTGTAGAAAAAATTCAGCGCCAGATCGCAGAAAACCCGATCCTGCTGTACATGAAAGGTTCGCCGAAACTGCCAAGCTGCGGTTTCTCTGCGCAGGCGGTCCAGGCGTTGTCTGCCTGTGGTGAGCGCTTTGCTTACGTGGATATTCTGCAGAACCCGGATATTCGCGCAGAGCTGCCAAAATACGCCAACTGGCCCACGTTCCCGCAGTTATGGGTTGATGGCGAACTGGTCGGTGGCTGCGACATTATTGTTGAAATGTTCCAGCGCGGCGAGTTGCAGCCGTTAATCAAAGAAACCGCTGAGAAGTTTAAAGAAGCGGAATAACTGAAAAAGGCCGACCTCGTCGGCCTTTTTTATGCGCGTTACTCGGTTGTTTCTCCACCCGTCGCCGACCCTTCCGTTACAGCTAACGGCCAGCCTCCCAGCCGTTTCCAGCGGTTAACCAGCTCGCAAAATAAGGTCGCCGTTTGCTGTGTATCATAGAGCGCGGAGTGCGCCTGACTGCTGTCGAACGCCATTCCTGCGGCTTTGCAGGCTTTCGCCAGCACGGTCTGGCCCAGCACCAGTCCGCTCAGCGCGGCCGTGTCGAAGGTCGCAAAGGGATGAAAGGGATTGCGTTTCAGGCCCGCACGTTCCGCCGCCGCATTCATAAAGTTCAGATCAAACGTGGCGTTGTGAGCGACCATGATGGCGCGGTTGCATCCGGTCTCTTTGATGCCTTTTCGCACCATTTTAAAAATGGCATGCAGGGCCTCATATTCGCTGACTGCGCCGCGCAAAGGATTCGTGGGATCGATGCCCGTAAACGCCAGCGCTTCAGGGTGCAGGAGCGAACCGACAAAGGGTTCCACATGAAAATGCAGCGTCTCGTCGTGATGAAGCCAACCCTCATCATCCATTTTCAGGGTGATGGCAGCGACTTCCAGCAGCGCATCGGTTTGCGCATTAAAGCCCGCCGTTTCAACATCGATCACGACAGGATAAAAACCACGAAAGCGTTGATTGAGTGCGTTGGGGGAAGACGATTCAGACATCAGGATCTCATTGCAGAAAAAGGGCAGCGCGTAGTATGCCAAAAAAGCGCACTCTCTGCAGCAGATGTGGGCGAGGGAAGTAAGAATCAGCCTGCAGGAGGCAGGCTGATGGGCGGTAACGGTTAGTTACCGAGGCCGTGACCGGCATGTTTGTTTTCGATCAGCTCGATCTTATAACCGTCAGGATCTTCAACGAAGGCGATGATGGTGGAGCCGCCTTTCACCGGGCCCGCTTCACGGGTCACGTTGCCGCCGTCGTTACGGATACGTTCACAGGTCGCCGCGACATCATCAACGCCCAGCGCAATGTGGCCATAAGCATTCCCCAGGTCGTAGCTGTCTACGCCCCAGTTATAGGTCAGTTCAATCACCGCGCCTTCGCTCTCTTCGGTGTAGCCGACGAACGCAAGCGTATATTTATATTCAGCATTTTCGCTTTGACGCAGCAGACGCATGCCCAGCACACGGGTGTAAAAATCGATTGAGCGTTGTAAATCGCCAACGCGCAGCATGGTATGAAGTAAACGCATAGTTTCCTCTTTAAAAAAACGTCATCCCCGGATGACATAAATACGCAGTATAGCGACGATCATCGCCAAACAATAACCGCAGCCGTAACACCTTCTCACGGCTGCCTGCTGTTTTACAGCGCAGGATAATCAGTATAGCCCTCTGCGCCACCGCCGTAGAACGATTCGGGACGTTGTGGGTTAAGCGGAGCATCTTTTTGTAAACGCTGCGCCAGATCCGGGTTGGCGATGTAGTCACGACCAAACGCAACGGCATCGATGAGGCCACGGCTGATCAGGTCATCGGCTTTTTCGACCGTGTAGGCGCCGGCACCAATGATGACGCCCGGGAAGGTATCCCGCACTTTCTGGCGGAACGCATCGCTGTAAGGCGTGCCGCCTGCCCAGTCCGGTTCGGACATGTGCAGATAAGCGATGTTGCGTTTTGCCAGCTCAGCGATAAACCACAGCGCATCTTCTTCTTCGTTCGGACCGTTATCCAGGTTCTGGAAACTGCCAACAGGCGACACGCGAATACCTACGCGGTCTGCGGACCAGTTAGCAATGGCGGCATCGACGACCTCCAGCGCAAAACGGCCACGGTTTTCCACGCTGCCGCCGTAGGCATCGGTACGATGGTTAGACGACGGCGACAGGAACTGATGCATCAGATAACCATGAGCAGAGTGCAGTTCCAGCAGGTCGAAATCAGCTTCACGCGCATTGGCGGCTGCCTGACCAAAATCCGCCACAATCTGCTGGATTTCACTGACGCTCAGCTCGCGCGGCATCGAGGTATCTTCGCGATACACGCTACCGTCTTCAGCACGCAATGAGGTGCGGGTGCCTGCCGGAATGGCGGACGGTGCAACCGGTGCCTTACCTTCAGGCTGAACGCTGTTATGTGAAATGCGGCCGGTGTGCCAAAGCTGGACTGCGCTGTGGCCGCCTGCCTGATGAATGCCTTCATTGATGACTTTCCACGCGGCAATTTGTTCCTGCGTGTGCAGGCCTGGCGCGCCCGCATAACCTTTCGCCTGGAAGGAGACCTGAGTCGCTTCAGTGATAATTAACCCCGCACCCGCACGTTGGCGATAGTATTCGGCCATCAACGGCGTCGGGATATCGCCGGGTTCGATGCTACGTAAACGTGTCAGTGGGGCCATAAAGACACGATGAGGAACGGTAATTGCGCCCACTTTTAACGGACGAAACAACTGAGTACTCGCCATAACAACTCCTTTCAAGTAGACCGGTCGTCTACAAATGGTGGTTTTTTTAAACCAGCGGTTTTGTTAGCCACTGTTCGATGGTAATTAAGGCCAGCCGCATAGGCTGTGCATTACGGGATAGCTTGCTCTGTAAACTCGCACCCAGCCAGAGAACATACAGCAGTTCAGCCAGTTGCTCCGGAGGCGAGGGCAGAGATAAATCCTCTTCGTGCTGTGCCTGCGTCAGCGCCTTAACATAGGCGGCGATAACGTAGCTGGCTCCCTGCTGCAAGGCTATGCGCATAGGCTCTGACAGGTCGCAGACTTCGGCTGATAATTTTACGCTCAGGCAGCCCACAATATTGCCCTGCCGTTCAAACAGATCGAGCGCATGGCGAAAATGGGCCAGTAATCGCTCACCCGCCGATCCCGCAGGCTGGAAGAGCTGCTGCTCAAGGTTCTGCAGGTAACGGACAAAGTACCGCTCAAGCAACGCCACGCCAAAGGCTTCTTTAGAGGGAAAATAGTAATAAAACGATCCCTTAGGGATCTGCGCCTGATCCAGTAGCTGGCTCAGGCCCATGCCGGTAAAGCCCCGTTGCAGGCAAAGCGATTCGCCTGTCGTCAGCAGGTGTTCCCGGGTTTCATTACGTTGCGGCATCTTATTCATGGGGGTCATCCTGGTAGACCAATCGGTCTAATGCAAACTTTTATCGCGCGCCAGGCACGCAGTGTTAAATTGAAAGCGATTTAGAGTGAATAAATTGTTCAAGTTATGATTATTTCTTGCACAAATGTCGGGCTCTGGCTTCAATAGACGTATCACCGTTTCAGTAGAGGCCGTTGTGGCAGAGCAGCTTGAGTTTTTTCCGGTACCCAGTCCATGCCGGCGTATTTGCGAAACCGATTCACGTGGCTACTGCAAAGGCTGCCTGCGTAGCCGTGAGGAACGTTTTAACTGGCTGCAATACAGCGACAGTCAAAAGCGTGAGGTGCTCCGCCTCTGCCACCAGCGCCGTTTGCGCCTGTTACGTCAGCAGCACAAAGAAGAACCGCAGGAACCGCAACAACCCACCTTATTCTGACCGCATGGTGATTTCCGTTATACTCCCTGACACACATCCAGCCTCAAGGCCACAGGGAGAACACTATGTTACAACCGCAAGCCATCGCGCCACAGGGCCCCGACTTTTCACCGCTGATTATGGGCTATTGGCGTTTGATGGAATGGGGCATGACACCACAGCAGCTGGTGGGGTTTATTGAGCACCATCTTTCACTGGGCATTTCGACGGTCGATCATGCCGACATTTATGGTGATTACCGCTGTGAGGCCGCATTTGGTGAGGCGCTCAGACAGGCCCCGGGATTACGTGATCGGCTGCAGATCGTCACCAAGTGCGGTATCGCGACCCGCGCAAAACCTGAACACCAGATTGGCCATTACATTACGGAAAAAGCGCATATTGTGGCCAGTGCCGAACGCTCGCTGGGACATTTCAATACCGATCGCCTTGATCTGCTGTTGATTCATCGCCCCGACCCGCTCATGGCGGCCGATGAGGTTGCCGAAGCCTTTCTGCACCTGCATCAGGCAGGCAAAGTGTTGCATTTTGGCGTGTCCAATTTTACCCCCTCGCAGTTTGCCCTGCTGCAGTCTCGTTTGCCGTTTAGCCTCGTGACCAACCAGCTTGAGATCTCACCCGTTCAGCAACATGTTCTGCTTGATGGATCGCTGGATCACTGCCAGCAGCAGCGTTTGCGCCCAATGGCCTGGTCGTGCCTGGGGGGCGGACGTCTGTTCAGCGATCCGCATTTTCAGCCGCTGCGCGACGAGCTGGAAGCCATTCGTCAGGAGATCGGGGCATCAAGCCTTGAGCAGGTCGTCTATGCCTGGGTGATGCGTCTGCCGAGTAAACCCTTGCCCATCATCGGGTCAGGCAAAACCCATCGCATTACAGAAGCGGCAGGGGCGGCCGGGCTGACGCTCAGTCGGCAGCAGTGGTTCCGCATCCGCAAAGCCGCACTGGGCTATGACGTGCCCTGAGCGTAAACATTCGTCAATTTGCGGCAATCTTTGCGCTACGGGGCCAGGCTTAAGCTGAACCCCAGAGCAAAAAGGAGCCACAATGAAAGTGAACGCAATTGCGATAGCGACGCTGTTAGCCTGCGGTGCCGCGCAGGCGGCCAGCGAACAGGTGACAATTCATGCCGTTTCGGCGCAGGGAATCGGCAATGCCATCGGCACGGTAAATATTGAAGAGACGCAATACGGTTTGCAACTGACGCCCATGCTGGAAGGACTGAAGCCGGGCATTCACGGTTTTCATGTCCATGCGAAAGGCAGTTGTGAACCCGGCGAATCGGAAGGAAAAAGGGTGGCCGCGGGGGCGGCAGGGGGGCATCTTGATCCGGCGAACACCGGCAAGCACCTGGGGCCCTATGCTGAGGGCCATTTAGGCGACCTGCCTGCGCTCTATGTCGATGCGCAGGGTAAAGCCACCTATCCGGTGCTGGCACCGCGCATTAAAACGCTGAGCGAGGTGAAAGGCAAAGCGTTGATGGTGCATGTGGGCGGGGATAACCATGCGGATCACCCACAACCTTTGGGCGGTGGCGGGGCACGGTTTGCCTGCGGTGTTATCTGACGCTGTGTGTCGCTGATGGCGGCAGATTTTGCCGCCATCACGGCTTTTCGCTTGTTGACAATTTGTTGTAGCATCATCGTCTTATTCCCCCCTATGATACTGATTCCCGTTATAAAGCCTGACAAACTGAGGAGCAGTGCAAATGAAATGGAAGGGCGCCTGGCTACTGTGTCTGTTGCTGGCAGGATGCGATAAACCCAATGATACGCAACTGATCACAGAAACAGGACGTGAACTGCAGCGCACCATTGATACCAGTTCAGCACGCCTTCGCTGCGAAGAGATTGCGAAGGGCCGTGAACGGCTCAGTCGGGATGTGCGGCAAAAGCTTGAAGCGCAGCATTGCCAGAATGTTCTGCGCAGCGCCACGGAAACCAATTTCACGGATACCACCATTTACCGGCACAACACGACAATGATTTGTGGTGGCATCCTGGGCAAAAGTTTTACGGGGTCGATGATTTACCGGCGTTTTATCTATTCACCCGACGAAAAAGCCCTGGTGATTGAGCCTGTTTCCGAAGCCGATAAAACCCGGTTCGAAGGGCAAAAAACCGTTCAGCAACTTCAGGATGATTTTAACCGGCAGCACCAGCAGTATTGCCAGTAATCAGTCGGGAATCGCCTGTTTCAGCTGCGCCAGTGAACAGCGCAACCGCCACAGCAGGCCGGCCAGGGTGCCGGCGTCGGCACTGTTGACACTAAGCGCCTCTTCTGTGAGGCCCTGAAGCGCGTCCAGCGCGGTGTCCAGGTGGCGATGCTGCACACCGTGTAAGCTCATAATATTCTGCAGATTGTGCAATGCTTCGCTCCGGTACTGGTTCAGTATCGGGGTGTCTGTTTGCCAGACACGCAGTTGCCAGACGAGATGGGAACAGTTAAGCAGAACGACGCCCCAACGCAGTAGCCAGACGCGCGCCGTTTCATCTTTACTGTTACTGAGTTGACCAATTTTATGATAAATCAGCGACTCAAAACGGTTCTGATCCCGGTGTGGATGCTGACGAAGCTGATCCAGAAACGCCAGCCTCAACGCCTGGATATGGCGACGGCTGCGGCGTGAATCGGAGCTGGGCCGCAGGATCTGGAAAGCCAGCCAGGCCAGCAGCACACCGCAGACTTTCGCTATGTTATCGTTCACGAACCCCTGATAATCCCAGTCGGGCGGATTGGTGACGGCCAGAAACGACCCCAGAAAAACAATAAACTGGCCCCACATCGCCGCCCGCTGTTTCTGCTGTACCCGGAACAGTTGTAGCGTCAGCAGCAGCGGAAACAGGATGGCCAGCAGTTGCCACAGCTGATTAAACTGCACCATCACACCAAATTTAAACAGCACGCTAAAAGCAAACAGCCAGAGCAACGTTTTCAGTAACAGCGTAATGCTGCCTGTGGGCGAAGGGGCCGAGGCGTAAAGGACACAGGCAATCGCCGTAAACGTCAGGGCCGAGGCACCCGAGGTCCATTGTGTCGCGATCCAGAATGCGCAGCCTGCCACGATGATGCTGAATGTTCGTAGCGCACTCCAGCCGGCTTCGGCGCTGTCACTTTCGCTGGCCAGCGCAGACACTGCGGGCGGCTGAAAGCGGGTATCGGCATCAGCCTGTTCCAGCTGCCTTATCCAGCGCAACACATTGAGGTACATCCAGCAGAAGTAGCGCAGCCGCTGACAAAACGCCCGTTGCCGGTAATCACCATCGCTGGCAGGGGTGATGCTGCGTAACAAGGCTGCCAGCCGGTACTTATCACAGTCCGGTTTTGCCAGCTCCTGCGTAATGCGTGTTAAGGCCAGATACAGCGCTTCCGGCGCGTCTGGCCAGTTCAGCAGCATGCGCCGCAGGCTGGACAGGACGCTGGTCAGACGAAGCTGCTGATGCAGGATATAGTTCAGGACGTTATTTTGGCGACGAAAGCGGTAATGGCTCCAGAATGCCTGGATACGCAATAAATTCATGGTCAGGATCTGGCCAATCACCGCTTCGTGAGCGTGACGGATCTCGTCGTTCCGGGTGTCCTGCAAGAGCAGCGTGGCGTGATCCAGCAGACGCGTGTGCATCTGCTTCAGGGCGGTGATCAGGGCTTCACCGTCTGACGTACTGGGCAGGATCATCATCATTAAACCCGCACAGAGCAGCCCGGAAATCACCTCACAGACGCGCGCCTGGGCAATGTCCCACAGGCCACTGATATCGGTCAGATTGACACAGCTGAAGGCAATGATCGCCGCAGTGTACCCGGCCAGCGAAAACCCATAGGCGACATTATTTTGATAGTGGTTGGCCACCCAGGTACACAGCGCCAGCCAGCCTGCGATAAAAAAGGCAAACAGCCAGGGTTCATTAAGCGTATGGCCCGCAATCAGCAAGGCGGCCGTTGCCCCCAGCAGGCTTCCAACAATACGTCCCAGACTCTTACTGATCACACCGCCGATTGTCGGGAAGCTTACCACCGCAGCGGAGGTCATGGCCCAGTAGGGTTCGTTAAGATCCAGTCCATAGGCAATGCTCAGGGCCAGGCACATGGCAGCCGCGTTACGCAGAGCATAACGCCACTGATTGCTGTCCGCTTTCAGCCAGGGCAGGTTTTGCCAGGCCAGTCCGTTGAGGTTCATGGCTGTATCGTAATCGTGCAGGTCGTACCGGCGATTAACAGAGCGTTATCCGGGAGAGCAGCGAGACGAATGCGTACAGGAACACGTTGAGCAAGGCGCACCCAGGGCACGTTCGGTTTGATATCGGGCAGCAGCCCACTGTCGGCGTCCAGACTCTGATCGTAAATCGCGCGCCCTATGCTCTCAACCTGACCGGATAACTGCCGGCCCGTACTGTAGAGCGTCACCTGAGCGGCCGCACCCGGACGAATATGGCGCAATTTGGTCTCTTCAAAGTAGCCCACGACATAAAAAGCGTGACTGTCCACCAGCGCAAAAAGCGGAGTGCCAGCCGTGGCGAAATTGCCGGGACGTAGTGTCAGATTGCTGACCCAACCGTCCGTGGGGGCGTTCACGGTGGTTTGCTGTAAATTCCATGCGGCCTGTTCACGCGCGGCCTGCGCGGCCTTGACATTGGCCTGCGCCGCCGCTGCATTCAGTCGGGCGACATCCAGATCTTCGCCCGAGATGGTATTGCGCGGCAGTTTACTGCGCCGGTTGAATTCATTTTGGGCTTTCGCCATATCGGCCTGCGCCTGGCTCAGCTGTGCGTCGGCTTTATGCAGAGCGATTTGCCAGGGCACAGGATCCAGCGTCAGTAACCGATCCCCTTTATGTACAAACTGATTATCGACCACGTTCAGTGCCGTGATCCGTCCCGAAATTTGCGGGGTGATCGTGACCAGCTCGGCACGTACTTTGCCGTCGCGCGTCCACGGTGACTGCATGTAGTAGTTCCAGGCCCACCAAGCGCTGAGAAGCGCCAGCGTGAAAACAATCAACGTAGAAAAGTACTTTAATCCTGAAAGGTTCATCTTTTTCATCCGTGCGCCATTAACCAGAGTGCGCCTGTTACACACAACACAAACAGCGAGAGATCGAACAGGGTGGGATGCCAGACCTCACCCGACGCAAGCCAGCCGCGCAGAAGCGGGTGGATAAATAACCAGATAACAAAACCGGCCAGCACCGCTTTAAACAGGGGAGGGAAATAGAGTGAGGCGCCGAAAATCAATTCGGAAAGCGGGCTGATGCTGAAAAATCCTTGGCGAATGATATCCATTGCAGTGCAGTATCCTGGAACCTGTGCGTGAAACAATTTCAGCCGAAACTGTTCACTTGGTTATTTGTAATTTAAACTTCGGGCTTGCAAAATGCTATACAATGCAGCTTGATAGCTGCGTACATACATTATAAGGAGATAGCATGGATACCCCTCTCGGCACGGATCTGTCCAGGCTGGTGCGAATCTGGCGAGCACTGATTGATCAACGTTTGAAGCCGTTAGAGCTGACTCAAACGCACTGGGTAACACTGCACAATATCCATCAACTGCCGCCTGAGCAGTCGCAAATCCAGTTAGCGAAAGCCATTGGTATCGAGCAGCCTTCTCTGGTCAGAACCCTGGATCAACTTGAGGAGAAAGGGCTGATTACCCGGACCACTTGCGCCCACGATCGCCGGGCCAAACGCATTAAGCTGACACAACAGGCAGAACCAGTCATTCAGCAGGTTGAACACGTGATTGATATTACCCGGGATGACATTCTCTCCGGTATCAGCCGCGACGAAATCAACCAGATGGTGACGCTGATTGCGCGTCTTGAAAAGAATATTCTCGAACTGCAAAACAAAGAGAAATAAGACCGACGCGCAGTGCGACCGGCACCGGCGTCGGTTGGTCACTGCGTTAACGCGGAGAAACGGTAACCTGACTACCGTCGGTGGCCAACGCAACACGTTGTCCGACTGAGTAACGGCTGGCTGCCTGTTTCTGCACCACCATAATGGTGTTGCCGTCATCCTTACGGATTTCCAGCTCAACGCCGTCAGTTTTGTTCATTGCGCCTTGTACGCCCTGACCTGCAACGCCACCCAGCACCGCGCCTCCCGCTGTTGCCAAGCTACGTCCTGCACCACCGCCGATGGTATTACCCAGGAATCCACCCAGTACGGCGCCGCCAATGGCCCCAATGATGTTGCTGTCGTCTCCACCCTGGATTTTAACCGGGCGAACTGAGACTAAGGTACCGTAAGAAACACTTTGTACCTGCTTGGCCTCACTGGCACTGTAGGTATCGCCCGATAACGTATCGGTATTGCTACAGCCCGCCAGCATCGCACCAGTCAAAGCGACCACAATTAAACGCTTAATCATTTGAAACTCCTTTATTCAAGAATGCGCCATCTCTATCGCGAAATCCTGTAAACAGTATAAGACAGAAAACTGGCGAATTAACCTTCTGCGGAATAAAACATGGCTGTCGACAGCATAGACCGCAAATTTTTAACAATGATTCAATCAATCATAAAAATACCCGGGACGTTAACCACCAGACAGTTTATTGATTTAAAACAAAGTAATCGTGGATTCAGGGCCGATATTTTGTCAGGCTACAGGCAGCGTATTCACTTTTTCATCCCGATGAAAGGAACGGCTATGAAATCAGGACGCTACATTGGCGTGATGTCGGGTACCAGCCTTGATGGGGTCGATGTCGTGCTGGCCGCCATCGACGAAAATATGGTGGCGCAGCAGGCGAGCTACTGCCATCCCATGCCGCCCGATCTGCGCCAGAGCATTCTGGCGATTTGTCAGGGCCAGGCAGTGACGTTGTCGCAACTGGGGCAACTGGACACGCGACTGGGCCAGCTATTCGCTGACGCAGTACTGACGCTTATGCAGCGCGAGGCGCTGGAGATGAGCGATGTGGTGGCGATTGGCTGTCACGGTCAAACGGTATGGCATGAGCCGCACAGCGCGGCACCCAATACCTTACAAATTGGCGATAACAACCAGATAGTGGCGGCAACAGGCGTGACGGTTGTCGGGGATTTCCGTCGGCGCGATATGGCGCTGGGTGGGCAAGGCGCGCCGCTGGTGCCTGCCTTTCATCAGGCCCTGTTAATGGATGCCACGGAACGGCGCATGGTGCTGAATATCGGCGGTATTGCCAATCTCTCCCTGCTGATTCCGGGGCAGCCCGTGCGCGGCTTTGATACCGGGCCGGGCAATATGCTGCTGGACGCATGGATATGGCGTAATCAGGGGAAAGCCTATGATAAGGACGCGAACTGGGCGCGAAGCGGTAAGGTCAGTCCTGCATTACTCGAAGCGCTACTGCGTGAACCCTGGCTGGCGCGGGTGCCGCCCAAAAGTACCGGACGCGAACTGTTTAATCTGGGCTGGCTTGAACAGCATTTGCGCCACTTTCCCGGCATCGCTGCTCAGGATGTACAGGCCACGCTAAACGAGTTCACCGCCGTGACCATTGCGCAACAGGTGCAACTCAATGATGGCTGCGATCGGTTGCTGGTATGCGGGGGCGGCAGCCGAAATCCGTTGCTGATGGCCCGCCTGGCGGCGCATCTGGCCGGAACAGAAGTCACGACAACCGATACCGTCGGGATTAATGGTGACGACATGGAAGCGCTGGCATTTGCCTGGCTGGCTTACCGCACACTGTCTGGTTTGCCGGGCAATTTACCTGCGGTGACCGGGGCGCGGGAGAAAAGCATCATCGGGGCGATTTATCCGGCGAATCCGCGCTTTTACCGCTGAGAGAAAGGGGACAGGTTTGTCCCCTGAGCAGAAGGCGCGTAAAACAGCATCAGGCCACGCCGGGCAGGTGCGTCAGTTTACGCACGCCGGTAATGACGGTGGCGACGATCGTTTCACGTCGTGTAATGACTTCAACCTGGTAGTATTTGCTGCGATAGGCAATTGAATAGATAACCGGATGGTATTTGTTTCCCTCACCATAGCGGGACATATGGGCTTCAAGCGCGCGCGAGGCGGCTACGATATGGACGGGTTCTTTATCACCGCGGATGATTTGCTTCATTCAGTTCCTCAAATGCTGTACCTGTGGGGCGCGCCTTAAGACGGCGCGTGACTTCGGCCTTTAACACTGAACATCTGACTGCTTAACATCTTTGATAATTTAAAAACAGCGTGCACGTCGACTATTGCAATGCGATGACACAATCTGAAACGCGCTTCTAATATTTAGCAGCGCGTTTTCAGTCCGGCAAGGAAGAACGAAAAATTCACTTTCCTGCGGATAACCGTCTTATTTTAACTCGGGCCAGGTAACAGAGGAGACGCCGTTGACTTTCGGCCAGGAGAAAAGAAACCCCTGGAATTGTGAAACGCCGGCCGCTTCCAGCCACATCCATTCTTCGGGCTGTTCAATGCCCTCTGCAATCACGGTAATTTCCAGTGACGAACAACAGGCTAAAATAGCGTGCACAATAGCCTGCTTCGGGCCGCTTTTATGCACATTGCTGATAATGCTGCGATCAATTTTTATTTTGTCGGGCTGAATCTGCGTCAGTAAGGATAGCCCGGCATAGCCCGCGCCAAAATCATCCAGTGCCACGCTGATGCCCGCTGCTTTGAGCTGTTTCAGCGCCGCTGCAAAGTCGTCAGGACGGGAAATGATTTCATTTTCGGTAAACTCGACCACGATCTGCTCAGGAACCAAATCGTGGGCGTAGATTTCAGTAAGCAGAAACGTTACGGCATCCGGCACCAGCACCAGCGACATGGGCAACAGGTTGACTGACAGCATAATGCCGTCTATCCCCAGCGCCTTCGCCTGTGCAAAAGCGATGCGTTTGGACTGCAGATCGTCGCGGTAGATGTTCTCCGGCGGGAGGCGTGAAAAGTAATCCTGTTGTGTTTCGCCCTGCGAGCCCCGAAGCAGGGCTTCCAGCGAGACGATTTTACGTGCAAGGGGATCGATAATCGCCTGAAAGGCAAAATTGACGCCTTCGTGATTAATCAGCGCGTCGTCACCTTCGCGCACTTCCTCATCATCACTGATAAAATCCCAGCTTTCCGCTGAGGGAATTTCAAAATAATTCTCTTTTTCCCGTGCTTCGACAAAGGTGCGCAAAAATTTAAGCGCTCTGTCTTCATAGGTCAGCTGATATTTGGTTGTGCCTTTTTCAAGCACGGCATTAAGCACAGTGGTTTTATCGTATTCACGCAGATCAAACAGCTCCATGCCCACGTTACCGAAACGGCGGGAAGGCGCATAATCCCGCATTAATTCCACAATATTATGATGGCTGGTATCACGGCAGATACGTTCGTAAACCGCCAGTACATCATTCTCTGGACCTTCAAGAACCTGAAAAAAATGGGTGCCATTAAATAATAAGATGCCGGTAACGCTTGATGACTCATTAATTTTATTGGCTTTAGCGACCAGGCCTTCCAGCATTTTCAGTGGAACATGATCAGCGATGTGACTGCGATAGATAATTGTCGACAACATAACGTCTTCCAGATTCTTGTTCTTTTTACCGCACACATTGCCAAAACCCAGACCGGGCGGCCCCGAGCCTGCGTGAATGCCGTTGCAAAATGTGTTTGAGCCAGGCGTTTCCAGCATGGCGCAAGGAGGGTGCTTACCTGTGAGGTTCCGTTGTCACAGACGGGTTAATAGCGTTCAGATCACGCTGTCGGGCATCAACCGATTTGCTCTGGTTTTTTCTTTACCAGCGTGGTATCGCATCGTTTCCATTATATCAGTACTTCGACGTCCGGCGAGGAAATCCTGGTGTCTTTTTTGCAGTTTATGAACGGTTAATAAAGCGGTTTCTCTGCCTCAGCAGTCAGGTTACGCGAGGTAATCAAATTTTCTCTTTCATCTTCTCCTGCACGGGATTTAAAAAGGGTAGTGCCTTGATTTGGTATGATTTTCTTAGCGGGAGGCCAGACGATAAGGCTGAACGTAATGATTAAGACGGCGAACCGAACTTTCCGTATAAACCGTTTTGTAAAACAGGATGCTGATACAACATTAACGGAAGGGCGAAGATGGGTTGCGAATAAATCTCAAAACCACCGTTTTATAATTGCCTGCGTAGTTTTAGGCATAATTCTCAGCTAGTGTTAATGACGCTACATTATTAAATAAAATCATATTTTGCTTTTTCTCACCTGATTGATACAGCAACCACCGGGGGCAGTACCATGCTTAAATCAAGCTACTATTATGTGTGTCCATACAACAGAAGCGGATGGATCATTCATAAAGAAGGCTGTGTTCATCTTTATAACAGCCGTGGCCGGGAATTTATTGGTTCACTGTATAGCCGTCAGCAAGCGCTGACAGTGGCAAAAATCCATCATCCCGAAGCGATTCTGTGTACGGTCTGTCTGAGCCACTATGTCTGTCCCACAGCCGGCAACCGTCTCACTTCCCGTGGCCGTCCGCTGCCGACACGACATACGCCAAAATCATCCTGAATAAGGCTGAGTGATAAAGCAGGGACTATGATGTCAGAAGGCGGAGGGCGCCGGTCAGCCCGACGTGTCAGAAGTTGAAATGGCGATTGCTGAGCCCGTGAAATAACGGGCAGCGGCGCTGTCGTGCAGTCAATAAAAAAGCAGCTGCGAACAGCTGCTTAAGTCGGTTAAGCCTGTTTAGGCTGACCGTTTGAGGCGGTCAGGCCGCCATCGACAGGCAGATTCGCCCCGGTAATGTAGCAGGCGTCGTCGCTGGCAATAAACGCAATCGCATCAGCGATATCTTCCGGCTCTCCGGCGCGACGTAGCGGAATACGGTCGTAGAAGCGTTCAAGCAGTGCCTGATCGTTCTTAACGCCTTCGGTCAGGTCGGTAAACGTAAAGCCAGGACAAATGGCGTTGACCCGCACGCCATCGGTGCCGTAGTCCATCGCCAGTGAGCGGGTAAAATTGGTGATTGCGCCTTTCGCCGCGTTATACACACTCATGCCCCAGTCGCCGCCCAGGCCTGATACTGACGAAATGTTCACGACGTTGCCCCGGGTTTTCAGCAGGGCAGGCATAAAATAGTGCACGCAGTGGAAGACGCCGTCGAGATCAACGCTCATCAGCTTTTTCCAGTCAGCGAGTTCAATCTCGTGAATGCGGCCCTGCACGATGATCCCGGCGTTATTCACCAGCACATCAACGCGGCCATATTTTTCTTCAACGCGGCTTGCCAGGGCCTGAACCTGGTCGGCTTCAGCGACATCACAATCGGCAACCATATGGTCCTGACCCGACAGTTGTGCCGCGACCTTTTCCAGTTTATCCCGGGTACGTCCCACCAGCACAACAGACGCGCCTTCCTCCGCAAAGCGTTTTGCACTCGCTGCGCCAATTCCTGATCCGGCGCCTGTCACTACAACGATTTTTCCTGTAAATCTGGACATGTTGCCTCCTTAATGGCGTTGCTTTTCTGTTGATACGCGTTTAAGCCTGGCAGCCACCAGGCTCAGGTCAAGCGCAGCGCGTCCGGATGCGCAGAGTTTAACCTGAGCAATCGCGGTACGCGTTGCGCTAACGCCGGCCTAAGGCCTTCTGAACAGCGCCATACTGCGGCCTTCCAGTTCGAAGTCCTTTTCCTTGGTAATCACCAGACCGCGTTTATCCACATCGCTGGTGGTCAGTTCCAGCACCCAGCCGCCGTCACCGAACTGCGGAATACGGAAGGGCACATTACCCTCGAAAGGATTAATTAACATCAGCACGTCATACCAGATTCCTTCCTGATTCTGCAGGTCGGGCCGACCGATATAAACGCCAAGGGTTGAGCCTTCATCCCACTGTTCAGCCTGTTGCAGACCGCCGCCCGCATTGAACCATTTAATTTCCATGCCATCGCGCCAGCTTTCGCGCCGCAATAACGGCTGGGTTTTACGTAAGGCGATAATGTGACGGGTAAATTCGCGTAACGCTTCGGCGGAAGGGGGCAGATTGTCCCAGTGAACCCAGGAAATTTCACTGTCCTGACAATAGCCGTTATTGTTGCCCATCTGGCTACGGCCAAACTCATCGCCTGCCAGCAGCATGGGCGTACCGTGCGAGAAAAACAGGGTGGCCAGGAAGTTACGCTTCTGACGCTCACGGACGGCATTGATGCCTTCGTCATCCGTCGGCCCCTCAACGCCATAATTGTACGAACGGTTATCGTTATGCCCGTCGTTATTGTCTTCACCATTGTCGGCATTATGCTTCTCGTTGTACGACACCAGGTCGTTCAGCGTGAAGCCATCATGCGCCGTGATAAAATTGACGCTGGCCCAGGGGCGGCGACCGCGCTGGTCATACAGATCGCCGGAGCCAAGCAACCGCGCCGCAAAGTCGGTAGAGACATTATTGCCTTTCCAGTAATCACGCACCGTATCGCGATACTGATCGTTCCATTCCGCCCAGCCCGGCGGGAAACCACCGACCTGATACCCACCCGGACCAATGTCCCACGGTTCCCCGATCAGTTTTAATCGGGAAAGCAGCGGATCCTGAGTAATGGCGTCGAAGAAGCCGCCGCGTGGATCGAAGCCTTCCGGTTCACGTCCCAGAATTGTACCCAGATCGAAGCGGAAGCCGTCGATATGCATGGATTCTGCCCAGTAGCGCAAGGAGTCCGTGACCATCTGCAACACACGTGGATGCGAGGTGTTGACCGTGTTACCGGTTCCGGTGTCGTTAATGTAGTAACGATGCTGGTCCGGTAATGTACGGTAGTAGGAGAAGTTATCGATGCCTTTAAACGACAGGGTTGGACCGAGCTCATTGCCCTCGGCCGTGTGGTTATAAACCACGTCCAGAATCACTTCGATACCGGCATCATGGAAGGCGCGCACCATATCGCGGAATCCCTGAATACCACGCGGGCCGAAATAGCGTGTGGCCGGGGCAAAAAAGTTCAGTGAGTTATAGCCCCAGAAGTTTTTCAGCCCTTTATCCAGCAGGTGTTGATCGTCGGGAAACCAGTGCACCGGCAGCAACTCGATTGACGTAATGCCCAGACTTTTGATATAGCCCACCGTCGACTGATGGCTCATGCCGTCGTAGGTGCCGCGCACCTCCGGGGGTAACGCCATGTTCAGTTGGGTGAAGCCTTTCACATGGGTTTCATAAACGATGGTTTCTGACCAGGGAATCTGCGGCCGGTTCTGATCCTGCCAGTCAAATTCGTTCGGATCGATGACGCGACATTTCGGCGTAAAAGGCGCACTGTCGCGATCGTCAAACGTCAAATCTTTATCGTCGTGATACAAATCATATGCGAAGTGCGCCTCATTCCAGGCAATATCGCCGGCCAGTTCGCGCGCATACGGATCGACGAGTAATTTGTTAGGGTTGAATCGGTGACCGTTTTCCGGGTCGTAAGGGCCATACACCCGGTAGCCATAAAGCGCACCTGGCTGTAAACCCGGCACGTAACCGTGCCAGATCTCATGCGTAAACTCTGGCAGCTCCAGACGGGCGATCTCCTGCTTGCCGCTGGGATCATAAAGACACAGCTCTACGCGTTCTGCATGCGCAGAAAACAGCGCAAAGTTGACGCCTTGCCCATCATAATTTGCCCCAAGCTGATGGGCCGATCCCGACGTAATTTCAAAACGATGATTTGACATCTGTCCCTCTCAATTAACGAACCCAGTAACGGCGTTTTAGTCCTTGTACCAGCCTGTTTCTAGCAAGCTAACAGTGCCAGTGCCCAAAAGTTATTTAACCTGTCCAGCGCAATATGGTCGGTCAGGGTGATTTCCTCGCCGCTCAGCAGATCGCGGTAGCGTCGATGCGCCAGCGCCTCAGGCAGCGGGATCGCGGTGTCATCCCAGCGTCCGGCAGGCGGGGACGTCAGCGTCTGTAGCGTGTTAAAAATCAATCGCGGCGTAATCACGATAATCGCCTCGTCACCCTGCGTGCGGGCAAACGCCAGCAGCGCGTCCTCATGGGCGCCCTGTGCCGTCAGCGGCAGGTACGCGCCCCGGGCAAACAGCGCGGGGTGCGACTGCCGGGCGTTCAGCAATGCCTGCGTGGCATACTGGTTCACGTGACCACTGAGCCAGCCCTCAGGCGTATCGGGCAGCGCGGTGATGCCAGCATGCAGCATCTTGTCCAGCGCCGCGTAATCGGGCTCACGCCGGTTGTCCGGATCGACCAGGCTGAAGTCCAGCGCTTCACTTCCCTGATAAATATCCGGCACGCCGGGTGCGGTAAGTTTGATGATTCGCTGGCTCAGACTGTTTATCAGCCCGGCCTGAATAAACGGCTGTAATGCGGCGACAAAATCCTGCAGAAAAGCCTGATTATCAGGGGAGAGCAGATGATGAGCGTAATCCAGTACCGCCTGTTCGTAATCCGTATTGTTCTCCGTCCAGTCGGTACGCAGCTTGGCTTCACGCAGGGCTTTTTCAACGTAGCCGGCAAAGCGCTCGGCCAGGGCGGCCAGTCCGGCCCGATCATCCGGTTGCAACGTCGGCGGCCAGACGCCCGCCAGTGCCTGAAAGAGTAGCCATTCCACGGTGGCTTCGGGTGCCGGACCCTCCGCAAGCGAGCGGACCGCCGGGCGATTCAGCTCACGCCAGCGCGCGACGCAGGCTGCCCACTTCTGCGGTGCTTCTGTCAGGGTATAGAGACGGGCACGGGCATCTTCGCCACGCTTGGTATCATGGGTTGAACTGGCGGAAAGAGCATCGGGCTGGCGCGCAAGGCGGTCCTGCATTTCCTCATGAAACTGCGCCGATGAAAACTGCGCCTGCAGCGGTTCTGCGCCCACTTCATTCAACGCCAGCGCCATGTTTTGACGATAAAACAGCGTGTCTTCGATGGATTTCGCCATCAGCGGGCCGGTCAGTTGCTGGAAACGTGTACGGAAGCTGTCTGCCTGCCCGGTCACCGCATGCGCCACATCACCCTGCATAATGCGCAGCAGGAAATCCAGCGCGTGGCTGTCCGGTGCATGGGCTGATGCCTTGACGTCTGCGGCGACCGCCTGCAACCGTTGCTGGTCATCGGCGGTCAGGCCCTGCGTATTGCCATAGGTACGATAAACCGGAAACGCCACCAGCAGCTCACGCAGCGCGTTGCGCAGATCGTCCGGGCGCACGGCGACGTGTTCATCTTCGGCAATAGCCGTGGCCAGCTGCAGCAGACGTGAAAACTCGCCGGCAAAGTTACGGTCTGCCATCAGGCATTTCGCTTTACGCAGTTCCTCTTCCATCTGCACGTCAGCGCCGCTGACGTCTTCCCAGGCCTGACGCAGTGATCCAAGCGTTTTATTATCCACCAGCACATGAGACAACGCGCTGATAAATTCATAGCCCGTGGTGCCTGAGATGGGCCAGTCGGCCGGAAGGTGTTCTCCGGCGCCCAGGATTTTCTCAACGGTGAGATAACAATCTGGCCCGGCGGCCTGGCGGAGCTGCTCCAGATAGCCTTTGGGATCGGCCAGCCCGTCAACGTGGTCAATGCGCAGCCCGTCAACCGCACCGCTGTGTACGAGGCTCAGAATAAGCCGGTGCGCATCTTCGAACACCGCCGGATCTTCCACCCGCACGCCCACTAAACCGGTGACCTCGAAAAAGCGACGATAGGAGAGGTCGTGTGCAGCATCGCGCCACGACATCAGCCGCCAGGGCTGCTGCTCATGCAGTGCCGCCAGGTCGCCTTTGCCGCTGAGCTGGAGCACCGCCGCTTCACGACCTTCCCAGCTTGCCGGGGTCAGCGGATAATAGCTTTCGAAATAGGCCAGCGCGGGCTTGCCTGTATCGGGATCGCGCTTCACGCTGAGCTCGCCATTTTCCAGCACGGTATCGATATCGTCGCCCAGGAACGGCAGCGTTAAGCGCCGTGACCAGTCAATATCAAAGTAACGTGCATAGCGGCTGTCCTGACCATGCTCAAGGACGTCGCGCCACCAGCCATTTTCCAGCGAGGCCGCCATGTGGTTGGGTACGATATCAATAATCAATCCCAGTCCGGCGGCTTTCAGGGCGCTGACCAGACGATCAAAGCCCGCACGACCGCCAATGGCCGGATCGATCGCGTTGACGTCGGTGACATCGTAGCCGTGGGTGGATCCCTTTGTAGCGGTAAAAATGGGCGAGGCATAAAGATGGCTGATGCCCAGGTCTTTCAGATAGGGCACCAGCGCCGCAGCACGATCAAACGTCATGCCGTTACGAAACTGAATACGGTAGGTAGCGGTTGGAATACTCATTTGCTGTCTCCCGCAGCCAGACGAACTACGATGGAATGTTGGGGCAACCGATCGGCCGCTTTCGGCCAGACAAAGAGGGTTTCACCGGGCATTTCAGGCAGCGGCTGGGCCTGCTCACCTATGTTCAGCGCCATGGACAGTGTCCCCGCAGGAAAGGTCCAGCTCACGGCAACAAAGCCCTCGGCGGTCGCCAGCACCTGACCGCTGTGACCGCCTGCGGTGGCCAGCAGCGGGACAATGGACTGCTGTCGGATTGCCAGCAGTGACCGGGTCAGCGTCAGCCAGCGTTGGCCTTCCTCACTTTCCAGCTTGCGCCAGTCCAGCTTTGAACGCACAAACGTCGCTTCGTCGTTTGGATCGGGCACGCTTTCGCCCTCATGACCGGCATGGCCTTCAAACTCTTTTGCCCGGCCTTCACGCACGGCTTTAGCCAGATCGCCATGAAAATCGGTAAAGAACAGGAAAGGGTGGGTTTCGCCATACTCTTCCCCCATAAACAGCAGCGGGATATGCGGTGATAACAGTAATGTCGCCAGTAGCACCTGTGTGCGTTCAGCGCCGGCCAGCGAAATCAGCCTTTCGCCCTGCGCACGGTTGCCCACCTGGTCGTGGTTCTGAATAAAATCAACAAAGGCCACAGGCGGCTGTCCCGTGCTGTCTACACCGCGTTTCTCACCGGACTGAACGGACACCTCACCCTGATAGACAAAGCCCTCGGCCAGCGCGCGCGCCACGCGTTTTTCAGGCTGATCGGCAAAGTCTTTGTAGTAAGCGTGCGTTTCACCGGTGGCGAAGACATGCACGGCATTATGGAAGTCGTCATTCCACTCCGCCGTAAACAGCGGCACGCCGCCGTCTTCCGTCCTGGGGTGCAGGAAAATGACGTTACGGCAATCTTCGGTGGTGAGGTGAATCTGGCGGTCAGGAATGTCCACCCGGATCCGCTCAGCAATCTCCGTCAGCACGTGCTTGTCAGCGATATCCTCAATCTGATCGATGGCATCAAAACGCAGGCCATCCAGACAATACTCCTGCAGCCAGAAAAGGGGCGCTTCCGCGATATAGCGGCGAACGGCGTCAACATCATAGGCAATACCCGCGCCCCACGGCGTCATGCGATCTTTGTGAAAGAAGTCGGGTGACAGCAGCGGCAGATAATTTCCGTCCGGACCAAAGTGGTTAAGCACGATATCGAGTACAACTGCAATGCCATAGCCATGCGCGGCATCAATAAACGCTTTGAAATCGTCGGGCGAACCGTAGGCGGCATGCGGTGCGTAAAGCAGCACGCCATCGTAGCCCCATCCGCGCTGGCCGCCAAACTGCGAGACCGGCAACACCTCAATCATGGTGATGCCGGTCTCAGCCAGATAAGGCAGTTTTTTAATTGCGGCCTGGAAAGTACCTTCTTCCGTAAACGTGCCGATATGCATTTCATAGACCACGCTTTCCTGCCACGGACGACCACGCCAGTCGGTGTTCTGCCAGCGATAGTGTGTCGGATCGATAACCAGCGACGGTCCACTGACATCATCCTGCTGCGCGCGTGAGGCGGGATCGGGGATAACGGTGCCATCGTTCAGCACAAAGTTGTACGCTGCGCCCGCCTGAATGCCGCTGGCATGATATTCAAACCAGCCGTCTTCGGCGGGTGTCATGGCACTATCCTGACCGCCCAGTCGCAGCGTGACCTGCTGCTGGCCGGTCGCCCAAACGCGGAAACGCACGCTCCCGTCGGCCAGAAACTCCGCCCCCCAACTCTTACAAAATGCTGTCGATCCCATTCCGTTGCCTCTTTAATCAGAAAGTACGCAATAAGCACCCTCACGCTATCGGTCAGCCGAGGGTACGGGTTGAAAATGTTGTTAACGAGATCAGGCACCCAGGAGAGGGGAACGCCTTCATCACCTCTGCCTGCGTTACTATTCAGAAAGTGTTATGTGTCATACCGCTTCAGACGCCAGGCAGCGTCTGATTCACACCATGCTTAAGCCCTAATCATAGACTACGTTGCCGCATTTACTGCGCGTGTCCGCCTTTGTACACGATTTATTCCTCAGCGAGGCTGATACGCACCGCCATCGGGCCCGCCCTGGTTTTCGCTGAATTTCATGGAAAATCAGATAAAACCCTGTGCCGTTATGCACAAAAAAACCGCCGTAAACAGCGGTTTCGCGGTCAAACAGGTGAATTTATGTGACGTTGTCACGATAACGTCAGCCAGACCCGAGAGCCTGGCTGACGCGCCATCAGGCCGGGATGGTTTCCGCCTTTTGGCTACGTGACCAGACACGGTGTTCGGCCATGGCCGCCGTGAAATCATTCATCAGCGCGATTTCAGCATTGTCGGCTTCCACGATGCCGTCTTCCTGCTGATTCTCATCCAGGTCAAACTGCGCTTTAAAGCGACGCGCTTCCCCACTCAGACCAATGACTTTCAGGTGCTTGTACGCTTCCAGCAGGAAGTAGCGTGCATCACCACTTTTCAGCAGCGCATCCATGTTGCCATTGGGGACGATCACGGCGTCGAACGTAAGGGAAGGCAGGCCGTTAAAGGTGGCATCGATGGGTAACTGTGATCCATCGTCGGCACTGACCTGGCCCATGTGCGCCGCCAGCAGTTTCGTATGCACGCCGGCCGTTTTCAGGTGTTGCAGGATATGCAGCACATCATCGGCGTTGACGCCCTCGCTGACTAACAGCGCCACCTGGCGGCCTTTGATATCCCCATCCGGGATCGCGTACAGGCTCAGGCTGTCATCCTTTTGCAGGCCGTTAACCTCTTTTGGCGCGGCGGTATTCAACTGGTCGTCGCTGAGCGCAATCCCCAGATTGGTGGCAACGCCCTGCGCCAGCGTGACGTTAATGCGCAGCAGATGATCGAGCACGCGCTCACGAATGTAAGGGCGAGCCACTTTACTCAGTTCAAACGAATACGCGCCAATAATATGTTGCTGTTCGATGGCAGTCTGGCTGTTCCAGAACAGTCGCGGCTGTGAATAGTATTCGCCGAATGAAGGGCTGCGTTCGCGCACTTTATGTCCTTCAATGCGCTCCTGATAGCTTTCAAAGCCGCCACCTTTTGCCGCCGGTGGGGTTTCCCGTGGCCAGTTGTCATTGATCGAGTTCGGCTCGTAGTTGGCCGGATTGGTATCAATGTCCATCCGGTGCATGCCCTGACGCTGAAAATTGTGGTAAGGGCAAACCGGGCGGTTAATCGGAATTTCATGGAAGTTAGGCCCGCCAAGACGGCTGATTTGCGTATCGGTGTAGGAGAACAGACGGCCCTGAAGCAGGGGATCGTTGGTGAAATCCAGGCCGGGAACGATGTGACCGGGATGGAAGGCGACCTGCTCGGTTTCGGCGAAGAAGTTGTCCGGGTTGCGGTTCAGCACCATTTTGCCGACGCGCACCACAGGCACCAGCGCTTCAGGAATCAGTTTGGTGGCGTCCAGAATATCAAAGTCAAACTTAAACTCATCCTCTTCCGGAATCATCTGCAGGCCAAGCTCAAACTCAGGGAAATCACCCGCTTCAATCGCTTCCCACAGATCGCGACGGTGGAAGTCGGGATCGCGGCCTGTCAGCTTCTGAGATTCGTCCCACAGCAATGAGGCTTTACCGGCCAGCGGTTTCCAGTGGAAACGCACAAACGTGGCTTTACCTTCGTCGTTGATCAGGCGGAACGTATGAATGCCGAAGCCTTCCATCGTGCGGTAGCTGCGTGGGATACCGCGGTCGGACATCGCCCACATAACGTTGTGCAGGGTTTCGGGCTGCAGCGAGACATAATCCCAGAATGTGTCGTGCGCACTCTGGCCCTGAGGGATCTCATTGTGCGGTTCGGGTTTCACCGCATGCACAAAGTCCGGGAACTTATGCGCATCCTGAATAAAAAAGACGGGCGTATTGTTGCCCACTAAATCAAAAACGCCTTCCTCGGTATAGAACTTGGTGGCAAAGCCACGAATATCCCGCACGGTATCCGCCGAACCGGCACCGCCCTGAACGGTAGAGAAGCGCACAAAAACCGGCGTGATCTGCTCAGGCTCGCTCAGAAAATGGGCTTTGGTCACGTCCTTCAGCGAGCAGTAAGGCTGGAAGTAACCATGGGCGGCCGAGCCGCGCGCATGGACGATGCGCTCAGGGATGCGTTCATGATCAAAATGGGTGATCTTCTCCCGCATAATAAAATCTTCAAGCAGCGTCGGACCGCGTGATCCGGCGCGCAATGAGTTCTGGTCGTCTGCAATACGGGTGCCCTGGTTGGTGGTCAGCGCGCTGCCTGTGCCGCCTTTGCGGTTCACCTCCAGCTGATCCAGCTTTGCATTACGCGTCTCAGGGGCTTTAAGGCTGCCGGGCGCCGTTGGTTGTTTCCCCGGTGGTGTGGGTTCGGCAGGAGGCTGATGTGAACCGTCTTTGGGGGCTAATGATCCCAGGCCGGGCTGTGAGGATTCGGGGCCGGTGGTTGGGGCACGGTGATTCAGGGGCGTAGTAGATTTCTCATTCGACATGACACATTGCTCCAGCTGTTTTTATACGACGTGAGGTGGCTGTAAATATAGAACACCTCACCGATTACGCCTGAAAATATTCTGTTTAACCGGTGCGCTTAAATATCGCACGGTGTGTGATGCCTGTTTTTTTATTTTCAGCAAAGCACAGGCGGAAATAATTTATTAGCGAAATTAAATGGCGAATTTTTGATGGTTTTTCTTTGTTTTTCATCTGGTTGATTGTTTTCTGTAAGGGCGGGGAAGGGCCGGGGTAATCGCCACACGTTTATTTTTCATGCGGTATTTTCTGAAACAGGTCGCCTTTCGTGATTAACGCACTTTGCTGGCGATACGGTATTTTACGCATAGCGTTATACCGCTGCGCTTATTAAGATAAAGGGCGATGTGATTGAGTCAGACAAAAGACAAAGCAGAGCCGTTGATAGTGTGCAGAGCGGATAAAAGGGGAACTGACAGAGGAAAAGTGCCAGTCCATGGCGTCGTCCTTCCTTAAGGCGCCTTACTCAGAACTACTTAGACGTGCGTCGGCTGGTTTTGCCGCCTTTCCGACCGGCCTCCCTGGCTCTTTCAGGATCGTTCCTGAAATTACCTCCGCTGGCTTTGCCTCCTGCACTGCCAGCTTCACTGGCGCGATCAGGATCGTTAGCAAAATTTCCGGCTCCACCTCTGTATTTCTGTTGTGTCATAGTCAGACCTCATATCAGTGTTCCGTAAGATAAAAAGGACTAGCTAGTCACACTGTCATTTTAGTTGTTACAGGAAATTATGCCACTCTGCACGCGCAGACTTTTTGCGGCTTTCGTAAGTTATTTCCCGAAAAATCAGTAAGTAATATTCTGTTACGGGTGAGCGGCTGTGACGGGATGAGTGACGCTTATCGTTCACCCACTGTCAGAATGGGTTTAATGAAGCATTACCTGGAAAGATGGTCATTAACCTATTGATAAAATTGCCCAAAATGGCGAGTTAAAAATTAGCTGTTACACTTTCTGAATACCTTTCAGGAGTGACTATGAAATTAGGCTTTGCATGCAAGTACTTAAATGCGGACGGCAAGCAGTTCTTTCCCTTTCGCGCCACCACCCGGACACGTTTTCTCCGCCTGGATAAGGCGCAGGGCAGCGCACTGCTTTATGAGATCGCGCAAACCAATTTGCAGAATCTGTATTTAACGCTGGAGGCGATAGCGACACAGCCTGACGCGTTAAGAATGATGCGCATTGGCAGCGATTTACTGCCGCTGTACACCGTGCCAGAAGCAAAGCCGCTGTTTGCCCGTTTTTTGCCGGAACTGTATCCGCTTTTTGCCCGCTGCGGTGAACTGGCCAGACAGCATAACATTCGTCTGTCATTCCATCCGGGACAGTACAGCGTGCTGGCGTCAGACAATCCTGATGTAGTAACCCGCGCGCTGGAAGATGTGGAATACCATGCCCTGTGCGCCTGCCTGATGGGCTACGGCAAAACCTTTCAGGATTTTAAAATCAACATCCATATGAATGGCAAACGGGGTTTTGACGGGTTTAAACAGGCCTTTCACCGTCTCAGTCCCGAAGCCCGCCTGATGCTGACGGTAGAAAATGATGAGATATCCTGTTCGCTGGACGACGTGCTTCAGGCCCGTGCATTGTGTCCCGTCGTGTTAGACATTCATCATCACTGGGTGAAAGAGAATCAGTTTATTCAGGCCGATGATGTTCGTATTGCCCAAATTACAGAGTCCTGGCGTGGCGTACGGCCAGTATTGCACTATTCCATTTCGCAGGAGGGTCTTATCCCTGAGAAGGGGTTCCCCGATCAGCAGCAACTGGCGGTGCCAAAAACCAAACTGCGGGCGCACTCCGATTATTATTTCAACGCGACGCTCAATGACTGGGCATTGTCGTTTAGCGATTTCGACATTATGTGCGAAGTGAAAATGAAGAACCTGGCCAGAGAAACGCTTTACACGCAGGCAAAAAGTCACAGGCTGGTGGCCTGACAGGACCGGCGGGCAAAAAAAGAAGGGCCGGTGGCCCTTCAGATCATCACAATCCCTTTTTCAGTGGCGGAACGCCACCTTCGATTTGTGCCTGCTGAGCACCGGAACCGGGGCGGGCATTCCCCAGCAGCGGCTCTTCTCCTAAAATATCCGGCTGCTCTTTCGCGCTAAACTCACCGCGACCGTCGAAGGAGGGGCCTTCACTCCAGCGGCCTTTCGGCAACGGTTTATCCAGTGAGGTATTCAGGCAGTAGTAAGCATGTTCCTGCGCTTCCCCTTCCTGTGGGAAACTGTCCGGGATGGGCAGCGACGCATCCAGGCCGCCTAAATCTTCGATTACCGCCAGCCACTGCTGCTGGTGCATCGTGTCGCGGGCAATCAGGAAAGACAGGAAATCCTTCATGCCTTTATCCTCAGTCAGATTGTACAGGCGCGTCGCCAGTACCCGGCCTGTGGCTTCAGCCGTCACGTTTGCCAGCATATCGGCCGCCACATTGCCGGACGCGTATATATGGCTCATGTCAAAAGGCATGCCGTTCGCATTCACCGGCAGGGCAGCCAGCCCTGATGACAGGATATGACGGGGATTCATTCCGCCGAGAATCGCATTCACCACGGGATCTTTTGCCGAGGCTTCCTGATAAGAAAGGGGCGCGCCCTCCAGGTTGAGGGCCACCGCATGGCCCAGCATCTCAATATGGCTCAGTTCTTCAGTTGCCGTAGAGATAAGAAGATCTTTGATTCGCGCATCGCCGCGTGCGCCCATGGCCTGGAAGAAGTACTGCATTGCCACACGTATTTCGCCTTCCACGCCGCCAATGGCTTGCTGGAGTAACATGGCGAATTCAGGATCGGGTTTCTCTACTCGCACGGGGTACTGCAGCTTTGATGAGTGATGAAACATGGTTATCTCCTGGTTAGTGAGGAATCGATCAACAGCCAAAAGCCTGGTCATGAATGCCAGAGAAATAAAGCGCAGCGAGGTAGGTTTTCTTCATCGCCGCTGCGTTTAACCTGTTGATTTACCGAGAAAGGAGGGGCGAGGTAAGCTGAAAAAAAATAAAAAAAAAGCCCCTGAATCAGGGGCGAATTTTTAGGGAAGGCAAAGCATCCATGCTAATTAGCGTTTCATCACAACTTATCAAAAACGGACATCGCCCGGCGTACGCTGAAGCACAATCTCCAGGGCCTGACGATAGATATCCTGCATGGTCACATCGGTTTCACATTCGAGTTTGTGGATCAAACCCAGCACGATGTCTTTTTCAGAAACGTGAGCCTTATAGGCAGCAAGCTCTGACCAGGTTTCGGCAATCACATCTTTTTCGCTGGTGAAATGGGCACCCGCGTTCATGAAATAGTCTGAAATCTGAGACTCAGTATTCGTTGTCGTTTGCATCATGGCCTCAAAATCGTTAGAAAGAAAAATTTTGCATCTGAAGGTGGAAATCCACTCACCTTCAGATGCGGTGCAAAGCACCTTTCGTTACAAGTGACTTAACATCACGCCGTAAAGTTATACAAAAAAACCAAGTTTGTACAATTTTTTGTATAAAATTTTAAGTGGTCGGATGACTTTTCGGCGCTTATTGCAACATAAAATCTAAAAGCATTAACATTTGCTGTTGATTTTTAAGGGATTATTGAGGATGCCCTCTGCGCGGCGCCTCTTTGGAAAGTTGTACAACCTTGTACAAGATGGCTTTTCTGAGCGGGCAGGGTTGTACAGGCGACGCGGGAACGGATCACTGTCACGCGTGCTGTGTGCGGCAGCGTCCTCCCTGGCGGCAACGTCGACATGGCAGGCTAATAACCCCTGAGCGCAGACGGGGAACCGCGTCTGGCAGGTGAACTCTGCAAACAGGCCGGGGCGGGCGCGTTGCCCGGAAGTGCCGTGTGAATCTGTCAGGCGCCGTGGTCATAATTTACTTTCTTATGAACGCGCAGGGCGTTAAGGTTTACGCCTCTTGAATCACAAGGACATGATAATGGTTAACGACTATTTTTCACTGCCGCCCGCGGGCATGACGCAGGAACAACACAAACGTACGGTCGCCGTTGCGGCGGCGCTGGCAGTGGCAAAAGAGTCAGTCAGCGCCTCGACGTCAGCGAATGGCTCTAAAGCAGCCTGGGATTTGCAGGCCGTGGCAAACGAAATTGCCAATCTTGCGGATGCGATTCAGGATGCGCTGGAGGCCGACAGCACCGTGTAATCTTCCTGCCTGACGGGATGCGCGACGCTGATTGCCTTCACGTGCCAGCCGTCAGGCTCGGCGACCTGGCGGGCGCAGGGCGGATTAAGGAACGTGAGCGTCAGCTGTCCGCCAGCCGGATCTCCCGGTTATATTCACGACAGACAGCTACGCAGCGATCCGGATGCCGCTCACATCGCGTACAGGAAAAGCGGCACCGTCACGACAGGGCCACGCCGCCCGGCCACGGACACTCACGCAGTGCGGGCTTAAGGCACGGTGTTATCAAACCCGGCCAACAGGCGGGACATTTTTGCCTGGGGCGTGGTGTCAACGCCGTCTTTACCGCCGTCTGCCTGGCCCATCCAGCTCTCGTCGGCTTCCGGATGCGGTCCGGTTAACACAACCGTGCCTTTTCCATACGTATAGCGGGCGATAGCGACGTCACCATTCCGGTAAAAGGCCAGAGGGGTAAAACCATCCCGGGCTTGATTGCCCTCAAGGTACGGACCGTCCTGATAATAGAACCGCGTTGGCTGACGCTGCCAGTCAACGCGAATCGTGTAATCGCCCTCATCAGCAATGCCCGAGCCTGGACGGCCCACTTCCGATTCCAGCGGTGAGCTAATCAGCCCCAGCCACTGACTGTCTGCCAGGTAGGCCCCCATGCAAAGGCCCAGAAACCCCTTGCCGCTGCGAACAAACTGTCGAATAGCCCGGACGCCTTCCTCTCCCAGTGCGGCATAAGCCGCGGGAATATCCTGACCGCCGCCAGGCTGAATATAGAGATCAAACTGACGCAGGTTCTGTGCCGTCAGCCTGAGCGTTTCATGCTCGCCGATGTACGTTGTGCGAACCGGCCGGGTGAGGCCGTGGAGCGATTTCACCACCATTTCCGAACAGCCGTCACATCCTGCCGCGCCGCGATAAACGGCGATGTTCAGCGGCGGCGGGACAGCCAGCACCGCGCCGGGCACCAGGCTTAAGGCAAGCAGCAGGGCGGTCAGTCTTCCGTTACGGGGGCGAAGGATTGCATGATAAGCCAGCCTCATAGGTTATTTCCTGTCGGTTAAATAACGTGGGTATGCACGGCGTAATCCCGGCCAGTCGCCTGTGCTCAGGCAGGCGTGCTGGCGGTAAATCGGCGACTTGAGCAAGCGCTCAATTTAGGGAAGTGACGGATGCCTGTCAACGGGTTTATTGACCTGACAAACCTTTTCAGCGGCGTGATACAGCCCGTACAGACAGGCCATATCACGTCTTAACGCCGTTACGGTCGCTTAGTTTTCATAACCTGAGGCGATAATTTTTGCGGCGCTGGCCAGCACATCCTTACGCGAGGCCGCGTGTTTGTCGGTCTGCGTGTAGTAGGTCACCAGCACCAGCGGGGCATGATGCGGTGGCCAGATCACGGCGATGTCGTTGGTGGTGCCGTAATCACCGCTGCCGGTTTTATCCGCGACCACCCAGTCAGCAGGCAGACCCGCACGTATGCTGTAGGTGCCGGTTGTATTGCCCTTCATCCAGTCGGCTAACTGCTGGCGTTGAGCAGGTGCCAGCGCAGTGCCTAAAACCAGTTTTTGCAGGCTCTGCGCCATCGCTGTCGGTGACGTTGTATCACGTGTATCACCCGGAATAGCGGTATTAAGTGTGGGCTCGGTTCGATCGAGACGAAACGTGTTATCGCCGATGCTGCGGGCGAAGGCGGTCACGGCATGCGGCCCGCCAAGGTGCGTCAGCAGTTTATTCATCGCCGCGTTGTCGCTGTACTGCAAGGCCGCCGCACTGAGTTCTGCCACGGTCATCGTGCCGCCCACCTGTTTTTCGGTCACGGGGTTGTAATTCACCAGGTCGGCGTGACGAATCGCGATGTTTTCATTCAGCAGGCCTTGTGCGGTTTCCGCTTTCTTCAGAATGGCCGCCACCGTAAAGACTTTACTGGTGCTGCAAAGGGGAAAACGTTCGTTACCACGATAAGTAAAAACAGAACCATCACCGGTGTCGATCGCCGCCACGCCTAAGCGTCCGCCTGCGGCATGTTCCAGCTGCCTGACAGGTTGCGCTAACAATGCGTCATTGAAATGGGCCTCGGCGACAAAAGGGACCGCCAGCGCCAGTAGGGTTGCCGCTGCACAGATGCGCAGCCGGGGAGCCGTAGCCATATAAACCTCCGTTAATGTGTATCTGCATTCAGACATACCCGGCACCTCACCGCCTCAGAAAGCGGCGCGTACTGAGCGAAACGTGTGAAATACGCCCCTCGTGAAACTTATGTCAGTTTCTGCCACCTGATGCCCCCGTTATGACACGAAGGTCGCGTTATTGCGGGACATATCGCCTGTCAAAAGTGTGACGAGGGAGAGAGTAAGGGATTTCAAATTATCGACAAGCGAGATAATTTGAGAGGAGCCAAAAGAATTTCTGGGGTTAACAATGAAAAATGATGTTCCGCTTAATGCACTCCGGGCCTTTTATGCTTCGGCCCGGTACCTGAATTTTACTCACGCAGGTATGGCACTTTTCGTCTCGCAGGCGGCCGTGAGCCAGCAGGTCAGGCTACTTGAAGAGCGGCTGGGCGTGACGTTATTCCGGCGCTTACCGCGTGGACTGGAGATGACGGATGAGTCCCGGCTGCTGTTTGCCGAGGTGTCCGAGGCGTTCACCCAGCTTGAAAAAGCCTGGCGCCGGTTTGAAGGGGGTGAATACCGCGAAGTGATGACCCTCGCCTGTGTCGGGACCTTTGCGCTGGGCTGGCTGCTGCCGCGTCTGGATGCCTTTCATCAGCAGCATCCTGCGCTGGAAGTGAACGTGCGCACCCATAATAACGTCGTGAATCTGGCGGGCGAAGGCATCGATTATGCCATTCGCTTTGGGACGGGGGCCTGGCCTGCAACGCACAACGAACCGCTGTTTACCGCACCGCTGACTGCGCTTTGCCGGCCGGATATCGCCCGTCGGCTGCAGCAGCCCGGCGATCTGTTACGGGAAACGCTGCTGCGTTCTTATCGCGCGGATGAGTGGGGTAACTGGTTCACTGCGGCAAATATCACGCCCCCCAGAATGACTGGTCCGGTTTTCGACTCCTCGCGGCTGATGGTCGAGGCAGCGGTTCAGACGGGCGGTGTCGCGCTGGTGCCGGTCTGCATGTTTCAGCGGGAGCTGGAGGCGGGCATCCTGCTGCGGCCTTTTGACATTGAGATTGATGTCGGTGGCTACTGGTTAACCTGGCTGCGATCAAAAACGCTGACGCCATCGATGGAGATATTTCGCGAATGGATAAGGCAGCAGGTAAATGGCTGACCGGACCGGTCACAAGCCCATGCGCCCCACACGCCGCTCAGGTTACGGTTGCCGGCGGAAAGCGCAGGGCGAGTCAGGCGCGCGGTGACGTTATCCCGGCATGATGACGGCGCAGGGTTAACCGATGATGCCTGCGCGGACATTGTGCGTATTCATCACAGGGGCGGAGGCAACGTATTATCCCGCCATGCGGGCAAAACAGCGCGACGTTTTTTATTTTCTGAGATGAATCAGCCAGAGGATAAACTCACTGTTATTTCTCACGCCTACTTTCTGCATGATTTTTTGCTTAAGATAATAGATGACGTGTACAGGTGAAGCCATCTGGTACGCGATCTGGTTAACCGTCATACCGGTCATAAAAAGCCAGCTTAAAGAAAGTTCCTGCTCGGTTAAATAGACCTTTTTTCCCTGTGTACTTTTCAATTCCATTTTTATTCTGCCTCTCAATGCTTTTTTTCAATGCCACGGTGATAGCCGTGTTCGGCGGTAATGCAGGCATGATAGGCAAACGTGTTGGATATCACAGTATAAATCATTTCACGTTATCTTATTTTTTTAACTATATGATTATTATCACTTTTAATCCGGGTGAGACACGTTCACATCACAAAAGATGAACGTTGTATCTGGCGATCCTGTCTTCATTTTTGCAAAAAAGATTGGCTGTAGTGATTTTCCCGTCATAAAGGGCGAGCGTGCAGCGTGAAACAGCGCTGGCAAATCAGACCCCGTTTATCGCCTGCTATTTTGACGCCTTTTTCGGACTTGCTTAGGGCTATTTTTATCACTATGCACGGTCAGGCGGTTGTTTATTTCCGTTATCGTCTGCGCGCCGCTTGTACGCTTAGCCGATTGATGTTGCTAACGCTGTCAGCATTATTTCCGCCCGGGTTATGCGGCGAATAAATACGCGCCGCTAACGGGCAGCGTTCCGTGCTTTTTAAACATCCGTTCAGCGAAGAGAAGAATTCTGCATGCGCCGGCGAAAAAACAACCGGTACGGTTAATGGCTGCACAGGCCTGTCATAAGGCGGTGAAAAGGGCAGAAAAAAATATCCATCCACATCAACTGTTTTACATAAACCTCTCCGGTTTCGCTTGATCGCACTGGCGGATCGCGATTACTGTAATTATATACAGCAATTTGGCGTGAGAGGTGAATATGGAATTTATCAGGCCAGCAAAAGTGAGCACGCCTTTGCAATTACCGCTGTTTGTCGAGCGGGTGCCGTGCGGTTTTCCGTCTCCGGCGCAGGACTACGTTGAGCAGCGGATTGATTTGAACAAGCTCATCGTTCAGCATCCCAGTTCGACATACTTTGTGCGCGTCAGTGGAGAATCGATGTCCGGAGCGGGCATTAACGACGGCGATATGCTGGTGGTGGACAGCGCACTGGTGGCTTCTCATGGCGATATTGTGGTGGCCGCGATTGAGGGCGAATTTACCGTCAAGCGGCTTCAGCTTCAGCCCTGCCTGCAACTGATGCCAATGAACCGTCAGTTCAAACCCATTGTGATTAGCACAGAAGACGCGCTCGAAGTGTTTGGCGTTGTGACCTATGTGATCAAGTCGGTTTATTAATCATGTTTGCGCTGGTCGATGTGAACAATTTTTATGCCTCCTGTGAAACGGTGTTTCGACCGGATCTCAAGGGCAAGCCCATTATTGTGCTCTCCAACAACGATGGCTGTGTGATTGCGCGTAATGCCGAAGCCAAAGCCCTTGGCGTCACCATGGCCGTGCCGTTTTTTAAAATGCGAGAAATCATTGCCCGCCATAACGTGCAGGTCTTTAGCTCTAACTATGCGCTGTATGCGGATATGAGCACCCGGGTCATGACGCTACTGGAGGAAATGGCCCCGTCGGTAGAAATTTATTCGATTGATGAGGCCTTTCTGGATTTAACCGGCGTCAGCCACTGCATGTCGCTTGATACCCTGGGGCACCAGATTAAAAAACGCATCAAAAAAGAAATTCATCTTAACGTCTGTGTCGGGATTGCCCCTACCAAGACGCTGGCGAAGCTGGCGAATTTTGCGGCCAAAAAATGGGCGGGCTACACCAACGGTGTGGTCGATCTGTCCGATCCGGTGCGCCAGCAAAAACTGCTGGCGAAGGTGTCGGTCAAGGATATCTGGGGCGTTGGCCGCCGTCTCAGCCAGCGGCTTGAGGAGATGGGGATAACCTCGGCCGCAGACCTGGCGCGTCAGCGTCCCAGCCTGATTCGTAAGAATTTCAGCGTGGTGCTGGAACGCACGGTCAGAGAATTATGCGGTGAACCCTGTCAGGATTTAGAAGCCCTCGAACCCACCAAACAGCAGATCATGTGCTCACGTTCTTTCAGTAGCCGTCTTTCAGACTATGCACAGGTGCGTGAGGCAGTCTGTACCTATGCCGAACGTGCCGCCGAAAAACTGCGGAAAGAAAAACAGTACTGCCGACAAATCGGGGTGTTTCTGCGCACCAGCCCCCATGCCGTTGGTGAAAACTTTTACGGTAATCAGGCCACTGGTCAGTTACTGACGCCGTCGCACGATACGCGCGACATTATCCGGGTGGCGACCGACATGCTGGACTACATCTGGATCGCGGGCCACCGCTATATCAAAGCGGGCGTTGTCCTGAGCGACTTCTTTGACCACGGCGTGACTCAGTTGGATTTGTTTGATGAGCGACCGGTCAAGCCGGGCCGTAACGATCTGATGCAGGTTATCGATCAGATCCACAAAGCGGGCAAGGGGAAAATGTGGTTCGCCGGACAGGGGACAGAGAAGCGCTGGGCGATGAAGCGCGAAATGCTGTCGCCGGCTTATACCACGCGCATCAGCGATCTGCCGGTGGTGAAGTAAGGCGCGGGCAGGGATGACAGCAACAGAATGCTCTTATAAGGGGGCCGTTTGGGCTGCCGCTCGGTTTAAATCTGGCGTTGTGGTCTAGGCTAAAACAGGTATCCATCCCCTTAAGGAGAGCTTTGTCATGTCAGAACTCAGTAAATCGCCGGTGGCAGATCGGGCCGAACATAACGCCTTTTTTCCTTCTGCCTACTCACTTGACCAGTTCACCCGCCCCACATCTGATCTCGGTGATGCCGACTATCCCCAGCCGTATTCAGGGAATAAAAAGGTCCTGGTGATCTGCACCGACGAGCGCTATCTGCCGCTTGATAACGACACCCTGTTTTCCACCGGTAACCATCCGATTGAGACGCTGCTTCCGATGTATCACCTGTATCAGGCCGGTTTCCAGTTTGATGTGGCGACGTTGTCCGGGCAGATGGTGAAGTTTGAACACTGGGCGATGCCCCAGCAGGATGAGGTGGTCATTGGCTTTTACAATCACTGCCTGTCGCTGTTTCGTTCCCCGCTGACGCTGAACGCTGTCGTTCAGTCACTGACGCCCCGGTCAGAGTACGCAGGCGTCTTTATTCCTGGCGGTCACGGCGCGCTGATAGGGCTGCCCGAAAGTGAAGCCGTCGCTGAGGTGATCCGCTGGACGCTGGCCAACGATCGTCACCTGATTTCGCTGTGCCATGGCCCGGCTGCCTTTCTTGCTCTGGACAAAGGCGACAATCCGCTTAATGGCTATAAAATTTGCGCCTTCCCCGATGCGACCGACAAACAAACACCGGATATCGGCTACATGCCGGGACAGTTAACCTGGTTCTTCGGGGAGAAACTTCAGGCCATGGGACTGACGCTGGTGAACAGCGATATTAAAGGGACCGTGCATAAAGATCGCCGGGTACTGACGGGCGACAGTCCCTTTGCGGCGAACGCGCTCGGTAAACTGGCGGCAGACGAGCTGCTTAAAGCCAACGCCTGATCGACCTGCTTTTTATCCCACCACGGCATCGCCTGCACCGCACTTTGTGCAGACGATGCGCCGGGGTGGGATTCGGGTGTACTTGCACCCGGTGCCTGAGATACAATCGTTCTGCCTATCGTTTCCGGGTAATGTCGGAAATGCAGCCTCTCAAACTGGTCGTCATGAGCAGCCAACAATCCACAGCGAATAAACAAAAAGAACGCGGCAGGCCCAGAGAATTTGATATCGAACAGGCTCTGGACCAGGCGATGATCGTGTTCCGGCAGAAAGGATATCATGCCGCCTCGCTTAACGATTTGAGTGAGGCAATGCAGCTTTCTGTCGGTAGTATCTACAAAGCGTTTCAGGACAAGCGATCGTTGTTCCTGCTGGTTTTTCAGCGTTACATCACGGTCCGCAACGAGGATCTGCGCGGACGCCTGGCCCGCTTTTCGACCGGCCGCGCAAAGTTAAGTGAACTACTCCAGTTTTATCTGGATTCTTCCCGGTCAACGGAAGGGCGCACCGGCTGTCTGGTCGTAGGCAGTGCTATTGAATTACAGGTGCTGGATGTGGAGCTGTCACAACAGGTTACACAGGTTATCTTCCGCAATAAGGCCTTTCTGATGTCACTTTTGCAGGAAGGGCAGCATGATGGCTCCATCAGGCGCGACCTGGATGTGGAGACGGCTGCAGGACTGATTTTGCGTATTGCCTTTGGTATGCGTGTTACCGGCAAGGTGGCGGATGTACACGATGAACAGGCTACGATTGCGCTGGCCCTGAAAATCCTGGATTAATCTTTGCTCATTTAGGAAGTAAATATTCCCTTATGTCATCCATGCAGGGCGGCCGGTCACCCATGGGCTGCCAGACACAGGCACAGTGTGCCTTCTCTAAAACACTTTGCTGTTACAGAAAAAGTAAAATTTGAGGATTATGCGTGAAACATGACAGGGCAAACATCGGTGAAGAGATTCACGCGCTTTTAGGGCGCGTTGTGTCAGGCATCCTGCAGCCGGGTAAAACGCTCACACTGCAGGAAATTATTGGTGCGTTGCACCAGCAAAGTCTCCAGACAAGCTGTAAAACGACCCGACAGACCTGCGAAGAGGCTATCCGTATCCTCGCGCATAAACTCCATTAATGACGACGGGCTGAAGCAAGGAAGCCTGTACGGCCGTCACGTCACAGTAACGACAGCAGCAACAATAATGCCAGCAGCAGCAGCGAAAAGGCCGCAACGGCTTCGCAACGATGCCCCGTCCCGTCACGGCAGTCACTGGCCGTCTTAACGACCAAACAGCAACCCAATCAGTTCACGGCAAAGGCGCTCTTCTTCCTGACTGGCTGACAGCTCAAGACGGCGCAGCAGTTTAGTGCAGATAGACTTACGGTTCACGTTCTGGCCGGCGCGTAAAATATCTACCACGATTTGCCCCAGCATTTCCTGCTGTGAAGGGAGACCCGCCGCAGAAAAATAGCGGGAGATATCGTCGGCGCTCTGCGGTAAGCGATGATTGCGTTGCATAGAGGTTCTCGGGTGGTTCAAAAGTAGTCAGTTGAAAGTAGCGTAAAGTTATACAATAAAATAAAACTTGTACAGCTATTTTCGCAGAAAAAGCGTGCGGCGCGATTCAGGCGGGGACAGAGAGAAGGGCGGAAAGCGGACACAGAGAGAATACAGACAGCTGGCACGCAGTAAACGCGGACGCATCCGGCGTCCGCGAAGCGCGGTATCGCATTAACCTGTCGGCGTTAATGCTCGGTCACATTGGCGGGAACCTGGCCCGTTACTACCATCCAGTTGAGTTCGGCCCGCTCGCGCGTAGCCACGTTAATAAAGCTTTTCAGCCATTTACGCGCATCGGCGATCAGGAGCACGCGCTCATCGTCGCTTTCATGGTCCGCCATCGTGCTGAGCTGGCGAATCAGTGAAACCACCGTGATCTCCTCATTCTGTAGTGCCAGGTTCACCGCAGCTTCACCAATAATCTTATGACCGGTAGCCTCATCGTGAAAATTCATATGCACCTCCTGAGAGTGAGTGAGAATGTCGTCGACCCAGTAATTAGTTTAGTAAAAGGAATGAATAGCGATAGTGTGATTTTATTCGGTGATACCTATCAAAGAAAACATTAAAAACAGTGAACTTTTGTACCGCAGGCTAACACCTTAATAAGCGAACGAAAATTTATACAGACCCGTTTTATCCGCCAGAATTGAAGTGATTAAACCACTAGATAGTGGCGAACTGGCCTGAAATTACGATAGGTCCCTGACACGGTGCCCTGGCCGTCAGCGGCATTCCGGACCGCAACCTGACGCTGTAAATAAAATGTACATAAGAAAGAGATGCTAATGTTTTTGTGTTGTCGCAAAGCAAAGTGAGAAGGAATGAAAAAGGCCATAACAGGCGAGCGCCTGCGTCAGAAAGACAAAAGGATATATGAGCCCTGATCATGCCGTGTAAGCCGTTATTACACTATTTACGACGAACCGTTATTTCCGGATAAAAAGATATTGAGAGGGTGAAGCAATGAAGAGGCGGCAGGAAATAAAAAAGCCGCCCTGATCAGGCGGCAACGCTGTTATTTTGGCACTTCGGAAACGGCTTTAACGTCCGCTTTATTGATCTGCTGTTTCACACCATTGGCATCGGTATAACCCAGTAAACCGGCATCAGATTCAGACGGCTTACCGTCGCTGATAATAGTGCGGCCATCGTTGGTATGAATAGCGTAGCTTGTGCGGGTACAACCTGTTAATGCGGTCATGCCGATCAAAACTGCCAGCGGTAAAATCAGAGTCTTCTTCATATTATCCACCTTATTTCTGTGATTGAGTCCGTTAGTTATCAAGTTCACTCATATTGCTGATCTGATCGCGATTAATTTGTTCGGTTTTGCCTGTCTGGGCGTCACGATAGGACACCAGCCCCGTATCGCTGTCAATTTGAGGCTTACCATCGGTCACTATTGTACGGCCGTCTGACGTTTTAATGGACTGGTTGGAAGAACAACCGGCTAACGTTGCCAGAGAGAGGGCAAGCAAAACGGCAGCTGACAGGGATTTAGTATGCATTTCATCTCCTTGAAGTGGACCTTGAATTAAACAGCATAGTCGCTTTTGAGAATTTTGCAGGGCGGTGAGCGAAACAATAAACGCACTTGCGCAGAAAAAGCGCGAATAGCTAAAGCGTATTTATGCCTCTCAGAAATTTCACATTTAGCGCCTGCGGTTTGGTATTTAGTCTGCGGCCCTTTACGCTCGTTGACAGGTTAACGAAAAAAGGAATCGAGAATGAAATGGCAAATGGGTGCAGTTGCAGCGTTATTAATGGGTTCCGTTGCTTGTGCGGCAGAAACAACCGCGATGAAGAATCCGCTGAGTGTACACGTATTAAATCTGGAGACCGGCACGCCGACTCCCGGTATTTCTGTTGACCTCGAACATAAAGAACAGGGCAAGTGGGTTAAGCTTTCCTCAGGGGTAACCGATAAAAACGGCAGAATTAGTGCACTATTCCCGACAGATAAACAATATGAAACGGGCGATTATAAAGTTGTATTTAAAACGGGAGATTATTATCAGAAGGTTCAGCACGAGTCCTTTTTCCCGGAAATTCCGGTGATATTTCACATGGACAAAAGTGAATCGCATTACCATATTCCATTGCTGCTGAGCCCGTACGGCTATTCTACCTATCGCGGTAATTAATCCTCACCGGCAACGCCTGAATACCCGGGTGTTGCCGGTCTCTTTCGCCCCCTCCGCCCTGGTCATCGCCGCGCGATGTCGCGTTTTCCCGACCAAACCCTGGCTTTGCAGTCTTCACCTTGCCACGCCCGGACAAAAAAACTTTTGCTGCTACGGGTGCGATCATCGGTTAAATTGCCCCTCTGTGCCGGAACGGTTAACCTGCCGGTGCCGGAACCTTCATACCGAACAAAGCAGGGCGCGTTGTGCCTGCTTTACGTACAGGAGAATCGCTGATGCGAAAAGGATTAACTGTGGTTGCCATGGTCATGCTGTCAGGCTGCAGCCTGATGCACAAATCGTCGCCCGCGCCAGAAACGTTACACTATCGCTGTGGCACCTTGCCGCTCACCGTCACCCTGGATAACGCTAAAGATCAGGTCAGCTTTATCATGGATGGCAAACCGCTGACGCTGACGCAAACCGTTTCTGCCTCCGGGGCCCGCTACAGCGACGGACAGTATGTTTTCTGGTCTAAAGGAAACGGTGCTTTTATTGAGCGCAACGATAAAATCGTCGTGAATGACTGCGAGCTGCAACCGGCTGGTTAACGTTATCTGAGTGAGTGTGCATGATGAGTGACAATGAAATGCTGCAAAACATTGCCCACCTGCGTCGTGAATACACGCGCGGTGGTCTGCGTCGTAACGATTTGCCGGATAATCCGCTGGCGCTGTTCGAAAGCTGGTTAAAGCAGGCCTGCGAGGCACAATTGCCCGATCCTACAGCCATGACGGTAGCCACGGTCGATGAACAAGGCCAGCCTTATCAGCGTATCGTGCTGTTGAAGCATTATGATGAACAGGGCATGGTGTTCTATACCAACCTCGGCAGCCGTAAAGCACAACATCTGGCCAACAATCCGCGTATTTCGCTGCATTTCCCGTGGCATTTTCTGGAGCGCCAGGTCATGGTGCTGGGCGAAGTCGAAAAACTGTCGCCGCTGGACGTCCTGAAATATTTCAGCAGCCGCCCGCGTGACAGCCAGATCGGTGCCTGGGTTTCGCGTCAGTCCAGCCGGATTTCTGCCCGTGGTGTGCTGGAAGCGAAGTTTCTGGAACTGAAGCAGAAATTCCAGCAGGGCGATGTGCCGCTGCCCAGTTTTTGGGGCGGCTATCGGGTAAAATTTAACACCATGGAGTTCTGGCAAGGGGGCGAACATCGCCTTCACGATCGTTTCCTCTACCAACGGGATAACGACGGCTGGAAAATTGACCGACTCGCCCCGTAAAACTGCGCTTTCCCCTTATCAGCGCTGGCACAGAAGCCGTCAGCGCTTTATGCTATAGCCCTCATTTTTTTCTTCCGCAACTCAGCGGAAAGCTGTGTACCAGCCTAGGTGCAGTCTGATCAATTTGGAGTCAGTGATGACCAGCAGTAACCTGATACAACAATTGCAAGAACGGGGCCTGATCGCCCAGGTGACGGATGAAGACGCGTTAGTCGAGAAACTGGCGCAAGGGCCAATTTCGCTCTATTGCGGCTTTGACCCCACTGCTGACAGCTTGCACTTGGGCCATCTGGTACCGCTGCTCTGCCTGAAACGTTTTCAGGACGCCGGACACAGGCCGGTGGCGCTGGTGGGCGGCGCAACCGGTCTGATTGGCGATCCCAGTTTTAAAGCGGCAGAGCGTAAGCTCAACACCAGCGAAACCGTCGGTGAATGGGTCGAAAAAATCCGTAAACAGGTTGCGCCATTCCTGGATTTTGACTGTGGGGCGAACAGTGCGATTGCGGCCAACAACTATGACTGGTTTGGCAATATGAACGTGCTGACCTTCCTGCGTGACATTGGTAAACACTTCTCGGTTAACCAGATGATCAACAAGGAAGCGGTCAAACAGCGTCTGAACCGTGACGACCAGGGGATCTCGTTTACCGAATTCTCCTACAACCTGTTGCAGGGCTATGATTTTGCCTGCCTGAACGAACTGCACGGCGTAACGCTGCAGATCGGCGGCTCGGACCAGTGGGGCAACATCACTTCCGGTATCGATCTGACACGTCGTCTGCATCAGAACCAGGTGTTTGGTCTGACCGTTCCTCTGATCACCAAATCGGACGGCACCAAGTTCGGTAAGACCGAAGGCGGCGCGGTCTGGCTGGATGCTAAGAAAACCAGCCCGTACAAGTTCTACCAGTTCTGGATCAACACCGCCGATGCGGATGTTTACCGTTTCCTGAAATTCTTCACGTTCCTGAGCATTGAAGAGATTAATGCCCTGGAAGAAGAAGATAAAAACAGCGGAACCGCGCCGCGTGCACAGTATGTACTGGCCGAGCAGGTTACGCGCCTGGTTCATGGCGAAGAGGGTCTGGCAGCCGCGAAACGCATCACGGAAAGTCTGTTCTCCGGTGCGCTCAGTGACATGACCGAGGCCGATTTCGAACAGCTGGCGCAGGACGGCATGCCCACCATCACGCTGTCTGCTGAGGACGATCTGCAGCAGGCACTGGTTAAAGCGGAGCTGGTACCGTCACGCGGCCAGGCGCGCACCATGATTGGCTCAAATGCCGTATCGCTGAACGGTGAGAAGCAGTCGGATGCGGAATACCGCTTCCGCGACAGCGACAAGCTGTTTAACCGCTTCACGTTATTACGCCGCGGTAAAAAACATTACTGCCTGATCAACTGGCAGTAGCTTTTCAGGGCCGGTTTCCGGCCCTTTTTTATGGCAAGGCAGGACAGGGTAAAAAAGTGAAAAACGTTTTAGCAATTCAGTCGCACGTGGTGTTTGGTCATGCAGGCAATGCGGCGGCAGAGTTCCCGATGCGCCGTATGGGCGTGAACGTCTGGCCGCTGAATACCGTGCAGTTTTCCAATCATACGCAGTATGGGCACTGGACCGGCACCGTCATGCCGGCGTCGCATCTCACCGACATCGTCAAAGGCATCGCCGATATCGACCGCCTGAAAACCTGTGATGCGGTGTTAAGCGGCTATCTGGGATCGGCCGAACAGGGCGAAAAGATTCTGGACATCGTGCATCAGGTAAAAGCCGCCAACCCCGAGGCCTGGTATTTTTGCGATCCGGTCATGGGGCATCCGGAAAAGGGCTGCATTGTGGCACCGGGCGTGGCGGAGTTTCACTGCAAAATGGCGCTACCGGCCAGCGATATCATCGCGCCAAATCTGCTGGAGCTGGAAATGCTCAGCGAACGCACGGTAACCAGTGTCGAATCCGCCGTTGAGGCTGCCCGCCTGCTGATCACGCAGGGGCCAAAAGTGGTGCTGATTAAGCATCTGGCACGGGCAGGACGCCGCAGCGATCGCTTTGAAATGCTGCTGGTCACCGCCGACGAAGCCTGGCACATCAGCCGTCCGCTGGTGGACTTTGGCGTTCGCCAGCCTGTAGGCGTGGGCGATTTAACCAGCGGCTTATTGCTGGTCGATCTGCTGCACGGACAGTCGCTGCAGGCGGCGCTGGAGCACGTCACGGCCGCCGTCTATGAAGTGATGCTGAAAACGCATGAGATGGGGGAATATGAGCTGCAGTTGGTTGCCGCGCAGGACGCTATTGCCCGGCCAACGCACTATTTTCCGGCAGAGAAGCTGTAAAAAAAGGGCCGGTAACGGCCCTGATCGTGTCAGATAAGGCCTTCCGCTTTTAGCGCGGCCTGAACCGATGGCCGTTCTTCAACGCGCGCAAACCACTGTTGCAGGTGGTTCAACGCGCTGACATCCAGGTTCAGCGCTTTCGCCCAGCGCGTCACCACATACAGATAAGCATCCGCAACGCTGAAATGCACGCCCATCAGCCACGGCTTGTCCTGCAGTTCACCGTTTACCCAGGCAAATTTTGCCTCCAGCTGACGGCGCACCAGCGCTTTGTACTCGTCGGGCGCATCGTTGCGGAACAGCGGTGAAAAACTCTTATGTAACTCACTGCTGATGTAGCCGAGCCACTCAATGGTGTGATAACGCGTCAGGCTGCCGACGGGGGCCAGAAGATGACGATCGGGCTTGAGATCGGCCAGGTACTGCACAATCGCCGCGCCTTCGGTCAGGACATTACCCTCACTTAGTTGCAGCGCCGGTACCTGACCCTTGGGGTTGATTTGACGAAAATCATCCCCCCGCTCGGTGAGCTTGGTTTGCAGGTCGACATTGACCTGAGTGAAATCCAGACCACATTCACGCAGAACAATATGGGGTGAAAGAGAGCAGGCACCAGCTTTACAAAACAGTTTCATCATGAAGCCACCATGTTGCGAGTCGTGTTTGCATAGTAATCCCCTGTGGCAGAATTACCAGTTATTAGCATGAGTAATCTACCAGGAACCGATCGGCGACAAAAACAAAAAAACCGGGCAAGGCCCGGTTTTTGCTGCGTGTCAAAATCGCACTCAGGCTTTTTCCGCTTCCGTCGTCTGCGTCATACGGTTCAGCAGCGGGGCCGTCACCAGCATCAGCACAGCGATGACGGCGGTGGCAATCCCGATCTGCTGGAACACTTTGCCGTACGTGACCAGCGAAATCAGCGGATCGGTAACGTTTTCAGGCACCGCCATCAGGTTGGCCACTTTACCGGCAATGACGGCAGCACCCGCGGTGGTCAGGAACCATGAGCCCATGATAAAGCCCATCAGGCGCTGTGGAACCAGCTGTGCCACCATCGCCAGGCCCAGTCCCGAAATCATCAGTTCGCCGATACTTTGCAGGCCATAGCTGAGAATGAGCCAGTTCAGGGACACGATACCGGCATCGCTGGCAAATTTCGCGCCGACAGGCAATACCAGGAACGCGGCAGAACACAGCACCATGCCGATAGCGAACTTGTGCGGCATCGGCAGCTTGTCGCCCAGCTTGTTATACACGGCTGCCAGAATGGGGCTGGCCAGCATAATCCAGAACGGGTTCAGCGCCTGGAACTGCTCTGGCGCAAAGGTAATGCCAAAAAGGGTATGCTCAACGTTACGAATCGCAAAGAAGTTCAGCGACGTAGGCATCTGCATGTAAAGCACGAAGAAAACGATGGCTTCGACCATCAGCAGGAAAGCGACAATCATACGGCGACGTGCCGCGCCCTTCAGTGCGAAGGCTTCTTTGGCAAAGATCACCATAATGCCCAGCGCAATCAGGCCCAGCAGAATACGGGCAATGGCCTGATGGTGCAGCATCCAGTTAGCCAGGGCGATCAACACCACAATACCTGCCAGCGTCATCAGCAGTTTGCCGAACTGGAGTGGGGCAAAGTCCGGTTTGGAACCAAAGTCTTTCACCAGGCGCTTACAGAACAGGAAGTTAAGCAGCGTGATGACCAGGCCGATCACCGACAGCGAAAATGCCACGTTATAGCCATATTTCTCGGCTAACCACGGCGTCAGCATCATTGAAAACAGTGAGCCGATGTTGATGGACATGTAGAACATGGTAAAGGCGCCATCAATGCGCGGATCGTCTTTCTCGTAGCAGGTGGAAAGCAGGGAAGAGGGGTTCGCTTTAAACAAGCCGCTGCCCACCGCAATAGTCGCCATACCGATATAGACGACGCTGACGTTATGACCGGAGAAGGCGACAAGCGCGTAGCCGATGGCCAGCACCAGTACACCCAGCATGATAACGCGTTTGGTGCCCAACACTTTATCGCCCAGCCAGCCGCCGATAGCGACCAGACCATAAACCAGTGCGCTAAAGGACGAGAACAGGGTAATGGAGTCGGACTCCGACATGCCCAGCTGTCGAACCAGATAGACGGCCATAATGGCCTGCAGGCCGTAGTAGCCAAAACGTTCCCATAATTCGATTGAAAAGATCAGGTAAAACGCTTTGGGCTGTTTAAAAGCATTAAGGCTGACGGCCTCGTCGGTGTGTTTGTTTGCAGTTGACACTTGTACCTCTGTTATTTCATATCCTGCGTCGTGACAGGCATTCCGTCCGCGCCATGTGATCACACCATGGGCCAGATTTTTATTAGATGGGAAAAACGGCGACTAATTTGGCTGAATAAAGGCGGCAGGGCAAGCGTTTTCTACCTTCTGTCAGACAGGGTCAATATGGTGTTAAAACCTAAATAAATATTACTGATTGAAATTTTGTCATGTTTTCAGGTTTTTTATTGGTTCAAAATACCTGCGTGGAGCTTTTCAGATCGTCAATAATGACATTAACCACTAAACGGCGGTTGCGTAGAGCTTTGCTTTGAAAAGTGATCTTTCACCAGAATAAAGCGCCGGAAATGCGGCTTTTGACGTCGTTTTGCTGAAATAATCTGCATATTATGACGCAAAACGACGTCGGGTGCGCAATAAAGTTGATTAAACTCACATTATTCGCTGTTATTTCAGCAGAAGAAAAATAGTTTCATCAGGAAATAATGCCTCCGGCCCTTAATTAACAGGCGTAAAAAACCAGCAAAAATGCGCTCACCTGCTCGACAGCGCACGCGCACTCACGTAGCCTCTTTATTTCCTAAAAAGGATGTTGCTATGTCGTTATCTTTACGTCTCGCCTTAGTGGGTGACTACCGCCCGGACGCTGTTTCGCATCAATCCATTCCCCTGGCGCTGGCGCGCGCCGCGGCGCACCTTGCCATCCCGATTGAGCCTGACTGGATTCCCACCCCGCATTTAGATGATCTGTCCGCCGTTACGCAGCATGATGCCGTCTGGCTGGTGCCCGGCAGCCCCTATAAAAACGATGACGGCGTGTTTAGCATGCTGCGTTGGGTACGGGAAAACGGTAAGCCCTTTCTCGGCTCCTGTGGCGGGTTTCAGTATGCGGTTATCGACTATGCCCGCCACGTATTGGGCTGGGAAGATGCCAGTCATGCCGAAACCAGCGAAACCGGTCGGATGGTGATTGCGCCGCTAAGCTGCTCACTGGTCGAACAGCGAGGGGAGGTCACGTTTGCACCCGGCTCGCGTATGGCCAGCGCCTACGGTGCGCTGACCAGCGATGAAGGTTATCATTGCAATTTTGGCGTGAACCCGGCTTTCAGTGCGGCGCTGCAGGGTAAAAACATGCGGATCACGTCCTGGGATCTGAACGGCGATGTGCGCGGCATTGAACTGACCGATCATCCTTTCTATGTCGCCACCTTATTCCAGTCCGAACGGGCGGCATTACAGGATAAGGATTCGCCGCTGGTGATGGCCTGGATGCGGGCGGCGCTGGCGCAGCGTCAGCGCTGAACAGTAAAACAGCCTGTGACCAGTCACAGGCTGTTATCCGGGCTTATTCGACCTTATCGGGATATTCACACAGGTCTTCAATCAGGCAGGACCCGCAACGCGGTTTGCGCGCCACGCAGGTGTAACGACCGTGCAGAATCAGCCAGTGATGGCAGTCGACTTTAAACGCCTTCGGCACGACTTTTAACAGTTTCTCTTCGACCTGCTCGACGTTCTTACCCGGCGCAAAATTCGTCCGGTTGCAGACGCGGAAAATGTGCGTATCCACCGCAATCGTCGGCCAGCCAAAAGCCGTATTCAGCACCACGTTAGCCGTTTTACGGCCGACGCCAGGTAAGGCTTCGAGCGCGGCGCGATCTTCAGGCACCTGACCGCCGTGCTGGTCCAGTAAAATACGGCAGGTCTTAATCACGTTCTCGGCTTTACTGTTGAACAGGCCGATCGTTTTGATGTACTCCTTCACGCCGTCCACGCCCAGCGCCAGCATCGCAGCAGGTGTATTCGCCACGGGGTACAGCTTTGCAGTAGCCTTGTTAACGCTCACGTCCGTCGCCTGAGCCGACAGCAGAACCGCAATCAGCAGTTCAAACGGCGAGGTGAACTGCAGCTCGGTCGTAGGGTGAGGGTTGGCCTGCTGCAGACGACTGAGAATCTCAATGCGTTTCGTCTGGTTCACACGGCTTTTCCCGTGTTGCCCTGCGGCGCATCAAGCGCCGCGTCTTCTGCGCGACGCGCTGCGCGCTGCTTCATTTTCTGATCGATCACATATTTCCCCGCCAGCATCATGCCCAGACCGATAAAGGCACCCGGCGGGAGCATTGCCAGCAGCATTGGCGAGTTAAAATGAATCACGTCAATACGCAACACTTTAGCCCAGGGACCCAGTAACTGATCCGCACCGTTAAACAATGTGCCGCTGCCGATGATTTCACGGATCGATCCCAGTACCACCATTGCGCAGGTGGCGCCCATACCGATAGCAAAGCCATCCAGTGCGGCAAGGGGAATACTGCTTTTCGAGGCCACGGCTTCAGCCCGGCCCACTACGATGCAGTTGGTCACGATCAGCGGAATAAAAATACCGAGTGACTGATACAGACCGTAGGCGTAAGCGTTAATCAGCATCTGCACGCAGCTTACGACAGAGGCGATGATCATCACGTAGATAGGAATACGGATCTCAGAAGGCACCCAACGACGCGAGGCCGAAATAAAACTGTTTGTCAGGGTCAGCACCAGCGTCGTGGCAAGCCCCAGCCCCAGAGCATTGGTGGCCGTAGCGGTCACCGCCAGCAAAGGGCACAGGCCCAGCAGCTGCACCAGCGCCGAGTTATTTTTCCACAGCCCGCCGACCAGCAGGTTTTTCGCTTCACTCATTGGCGTCTCCACATTCGGGTAACGAAGAGAGTTTCCCTTTCAGGGATTCAATTAACAATGCCGTACGTTTGGTGGCATTCACGACGGCGCGCGGGGTAATGGTGGCACCGGTAAACTGGTCGAATTCGCCGCCATCTTTTTTGACGGCAAACGCTTTGTCATTCGGCCCGGTTACCACTTTGCCATTAAAACTGTTGATCCAGTCAGAAATCCGTAACTCGATTTTGTCCCCCAGGCCCGGCGTTTCATGGTGCTCAATCACCCGCACGCCGAGTACCTTACCGTGAAAATCCGCGCCGACCAGCATCTGAATCGCGCCAGAATAGCCATCCGGGGCGGTGGTTTCCAGGGCGGCGGCCACAGGTTCGTTGCCTTTTCGCGCCAGATAAAGATGATGAGGACTGGCATTACCCAGCGCCGCATCAGTGACAACGTAACATTCCTGCTGAATGTGGTTATCGTACATATCGGTCGGCACCACCTGATCCAGCAGATTTTTTTGCTGTAACTGCGTCTGGTGCTCGACGGTGGGTTTGGTCACGGTATTTACAACAGCAGTGACGCCGGTGGTGATCGCGGCAAAGAGAGCCAGCGTCACGCCATTCTTGCGTATGGTGTCCAGCATCATTTAATCCTTTTGATGACCGTAAACGCGCGGCTGCGTGTAATAGTCAATCAGCGGTACGCATATATTAGCCAGCAGAACGGCGAAAGCAACGCCGTCCGGATAACCGCCAAAACTCCGAATGAGCCATACCAGCAGACCAATAAGGGCACCATAAATCAGACGGCCACGGTCAGTGGTGGAGGCGGTAACCGGATCGGTGGCGATAAAAAATGCGCCCAGCATCGTCGCCCCGGAAAACAGATGAATCAGCGGACTGTTCAGCGAGGCGGGAGCCAGTAACCAACCAAGCGTGGCGCAGACGGTCAGCGACAGCAACATCGCGGCCGGAATATGCCAGCGAATGGTGTTTTTCCACAGCAGGAATACCCCGCCAAGCAGGTAACCCACGTTGACCCATTGCCAGCCCAGACCGGCCAGAACGCCGCTGTAAATGGGCTGGGCTAACAGTTGCTCTGCACTGTGGCCTGCGCGCAAGCCGGTTTTAAAGGTATCCAGCGGTGTGGCCTGGCTGACACCGTCCACGCCCAACTGCAGTTGCTGTAACGTATCGCCCGCCAGGGTATGACCCGTAAAGATCATGCTCAGCGAGTCCAGCACGCCGGGTTTAATCACCTGTAAGGCTTCTGGCGGCATCCAGCTGGTCATCTGAACCGGAAATGAGATCAGAAGAACGACATAGCCGACCATGGCCGGGTTGAAGGGGTTTTGTCCCAGGCCACCGTACAACTGTTTGGCAATAACAATCGCAAATACCGTACCGACCACCACTAACCACCAGGGGGCCAGAGACGGGATGCTGATCCCCAGCAGAATTGCCGTCAGCAGGGCGGAGTTGTCGGCCAGCTGAGGGGCGACCGGTGTGTTACGCAGGCGCAGGATAGCCGCTTCTGTCAGCAACGCTGTCAGCGAGGCCAACACAACCTGCAATAAGGTTCCCACGCCAAAAAAGTAGCACTGCGCGGCAAAACCAGGTAGCGCCGCCAGGATAACCAGCATCATGATGTTGCCGGTACTGCGGCGGTTATGAGTATAAGGTGAACTTGCGATACGGAACGCCATTTAATCCTCAGGTGTCAATGTCGATTGCGCTTTACGCGCTTTGGCACGGGCGACAGCCGCCGCAATCGCGGCTTTACGCGCATCGGCGGGGTGATCGAGTTCAGGTGCCTCTTCGGCTTCGGCATTGGCATGATTAGCCTGCTCCTGCGCCCTCTCTGCCTGCTCAACGTCCCTGTGCGCCTCCGCCGCCGCGACAGCCGCCTCACGGGACGCGTCTTCTGCCTGCGCCTGCGCGGCAGCGCGCTTTTTCGCTTTGGCACGTTCAATGGCGGCGGCTACCGCAGCTTTACGTGGATCTTCAGATGCGGTGTCGGTAGCCTCAGCGTCAGCCGCCGCCTGGGCGGCTTTCTTCGCTTTGGCTCGTTCGACGGCAGCGGCCACCGCGGCCTTACGCGTGTCTTCGGATGCGGTGTCGGCCGCCTCAGCGTCAGCCGCCGTCTGGGCGGCTTTCTTCGCTTTGGCACGTTCAATGGCAGCGGTCACCGCGGCTTTACGCGGATCTTCGGATGCGGAGTCGGCCGTCTCAGCGTCAGCCGCCTGGGCGGCTTTCTTCGCTTTGGCACGTTCGACGGCGGCGGCCACCGCGGCTTTACGCGGATCTTCAGATGCGGTGTCGGCAGTCTCAGCGTCAGCCGCCGCCTGAGCGGCTTTCTTCGCTTTGGCACGTTCGACGGCAGCGGTCACCGCGGCTTTACGCGGATCGTCGGATGCGGTGTCGGCCGTCTCAGCGTCAGCCGCCTGGGCGGCTTTCTTCGCTTTGGCACGTTCGACGGCGGCGGTCACCGCGGCTTTACGCGGATCGTCGGATGCGGTGTCGGCCGTCTCAGCGTCAGCCGCCGCCTGGGCGGCTTTCTTCGCTTTGGCACGTTCGATGGCGGCGGTCACCGCGGCTTTACGTGGATCCGCCACCGCCGTTTCAGTCGTGTCCGCGCTGTCAGGCGTCACCGGTTTCTTCGCTCTGGCACGCGCAATTGCCGCTTCAACCGCAGCCTTGCGTGGATCGGTCGTCTGACGACTCAGCGCCTGAGTTTCCGCCTGTGCCTCAGCCTGCCGTAACCGGGCCTGCGCATGACGTGCCTCGGCAGCGGCATCTTCATTCTCAGCAGATTGTTTCGCTCTGGCGCGGGCTTTTGCCGCAGCCAGTTCTCCGCTTTCGCTGCGGGCTACGCGCTGTTTGGCTTCAGCATGACGTGCTTCACGCGCCTGCTTTTCCCGCTCCAGTCGTGCCTGGCGTGCCTCAAAACGCGCTTTCGCTTCCAGCGTGCGTTTGGCTTCCAGGTCGATGGCGCGCAGCTCAGCTTTTTCCTGACGATAGTACTGCACCAGCGGAATGTTACTCGGGCAGACGTAGGCGCACGCACCACATTCAATGCAGTCATCAATGTGATGGGCACGGGCTTTATCGTGATCGCCCCCCTGGCTATACCAGTACAGCTGCTGTGGCAGCAGGTTGGCCGGACAGGCGTCAGCACAGGCAGAGCAACGAATGCAGGACTGTTCCTGTTGCGTGTTGCCCATCTCAGTGCCGGACGGGGCCAGAATACAGTTGGTGATCTTCACGACCGGCACATCCAGCGACGGCAGGGTAAAGCCCATCAGCGGGCCGCCCATAATGACCATTTGTCCTGGTGAAGGGTGAAAACCGACCTGGTGCAACAGGTGGCTGATTGGCGTCCCTAAGCGGCTCCACACGTTCCGGGGTTGCGCGATGGCTTCACCGGTGAGTGTCACCACGCGCTCGGTGATCGGTTCGCCATTGATAATGGCGCGCTTCACGGCCCATGCCGTACCGACGTTTTGCATCAGCACGCCAATATCCGTAGAACGACCACCATGCGGCACTTCCATGCCGGTGAGTATCTTGGTCAGCTGCTTAGCGCCGCCGGACGGATATTTCGTCGGGATAACGCGGATCTGTAAATCCCGCTCACCACCCAATGCCTGCTTCAGGGCGGCGATAGCCTCGGGTTTGTTATCTTCGATACCAATCAGCACGCGCTCCGCCTGAAGCACCCAGGCCAGAATGCGGCATCCTTCCAGCACCTCGGCGGCGTAGTCCTGCATCAGACGATCGTCAGCGGTGATGTAAGGTTCGCACTCAGCCGCGTTAATGATCAGCGTGTTGACGCCCTGCAGGCCGCCTTTCAGTTTGGTGGCCGTCGGGAAGCCCGCGCCGCCCAGACCGGCGATGCCGGCATCATGTATGCGTTTAAGAATGGCGCTGCGTTCATGCTGACGGTAGTCCGGAAGCGGGGAGAGCGGCATCCAGCGATCGTCACCGTCAGGCGTCAGAAAAATACACAGCTCTGACAGGCCAGACGGGTGCGCTGTCATGTGCTGAGCGATAGCGTCAATGACGCCCGAGGTGGGCGCATGTACAGGCAGCATTCTGCCCTGTCCAAACGTAAGCGGCTGGCCGCGCAGCACCTTATCGCCAGGGGAAACGCAAATTTCGCCTTCGTGGCCAATATGTTGCTTCAGGGGAATGATAAACCGGTGCGGCAGCGGCAATTCAGCGAGCGGCGTGCCGTTGGACTGGGTTTTCATCTCAGGCGGATGAATCCCGCCCTGAAAATCCCAGATCTTCTCTTTTTTAAAGAAATTAAGCAGATTAAGCATGACTCTCTACCGGGATCACCCGAACAGGAATGGTATTCAGATCCCACTTCCAGTTGGCCGTGGTGGTGGCAACCGGACGCATTTCAATGCAGTCGGTAGGACAGGGGGCAACACACAGATCGCAGCCGGTGCAGACATCGCTCAGCACGGTATGCATGGCGCGCGTGGCACCGACGATGGCATCAACCGGGCAGGCCTGAATGCACTTTGTGCAGCCAATACAGTTTTCTTCGTCAATCCACGCGACGGTACGCACGGGCGCTTTAGCCTCGTCATCGCCATCGATCGGTTGTGGCTCAACATTGAGCAGGGCGGCCAGCTTAAGCATGGTCTGCTCACCACCGGGCGCGCATTTGTTAATGGCTTCGCCATTGTTGCCCACGGCGTCAGCATAGGGGCGACAGCCGGGGTAACCACACTGACCGCACTGGCTCTGCGGCAGCACGGCGTCAATCTGCTCAACAATGGGATCTTCTTCGACTTCAAAGCGGCGTGACGCGTAACCCAGCAGGGCACCAAAGACCAGGCTCAGGGCGCTCAGTACCGCCACCGCTATCCAAATTGCACTCATCAGAATTTCACCAGACCTGTAAAGCCCATAAAGGCCAGTGCCATCAGCCCCGCGGTGATCAACGCAATAGAATTCCCTTTGAAGGGGGCCGGGACATTCGCCAGCACCAGACGCTCACGCATCCCGGCAAATAACACCATCACCAGCGAGAAGCCCAGCGAGGCGCTGAATCCATACAGCGCCGCCTGAAGAAAGGTGTGATTGAGGTTAACGCTCAACAGGGGGACGCCCAGTACCGCACAGTTTGTCGTAATCAACGGCAGGAAAATACCCAGCAGGCGATACAGCGATGGGCTGGTTTTGCGCACCACCATTTCGGTGAACTGAACGACAACCGCGATCACCAGGATATAAGCCATGGTCCGCAGATACACTAAGTCCAACGGAACCAGAATGAGGTGATTCACCAGCCACGCGCAAATGGAGGCCAGCGTAATCACAAACGTGGTGGCGAGGCCCATGCCAATGGCCGTTTCCAGCTTTTTGGAAACGCCCATAAACGGGCAAAGGCCGAGAAACTTCACCAACACGAAGTTGTTCACCAGCACTGTGCCAACAAAAAGGAGAAGATAATCGGTCATTTTTTCGCCTGAATACCAGAAAGCGGCTTATTATCATTGATAAAGCGCTGCATCACAACTCCATCGCATTATTGTCAGCCGCCAACCGCACTCAGAATTAAACTCTTGACGAAAACAGCAGCGTCATCGCTGAGTAAATGTCGCTTTTACCCGCGCGGAACGTTTGAAATAGGGAACAAAAACGGCGGCGGCGGCCAGTGAGAGTAGCAAAGTCTGCAACGCGCGTGCATCAGACACCGGCGTAAAGGCAAAGGTTTTCAGCGCCAGCAAAACGGTGATCAGCAACCACACGATATAGTGACGCGGCAGACGGTGCGAACGTTTAAAGAACATCCACACAACCCACATGCTGTAAGCCCACAATGCGGTGGCGGTCAATAATGAAATGGCCCAATAGCCCGTCACCAGCGAACGGTGGTTAAACAAGGTTTCGCGCCATTGCGCATCAAACAGTGGCGTCAGATACATGGCCATCACCAGTGCGGTGGTCAGCAGCGTCATCAGCAACCATGCCAGTGGCAGTAAAAGCCAGCCGCCAATACGTGGGGCTGTCATCGGGGTCGTCATTGCGGTTCATCCTGTTTCAACGTCGTCAGCGGGTCAGAATAGCATGTTAAGACAGACGCAAACCAACAGTGAAAACAGGAGGGCGGGAACAGGGGAGATGCGCGGGATTACACCACGTAGCGCCAGACTGACTTTGGTACGCAGCCCAGGTCGAACAAGCGGCCACCCGATGCGAGTTCAGCACGACGATGGTCGGCTGCCCGGTACATATTGATAATGTCTTTGTCGTCCGACAGCGAATAATTCAGATGGTCATACAGTTTTTCAAGACTTTCAAGGTTATTCACTTTGCGAAATTTTAACAGGTAATCGTGCGCAGTCATTTTTGTCATAACGAATCAATAAGAAAGAAGGCCAAGTATAGGGAGCCGCTTAACGCTGTCCAGTTCCGCGGATGAAAAAAAGCAAAAATCAGACAAACGTGGGGCATAGCTCGCTAAAGGTGAATTTTATCAGGTTTTGAATCGTCGCCATAATCCTGTCGCTGTAAAGCGGTGCATCCAGACCCAACCTAAAAGAATCATTTCTGAGTCACAAGTCACTTTTTATCTGCTTTTATGTACGAATCGATTGTGTATAACTGCGATTCAGGGCCGGATAACAAAATAACCAGGATAAACCTCAGGCCAGTGCGGTCAGCGGAATCGTTTCATGCCGGAGACAGGGGATTTCTGTGTGTGCTGGAAATCACAAAACAGACTTTTCCCGGGGCTGAAAACGGGATGGCTCATTCTGTACGCCTGGCTGTAATCGTTTTCAGCAGTGTCACACTTAAGCGATTCTGTTTATTACATTTATTTAACGTAAGTTGAAAAAAGACACAGGCGTTTTGTCCATAAGCCCGCGCTGAGAGCATTCCGTTAATCAACGTAACCCCTTTAAATCGCTCAGTTTTGTGAGGCGTGTCGCCCTAATCTGCCCTTTTTTACGTCAGGCTACACAGGCATTTTACCCTGTACAGCAAACGCCCTTCAGAGGAAGAAAAACTATGTGGAAACGTTTACTCCTGACGACAATGGTCAGCGCCGCATTAAGTGGCTCAGTGTTAGCGGCGGAAATGACAGTGGGATTCTCACAGGTAGGCTCAGAATCCGGCTGGCGTTCGGCTGAAACCAATGTCGCAAAAAGCGAAGCCAAAAAACGCGGCATTAATTTAAAGATCGCCGATGGTCAACAGAAACAAGAGAATCAGATTAAAGCCGTGCGCTCCTTTATCGCGCAGGGCGTGGACGCCATCTTTATTGCGCCTGTTGTGCAGACGGGCTGGGAGCCGGTATTAGAAGAAGCCAAAGATGCCAAAATCCCGGTATACCTGCTGGACCGCGCCATCGTCGTAAAAGATAACTCGCTGTATCAGGCCGTTGTCACCGCCGATAACGTTCTGGAAGGCAAGCTGATTGGTGACTGGCTGGTAAAAACCGTCGGCGATAAAAAATGTAATGTCGTAGAGCTGCAAGGCACGGTTGGCGCGAGCGTCGCCATCGATCGTAAAAAAGGCTTTGCTGAAGCGATCAGTGGCCACCCGAATATTAAAGTGATTCGCTCTCAGTCTGGCGACTTTACCCGCAGTAAAGGGAAAGAAGTCATGGAAAGTTTCATCAAGGCCGAGAACAACGGCAAAAATATCTGCATGGTTTATGCCCATAACGACGATATGGCCATCGGGGCCATTCAGGCGATCAAAGAAGCCGGTCTGAAACCGGGCAAAGATATTCTGACCGGATCGATCGATGGTGTGCCGGATATCTACAAAGCGATGCTGGCCGGGGAAGCCAACGCTAACGTCGAGCTGACGCCAGATATGGCCGGCCCGGCCTTTGACGCGCTGGAAAAATTCAAAAAAGACGGCACCCTGCCACCCAAAATTATCAGAACCGAATCAAAACTCTTTTTACCTGCTGACGCGCAGGCCGAGTTAGACAAGAAAAAGAACATGGGTTACTAAGCCGCAGGCCGCCCTTCGGGGCGGTCTTCTTTGATGTAGGGCGGAGTTGACAGCATGACGACACACAATGAATCACCTCTTTTAGCCATCAACGGCGTCAGTAAAGGTTTTCCCGGCGTGAAAGCGCTGGACGATGTCTCTTTCAGCCTGCGCAAAGGCGAAATCATGGCGCTGTTAGGTGAGAACGGCGCAGGCAAATCAACCCTGATCAAAGTGCTGACCGGCGTGTACACCCGCGACAGCGGCACGATTACGTTAAACGGTCAGGCCATTTCGCCGCGCAGTACTGCTGAAGCACAGAAAATCGGTATCGGCACGGTCTACCAGGAAGTGAATATGCTGCCGAATATGTCGGTGGCCGATAATCTGTACATTGGGCGCGAACCGCGTCGGTTCGGCATGATTGATCGTAAGCGCATGGTGCGCGAGGCGGATGCCCTGATGCGCAAATACGGTTTTGCACTGGACGTCACGCGGCCGCTTGGTCATTACTCCGTCGCGATGCAGCAGATTATTGCGATCTGCCGGGCGGTGGATCTCTCCGCCCAGGTATTAATCCTCGACGAACCCACCGCCAGTCTGGATGCCAGCGAAGTGGAAATGTTGTTCACCCTGATGACAGAGTTAAAACATCGCGGGATGAGCCTGATCTTCGTCACCCATTTTCTGGACCAGGTTTACCGCATTACCGATCGCATTACCGTTCTGCGCAACGGCAAGTTTATTGCCACGCACGACACCGCTACGCTGCCGCAACTTGAGCTGGTCAAACTGATGATTGGCCGGGAACTGATGGCGACCGCGCTGCAGCGTCAGGGCAGTACGCTGAAGAGCAACCAGCCGGTCGTGTCATTCGAAGATTATGGTAAGAAGGGCACGATCGAACCCTTCACGCTTCAGGTCCGGCCCGGTGAAGTGGTCGGGCTGGCAGGCTTGCTGGGCTCGGGGCGGACCGAAACCGCAGAGGTGCTGTTTGGCATTCGCCGCGCCGATCGCGGCACAGCAAAAATCAAGGGCAGGGTTGAACCGATCCGTACGCCCGCGCAGGCTTCCCGTCTGGGGATGGGCTTTTGTCCGGAAGACCGAAAAACCGACGGAATTATCGGGGCGGCTTCTGTCCGCGAGAACATCATTCTGGCGTTACAGGCGCAGCGCGGCTGGCTGCGCCCGATCAAGAAACGCGAGCAGCAGGCGATTGCCGAGCGTTTTATTAAAAGCCTGGGCATTCGCACACCGCACGCGGAGCAGCCCGTCGAGCTGTTGTCGGGCGGAAACCAGCAAAAGGTGCTGTTGTCTCGCTGGCTGGTGACAAAACCGCAGTTCCTGATTCTGGATGAACCCACGCGCGGCATTGACGTGGGCGCACATGCCGAAATTATCCGCTTAATTGAATCGTTATGTGCCGATGGGCTGGCGCTACTGGTCATTTCCTCGGAGCTGGAAGAGCTGGTGGGCTATGCCGATCGCGTCATCATTATGCGCGATCTGAAACAGGTAGCAGAAATCCCACTGGAAGCGCTTTCTGTGGCGGCAATCGTTAACGCCATTGCTGATGGAGGTACGAAGCATGCTTGAATCACCGGTTACCCCGACCCGGGCGGCACGTCGCACGTTCAGGCTGCCGCCAGGCATGCCGCAACTTATCGCGCTGTTGCTGGTGCTGTTGGTCGACAGCCTGGTCGCCACGAATTTCTTCGCCATCCATTTACAGGATGGCCGGCTGTTTGGCAGCCCGATTGATATCCTCAACCGGGCTGCGCCGGTAGCCTTACTGGCCGTCGGCATGACCTTAGTGATTGCCACAGGCGGGATCGATTTATCGGTCGGCGCCGTTATGGCGATTGCCGGCGCGACGGCGGCCACGCTGACCGTGGCGGGCCACAGCGTGCCGTTTATTATTCTGGTCACGGTGGCCAGCGGGCTGGCCTGCGGGCTGTGGAACGGCATTCTGGTTGCGTTGTTACGCATACAGCCATTTGTGGCGACCCTGATTTTGATGGTGGCCGGGCGCGGCATCGCCCAGTTAATTACGCAGGGACAGATCGTGACGTTTAACAACGACAGCCTGGGCTGGTTCGGCAACGGCGCACTCTGGCTGTTGCCGGTGCCGGTCTGGATCACGATTGCGGTCGCGCTGCTGGTCTGGCTGCTGGTGCGTAAAACGGCCCTTGGGTTGTTTATCGAAGCCGTCGGGATCAACCTGCGCGCTGCGCGTAATGCGGGCGTGAATGGCTGGCTGGTCGTGATGTCCACCTATGCCATCAGCGGAATCTGCGCAGCGGTGGCGGGGCTGATTGTGGCGGCCGATATTCGCGGGGCCGATGCGAACAACGCGGGGCTGTGGCTGGAGCTGGACGCCATTCTGGCGGTGGTGATTGGCGGTGCCTCGCTGATGGGCGGGCGATTTAACATTCTGCTGTCGCTGATGGGGGCACTGATTATTCAGGCGATGAATACCGGTATTTTACTGTCGGGCTTTCCGCCGGAACTTAATCAGGTGGTGAAGGCGGTGGTGGTGATGTGTGTACTGCTGCTGCAATCCCCGCGCTTTATTGCGATGTTTAAACGGAGACGTGCATCATGATTAAACGTCATCTGCCTTTAATGATTACGCTGCTGGTGTTTGTACTCGGCTATCTGTTTTGCCTGAGCCAGTTTCCCGGTTTTGCCTCGACGCGGGTCATCTGTAATATTCTGACGGATAACGCGTTTCTGGGCATTATCGCGGTGGGCATGACCTTTGTGATTCTGTCGGGCGGCATCGATCTGTCTGTGGGGGCCGTCATCGCGTTTTCTGGCGTCTTCCTGGCCAAAGTCATCGGCGATTATCACCTTAATCCGCTGGTGGCCTTTGCCCTGGTCCTCTGCATGGGGGCGCTGTTTGGTGCGATGATGGGCTGGCTAATCGACGCACTCAAAATCCCTGCGTTTATTATTACGCTGGCGGGCATGTTTTTCCTGCGTGGATGCAGCTATCTGGTCTCCGAAAACTCCATTCCGATTGATCATCCGCTGTACGCCACGCTTTCCGGCCTGGCCTGGAAAGTGCCGGGCGGCGGGCGGCTCAGTTTGTTGGCGTTGATCATGTTGCTGGTGGTTGTAGGCGGGATGATTCTGGCGCACCGCACCCGGTTCGGTAATCAGGTGTACGCCATCGGGGGCAATATGACTTCCGCGCAGCTGATGGGCGTTTCAACCCGCGCCACGACCATCAAAATCTATATGTTGTCGACCACGTTAGCCTCGCTGGCGGGTATTGTGTTTTCCATCTACACCTCTGCGGGTTATGCGCTGGCCGGGCTGGGCGTTGAGCTGGATGCCATCGCCTCTGTCGTCATCGGGGGAACCCTGCTGTCCGGTGGTGTAGGGACCCTTCTCGGCACGTTATTTGGCGTCCTGATTCAGGGGCTGATTCAGACCTGGATTAACTTCGACGGCACGCTCAGTTCCTGGTGGACCAAAATCGCCATTGGCATCCTGCTGTTTGCCTTTATCGCCCTGCAACGGTTACTCACCGTAATGTGGGACAGGCAGCAGAATGCACCGGTGAAGCGGCTGAGTTGACGTCAGGCAGGTGCATGAGAAAGCGGCGCTGCGGCGCCGCTTTTGTCGGTGTCGGGCAGGGAAGAGGGACGCGACGAACCTGCGGCAACCTTATCGTCATCTCAGGCGCGAGCATCAACGATGAGGGCTCGGGCGCAGGGGGAATAAGCCCGCACGGCCGCCGGGCTCTGTCTTTGAAACCGCCGCGCCGGTACCCGACGCGGTAAGGTTATTAAAAGCTCGTCCAGCCGTCGTCGGCATTGTCCGCCTTCGTGGTAACCGCCTTCGTCTGGCGTGGAGACATGACCGTGGGCGCGACACCGGCCGTCGCCACCGTGGTCGCCGGAGAACCCAGGCTGAACACGGAAACGGCCTGTAACAACATGTCGGCCTGTTCTTTCAGACTGGATGCGGCAGACGCGGATTCTTCCACCAGTGACGCATTCTGCTGTGTGGTGCTGTCCATTTCCGTCACGGCGGTGCCCACTTGCTCAATGCCACGCGCCTGTTCGGCACTGGCAGTGGTAATCTCTTCTACCGTATCTGTCAGTTTGCCCACAGCAGACAGAATGCCTGACATGGTTTCAGACGCGTGAACAACCAGTTCATTTCCCTGGCCTACGCTTTGGGCGTTTGCCGCGATCAGCTGGCGAATTTCACCGGCTGCGGTGGCGCTGCGCTGTGCCAGCGATCGCACTTCACTGGCGACGACCGCAAAGCCTTTGCCGTGCTCGCCTGCACGGGCGGCTTCCACCGCGGCGTTAAGCGCAAGGATATTGGTCTGGAAAGCGATCCCGTCGATAACGGCGGTGATTTCAGCGATACGGCCGGAGCTGTCGCTGATGGATTTCATGGTGCCGGTGATCGCCTCTGTCGCGTCACTGCCTTTATTGGCCACTTCCCGCACACTGACTGCCAGTTGCCCCGCCTGACGGGCATTGTCGACGTTATTTTTGACCGTCATACCCAACTGCGTCATCGTTGCGGCGGTCTGTTCCAGCGAGCTGGCCTGTTCCTCGGTACGTTGTGAAAGCTCCGCATTACCCTGAGCAATCTGTGTGCTGGCCGAGGCAACACTCTCCGCGTTTTTCCTGACCAGGCTGACCGTATTGATTAGCGAATCCTGCATTTCGCGGATGGCGGACAACAGTTTGCCCGTTTCATCTTTACCCGTGGTTACGACCACACCACTCAGATCGCCGTGAGACACGCGATAGGCGGCCTCAACCGCTTCTTTCAGTGGACGTGTAATACTGCGGGTGATAATCGCGGCGGATATGGCGGCCAACAGCAGCGCAACAATCCCGGCAATAATGAGTATCATCAGCGCATCGGCGCGATCTTCCCCCGATTTGTCGGCCGCGTATTTCATGCGCGCTTCCTGAAACGTCTGCATCTCTTTCAGCGACGCCATGAAGTCACCCTGCGTCTGGTAACGGGGGCCAAAAAGCAGTTGCGTCGCCTCATCACTTTTTCCATGCTGAGCCAGCGCGACAACCTCATCGATAAAAGGCAGGAACAGGGCTGAGCGGGCGTTCAGTTGGTCAAAAATCGCTTTGCCCTGAGACGTGCTGACCTGTTTGCCCATCTGCGCGATCAGCGTATCCACTTCATGACGTTCCCCACGGTAATCACTTATGGCTTTCTCTCTTTTCGTCACGTCTTTAAGAAGAATGGCATTTCGTGCCAGACGGCTCATATCAGAGGTGTAATAGCGCAACGCAGCAGACGAGGAGGATTTGCTGTAGAGCGCGCCCGAGATCTCATCATTGGCGTTGCCGAGTGAGTTAATTTTTATCACGCCGATCAGGACCATAAAAATAACCAGCAGCGCCATAAAGCCGAAGGCGGCCCCAAGCCGTATTCCAATTCTGATGTTGTTCATATGCATTCCATAGTGTCAGGCCCCGGCATGAACGAGCCCGATGGGCGAGCTGATGCGAAAATGTTTTACGTAAAGGTCGGAAGGTGATCGGTATAAAATTTTGTAAGGTTAACTATCGCCAGTCGTGGTATCGGCATTATGCGACAAAGGCTTTAGGTGAAATATTCACGTTGAGTAACATTTAACCATGTGAATAATTTGTTAAATAAAGCACGGCTGAGTGGTTGTCTTATGGCCTCGTGCGGCACATCGTCAGAACGAGACCGCTAAAAGCCGTGACAGGCGTAAACTGCCAGGTTCAGAAAGGGCGTAACCCGTCGGGTGAGGAAAAAACGTATCTGTGTCGATATAGCCGCCAGACAGCAGCGGTAGCGGGCGCAAAACGGCCGGACAGGGCGCGGACCCACACCGCAACGAAACAGACGGAAAGGCGGTTCAACGGTTGATGTCTCAGGTAACGCCCGTCCCCGTGCACAGGCCCGTTACTTGCCTATTCCCAGCTGCAGTTTCCGTTGGCAATTTCGCTCAACGGTTCTTCCCGCCACGGCCAGGGGTGCCTGAGCACCACGCGGCTGGCGAATTTGGCAATGCCGATTTCGTCGTCCAGCAGCCGCGCCATTAAATCCTGAAACCGGTAAAGGTTGGGGGCGATGATTTTCAACAGATAATCGTAGCCGCCGCTGATGTTGTAGCACTCGACAATCTCCCGATACTGACGGGCACCGGTTTCAAACCGCAGGAAATCAGCAGGGTAATGACTCGCCAGGGTGATCTCGGAGAACACCACCAGATTGCAGCCCAGTTTATTCAGTGAAATCCGGGCGGCATAACCGGCGATAATGCCGCTCTGCTCCAGACGGCGGGTTCGCGCCAGACAGGGACTGGGGCTGAGGTTTATTGCCTCAGCCAGTTCGACAATCGAACAGCGCCCCTCGCGTTGCAGATGCTCAAGTATCCGGATATCGGTGCGGTCAGGGAGCCTGGCATGTGACATAGATGGCGTATTCTCTCAGGTTGAATGGCCCATGCGTGCTGCGGTGGCGTCCGTCAACGCCTGGTCGAGCACGTCGATTATTATTTCCGCCTGTTCGGCCGTCAACACCAGAGGAGGACGGATCTTCAATACGTTATGGCCCATGGCGCAGGCACTCAGCAATACGCCTTTTTGCCGCATCCGGTTCACCACCTGACTGGTCAGCCAGCGGTCGGCTGCGCGGCTCTGCCGATCAGAAACCAGTTCCACGCCGACAAACAGGCCCTCCCCCCGGACATCGCCGATGGCTTCGTGCCGGTGGCTCAGGCCGCGAATGCCTTCCAGCAGCCTGTTCCCGGTTTCACGCGCATGCGCAATCAGTTCCTCTCGCTCAATGGTATCCAGCACCGCCAGGGCCGCCGCGCAGGAAACAGTATTACCGGCAAAGGTATTGAAGTAGCGGGAGCGCTGCCCAAACTCCGCCAGCACGTCGGCTGTGGCCAGTAAACCGGCAACAGGCTGACCGTTGCCCATGGGTTTGCCCAGCGTCACGATATCCGGTCTGAGTCCGTGACGTTGAAAGCCCCACATGTTTTCGCCCGTGCGGCCAAAGCCGGGCTGGACTTCATCGGCGATAAACAGGCCGCCAGCCTGCCGGATGGCGTTCACCGCGCCGTGCAGGAAGCCGGTCGGGCCGGGCAGAATCCCGTCGCTGGTAAAGAGTGAATCCACGATCAACGCGGCAGGCTGAATGCCGTGACGTTGCAGATCGGCAATGGCCATTTCCACATCCTGGGTAAAACGTTCGCTCAGATCGACACCGTCGGCGTGATAGGCGCGCGGGGCAGGGACCAGCCGAACATGCGGCCCCAGATCGACGCTTTTGCCCAGCGAGGGTGAGAACTGTGAGACGGCGTCCGTAATGCCATGATAAGCGGTTTCGGTCACAATAATTCCGGTGCCACCGGTCCGGATTTTGGCAATACGAAAGGCCAGATCGTTGGCTTCACTGCCCGTGCAGGTCAGCATCAGGTGAGCCAGGTGGGTTTCAGGTACCGTCGCCAGCAGGCGCTCGGCCAGAGTCAGAATCGTGTCATGCAAATAGCGCGTGTTGGTGGCCAGCGTTTTGACCTGATTGCAGATGGCGTCCGTCACCGCCGGATGGCAGTGCCCCAGCGAGGTCACGTTGTTATACACATCCAGATAGCGACGCCCTTCGGGATCGAACAGCCAGGCACCCTCACCGCGCACGATGTGCAGAGGATGTTCATACATCAGGCGATAGGCCGGGCCCAGCAACGCATCGCGGCGGTCAATCATCGCCGCGGTCACCGGGTCAACATTGGCCTGTCCGGGGATATAGGCATTAACCATATTCAGGTCGGTGGTGCTTTTCATGGAAGTCTCCCGTATCAGAGTTCGGCCAGCAGGCGATCACGTGCCGTGTCGCGGGTCAGGTCTGCCAGCATCGACAGCGCCTCCCAGGCGGCAGGATTGTGACGCATGATGTAAGCGCGGTTATGTGGATAGCGGGCCGCGCGCCATTCGGTAATCAGGACTGTAATCAGATGACGCGTCGCCATCAGGTCGGTGACAATAGCCTGTTCCAGATCGGTGAGCGGCAGGGTTTTGTGGTAGGCACCGACGAACTGCGCAGCTCCTGCGAAAGGATCGTCACAGCCGGTCATCTGAAAGGCCGCGGCAGTGGCCACTTCGCCTACCAGCGGTGCATAGATCATGTCGCCAAAGTCAATGATGCCAGTGAGACGCTCCTGTGCATCTGGCGCAACCAGCACGTTATACAGGTGATAATCGTTATGGATCACCTGCGCCCGCAGCGAGCCAAGACGCGGCAATACCTGGGTGGTGAAGCGCATCATAAATTTTTCTGCGAGGCGACGCCGTGCCGGATCGATGACTGCCTCCAGTTTGTCCATCAGGCGATGCGCGGCGGAAACATTCCACAGCAGATCGTGGCGGGCGGCCGGATGTAAAAAATCCTGTAACGCCAAATCCAGCCGGCCCAGACAGCACGCCATGGCCCGACGCTGTGCGGGGGTAGGTTGGGTATCCCTGACCTGAGTGCCCTCCAGCCAGCTCAGCATACGAACCAGCGTGGTGCTCCCTGCTGGTAACGTGACAACGTCACACTTCTTGCCCGCTGATGTGCGCACGACGCGCGGTATGGGCAGATCCGGTGCCACCTCGGCGATATGCTCAAGCGCGGCGATCTGGAAATCGACAATCGCCTTCGCTTCGGCGGGATTACTGATTTTCAGGACAAAACGCGTACCGGTCGGGGTTTCGATGCAGCAGTTCTGGTCGCGTTCGCTTGCAAGTGGCTGCACAATGGTATCCGTCATACCGTACCGCTCTGCCACTAACGCCTGTACGGCAGATAACGACAGCACAGGCGCGGCGGTATTCAGGGCGACAGCCTGATGTGTCTCAGTTTCAGACATGATGTTTCCCTGCCGTTGAAGAGATTACAGGCCCAGCAGGCCGGGAAGCTGGCGGAAGTCGGTCAGGCGGTTCACACCGTAACCGTCAATGGCCGGCTCATGACCGCGATCGATAAACGCCCTGGCCATAAAGCCCAGATCGCACGCTGTCATCAGGTCATAACGAAAACTGGATGAGCAGTGCATCATCTGTTCGGGGCCGCAGCCCAGTTGGTCGAACATATACTCAAAAATTCGGGCACGCGGCTTGTAGGCCTGGGCTTCTTCGGCGGTGTACACCGCATGAAAGGGCGCGCCGAGACGGGTAACGCTGTGCGGGATCAGGTCGATCATGGAATTGGATAAAATCACTAACGGAATATGCTGTGCTATCGTCGTCAGCGTCTCAACCACATGCGGATGAGGTTGCCAGCTGGCCACGGCAGCATAAAGCGTCTGCGCATCGCTTTCCCGATAGACGACGCCATGGGCATGACAGGCGCGCTGAAGCGCATTTTCAATCACCTGGTGAAACGGTTTCCAGGCACCCAGCACCTCATCAAGCCGGTAGAAACGAAAATGCGCCAGGAAAGTCGCTATGTGCGCTTCGCTGACCCGATCGGCATAAATGCCCTTTGCCGTCGGGCCCATTTCGAAATTGATTAGCGTGCCATAGCAATCAAAGCTGATAAATTTTGGCCTGAAAATCATTTGCTTAACCTCTTTCATGTGGATGAAAGAAGTATATCGCGCGACGCAAACACATAATTTCTTATTACCGCGACAAAGAAGGGGTTTTTGCTCAATTGCGGCCGCTTTACGGCATCGGCCCGGGTGGTGGGGAAGATCCTCACTGACGGGGCAGGCTGAAACGGCGGGACCGGACGTAATGATGCCCAAAAACGTAGTGCGTACGGGCATTGTGTTTTACACTGCGCGCTGCAAAAATTAAGGTGATAAACGATTAAACAGGCGACAATGGCGATGAACGGTACAATTACTACCTGGTTTCAGGATAAAGGCTTTGGTTTTATTAAAGATGAAAACGGCGATAACCGTTATTTTCATGTCATCAAAGTTGCCAATCCTGACCTGATTAAAAAAGATGCCTCGGTCACGTTCGAACCTACGACGAATAATAAAGGGCTGTCAGCGTTTGCGGTGAAAGTCCTGCCAGAGAGTAAATACATTTATATTGCGGGTGAGCGCATCAAACTTACCGCGATTAAATCTTACGTTGTTTTCAGTGAAGACGTTCCGGCAGATGCAGGGATTGATAAAGAAAACACGGTGCTGTCGGTGGGAATACTGATGAATAATATCCGACCCAAATCAGCGCAAAAGACGAAAGCGATGCGCACCCTGAAAAAACTGGCGATCACGACCTTTCAGGGCGCAACCTTAATCTTCACGGAAGATGAGATTGATATTGACGCTACCGTCAAAATGCTCAAAATCTGATGCCCGATAACGCCGCAGGCCCGCTGGGACGACGGCCTGGCCGACAAGGCGATGCCCACGGAGCGAGGCCATGCGCCGCCAGCAGCGCCGTTATGACGACGCGCCGCCTGCCACGCGCCGCAGATTCGCACCTGACCTCGCGCTTTCCGCCTGTCTGCCGACGCAAAAAGGCGGGGCGGTAACGCCTCAGGCTCACTTCTACACCCTAATTTCACCGATGCAGAGACGACAATGACAAAACTCACTCTTCAGGAGCAGTTATTAAAAGCGGGACTGGTAACCAGTAAAAAAATGGACAAGGTCCAGAGAACCGCGAAAAAATCACGCGTGCAGGCGCGCGAAGCGCGAGAAGCCGTAGAAGAAAACAAAAAAGCGCAGATCGAGCGGGACAGGCAGCTCAGCGAACAGCGTAAACAAGCGGTGCTGGCGAAAGAGTATAAAGCGCAGGTGAAGCAGTTAATTGAAATGAACAGAATCGTCGTGGCAAAAGGTGAGATCGGTTTTAACTTCACGGATAACAACCTGATTAAAAAAATCATGGTCGATAAACCTGTGCAGACCCAACTGATTAACGGTCGCCTGGCCATCGCCCGTCTGATGGCAGAAAACAGCGACGAGCCGCACTACGCGATTATTCCGGCCAGCGTCGCGGATAAGATCGCGCAGCGCGATCCCGACAGCATTGTCTTAAACAGCGCACTCAGTCAGGACGCGCAGGAAGAGGACGATCCCTATGCCGATTTCAAAGTGCCAGACGATTTGATGTGGTAATCCACGCGACATCCGCCGCTTCAGAGCGCCTCCGCCTGGTCGCGGGGGCGCAGAATAACCGCGTGGCGTTTTCCCCCTAAAACGGACTGTCATGACGGGCCTGAATCGCGTCTCCGCTGACAGGATGGGTAAAATGCAGCTCGCTGGCATGCAGCATCAGTCTGGGTGCCCGTGCGCTGTGCGGCGGCAGACCGCCATACCACTCACAGCCTAAAATAGGGTGCCCCAGGTGCTGACAGTGAATACGCAGCTGGTGAGTGCGACCGGTTTCAGGACGTAACTGCACCCGCGTGACCGGCAGAGACGGCCCGTCATCTGGGACATACGTAAAACGCGCCAACACCTGATAGCGCGAGCGCGCTGGTTTGCCGGTGCGTGCGCAAATCGCCATCAACGGAAACTGCTTCGCAATCGGCGCATCCACTCTTCCCTCATCGTGTTCAACGTGGCCGCAAAGTAGCGCGGTGTAAACTTTGCTGACGCTTCGCTGACTGAACTGCGCGCACAGGGCGGCATTGATCGCCTTATTACGGGCAATGACCATCAGCCCGGAGGTGCCGAAATCCAGCCGGTGAACCAGGGTACAACCGGGAAAGCGCGCTGCCAGCCGGAAATGGACCGAGTCCTGATTTTTCGGGTGCCTGCCGGACAGGCTCAGCAGCCCGCTGGGTTTGTTAATCAGCAGCAGGTGCGCGTCCTCATAGAGGATCGCGATCGCCTCATGGCAGGGCGGCGCAATAAAATCGTCGAACAGGGCAGACATCAGGCAGCCTCAAAGGGAAGCGGGCGCGGATAGTAACCCATTTTCCGCCCGCAGGCGAATTACGCCAGGCGCAGGACAAGCCCGCGCACGCCGCGTTAGTTAATGCCGGTCACAGCGGCTAACGGCTGATAGCCAGCGCGGTGATTGCTGGCGTGCTTACCGGCAGGCCGAACGTCATCAGTTCACTGCGGGGATCTGACCAGATCAGCACGGTTGCGGGCACCGCGCCAGTAAGCTCCGGGCGTGACTCGCTGTTCACCGCCTTGTTGCAGGCGGGAACAGACATCACGACAGGGCGCGACAGACCAGGCGCATCCTGCCAGATAACCGGGCCCGCGCCACAACAGGCTGCATTATCTTTCCGTCTTTCCCTGGCGCTGGCAGCGACACAGCCGGTTACGGGGCGTCAAAAAAGGTTAATAAAAAATACCTAAAGGTTTTTCATGAATACCCGTTATAGATAAATGCAGTGTGATCATTATAACTGCATAAAAAATAAAGATTTAGGGCGACTGAATAAAGGGAATGGCATTCATGATGAACAAAATTATCGTTACGGGCACGCTGGCTTTACTCTTTCTGACGGGATGTGCGGAGAATAAAAATACGCATTTGATCAAGGCGGAGAACGGCAGTTCACTAACCGTCAACACGATTTTCGCACCTACCGATATGAATAATAATACCTACGCGGATGTTAAACTGCGCCAGGTCACGCCGGCCCGAGCCGGGACAGGAATGGGAATAGCGGTACTGAGTGCCGTGCTGGGGGGCGGCATCAGCACGGGTTCATTTGATAAGAATAACTACAAGGGCAGTGATATTGACAGCATGCCGGAACCCACCGCCGCGTATTTCACGCCCAAAGCCGACGTCAAAATCCAGCAATGGCTGAATAAAAATGGCGGGGGTTATGCTTACACACAACCCTTGTTCATTGCTGCCTCAAAATGGTCGCTGGTGTACACCGATATGTCGTCCGGCAACAGTAACTACGATTTAACGTATCGGGTCCTGTTTTATAAACGTCCGGAAGGCGGCACGATCCTGAGTCCCTATGTGGTTTCGGAATGTGAACCCGCGCATGTCACCGCACCGCTGAATGACTGGACGGCCAACCATTACGCCAAAGTCACGCAGGTGACGCAAAAGATGATGGATGCCTGCCTGCTGGAGCTGGATAATCAACTGCCACGCTTACTGAAAAAATAGTGAGCAGTACGGCCTGTTTTAACCGGCAGGCCGTGCAACAAGCGCCTCAGTCTCCGCTGTAAATCCGCCTCCCAACGTCCTTTATCCGCTGCGCCATAAAGATAATGACCGCAGCAATTAATTTTCAGGCCGCGCCTGCCGATAATCTAATCACAACTCTGAACGGAGGGCGTTTCGATGTCTGAACTTAAACTGTCTTTATCTGCGGATGATACGCGCACACTGATCATTCGTGCAGGTTTTATGCTGCGTAATTTACGTAACAGCCTACGTGAACTGGGCTACGATCAAATCCTGTCAGAGGTCGCGGGCGGGATCCCGGATGCCCGCGCGCGTCTGGGCTATGTGGTGACTATGACCGAAAATGCGGCCAGTGAGGTACTGGGCTGCGTGGAGCTGACACAGCCTGCGCAGACAACGCTACAGGATACGGCGGAAAGTCTGCTGGCGCGCTGGAACAGCACGGCTATCACACCGGAAAACGAGGGCGCGGCACGGGCGCTGGCGGAAGAAACGCGCACATGGCTTGGCACAGTGCCGCAGTTAACCGGTTTCACCCGTCAGCAACTTCAGGCGGTGATGATGGCTCAGGGTTTCCAGGACCTGACGGGCCAGATTATCCAGCGCATGACGAAAATGCTGAACGAGCTGGAAGTCCACCTGGTTCAGGTGCTGAGGGATAACGTGCCCGCACAGCCTGTGGCCAAAGTGGCCAGTCCACCGGCTGCTGCACAGCCATCAGAGAGCCCGTCAGCCTCGCAGGATGACGTGGACGATTTGCTCGCCAGCCTGGGACTCTAAGGCTGGACTCGCTCTCTTTAAGACCCATCTCTTCCGGCATACTAAAGGGTTGGCTGCGCCATTCGTCAGGCAGGGGGCGACCTCTCAGCGATACCGCCCACCGGCGCCTTTTCCGCAACACCGACGGCACAGCGGGACAGATTTCTTCTCCCGTTTTGCCAGCCGCACCGCGCATCCTGGCGCGGTACTGTCAACGGCGGCAGTCGCGTATGCCTGCCTGGCCGTCGGCTGTCAGGGCTTGCGCTGACATAAACATCCCCACACAGAACGGCGATCCGCTGCTTCGCGAAAGAATAAAAATGCTATAAATAACAGTTAATTGTATTCGGCTGTCTCGGGCCATATGCATGCTGGCAGGGCTTTTTTACCGACAGGTCAGTCAATTGTTAAAAAATTTCATAAACTAATGTGCGCAATGACTTCATTCGTAGATAACCGGGAACACAACGGTTACTGATTTTAGTGACTTATCCGACAACTCAGGTTGCTGACGGACTATAAGGGGAAATGATGCCATTACTTATTGGGGAGTTATCGGGTGCGCCAACATGGATACCTGCTGTATTGCTCGTCACGCTTTCATTTATCGTGGGCTTTCTGGCCCGGTTTATTTTTCTCAGGTTCATCCGCTTCTGGCAGAACCGGGACCGAAAACTGTTCAAATCACTGGAAAAGCACCTGCGCGGTTCGCTGTTTCTGTTTATCCCCTTGGTGTTGATCAATATCGGCATTAACTACATCGATCTGCGTCCTGAAACCGTGGCGTTTATCACCTCCACCGCCAATATCTTTATCATTTTATCGATTTGTTCCATTTTGATTCGGTTGACCAATGTGGCGCAGGATATGCTTTTCATTCGCTACGATATCAATCTGTCGAACAATCTGCGTGCCCGCAAGATTCGCACGCAGTTAATATATGTGAAAAAAGTGGCCATCGTGATCCTGGTTTCGCTGAGTCTGTCGATGATCTTGCTCAGCTTTCCCGGCGTGCGTAAATTCGGCACGACCATCCTGGCCGGTGCGGGCGTCGCAGGCATCATCATCGGTTTTGCGCTGCAAAAGTCGCTGGTTAACCTGTTTGCCGGTATTCAGATTGCCTTTACCCAGCCGATCAAAATTGATGACGCTGTTGTGGTGGAAAAAGAGTGGGGCTGGATAGAGGAGATCAATCTGACGTATGTGGTCGTGCGTATCTGGGATCTCCGTCGGCTGGTGCTGCCGATTACCTATTTCACGGAAAACGCCTTCCAGAACTGGACGCGCAACAACGCGCAAATCCTGGGCTCGGTGTTTCTGTATGTGGATTACTCCCTGCCGCTTGAGCCGCTGCGCCAGCATTTCGAGAAAGTGCTCAGTGAAACCAAACTCTGGGATCAGCAAACCCAGGTGCTTCAGGTCACCGACACCTCTGAAAAAACCATGACAATCAGATTATTAATGACGGCACAAAATTCGCCCACCGCCTGGGATTTGCGCTGCTACGTGCGGGAAAAAATGATCGAATTTATTCAGCAGAACTACCCGCAGAGCCTGCCGCATGTCAGGGCAACGCTGACTGAGACGGACTCGCGCTGACGCCAGGGGTTCTCACGTCTGTATTGAGGCAGGAGGCTGGCTCACCCGTGTGGGGCAAACGGGCGTGGGGCAAGGAAAGTGTGGCGTTAAGCCACAGGCGGGCGCGACGTCTGGACTGCATTGACACGCCGGTCTCAGGGACGGTCAGAGGCACCGCTGCGTGCGGGGCGGTGGCGTTCCTGGCGGACAGCGTGATTGAGCAAGATAACTGCCGCTGTCGACAGTCCGTCAGGGACAGGCTTTGTCGTGATGACGCCCACCTGTTCCTGGCGGTTTGTGCCGAATTTATTGCTCTCTGGCGGCGGTTGCCGCCTTTTTTACACCTGGAATGCCGCGACCATGCCGCGCAGCGCATGCGCCTGTTCCGACAGTGAGCGTGACGCCGAAGACGATTCTTCAACCAGTGCGGCATTGTTCTGCGTCACGCCATCCATCTGGCTCACCGCGATACTGACCTGCGAAATGCCCTGCATCTGTTCGGAGGAGGCCAGAGAGATATTATCCATGGCGTCAGCCAGTTCGCCGACCATTCCAACGATTTTCAGGATGCTCTGACCGGTTGAGGAGGCAACCGTCACGCCGCTTTCCACCTGTTCAACGGCCTGTTCTATCAGCGTTTTAATGTCACGTGCTGCCGTAGCGCTGCGCTGGGCCAGCGTGCGCACTTCGCCCGCGACCACGGCGAAACCGCGTCCTTCCTCGCCGGCACGGGCCGCCTCAACAGCCGCGTTCAGGGCCAGGATGTTGGTCTGAAAGGCAATGCTTTCGATCACGGCGGTGATGTCGCGCACTTTAGTGGCGCTGACCGAAATGTCATGCATGGTGTGCGTCATGCGCTGCACGTCAGATTCGCCCGTGCGAGCAAGCTGTGCGGTTTCACGTGCCGAATCCGCCGTCTGCTGTGCACCGGCCGTATTGCTTTTCACCGTGGCCGTCAGCTGCTCCATGCTGGCAGCCGTCTCCTGCAAAGCCGCCGCCTGCTGTTCGGTACGTGAGGACAGTTCGGTATTGCCCTGCGCGATTTCATCGGCAGCCAGCGCAACGGAGGCCGAAGCCTCTTTAATCTGGGAAACCAGCGCACGGAGCCTGGCTTGCATGACGTCAAGGGAGGCCAGCAGGCTGGTGGTGTCCTTGCGGCGCAGTGATACGGTGGCGGTCAGATCGCCGGCTGCGATGGAGGCGGCCAGCGCCTGCGCCTGTGCCGGTTCACCGCCCAGCTGGCGCATCAGCACGCTGATAGTGACCGCACAGGCACCGACCGCGACAATCACAGAAGCGGTGGCCAGTAGCATCAGAATCAGCGAGGCGCGGGCAGTAGAATGGCTGTTTTGTTGCACAGCAGCCTGGCTGTTTTTCTCCTGAATCTCTGTCATATCGCGCAGAGCATTCAGTAACTTAGTCTGAACAGGACGCACGTCCTTTAACAGATAGTCCGTGGTTTCTTTATCAAGATTGGCCAGCCCGAGCCTGGTTGCCTGATCCAGGGCGGCAAACGTTGGTCCTTCGCTGTCGGTAATTCTTTTGAAAGCCTCACGACCCGCCGGCGTAGAGTCGGTTGCCAGGATAGCGCCGAGCGCCTGACGGTTAGCAATAAAGAGCGCTTTCTGTTTCTGAATCCGCGTGACTTCAGGCTGCATCGCCTGGGTGTCGCTGAGCAGCGCGATATTCCTGACGGCAATGCCCATATCTCTGACTTCACCGTACATGGATTGCGCTAACTGATACTTTTTCATCTTGATGTTGACGGTATCGTCCATGCCTTCACGGGCATGATGCAGGGCCTGTTGGGCGATCCCGGTGCACAGGATGAACAAAAGAATAAGCAGGCCAAAACCTGCAATAAGGCGTGTGGATATTTTCATTATTGTCTCATTATGTAGGTTAAATTTGCTGTGTTTGCGTTCGTAGCAAAAAGGCATTACTTTTTACGGCTACGTTTAAATCGTATCAGAAATAAGCAGTTTTGCTTTTTCGTGCGCACATTTTGCCGAACAGGCCTCATCACATTTTCCAATGACGCATGGCCTTGTCACTTCAGCGTGAGCATGACACTATCCTTGCCTGTCTATACATGTACTGTCACCCTGCGTTGGCGTCCGCCGGACGTAAACAGCAACGCACCCCATACACTGCCCAGTGAGGAAATGATGCCAGCCGAAACATCTGCAGCAGGTTATTCAGGCGTTGAGAAACCGCGCCTCTCTGAAAGCCGTTCCATTGATTACATCCCACTGCGGGAGCGACATGGTCATCCTTTTAGCCAGTTCACACTGTGGTTTGGCGGAAATCTGCAAATCACCGCGATAGTTACGGGTGCGCTGGCGGTGGTGTTGGGGGGCGATGTGGTCTGGTCACTGGTGGGATTACTGGTCGGACAGATCCTGGGCGCAGGTATCATGTCATTACATGCGGTTCAGGGGCCGCGCCTGGGTTTACCGCAAATGATCACCAGCCGCATGCAGTTCGGCGTCTATGGGGCAGTCATTCCGCTGCTGCTGGTATGCATGATGTACGTCGGTTTTTCGGCCAGCGGTACCGTGCTGGCCGGCCAGGCGCTGGCTAAGCTGGTGCATGTCAGCAATGCGACGGGCATGATCCTGTTTAGCGCGCTAATCATCGTCATTGCGGTGCTGGGTTACCGGGTGATCCATCAGCTTGGCAAACTGGCCAGCCTTGTTGGTGTACTGGCTTTTGCTTATCTGTTTATCACATTGGTGGTAACGCATGACTTAACGCCTGTCTGGCAGAATCAGCACTTCACGCTGGCTCATTTCCTGTTGGCGGTGTCGCTCTCCTCCTCATGGCAGATCGCATTTTGCCCTTATGTCTCCGACTATTCGCGCTATTTGCCTGCGAATGTCTCCGCGAAAACGTTGTTCTGGTCAGTGTTTTTCGGCACCGTAACGGGGACGCAGGCGTCCATGACGCTGGGTGTGATTGTCGCGGCGCTGGCCGGAAAGGCGTTTGCGGGCAATGAGGTTGGCTATATTGTCAGCCTGGGCAGTACGCCCACGATGGCGATGGTGATCTATTTCGCTATCTGCTTCGGCAAAATCACGTTCACCACCCTGAACGCTTACGGCAGTTTTATGGCACTGACCACTATTGTCTCGGGTTTCCGCCAGCAATCCGCAATGGGTCGGGGTGCACGCATTCTGTTTGTGGTCCTGATGGTCAGTGTGGCCTGTGTGATTGCATTGCTGAGTGAACCTGCTTTTCTGAAAACGTTCACCCATTTTCTGCTGTTTTTACTGGCGTTTTTCGTGCCATGGAGCGCGATTAGCCTGATCGATTTTTATGTGATCACCCAGGGCAAAGTGGATATTCCTGCGCTGTCACAGCCAGACGGACGTTATGGCCGCTGGAACAGGGTGGGAATTACCGTTTATGTCCTGGGTGTGCTGGTACAATTGCCGTTTATCGACAATCCACTTCACCATGGTTCACTCACCTGGCTGTTTGCCGGTAACGATGTGTCGTGGTGTATTGGCTGGTGTATCACGGCACTGCTGTGGTGGATGGCCCGCCGCTGGGATCGCCGGGGCACACCCGTCCATTCAGTCTCCCCGGCAGAATAGCCGTTGCCATGCTTTCTGGCGGCAGGTAAGACAGGTTAACGGGGGAATGGAAAAGCGGTTTACGGCATCTTCCCCGTCTCAACAACGGACAACATCGCGTCACAGGCATTTCCGAAAGGGACCCGATGAATCATCCTGACCGTGTCGATGTTCATCGCAAACCGGGCACAGAACCGCCTCCGCCCGTACAGAATTCATGAGGTTACGCCTGGCCTGCGGGCGTTGCCGTCAACGTAACACACTGCTGTTCACAGAAGCTGGAGATCGCATTCGAACAGCATGATCCCCCTGTGTCGGGAGATGTCTGATACGCCGCGTTTTATCGTGACATGTTTACTAACAATATTCTGAAAAATAAGTTTTCGCCCTCCCAGCCGCGCTATGCGCGACTTTGCCGTATTGGCTTTGCTTTCTGTCCGCTCTGTCCCACCTAAATTCCATTTTGTCATCTATATAGATTTTCCTGTCAGCCGTTACTGACAGGTGAAGGAAACACACATTTTCATTTGCAGAGATCTTTCCGGCAAATGTATTCAGCAAAATCGGACTACACACAGCAGTAGCAACATTATCGGGGAAAACACCATGGAAATTGCCACACGTCTCGCTGCAGGCTTCAGTCTGCTCATCCTGCTTTTTGTGCTCTGCACAGGCATTGCGCTTCACGCACTCTGGCAGGCACGGGACGACATGGATAATGCCGTCAACAATAAAATGTATCGGTACAATCTGATCCAGGATATGCGCAGTGCTGCCCGGGATATGTCCGTTGCGGTAAGAAATATTGCCTTACTGAGCGATGCAAAAGAGAAGCAAACCGAGTGGGAGCGGGTGCAGAACCAGAAAGCGAACTACCTGGCGAAACGCGAAAAACTGGTCAGCAGCATGTCGCAGAATGTATCAGCCGAAGGGAAAAATGCCCTGGAGAACCTGCTCGCTAAAGATGACCAGGCGCTGAACCTGATCACCATGGCAGGCCAGAAGGCGATGCAAAGCGACCAGGCGGCCACAATTGATTACCTGCTGAAAACGGTACGGCCGGTACAGCGGAAAATGCTGGACGCCCTGGATCGGCTTTCCGAGATTCAGATGGAGGTGAGTCAAAAAACGGTTTCTGATGCCAGAGAGTCAGCGTCACGTACGGCCAGTCTGATGGCGATAATGGTCTTTTTGTCTCTGGTTGTTGCTGTGATGGCCTGCGTTATCATTATCCGTACGCTGATGCGCCAGCTGGGCGGCGAACCGGCGCAGGCACAGGCGCTGGCAGCATCGATTGCGTCCGGAAATTTAACGTCACCTGTCACACTTCGTCGCAACGACACGACCAGCCTGCTGGCTTCCCTTCATGTCATGCAGGCCAACCTGCGCAACATGGTCGCGAATATCCGGGATACGTCGAACGCTGTCGCGTTAGCCGCCGATGAAATTTCTAAGGGGAATGCCGAGCTTTCTTCCCGCACCGAACAGCAGGCGGCAGCTTTACAGGAAACGGCCGCCAGCATGGAGCAGCTGACGGCCACGGTGAAAAGCAACACCAGCGGCGCACGGCAGACCGCCGAATCTGCCCGCGAAACCGCCCGTCTTGCCCGAGGCGGCGAAGAGGATGTGCAGCGGATGGTCGATACCATGCAGGACATATCCATGAGCGCAACGAAAGTGCGTGATATTACGACCGTCATTGAAGGCATCGCTTTCCAGACCAATATTCTGGCGCTCAATGCTGCGGTTGAAGCGGCACGCGCAGGCGAAGAGGGCCGGGGATTTGCGGTAGTGGCCGGTGAAGTCAGAACGCTTGCGCAGCGCAGCGCTACGGCTGCGCGCGATATCAAACTGCTGATTGAAGAGGCGGTAGGTCAGGTAGAAAACGGCACCACGGTGGCGTCTACGACCGGACAGAGCATTGTCAACATTGTGGGGAGGGTGAACGAGCTGGCTGAGGCTATGGATAATATTTCTCTGGCTTCCTCTGAGCAAATGCAGGGCATTTCGCAGGTCAGCATCGCGGTGAGCCAGATGGATGGCGTAACGCAGAACAATGCAGCCCTGGTCGAGGAGTCATCCTCTGCCTCCCATTCGTTGTCAGAACAAGCGCATGCGCTGCGTAACATGGTGGAGGCATTTCAGGTCTGACAGATCACCGCCCGCCGGGCTATCCGGGCGGGCGGTGCAGTAACCGGATGAACCCTGTTATCTGACGCAACGTCATGAATGTTGAGGGGGATATCCTCACTGTCTCAGCTGACAGCGAGTCATTATCAGCATGACACGGGTGACTAACAGGATGCGCCTGGCTGCGAAAATCAACGCCCGGTGAGGCGCAGCCCCTGTCAGGGCTTTCTGATGCGCGCTGACCGGCTGATGGCGAAAGCCGCCTGTGAGACACTTTTCTGTTAACGTAAATATGTCCCGCGCCTGCGTCGTAAAAAAATAACCTCATGTTCACGATGCCGTTTAAAAAAGCAGACAGCAGCAAAGCGTTTATATGGCTGCAATGACACAGCATTGCAGAAAAGAGAAAAATGATATAAGGCTATTAAAATAGTGTGGCGCTTATTTAGTTTTGCGAAAAAATAACATCTGATTACATCTCTTATGGTATTCCCTACAGTAATAATGCGGCGCTCAACTACACTTCCTGCGCTGCGCTATACAGTGTCGGCCTAAAGGTGGCAGTTTATTGATTGGTGTTAGCCCGGCATGCCGGGCTTTTTTTATGGCTACAAGTAATGAGTTATCGCTTAAGGATAAATTAAAAATAGGGTTTTATGCGTTGCCGGTTCATCACTGTACAGGCATTCAGCGTGGCTGATGACGTGAAATGTCTCTGTATTGAAAACGACAGGGTAACGGTTTAATGGCACGTGTCGCAACGCGATTTTGCCATAATTTTTTGTTTTAACAGTATTTTTATGGCGTTTTCGTGTAGTGAGGCTGGCTGTCGCATCAGAAAGCAGCAGGACGCCGCTCTGCAATGTGAGGACGCGATGCAGGATTCCCCCCTTACAGAACAGCGCTCCCGCGTAAAGAAAAAATATTTAAATATGTCATTTAAAATACTGCTTTAATTTTCTTGATGGTTTTTCCCTTTTAACAGGAAAAATGAATGATAAAGGCGGGGGCTTAACGTCAGGCACAGAAAAAGGGGTGTTATTACGTTTTAAATGCGCGGCATTAAACTTTTAGAAAACAGCGTTGCAAAAATAACTGAGGCCTTTCAGTGAGTTGTTTTTTCAGGAGGGAGGCATGTATAAATGGCGTGTAAACAGAGCGGGAACTCCGTTTGATTATTTTTTTATGGCGCCGATATTTTATTTGACTGTCTGTATGTCGCCTCTTTTCTGAATCATATCAGACGTATTTCTTTTTTCTTTTACCAGGTAAAAACAATGACTATAACTCAGCGTCTTTTGTTCACGTTTTCGCTGCTTTCCGCAGCGCTGGTCGCTATGGTTGTCGTATCTGTCAGCGTATCGCAAGGGTTTCAGACCCGCTTCAAATACGTTAACGAAAATACGGTCCCGTCAATCACCGGTATTTCAAAGATGATTGAAGGCAGTAATGCCGTCATCATCGCCCTTTATCATCATCAGAGCGTGACTGACCTGGCCAGGCAGGCTGTCATCGAAAAAGAAGTCAACGACACAATCAAAAATATTCGTGCGCTTAATCAGCACTACCTTGCAGAGGACACGTCCAACGAGCAAGACAGGCAAATGACGGAAAAGGCGTTTACGATGATTAATAAAATAGAACGCGACCTGCCAGCCTTTCTGGCCGCCTCACGTGCTCAAAATGATGCTGTGTCTCTGGGAATGTTGCAGGGGACAACAGGGATTGGTGCCGAAGCCCGACAGCTCATTGCGAATTATCAGCAGCAACTTCAGCTCAATACCGATCTCGCCAATGCGCTCAGCAGAGAAAACGACAGAACCTATCACCATACGCTGTTAACCCTGATCACCGGCTCAGCCGCCGCTATTTTGCTGCTGGGGTTTTTTACCGTTAAGACAATTTTATCCATTCGCCGCCAGCTGAATGCCATGCGCCTGACGATGGAGCAGGCCAGCGAAAACCTCGATCTCACTCTCAAAGCAGATGACACACGCTCTGATGAAATCGGCCTGACGGCAAAAGCGTTTAATCATCTGATTCAGACTGTGTCGCTGTCACTAAACGCTGTGGAAAGTGCCGCGCAGTCTGTCAGTACAGCGTCATCGCAAATGTCAGCGGGTAACGAGGATTTATCGGCAAGGACTGAAGAGCAGGCGGCATCACTTGAGCAAACGGCTGCCAGTATGTCAGAGCTGAGTGAAACGGTGCGTCAGACGGCAGAAAATACCCGACTGGCCAGCCAGTTAGCGAAAAATGCGCGTGAGATTTCAGAAGACAGCGCAGATCGGGTGAAAACAATGCTGACGACGATGGGCGATATACGCGAAAGCTCGGCCAAAATTACCGACATTATTTCTCTCATTGAGGGGATTGCCTTTCAGACCAATATCCTTGCCCTGAATGCGGCGGTCGAAGCCGCACGGGCAGGCGAGCAGGGCCGTGGTTTTGCGGTCGTGGCTGGCGAGGTGCGCAACCTGGCGCAGCGTTCGTCGTCATCAGCCCGCGAGATTAAAGCGCTGATTGAATCGTCAATGGGCTTTGTGGAAGCCGGTGCGGTACAGGCTGAAGGGGTGGGTACAAATATGCACAAAATGAACGATGCCGTCCGGCAGGTTACCGATTTGGTCGATGAAATCTCTGTCGCCGCCCAGGAACAGTCTCAGGGAATTAGCCAGGTCCATCTGGCCGTCAATCAAATGGATGATGTGACGCAGCAAAATGCGGCCCTGGTGGAAGAAGCATCCTCTGCGTCGCGTTCATTAATGGAACAGGCCTCAGCATTAAACCGCCTGGTTGCCACGTTTGTTATCCAGCGTGCAGGACCTGACGCGCTTAAGGAAGTGAAAAGCGCGATAGCTCCGCCCGCCATGATGCGCCCTGTCAGCAATATTGTTCCCGCTGCAGCGGAGACCAACTGGCAGAGTTTTTGAAAATCAACACAAACGCCTGTGCTGCTGAAAACGGGCGCAGGCTCTGAACGGGCAGGGGTCACCACAGATTTTCCGTGGTGACCTTGCGGTTCTTACAGAACGTGATCCTTGCAAAAAAAACCCCTGCCGGAGTAAGTTGAAATCCGCCTGACGTGTCACGTCACCGAGGCACGCCACGACCGGGCGTGCGATGACAGAAACACGCAGGCTGTTCGCCGCTTCAGGCGGGAAACCCGGAAGGCAGAGCTCAATTCGTCATGCAGAAACCCAACCCTGAAGATGTGGCAGAGGCGTAAAGTAAAGGTGCAGGCAGGCGCGATGGGTCCGGCGCTTCACCGCACGGAACGGCGGGCGAAGGGTCGCGCGCGTGCGCTTCCTGAAGAAGCCCTTTCAATGACGAACCTTAATTCTATACAGTCAGGTCACTATGAAACCATCACTGAGCAGATATGCGTTGGCCGTCTTTGCGAGTGCGGCTTTTCTCTTCCCGTCCCTGTCGGCTGTCGCCAGCCCGGTTCCGGCTGGCAACGTCCAGTCCGTGCCGCCGCAGGATGCGCCCTGTTGCGGCGCGCTCACGCCCAACGCGCAAAAGATTCTTGCCGTGCTTGACCATGCAGACGTGGAGCATTTATGGCTGAATCATCATCACGTCAACTGGGAAACGGGCAAGCCTGACAGACCGGATAACTATTCTGGTCCCGGTAATCATACGCACTGCAGTGCGTTTGCGGCGGCGGTAGGCGCACGCCTGGGCGTCTATATGCTCAGGCCGCCTCAGCACAGCCAGATTTTCCTGGCGAGCGCACAAACGCGCTGGTTTGACAGTAGTGAAGGGCGTCAGTCAGGCTGGATCAGGGTCAGCGATGCGTGGCACGCTCAGCAGCTGGCGAATAAAGGCATGCTGGTGGTGGTCGCCTATGAAAGCCCCGATCAGCACAGACCGGGTCATATCGCTGTTGTCAGGCCGTCACGTATCTCGCTGGCAAGATTACGCACTGACGGTCCGGATATCACCCAGGCAGGCAGCCGAAATATGACGATCGGTCACGCCGCTGACGCCTTTTCAGGCCATCGGGGCGCCTGGCCTGATGGGGTTAAATTCTTTGCACATGCACTACCGCAATAAGGGTATTCGGGGCGCGCTTAGCGCCTTGTTATCACCAGCCTGAGGGGTGCCATATTATGCTAAACAGGGCCCGTTCTTTCCGGTCTGAAAACACAAGCACGTGGTGAAACAGCCAGCCTGTAGCGCTGTTCGCTTCATGCAACCTGTTAAAGCTTTCTGCTGGCAGCAACACCTGGTGCGGGCAGACCTGTCTCCATTTCCTCTGAAACCGACCCGCTGTATGACGACCTGTAAGCCGTTCCCTGTTATCTGGTATAACCGGCCTTATCACCTGAACGACGGCGATCCCGACTTCTTCCCGGAGCATATAATCCCTGCTATTCACAATCGAGCGGGTCTTTGTCGGGTAACCACTGACAAGACAGTGTCTGATTTCAGGCAGCGCCCGGGCCCGCATGATGTACGGATAAAAAAACGGCTATCTCTGCGCGGCGTCCCTTTTAGTAAGGAAACAGTTAAAAACCGCTGCGTTAGGAGAAAAAATGGCCGCCTTACATTGATGGGATGGCGAACTTTAAAGAGTGGGTAAAACCCATCCTGCGCATTCAGGCTGACGTGAGAATCAGGCGTAATTTTCCAACGATGCGCAATATCGCCTTGTTTCTCGCCTGCGCCCCTGGCGGTCTTGGTGTTTGTTTCAGGATTAACGCCTGACGTTATAAATCATTAACAGGCTTTTCATTACATTATCCTGTGGCGAGGGTTGAATACGTCATAAGCCTGTGAATCAAAGAGTTAGCGTGATTTTATATTGCATCGTGTGAGGAATACTTATATTACTAATTGACAAGCCGTGCGCTTCTCTGACGCTTCAGTGTGCAACAGACCCATCATAAGGTGACGTATGACAACAAAGCCCGCCGCTGAAATCAGGGTAGAGCCCGGTGTATTTAAGACGTTAAAAACCTTTCCGGCGACAGTTCACGCGCTGCTCATTTTTACCCTGATTATTCGGTTCAGCTATTTTATGGCCTGGCCATTTATCGCAATGATCATGACACAGAACTACCACATGTCGCCTGTTGCCATCGGTTGCGCGATGACCAGTAGTGCGCTGGTATCCGTGGGGCTGGGCATGTATGGCGGCCAGATTTCGGACAGGTTAGGACGACGGATTATCCTGCTGATGGGCTGTGGATTTTCGGCAGTCGGCTATATCCTTCTGGCGCAGGCGACGGGAGTCGGTCTGTTTATTACCGGCCTGATGATTATCGGCGTTTGCTTTGCGTGGGTCGATCCGCCTTTGCGTGCGTTAATGAGTGATTTACTGGGCGATCGTCGCCGCCGCGCACTGGCTTTGCAAGTGCGCTACTACCTGGTCAACGTCGCTGCGGTGTTGGGCCCCCTGGTGGGCATTGCTTTTGGCCTGACGTCTCAGAAAGGCACATTTCTGATAACCGGCCTGAGCTATTTCCCTTTTTTTATCTACGTGCTCCTGTTTATCCCGGCGGGTAAACCGGTGAACACGCCGCCGGCCGACAAGGTTTCCGCTGTTAGACTTCACCAGGTTATGGGAATTATTATCAGAGATAAAATTTTTGTGGCCGGGCTTTTGTGCAGCACATTGTGCAGTATCGTTTTTATTCATTTTGAAGCGGTACTGCCCCAGTACCTTCTGTTACTGAACAGCGACGCGGCTGTAAAGCTGGTGACGTTAATACTGGTCACGAATGCCTCGACCGTGCTGGTATTTCAAACCTTTCTGGTCCGCATTATGGCGAGGATGCATTTACCTCAGCGAATTCTGTTGGGTGCAGTGATTTTCTTTTTCTCACAGCTGTGTTTTTTCTCCCTGCGAACAGCGGATAGTTGGCTTTGGCTGTCTGTCACCGTGTTGTTTAGTGCAGGCGAAGCGATTCTGATGCCGAACCTGAATATTTTACTCGACCAGTTGGCACCCGCAGAACATCGAGGTGCCTACCTGGGCGCCTCAACATTGTCAACGCTCGGTATTGCTGCCGGGCCGCTACTGGGTGGTGTGATGCTGGCCATGACCGGGCCGGGCGTATTTATAAGCACGGCCATGCTGAGCCTCCTGCTCTGCGCCATTATTTATGTCAACAGGCAACGTATGCTGGCACGTTTGCAGGCGAAATCGTGAAGGCACCTGTATAGCGCAAACGGGAGGCGGTCACGGCAACTGACATGCGCAGCAACGAACCAGAAGATCGGGTCAGGCGTGATAACTGTCCGGCGGGGAGGTCAGGATGCCGAACCGGCAAGAGCGTCGGCAGGGCAGGTCTACGATGCAAACCGGTTTACAAAGCACGATGAGGTGAAGAGGGAAGCCTGTATTCAGCCATGTGGGCAGGAAAGGCAGGCTGTTTTGCACAGTTTGCCTTGTGGGCTCGGTGAGAATTCACGCCTATTGTGCCCGTGTCAGCCGGCTAATCACAAATGCTAGCGTTGAGCGGGGCCTGCAACAGATGACTTGCCCGCTGCAAACCCGCATCCCTCTGTTCAGGCCGGTGTCTGATCGTCCCGTATTTCCTCCCGCGCCGCATGGCGTGTGGCATTGGCGACCGTGCCGTGGTCGATCAGTTTTGCCTGCAACAGCAGATTATACACGGGCGCATGGGGCCGGTTCAGACGGTTCTGCAGAAGCTGGATGGCTTCGTAGCCCAGCTCCCGACACGGGACGGCAAAGCCTGTCACCGGCCTGCCGGCCGCGCCCGCCAGCTGACTTGCCAGATCGGTCGTCATCAGTGAGATATCTTCGGGAATACGCAAGGAACGTGCCGCCAGCACAGTCTGAACGCCGGTAATAATCCCTTTGCCCACCGGCACTATCACATCGGGCCACTCCTCACGCGGATGTTCGTCCAGCCAGCCCTTCAGGGCGGCTTCGGTTTCATGCTCAGAATAGGCTTCAACCACAATCAGGTCCTTCTGCGCGCTAAAGGGCAGGTGAAAATGGCGATACGCGTCTTTAATTCCCTCCAGCCGCAGAAACAGCGTTTCACGGCGCAGACAGGTGACGGTCAAAACCCGGCGGTGCCCTTGCTCAAACAGGTGCTGCATGGCGCTGAACCCAATCGCATGGTGATCGGGGGAGACCGCATCCAGTTTCATGTCTTTATCGCGGGAATTTATCAGGACGCAGGGTTTATTCAGCGAGGCTGCCAGGCTGAATATCGCCTGATCGTCGGTGCCGATGATGATGATCGCATCGTTGCTTTTTGCGCCCGCCTTCTCCAGAAACAGTTTCACATCGGCACGCTGTTCCTCCAGTGGGCAGTAACTGATGTGCACATCATGGCTGGCACAGGCTTCGGCAATCCCGCGCGTCACTTCCAGATAGAAGTGATCGCCGCGCGGCGCAAAGGTCCGGGCGGGCGCAAAGACCACCAGACCGTTAATTAACAGGCGGCTGCTGACCATGTCGTGCAACACACCCAGTTGACGTGCACAGCGCACAATCGCATTACGGGCTTTTTCACTGGTATAAGCCTTGCCGCTCAGTACGCGCGAAACGGTACTGACAGAGTACCCGGTTTTTGCCGAAATTTCGTCCATCCTGAGCTTGCCCGCCATAGTGTGATCCCCGTCCCAATCAATTTTTGCAATTTTTTGCAGCCGTAGTGGCTTGATAGTAATGCGGTTTTACATGCTGTTCACAAACTACCTTGCCGCTCTGCGAACATTCTCACAAAAACAGTTTGTCCCACGACAGCCGCTTTTCTATGTTCCTCGCAAAGACGACAGCGACGGTCAAAGACGGAGAAGTGGCATGTTAAAAATTGCGATAGTAGGTATGGGTAATATTGCCAATTTACATATTCAGGCGTTTTTGCAGTTTCCCGAACGCGGCAAAATTGTGGCGGTAGTGGATGTGTACCCGGACAAAGCCCGCGATAAATTGCAGCGTTACGGCCTGAAGGATGTACGCGTGTACAGCGATCATCTCGCCATGCTGGCGGATGGCGCAGATATCGATGTGGTGGATGTCTGCACGCCGCCTTATGTGCATGCCGAGAATACGATAGCGGCGCTACAGGCAGGCAAACATGTGCTGTGCGAGAAGCCGATGGCGGCATCGCTTGAAGAGTGCGATGCCATGATCGCGGCGCAAAAGGCCAGCGGCAAAGTGCTCTCCGTGGTGGCGCAGAACCGCTTTACCGATGCCTTCTGGCGGTTAAAAGCGGCCGTGGATTCCGGCCTGGCAGGAAAGATTTGTCACGCCCAGGTTGATTCATTGTGGTGGCGCGGTCATGCCTACTACGACCTGTGGTGGCGCGGGACGTGGGAAAAAGAAGGTGGGGGCTGCACGCTCAATCATGCTGTGCACCACATCGATGCGCTGCAATGGATGCTCGGCGCACCGACGGACGTGGTCGCCATGATGAGCAATGTCGCCCATGACAATGCGGAGGTCGAAGATCTCAGTGCCGCTATTTTCCGTTACCCGAACGGCACGCTGGCACAGCTGACGGCCTCGGTGGTGCATCACGGTGAAGATCAAAAAATCATTTTACAGGGCGAGAAAGCGCGGCTCTCTGCGCCCTGGCAACCCGTTGCTTATCAGGCGGCGGAAAACGGCTTTCCGGAACAGGATCATCACATCGCGCTGGAAAACGAACTGGACCAGCTGTATGCGCAGATCCCGTCCTTGACATGGACACTGCATGCCGGTCAGGTGGATGACTTTTTCTCGGCCATTGAGCAGCAGCGTGCGCCGCTGGTAGACGGTGAGCAGGGCAAGCAATCCCTGGCGTTAATCACCGCCATCTACAAGTCGGCTATAACCCATACCACCGTCACGCTGCCGATTGCCAGCAACGACACCTTCTACCGTACCGGTGGCCTGATTGCCAGCGCACCGCACTTTTATGAAAAACAGGCCTCCGTGGAAAATTTCGCGGATGAGGATGCGATCCCGTTAGGCAAAAACTTTGCGTGAGGACAACAGCATGAATCAAAAGGATGGCATGAACTACGCGCCGAAAGGCAAACCCCAGCCGGTTGTAAACCCAGGCGAGTTTATTATCGCTGCCGCCGGGCTGGATCATGGGCATATCTATGCGATGTGCAATGGCCTGACTGAAGCCGGGGCGACGCTGAAATGGGTTTATGACCCGGATGCGACCAAAGTCGACAGGTTCCTGCAACAGTTTCCGCAGGCTCAGGCGGCGGATTGCCTGGACACGATCCTCGCTGACACACAGGTGCGGCTGGTGGCAGGGGCGGCCATTCCCTCGGAACGCTGTGCGCTGGGACTGAAAGTCATGGCGGCCGGGAAAGATTACTTCACCGATAAAGCCCCACTCACCAGCCTGGAACAGCTGGACGATGCCAAAGCCATGTGCGCCAGAACCGGCCGCAAATATGCGGTGTACTACAGCGAGCGTCTGCACGTTGAGAGCGCGGTTTTCGCGGGACAGCTGGTGGAACAGGGCGCGATTGGACGGGTGGTGCAAACGCTGGGCACGGGCCCGCATCGCGAAGGAACCGGCCGTCCGGACTGGTTCTATCAACGTCGCTACTTTGGCGGCATTTTGTGCGATATCGGCAGCCACCAGATCGAGCAGTTTCTCTATTACACCGGCAATGGTCAGGCTCGAGTGGTTGCCAGTCAGGTGCGCAATTTTCACCATCCGCACCATCCGCAGTTTGAAGATTTCGGCGAGGCGATGCTGGCAGGGGAAAATGGCGCAACCGGCTATTTTCGCTGTGACTGGTTCACCCCGGAAGGCTTATCGACCTGGGGCGACGGGCGAATGACGCTGCTCGGAACCGACGGTTACATCGAAATTCGCAAGTATACCGATCTCACGCGTGACGAGCAGGATGTGGTTTACCTGGTGAATCAGGACGGTGAGTTTCGCTACAGCGTGGCGGGCACGGTGGGTTTCCCGTTCTTTGGCCAGTTGATCAACGACTGTCTGCATCGCACAGAGCACGCCATGACACAGGAACATGCGTTTAAAGCGGCTGAACTGTGTATCAAAGCCCAAATGTTAGCTAACGCGGTGTAGTCAGCCCGCACGCCCATTCTTTTCCAATTCTGTTGATAACAGCGACGGCAGGCACTGGCTTGCCGTTATAAAACACCGACCAGAACAGGAAGCAGATAAATGGTTAAACCGACTGAACGTCGCGTCGGGTATGGCGTAGCAACAGGCTACGGCATTACCGACTTATTTGGGGGCGGTGCCTTTGCAGTGATAGGTGCCTGGTTACTGTTTTTTTATACCACCTACTGCGGGTTATCGGTGCTGGAAGCCGGATCCATCTTCGCCATCGCCAGGGTGATTGATTCCGTACTGAGTCCGATCATGGGGTATATCACGGATAATTTCGGCCATACCTGGGCCGGGCGCAAATTCGGCCGTCGTCGTTTCTTCTTGTTAATTTCCTCGCCTCTGATGCTGCTGTACGGCGCATTATGGGTCACAGACATGAGCTACTGGTATTATCTTGGCACCTATCTCACCATCGAATTGTTATCTGCCATGGTGCTGGTGCCGTGGGAAACCCTGTCGTCAGAAATGACCAACCGTTTCAGTGAACGCACTCGCCTTTCCGGCGTGCGGATGATGTTTTCCTCGCTGGGAAGTTTTCTCGCGGTCTCGGTACCGGGCGTCATCATGACGTACACGGGCAAAGACAACGCCATCACCTATACACTCACGGGCGTGATTTTCTCAGTGATTTACTGCGTCGCGGTATTTATTACCTGGTATACCACCTGGGAAGCGAAAGATATTCAGGATGCAGACGAGGTTCAAAAGCCACCGGTACCCGCGCGTCATTTTCTTTCGCATGTGAAACACATGTTTGTGGATCTCGCCTCGTCATTTAAAATTCGGGCGTTTCGTCAGCACCTGCTCATTTATATCTGCTCGTTCACAGCGATGGATGTGTTTCTTGCCGTTTTTACCTATTTCGTTATTTATGGGTTAAAACAGGATGCCTCATTAGCCTCGCTGCTTCTGAGTAATATGATGTTTATGTCTATCCCCGGCACCTTTTTATTTATGCTGTTGCTGGGCAAATTTTCTATGACGCCCTCTAACGCCTTGAGACTCTCTTATATATCTATTGCCGTCGTGTTGCTTTTTCTGTATGCCGTTTATCTCTGGCAGTGGCATGTACCCGTGCTGTTATTTAGCGCCGCCTTCCTGTTTATGGGGATAGCGCGCGCGGGGCTGTATTATATTCCGTGGAATATTTACAGCTTCATTCCCGATATTGATGAAATGGTAACCCGTCAGCGCCGGGAAGGCATTTTCGCGGGCGTCATGGTGCTTACGCGCAAAAGTTCGGTCGCGATTGCCATCTTTACTATTGGCGTGGTGCTCCAGGAAAGCGGGTTTGCCAAAGGGAACGGCGCTCAGCCTGATAGCGCAATCACCGCCATTGTCCTGCTGATGGCAGGCGTGACAGGCGCGCTTCTGGCCGTGAGTTTCTGGCTGACGTTCCAGTTCAAACTGACCCAGCGCAGCCACAAATTGCTGATTAAAGAAGTCGCACGCCGTAAGCTGGGCGGTTCACCTAAAGACTGTGATGCCGAAACCCGTGAGGTGATCAAAGCGCTGACCGGTTATGCCTATGATGATGTCTGGGGGGCCAGTAAAAAAGAACCTCTACAGGATGCTGCTGTAAAGTCAGAACTGAAAGGGTAAGCGAACAGGCCGTTGGCGTGACTCACCGGAGAAATATAAACCGCCAGAAGCGTCAATGGCCAGCTAGAAATAAGCAGAACGGATAAATGAATATCATGCGACGCGAGTGGATATGATTTTCGTCGTCATTTTCCCGCTATTTGGCGGACGCTGCCTGCTCATGATTATGCAAATGAAAAGTGACGTCGGCTCGCTATTTACGCGTGATTTAAAATTCTGCCTTTTAAGCGAAACACGGCGGGTAACGCCGTTGGGACACAAAAAGCGCATGGGCTGCAATTAACCGCAGCGAGGTAACATTTTGCAAAAATTAAATCAGGCTTTGCGCCCTGCTTAACAGGCGTGTTCCCAATCCTGTACCAGGCTTAAGCAAAAGCCATTGATACAGGTTGGGATAAAAATGAAAGAAACGAATCGTACTTTTGGGGTCAAACCGTATGGCGGCTCAGCGGGTGGCTGGGGCGCATTAAAAGCTGTAGCGGATGCGATTCGGGGACAAATGGCGGTGAAACAGGACGTCATTGCCCTGTTCAGGGTGAACCAGCCCCAGGGGTTTGATTGCCCCGGCTGCGCCTGGCCTGATCCGCAGCATACGTCTTCTTTTGAGTTTTGCGAAAACGGGGCCAAAGCGGTGTCGTGGGAAGCCACCAGTAAGCGTGCCACGCCCGATTTTTTCGCGGCTAACAAGGTCAGCGATTTGTGGGCGCGCAGCGCGTTGGATCTGGAAGGCGAAGGGAGGCTGACCCATCCGATGAAATATGATGCGGCCAGCGATACCTATCAGCCCATCGCATGGGAAACGGCCTTTCGTGAAATAGGTGAGCGGCTGCGCAGCTATAGCGATCCGAACATGGTTGAGTTTTATACCTCTGGCCGCGCATCGAATGAAGCCGCTTTTCTCTGGCAGTTGTTTGCCCGCGAATACGGTACCAATAACTTCTCAGACTGTTCCAATATGTGCCACGAGCCGACCAGTGTGGGGTTGCCGGAATCCATCGGCGTAGGAAAGGGCACCGTCGAGCTGGATGACTTTGACCATTGCGACCTTGTCTTATGTATTGGTCATAACCCGGGCACCAACCATCCGCGCATGTTGGGCACGCTCAGAGAGGTGTCAAAACGTGGTGCGACGATTGTTGCGATTAATCCGTTACGCGAACGCGGGCTGGAGCGGTTTACCTCACCGCAAAGCCCAATCGAGATGCTGTCGATGGGCTCAACCGAGCTGGCGTCAACCTATTATAAAGTGCGCGTAGGCGGTGACGCGGCCATGTTGAAAGGGATGATGAAATTCCTGCTCGCTATGGATGCGACGGCCAGAGAACAGGGCGAACCGGGTGTGCTGGATGAGGCCTTTATTCATGAACACACTGAGGGCTTCGAGGCGCTGAAGGCCGATCTGGAGGCGACCAGTTGGGCGCACATTCTGAAAGTCTCAGGGATGGAGCGTGAAGAGATTCAGCATCTGGCCCGTCTGTATGCGGAGGCGGATCGCACCATTATTTGCTACGGCATGGGTATTACACAGCATCAGTACGGAACACAGAATGTACAGCAAATCGCGAATCTGTTGCTGATGCGCGGCAGCATGGGCAAAAAGGGGGCCGGCATTTGTCCGCTGCGCGGCCACTCCAATGTTCAGGGTGATCGCACGGTTGGGATTACCGAAATCCCGTCTGACAGTCTGCTGAACAGTCTGGAAAAGGTGTTTGGCTTTACGCCGCCCAGACAACACGGTCACGGCGCGGTTGAGGCAATTCGCGCCATCCGTGACGGCAGTGCTAAAGCGCTGCTGTGCCTTGGCGGCAACCTGGCTGAAGCCATGTCTGACCCACAGGTCACCTTTCCTGCCATGCGCAACCTGGATTTGGTGGTGCACATGGCGACGAAGTTGAACCGTTCACATCTGTTGATGGCAAAGCACAGTTATCTTTTTCCGGTACTGGGACGCACGGAGGTGGATGAGCAACCCTCGGGTGCGCAAAGTGTCACGGTTGAGGATTCCATGTCGATGGTACATGCTTCACGAGGCACGCTCGATCCCGCCTCGCCGCACCTGAAGTCAGAGCCGCTGCTGGTGGCCAGCCTGGCGAAAGCCACATTGCCTGATACGGTTGTCGACTGGGACAAGATGACGCGTGATTACAGTGATATCCGCCAGGCCATTGAAGCGGTGTTTCCGGGCTTCGAAAACTATAATCAGCGCATTCAACAACCGGGTGGTTTTCGACTGCCCAATGGCGCATCCGAGCGCATCTGGCACACGCCGTCAGGAAAAGCGCAGTTCCTGGTGATGGCGGGCATCAATGAAGATCCACGCTCACTGACCTGCCACGATCTGGTGCTGACGACATTGCGCAGCCACGACCAATACAATACAACGCTCTATGGTCTGAACGATCGCTACCGGGGCGTAACAGGACGCCGGGATGTGCTGTTTATCAACCCGGATGAGGCCGAAAAACGGCAGTTACGCGTCGGCGAGCAGGTCAACGTCATCGCCCTGGACCCGGACGGCAACCCGACCTCAAGGCGCATGGATAAGCTGACCATCGTGGTGCACGATATGGCCTATGGTTCGGTCGCAGCCTATTATCCGGAAGCGAACGTGCTGGTACCGCTGGACAGCCATGATACCAAAAGCGGTATACCGGCCTATAAAAGCACTCCTGTCAGGCTCGAACGCGTTCAGCCTGAAAGCGCACTGGCCGGCTCTGCCACGCGTCGTTAGCCCGGTATTCACAGAACGTGTGCGCCCTCTGAGAGAAGCGGTACGCAGCGGGCGCACAATCGCGTCGCCAGTGGCATTGAGTTGTATGGGGCGCATCACTGGGGGCGTGCACCGCCGGGGATGCGTAACCGGAAAAGGCGGCCCGGAACTAACCTGTCCGGCTCAGTCACCGCCATGCTATGGCCCGCGTTAGTCCACGGTCTTTCATAAAACGTCAGGATTGAAGGATAAGTGAGCGCGTTTACGGTAAGGCTGGGGTCACGCGTGTCCGCACCAAAATAGCACGCAAGGGGGTGTCAGAACGCAAGGGAAAGCGCCGGAGAACATACCGCAGCCACGCGGAGTGCAGAGAAAACGCTAACCTGTTTGCGGAATGAAGAGGGGAAGGGCAGCATTAACGTGAACCGGCTACTGAACGCTGATTTGGCTGGCCTGCCAGATCAGATGGTGATCGTAAGACTTACGCTGATGGGCTGGCAGCGGCACAGAGGTGTCCACGCAGACATCCACATTAAAGCCCTGTGCCGTTAACCGGATGGCCTCAAGCAGCACATCCGTGTTCTGTACTTCACCTGCAATCTCAAGCAACAGCGGTACGCTGGCCGAGCGAGAGGCTGCGCGGGTCACACAGGCGTGATGATGCTCCGTGACATGTTCAAAGCGGGCAAGCCTGCGCGCAGCGCCACGACGCTGGTCCTCGCGCAGCCAACTGCAGAGTGGACGCATTAAAGACCGGATAAAATCGTCACCGGCAAAGTCCCGACTCAGGCTACGGATAACCCGGATCAACTGCCTGTCTGAACCAAACTCCAGACTGGTCAGGATTTCGCCACGGCGGGCGGGCCAGCCATACGTCATTACGCCCTCTGATTGCCTGCGGCCATCGTGCATTTCCTGCGCCGTTGCGCCGTGGGCATTGGCTGACATGACTTCGCGGATTTCTTCGAGCTGGGCTTCTGTCCAGTAGTCTGTCACGGGATCTACAGCAACAAGTCCATACCGTTGCCAGCGTCGTACATTGGTCAGGGAGGCGCCTGTGAGCGCACAAAGCGTGTCGGATGACAACATAAAAACTCCTGTTTATAAAAATCAGATGTGCGCCAGCGCCAGGAAGATAAGCGGCCTTCCTGGCGTTGCGCGTTTCGGTGGAGATATAAAGAGATGCTCGCCAGCGCGGCAAAGGCAGACGGGCGAAATCGCAAAGGGAACTAGCCCGTACGACGGCTGAATTTCCCCCTTTACGGCCCGCCTCTACTGCACGCTCGGGGTTGTTCCTGAAGTTTCCGCTACTGTTTTTGCCGCCTTTCCGACCCGCTTCAGAGGCTCTCTCGGGGTTTGCTGCAAAATTTCCTGCGCCGCCACGATATTTGACCATGGGTCTATCCTCTCTCATTTCATCATTAACAGTGGAAAGCCTCATTTTGGTCGATGGTTTCTGATAATTCCAATGCGAAACAATACAATGGAAAAAAATAAAAAACGGTTTTTTTAATACCGCTTCGTCTTGAAAGGTTTTTTACTCTTTGAAAATGAGGATTATTAGCATTAAATTTGTACGAAAGTTTCATTCCATGTACAGCTTTACTGCCCGATTTTTTTAAGACGAATCTTAACTTTTTTATAGCCTGTCGACCTGACGGCGACATATTCATGCTGCCACGCAACGATCCCATTTTCTTTTTTTACCCAACAGAAACGCTCAATCCGCTTATCAACACACAGGGCGCGATAGCATTTTTTGATGTCAGTGAATGCCACTATTTTCATAGCTGGCGTTGGGGGCGTCCTGTTATGTTTTAACCGACGAAACGGGAGGTCGTCTTTTTAAACAGCCAGGCGAGAAAATAAAGCGGTATATTCACTCGCGCGACAGGCGCGGGGAGCCTTTTTTAGGCGCAGGGTTTTATTTAGAGCGCGATGAGTAATGAATATTCACAATCGCCGTGGCTTTTCCTGAGCGCGCGCTGTTGCCGCTGACGGATGACTGAAATACATTACCTGCTCCTGACGACAGACCACTCTCTTTTATTTCCAGGCAGCGTTAGTGTGCCCCTGATCAATAAGGCCGTTAACACGTGGCCGACGCCCACAGGTAAAGCTTAATGGCAGAGCACGGTATTACAGGGCAGGCGTCAGACGTGGTAGCGTCGTTTTCTGAGGCTGGCAAAAGGTTGAGTGGGATGCTGCGGGAGCACGTGGTGGTGCGTAAACAGATTGTCTTTTAACCGTGAAGGGATGTCAGCCTAAGGCTGAGTATTTATTTTGCCTGAAAATTGCCGTTCTACACGCCTAAATGTAACCTCTTGTTAATTTTTTGACGAATGAAAGCAGTCGCATTTAAACAAGGGAAGCGAGTTTTATGGTGATTATCTTGTTGTTTTTCGCTTTTATTTTCCGCCCTCCGTTGCGGTTGCGCGGCAGTATTAAAAGCGCTAAACAAAGCGGCGAATGTTTTATCCGCCACGCTTGCAGATTAACAGGCGCGTTATAACCTTAACAGTGCCATGCAAATGGTGAAGCAAAGAAGCAGACAACTTTAACCTGAAGAGGAAATATTATGACTGAACATCGTGGCGGATCAGGTAATTTCGCGGAAGATAAAGAGAAAGCTTCTGAAGCCGGTAAAAAAGGCGGCCAGAACAGCGGCGGCAATTTCAAAAACGATCGTGAAAAAGCCTCAGAAGCCGGTAAGAAAGGGGGCCAGAACAGCCATCGTGGCTCCTGATACCGGCTTATAAGGGACTGAACAGCGGAGCAGGGACTGCTCCATGATTGCATTATGTCCCACCGTTTCCGCAGGCATGATCAATGCCCACGCTAATTCATCAGAGACGGCAGCGGCCCCCGCACGAAAAAGCCCGGTCAGTGCCAGGCTGTTCTTACACAAAGGGATGATAACGACAAGGCAGGGATGGCAGGCGAGTCACGTCAGCGCGCTCACCTGCTGCAGATTACCCGCGTGAACTATGCTGAAAGCTCCTGACGAACAATAGCCGCACCCGCGCTTAAGGCATGGAGCTTGCCACGCGCCACCTCACGGGATAATGGCGTCATACCGCAGTTGGTTGACGGATAGAGTTTGTCGGCATCCACAAACTGCAACGCCTTACGCAGCGTAGCGGCCACTTCTTCCGGCGTTTCAATGGTATTGGTTGCTACATCAATGGCACCCACCATGACTTTTTTACCCCGAATCAGCTCAATCAGCTCCATCGGCACGCGCGAATTCTGACATTCCAGCGAAACGATATCGATTTTTGATTTTTGCAGTTTCGGGAAGACTTCTTCATATTGACGCCATTCCGTCCCCAGCGTCTTCTTCCAGTCGGTATTGGCTTTGATACCGTAGCCGTAGCAAATATGCACAGCGGTTTCGCACTTCAGGCCTTCCACAGCGCGTTCCAGCGCGGCGATGCCCCAGTCGTTGACTTCATCAAAGAACACGTTAAAAGCGGGCTCATCAAACTGAATAATGTCGATGCCAATCGCTTCTAACTCTTTGGCTTCCTGATTCAGAATTTTGGCAAATTCCCAGGCCAGTTTTTCACGACTCTTGTAATGGCCGTCATACAGCGTATCAATCATGGTCATCGGACCCGGCAGCGCCCATTTGATCGGCTGCTTAGTCTGCTGACGCAAGAATTTCGCATCGTCAATAAAGACGGGTTTCTGACGGCTAACCGCGCTGATCACCGTCGGTACGCTGGCATCATAACGATTACGGATACGGACAATTTCGCGCTTCTCGAAATCAACACCATTCAGGTGCTCAATAAATGTCGTCACAAAGTGCTGGCGCGTTTGTTCACCGTCGCTGACGATATCAATACCGGCCTGGATTTGATCGTCCAGAATTAAACGCAGCGCATCTTTTTTCCCTTCAGCCAGTTCTGAGCCTTGCAGCTTCCAGGGCGACCACAGCGTTTCAGGCTGAGCCAGCCAGGATGGCTTCGGTAAACTGCCTGCGGTTGAGGTAGGTAACAACGTTTTCATAATAGGTGACCTTGTATTTCGGTTAATCAAAGCGCGTAACTGGCAGACCACTCTTCAAGAACGGCTTTATAAGGTTTAATGAATTTCTCTTCGGTAAATTTCCCTTGTTCTACCGCTAACAGGCTACGCTCTTCGCGATCGTAAACAATGCGCGTTAATGAATAGTCCAGATGGTTCAGGCTTGGCTGATAACACTGGCCAGCCGGTGAATTAGCATTGTAAATCTCAGGACGATAAATTTTCTGGAACGTCTCCATCGTACTAATGGTGCTGATCAGCTCAAGATTGGTGTAATCACTCAACAGGTCACCCGAGAAATAAAACGCCAACGGGGCAACACTGTTTTCCGGCATGAAATAGCGCGCCGTCAGGCCCATCTTGTGGAAATACTGGTCAGTCAGGGAATAGGCATCCTGCTGGTATTCAATACCCAGTACCGGATGACGGTTTCCTGTGCGGGTATAAACGTTTTTGCTGGACACGCTCAGGCAAATGACCGGCTGTTTTTTAAAGTTCTCTTTAAAGGCCGAAGAGTTCACGAAGCACTTGAAAATATTGCCGTGCAAATCGCCAAAGTTAGCAGGTGCGCTGAAGCCGGTGTTGTTTTTATTGTGCTCAGACAGCAGCACGCTGAAATCATAATCGCGCACGTAAGAGGAGAAGTTATTGCCAACAATACCTTCAATACGCTGCTGAGTTTTTTTATCGACGATATGGGTTTTCAGAATTTCAATTACAGGAAACGCGCCGCGTTGCGTCTCGTTTTCGATATTTAACTCAACCGAGATAATTTCAAGTTCCACACCATAACGATCGGCCTTTGGATTATCCCAGTGCGCCAGCGAGTTGAAGCGATTATCAATCATCGTTAAGGCATTGCGCAGGTTTTCCTGACGGTTTGTCCCGCGCGCCAGGTTAGCAAAATTGGTGGTGATGCGCGTATTTTCAGACGGGTTGTAATTCTCATCGAAAACACTGCTCTTAATCGTAAATGTGAATTCTTTTTTCATCGTGATGCACCCTGCGTTCTGATGTGAAAAACGGTCTGTGGCTGTTAGTTATCCAGACTGGCCTGCATTCTGGTTTTTCGTTTAACCGCTTTCACGTTGTGTGTTTGTCAATAAAGCATATTTTATGCCAGAGGCGCGGAGGAAGGGAAAGCGACTTAATTTCAACACAACATGAGCCATCTTCATGGTCGACAGAGGTAAAGCCTCTGCCATACGCGGAATGGAGACAAACGGACAGACTGTGCCGTGATGCAATGCGCCCTGAACCCTTGTGGCGTAAGGCCTGCCAATATCCCGGTTTCCGTCTCCTCATGAAAACGGCTCATGTGAAGGTTTCTCATGTTGCGGGAAAAGCGGTGATATTTATTCAGGTTAATGAGCCTCTTTCATAAGCGTTGTACAGGCCCGCAGCAAGCGCTGCCGTACTCACGCAGGGATTTTCAGCCCCGCGCAGCCATATTCCCCTGAAGTCCGCCCTCATCCCTTGTTTCGGGCCGCCCGATCAGGCGTTTTCTTTACTGAACTTGCCTGGTGAAACACCGATGACACGCTTGAAGGCTTTTGCAAAGGCGCTCTCAGATTCATAGCCCAGCCCGGCAGCAATCGCGGTAAGCCCGCCATTCCCTTTTTTTAACTGGTCGCAGGCAAGATGCATGCGCCATTGCGTGAGATAGTCGACGGGCGCGATGCCCACCGTTTGCTTAAATCGTTCAGCAAAAACCGCGCGTGACATTCCCACCCTGGCTGCCAGTTCCGCCAGCGTCCACTTGTGTTCGGGGTGCTGGTGCATGCAGGCCAGCGCCGCGCCCAGCTTTTTATCCTTCAGAGCCGCAAGCCAGCCTGACTGATGCGGGTCATTTGCATACAGCCGTAACGCCTGAATGAGCAGCATAAATGCCAGCTGTTGCACGATGAGGACGCTGCCGGGCTGCGCTTCACGGACTTCCTGTGACATTCTTTCCAGCGCCCATTGCATGGCGGCTCTGTCTGCGCTGCGCCGGATATGCACCACTGGCGGCAGCGTACCTAACAGCATCTGTGCGGGCCGTCCGGTCAGCAGGAAATGCCCGCCTACCAGTAAACAGGCGGAGGTTTCATCAAGCTTTGCCGCTGTCACGGCAACCATCTCAGACCGCACCGTCTGGAAATCGACAGTCTGCGCGTCCGGGTTTGTGGCCAGCCTGAAAGGCGCGCCTGGCGGGAGCAGATAGCACTCGCCGGCGTTAAGGCGCAAGGGTTCCGCAACACCGTCAACGGTCAGCCAGCAGGCACCCGCTACGACGGCATAGCACTTCACGCCATCATGAGCGGGCCATTGTACCGACATCTCCGGCGTCAGTATCACACCACCGGAAACGTAACGTTGTGGTTCAAGCAGGGCTAAGAGCTGTGAAAGCGGGTCCATGATCATCCCAGACGGTCAGACATAAAAAAGCGACGTTATCACATAGAGCGCATTCCTTCTCCACCGTAAAGTAGACAACCACGGTTGCGAAGGCTGACAAGAGGACGAACAGACATGCGGTTATTTCTTACAGGAGCAACGGGTTTTATCGGGTCGGCGATTGCGGCCGATCTGATCGCGGCAGGGCATGAGGTGGTCGGACTGACCCGACATCAGCAGGGTGTCGACAGGCTCAGCAAAGCAGGTGTCGAGCCCTTTTGGGGTGATATTAACGATCACAATAGTTTGCAACGGGGCGCGGCAAGCTGCGAGGGGGTGATTCATACCGCCTTTAACCATGATTTTTCGACGTTTCTGACAAACTGTGAAGCCGATCGACAGGCAATCGCCGCGATGGCCACGGCACTGGCAGGAAGCGCACGGCCCTTAATCATCACCTCGGCGGTGGGACTGGGCTCGACGGGGCAGGGAAGACCTGCCGTAGAAGACTATTTCAACCCGCTTCATCCTAATCCGCGCCGGGCATCCGAGCTGGCCGCAATAGTGGCACTGGAAAAAGGGGTCAACGTTTCCGTTGTGCGGTTATCTCAGGTACATAATCCGTTGAAGCAGGGCCTGGTTACGTCGTTGATTGAGGTGGCGAGACAGACAGGCGTTTCCGCTTTTATTGATGAAGGCCAAAACCGCTGGTCAGCAGTGCATCTTGACGATGCGGTTTGCCTCTACAGGCTGGCGCTGGAAAAAAACAGACCAGGAAGCCGTTATCATGCTGTCGCCGAAGAAGGCATTACGCTGCGCGTGCTTGCCGACGCCCTCGGGCGGATCCTCAACCTGCCGGTCATATCCCTTTCAGCCGCTGAAGCTACCGATCATTTTGGCTGGCTGAGTCATTTCGTTGCGCAGGATATGTCCGCCTCAGGCAGGCTTACTCGCGCGCAACTGGGATGGCAGCCCACAGGGCCGGGATTGATTGCCGATCTTGAACGCATGCCGGGCTAAGCGTGCTTAGCTGCCGGGAAGATGGCAATATGCGACGAGTCAGTATCATTTTCCCCTGATTTGAGAGGTCATATGTCTGTGACGCCGGTTTACCGCGTAGGTGAGTGCGAGGTCTTTAAAATTCCTGAACTGGACGCGTCTCTGTCCACGGAATGGCTGTTTCCCGCGCAGGCGTTAGCGAGCGGAACGCCGGAAACGATTACGCTCTCTGTTCACAGTTGGGTGGTCCGCACGCCTGACAACCTTATTGTGATCGATACGGGCAGCGGCAATGGTCGCGAGCGGGCAGGCTCTCCGCTCTCCCATCAGCTGAATACGCCGTATGCGCAGCGCTTACGTGACGCGGGCGTCGATCCTGACGCGGTGGATATCGTGCTGATCACCCATCTGCATGGCGATCATGTGGGCTGGAATACGCACTGGATGGACGGTAAATGGACACCGTTTTTCAAACATGCCCGCTACTACTGTTCGGATAGCGGGTTGAAAGGCTGGCAACACGATCCGGCACGCAAAACGCTGTTAGAGGACAGCATTAATCCGGTTATCGCGGCGGGTTTGCTGGAGACGTTCGATGTGACGCAAGAGCCGGTGTTTGCTGATGTGCTGCGCTATGTGCCCACGCCCGGCCACAGTCATGACCACGCGTCGATTATTCTGCACAGTGCGGGCGATTATGCGCTGTTTTCCGGTGACCTGATGCATAACGATTTGCAGGTCAGTCAGCCCCAGCTTGCCTCGCGCTTTTGTGCTGATGCCGCGCAGGCCGAAGCCCAGCGGCGCTGGGCAATGACGTGGGCGAGTGAGCATCAGGCACGCTGGTTTAGTTCGCATTTTCCGGGCTCGTCGGCAGGTTATGTCAGCCAGACCTCTGCGGGATTTGAATGGCAGTTTATCTGAGTTTTACGTTCTGTAGCTAAGCTCACGGACGTAAAACGGTAATGAGACGAGTCCTGTTAATGATGCAAAAATCACAACAATTTATGCTGTTAGCGCTGGCGCAGTCCCGCCATGCGCTGCCGCATTGCAGACCTAACCCACCGGTAGGGTGCGTAATTGTTCACAATGGTCGGGTTGTCTCGACCGGATTTACCCGTTCACCGGGTCAGTACCATGCTGAGGCTGATGCACTTTCCACACTTACGTTACCTGTAGAAGAGTGCGAAATCTATGTCACGCTAGAGCCCTGTGCCTTTCAGGGCAGAACCCCGTCCTGCGCACTAACACTGGCCCGGCTCAGGCCCAGACATATTTACATCGCCATTGAAGATCCGCATCCGCGCAATCGCGGAGAAGGGATTGCGATCTTAAAGCAAGCGGGCATCGGCGTGACGCTGGGGGTGGCGAGAAATGACGTTGAGTGTTTTCTGGCGCCCTATTTAATTCGCTCGCTTGCGTAAAATGTAGGTGAGAAGGCGTGCTGTTAGCCAGACATCGGCATTTACATCCCTGAACCGCTGGTGAAACATCGTGAGATTCCCTTTCAAAGCGTAACGACTGGAAATGAACTTCTGTTTTATCTCTGCTCCGGGGCATGTGATGTTAGGTGTGCGGTGAGGCCTTTTGCCCGCCAGAGAGCAAAACGTTTCCGCGACATCCCGTAAACAGACCACCAACGCGCACTGAGTTAAGGGTAAAAAATGGAAAAACCATTTTTACAACAGCCATCACCTGAGTCGTCCCGCGTGGCCGCGGCTGGCGGCGTTTCCTCTGCCTCACTGTTTGTGCGGCGTAATCTGTTCTCGCTGGTGGTGGGGACGGTGAGCCTGATCTGTTTTGTCGACAATCATACGTCCGCTCTGCGCCAGGTGTTGTCCAGCCGGCACGCATCCGCGCGTCCGCTCAGCGCCGCTACTGCACCCAACCCGACCGGACAAATCGCTGCCGTCAGTGAACATTTGCCGCATGCCTCCGTGCCTTCAGTCGTTATGATCGCCGAGGCAAACCGTCAGGCACTCAAAGGTATGCAACTCGTCAGCGATCAGTTGAAGCTGGAGCAGGGCAGCCTGCTGCAGGACATGGCCCACACGCAGCAGCTGGCGCTGCAACAGGTCAGTGATAACCACTTCCAGGCCGCCATGCTGAACGGACAACTGGCGCAACTTGATCAGCAAATCAAAATCGAGTCCGCGCAGGTTGGCATGGCGCAAAACCTGGTCAACAAATGGCGACCGCTGCTGAACAAAGGCTATATTTCGGCGTTGCAATTTGCACAGGAGCAGTCGGTGGTCTGGGGCTATGAAAGCCAGTACCGCGCGTTGCTGCAACAACAGTATGCGACCCGTCAGCAGATTAGCGTGCTGGAGGATCAGGAACGTCAGATTCCGCTGGCGACCGCAGTGAAACTTAACGTGCTGCGGCGGCAGCTGGCGCAGGTGAATGAGAATCTGGCCCAAAATACGCTGACCGAGGCGCGGATAGCCTGGCAGCCTTCGGCAGCGCCCGTGAAGCCGCTTCAGGTCAATGCAGGCAATGCCGCAGCAACGCCCACGCAACAGACACAGCAAGACAGCCGCTTCCTGTCTGACAGGCCCGCTCGCGTCAGCCACAGCGACGTTCACTATCAAAACATTAACGATCAGACGGGCAGTCATAGCGTGACGCCGCGTCACACTGCCCTCACGCACAACGTCTGAGCCGCATGACAGCCATGTAACGGTGCCTCGCGGAGGGGAAGGTTAACGAAGATAACCTGTCCCGTTATCGGGCGGTCATATCGCCAGGCCGGCAGCGGCTTTTGCCGATCGACTGGCAAAGGAAACAGACAGCGGTCAGGGGGGATTATTGCCCGATATCAGGGCAGTAACGCTGTGCCTCAGGTTGAGCGCGACGCATAAAAAAGCGGGCCGCCAACGGGCTGGCCCGCCGCTTTGTTAATGCGTTCGCTAGCGGTGCTTAACGCTTCATATGGTAATAGGCGTCATTCCAGCGCAGCACATCTTTAAAGGCCGGAAGCCGGGTGTGCTCATCAATCACCAGCACTTCAATGCCGTGCATCTCGCCGTACAAATACATATCGTCCAGCGTCAGGGCCTGACTGAACACCGTATGGTGCGCACCGCCTGCCAGAATCCAGGCTTCAGAGGCGGTCGCCAGAGACGGCTGCGCTTTCCACAACGCGCGGGCTACCGGCAGTTTTGGCAGTGGTTTAGGCTGTTCAATCGCGTCCACTACGTTAACCAGCAGGCGGAAACGATCGCCCATATCGATCACGCTGGCGTTAATGGCACGACCGGCCGGCGTGGAGAAAATCAGCCGCGCCGGATCGGCTTTGTTGCCGATGCCGAGGAACTGCACGTCGATCAGCGGCTTCTCTTCCCGCGCGATAGACGGGCACACTTCCAGCATATGAGAACCCAGCACTAAATCGTTGCCCGGCGAGAAGTGGTAAGTGTAATCCTCCATAAAGGAGGTGCCGCCGGGACGGTCACCCGCCAGCACTTTAAAGATGCGCAGCAGCGCGGCGGTCTTCCAGTCTCCTTCGCCCGCAAAGCCATAACCCTGGCCCATCAGGCGCTGTACCGCCAGGCCGGGCAACTGCGTCATGCCGTGCAGCGTCTGGAAGTTGGTGGTAAACGCCTTGCAGCCTTCGTCGTCCAGAAAACGCTTCAGGCCCAGCTCGATGCGTGCGGCGTCCAGTACGTTTTGCCGTTTTTCACCGCCTGCGGCGGCCACGTCGGAGAAACGATACTGGCTTTCATATTCGTCAACCAGCGCATTGACATCACCCTCGCTGACGCTGTTGATCACCTCCACCAAATCCCCCACGCCCCAGCCATTAACCGCATAGCCGAACTGGATTTGCGCCGCCACTTTATCGCCTTCGGTGACCGCGACTTCACGCATGTTGTCACCAAAACGCGCGACTTTCAGATGCTGACTGGCCTGTTTGGCCAGTGCCGCACGCATCCAGTTGGCGACGCGCTGCTGGCTGTGTTTATCCTGCCAGTGGCCGGTCACCACGCTGTGCTGCAGGCCCATGCGCGCACCAATAAAGCCAAACTCACGGCCACCGTGCGCCGTCTGATTCAGGTTCATAAAGTCCATGTCCATGCTGTCCCAGGGGATCTCGGCATTGAACTGGGTATGAAACTGTAGCAGGGGCTTCGTTAAGACATTCAATCCGCCGATCCACATTTTGGCCGGCGAAAAGGTATGCAACCACGTAATGATACCGATACAGTTTTGATCGTGACTGGCGTCACGGCACAGCGACAGCGCTTCATCAGGCGATTTGACCAGCGGTTTCAGCGTCAGACGTACAGGCAAACCCGCCTGATTTAATCCGTCCACCACCTGCCGGGCATTGTGTTCAACCTGACGTAACGTTTCCGCGCCGTAGAGGTGCTGTGTACCAATGACAAACCACACGTTGAACTGTTGCATAAAACCACTCCTTTACTTAGCGGAAGCGGAACGGGCGGCATAATGGGGTTCTGCCGTCTCGCACCATTGTTGATAGCGTTGATAAAGTGCCTGATAACGCGCGACGCGCTGCGGATCGGGCTGCAGCGTCACGTCAATCGGGCTGGCCATGACGTCCTGTGCCTGCTCCACATCGCGGTGAACGCCCGCGGCGACGGCAGCGAAGATGGCAGCGCCCAGCGCACAGCACTCATCGGAGGCGACGATATCCAGCGGCCGGTTCATCACGTCGCAGCAGGCCTGCATAATGGCGGGGGATTTACGGGCAATGCCGCCGAGGGTAAGAATGTTTTCCACCGGAATTGCCTGCTGCTCGAAGCACTCCATGATGGCGCGGGCACCAAAGGCGGTGGCCGCAATCAGGCCGCCAAACAGGGCCGGAGCATCCGTGCCGAGATTCAGGTCGGTAATGACCCCTTTCAGGCGCTGGTTGGCATTGGGCGTACGGCGGCCGTTGAACCAGTCCAGCACTACGGGCAGGTGATCCAACTGCGGACTGGCGACCCAGGCCTCGGTCAGACGGGTGATCAGTGACGTTTGCATCTCAGCCAACTGCGGTTTAAGTTCGGGATGGTGCTGCGCTGCCAGCTGCAGCGGCCAGCCCAGCAGGCGGCTGTACCAGGCATAAATATCGCCAAACGCCGACTGGCCTGCTTCCAGACCAATCGCACCTGGCACGACGCTGCCATCAACCTGACCACAGATGCCCTTGATGGCGCGGTCGCCGACTTTCCCGGTGTCAGCAATCAGGATGTCGCAGGTCGACGTGCCAATCACTTTCACTAAGGTATAGGGTCGTGCACCGGCGCCGACCGCGCCCATATGGCAGTCAAATGCGCCGCCCGAAATCGTAACCTGCTGCGATAAACCCAGGCGTTGCGACCATTCCGGGCTCAGCGTGCCCACCGGGATATCCGCGGTCCAGGTCTCGCTGAACAGGGGAGAATCCAGCTGTTGAGTCAGCGCCGGGTCCAGCGCGTTAAGGAAGTCGGCGTCGGGTAAGCCGTTCCAGTCAGCATGAAACAGCGCTTTGTGACCAGCGGCACAACGCCCACGACGGAGTTTGTCCGGGGCGACGGTATCGCTGAGTAAGGCGGGTACCCAGTCACAGAGTTCAACCCATGACACGGCCGCATCGCGCACGGCAGCATCCTGGCGGGTAATATGAAGAATCTTGGCCCAGAACCATTCCGACGAGTAGATCCCGCCGATATAGCGGCTGTAATCGGTAAAGCGGCCGCTGCGACACAGGCGATTAATCTCTTCCGCTTCTTCAATGGCCGTATGGTCTTTCCACAGCACAAACATCGCATTGGGGTTTTCCGCAAACTCCGGTCGCAGGGCAAGTACCTTGCCGTCACGATCGATCGGAGCGGGGGTGGAGCCGGTGCTGTCGACACCGATGCCGACGACGGCGGCCCGTTGCGTGTCGCTCAGCGCCGCGAGCACACCCAGCATGGCCTGCTCCATAGCATCAATATAGTCCTGAGGATGGTGACGAAAGCGGTTGCTGTGAGGATCGCTGTAAAGTCCCTGCTGCCAGCGTGCATAGTTGGCCACGGCACTGTGCAGCTCCTGACCAGTGTGACAATCCACCGCCAGCGCACGCACCGAATCACTACCAAAGTCCAGCCCCAGGGTGATGGCTTCAGTACGCATTTGACTCTCCTGTTGTGAATAAACCTCCTTATCCTGAGAGGTGTAAAAAAGAAGGGTTAGTCACGGCTGGCTGAGAATATGCACTTTTCTGCCACACGCAGTGAATTTGTGATCCATTGCAAAAGTTAACAGACGGTTAAATTTGCTGAATATATGGATCATTCTGTCGTGATTTTAAGATGTGATACCGCTCTACATTTTTCTTCTTCATTCCCGCTAAAACTAGGCCAGCGTTTAAGCAGGCTACCCACATGGCTCCCGCTAACGTGCTGATTTACATCTGTACCTACAAAAGAGAGTGAACTGGTAGCGTTTACACCGATTCGTATTTAACAGCGATAAAACCACTAGCGCCGGAGAGCATCATGCATAAATTCACTAAAGCGCTGGCAGCCATCGGGCTGGCAGCGGTTATGTCACAATCAGCTATCGCCGAGACCATGAAGCTGGGTTTTCTGGTGAAGCAGCCGGAAGAACCCTGGTTCCAGACCGAATGGAAATTTGCGGATAAAGCCGGTAAAGACCTGGGCTTTGAGGTGATCAAAATTGCCGTTCCGGACGGCGAAAAAACCCTTAACGCTATCGACAGCCTGGCCGCGAATGGCGCAAAAGGCTTCGTGATCTGCACACCGGATCCCAAACTCGGCTCCGCCATCATGGCAAAGGCGCGCGGTTATGGCCTGAAGGTGATCGCCGTGGACGATCAGTTTGTGAACGCCAAAGGCAAGCCGATGGACAGTGTACCGCTGGTCATGATGGCCGCGACCAAAATTGGCGAACGTCAGGGACAGGAACTGTATAAAGAAATGCAGAAACGCGGCTGGGATGTCAAAGACACCGCCGTGATGGCGATCACCGCTAACGAACTGGATACCGCGCGTCGTCGTACCGGTGGTTCGATGGATGCCCTGAAAGCGGCCGGCTTCCCGGAAAAACAGATCTATCAGGTCCCGACCAAATCGAATGACATCCCCGGCGCATTTGATGCCGGTAACTCCCTGCTGGTTCAGCACCCTGAAGTGAAGCACTGGCTGATTGTCGGTATGAACGACAACACCGTGCTGGGCGGCGTGCGTGCGACCGAAGGTCAGGGCTTTAAAGCCGCTGACGTGATCGGTATCGGTATCAACGGCGTCGACGCCGTCAGCGAACTGTCAAAAGCCAACGCGACCGGCTTCTATGGCTCACTGCTGCCAAGTCCGGACATCCATGGCTATAAGAGCAGCCAGATGCTCTACAACTGGGTAAGCAAAGGACAGGAGCCACCGAAATTCACCGAAGTGACAGACGTCGTGTTGATTACGCGTGACAACTTCAAAACCGAGCTGGCGAAGAAAGGGTTGATGTAATAACAGGCAGTACGGATAACACCATCGGGTCATCAGGAAAGCAGGGCTGAACACCGCGACGGTATTCAGCCTGAGCGTCAGGTGCCCCGATTCCTCACAGCCATTTATTGGAGACACCATGAACACTGATTCAGCCTTTCTGTCGTTTCATGGCATCAGTAAAACTTTTCCCGGCGTGAAAGCGCTGCAGGATATTTCATTTGAATGCCATGGCGGTCAGGTGCACGCGCTGATGGGGGAAAACGGTGCCGGTAAATCGACACTGCTTAAAATCCTCAGCGGCAGCTATCTGCCCAGTGGCGGCGAGATTCGCATCAAAGGCAAGCCGATGAATTTCCAGCACACCACGGATGCGCTGGATGCGGGTGTCGCCATTATCTACCAGGAACTGCATTTAGTGCCCGAAATGAGCGTGGCGGAGAATATCTATCTGGGCCAGTTGCCGCATAAACATGGCCTGGTAAACCGCAAGCTGCTGCGTTACGAAGCCGGGCTGCAACTGAAAAATTTAGGTATGGATATCGATCCGGACATGCCGCTGAAATACCTGTCGCTGGGCCAGTGGCAGATGGTTGAGATTGCCAAAGCGCTGGCCCGTAACGCGCGCATCATTGCCTTTGATGAGCCAACCAGCTCGCTGTCCGCACGCGAAATCGACAATTTGTTTCGGGTGATCCGCCAGTTGCGCGCGGAAGGGCGCGTGGTGCTGTATGTCTCGCACCGTATGGAAGAGATTTTTGCCCTCAGTGACGCCATCACCGTGTTTAAAGACGGACGCTATGTGCGCACCTTTACGGACATGGCCAATACGCATCACGACGATCTGGTACAGGCGATGGTCGGACGTAATCTGGGTGATATCTACGGCTACGCGCCGCGGGAAAAAGGCCCGGTACGGCTGGCGCTACAGGACGTGGAGGCGAAGGGCGTCAGAGCGCCAATCTCGCTGAATGTGCATGCCGGGGAAATTGTCGGCCTGTTTGGCCTGGTGGGCGCGGGACGCACCGAACTGCTGAAAGGGCTGTTTGGCGCCACGCGCCTGCGCGGTGGCCGCATTCTGCTGGACGGGGAACCCCTTAACGTGACGGCGCCAATTGATGCGATTCGGGCGGGCGTGATGCTGTGCCCTGAAGATCGCAAAGCCGAAGGCATTATTCCGGTGCATTCGGTGCGCGACAACATCAACATCAGCGCCCGCCGTCATAACCTCACCGCCGGTTGCCTGATCAAAAACGGCTGGGAGGTAAAGAATGCCGACAGCCATATCCGTTCCCTCAAAATCAAAACGCCCAGCGCTGACCAGTTGATCATGAACCTGTCCGGCGGTAACCAGCAAAAAGCCATTCTTGGCCGCTGGTTGTCCGAGGAGATCAAGGTGATTTTGCTGGACGAGCCTACCCGCGGCATTGATGTCGGGGCTAAACACGAAATTTATAACCTGATTTACCAGCTGGCGAACAACGGCATTGCGGTGCTGTTTGCCTCCAGCGATCTCCCGGAAGTGATGGGCCTGGCCGACCGCATTATCGTGATGCGCGAAGGGGCGGTCGCCGGGGAATTACTGCATGACGAGGCCACAGAGCAGCTGACGCTGAGCCTGGCCATGCCTAAAACGACACATGCGGCCGCCGTGGCCTGACAGGAGAGTACCGTGACTTCTTCCACGACATCAAATACGCCGCCAGCCGCCCCTCGCCGGGGTGTGCATTTTGGGCGCGTCTGGGACAACTTTGGCATGCTGGTGGTGTTTGCCCTGCTGTTCATCGCCTGTGCGGTTTTTGTCCCTAACTTTGGCTCCTTTATCAACATGAAAGGCCTGGGGCTGGCCATGTCGATGTCCGGCATGGTGGCCTGCGGTATGCTGTTCTGCCTGGCCTCCGGCGATTTTGACCTGTCGGTGGCCTCGGTGATTGCCTGCGCGGGCGTGGTCACCGCCGTGGTGATCAATATGAGCGAGAGCCTCTGGCTGGGGGTGGCGGCCGGGCTGTTACTCGGTGTCATCACCGGATTTATCAATGGGTTTGTTATCGCCCGACTGAAAATCAACGCCCTGATTACCACGCTGGCGACCATGCAGATTGTGCGCGGTCTGGCCTATATCTTCTCGGACGGTAAAGCGGTAGGCATCGAAGACGAGCGCTTCTTCGTACTGGGCTTCGCCAACTGGCTGGGCGTGCCTGCGCCCATCTGGATCACGCTGGGTACCATGGTGATCTTCGCCTTCCTGTTGAACAAAACCACCTTTGGCCGCAACACGCTGGCGATTGGCGGGAATGAAGAGGCTGCACGGCTGGCGGGCGTGCCGGTTGTGCGTACCCGCATCATTATCTTTATTCTCTCTGGCCTGGTTTCTGCGGCGGCGGGCATCATCCTGGCGTCACGTATGACCAGCGGTCAGCCCATGACCTCAATTGGTTATGAACTGGTGGTCATCTCGGCCTGCGTACTGGGCGGCGTGTCACTGAAGGGCGGCATCGGCAAAATCTCCTATGTGATCGCCGGGGTACTGATTCTGGGCACCGTTGAGAATGCGATGAATTTATTAAATATCTCGCCATTCTCACAGTATGTTGTGCGGGGTTTGATACTGTTGGCAGCGGTGATATTCGACCGCTACAAACAAAAGAATAAAGTCTGATTTGGCGTGAAACCTTCCCGCGGACGCGAAAGGTGTCCGCGCGTGATCAATCAACGACGAAGTGAGGACAGTATGTATCACCGTGAATTACCGGCAGAGCAGCAGAACCCTTTGCTGCCCGGATACGCGTTTAATGCCTGGCTGGTGGCGGGATTAACCCCGATCACCGCGGATGGTCCGCTGGATTTCTTTATTGATCGCCCACACGGCATGAAGGGCTATATTCTCAACCTGACCATTAAAGGTAAAGGGCGGGTGTTCGACGGCGAAAAGGCCTTTGACTGTGAACCGGGTGAAATGCTGCTGTTCCAGCCAAAAACGGCTCACTATTATGGTCGGGCGCCCGACAGTCCGCAGTGGTTTCACCGCTGGGTCTATTTTCGTCCGCGCGCGTACTGGCATGACTGGCTGCGCTGGCAGGATGAACAGGAAGGCGTTGGTCGGCTGCGCTTACCGGAGTCACTGCGGGGCGAATTTGATCGCCTGTTTGCCACCATTGAACAAACCCACAACTCATCGCGTCGTTTTGCCGAAGAACTGGCAATGAATTTGCTGGAACGGCTGTTGTTACGGGCGGTGGAAGAAGATCCACGTAACCATCAGCAAATCCGCGATCCCCGTATCATCGAAGCCTGCCAGTATGTGAATAATCATCTTGCCAGCGAGGTCAAAATCGAGGAAGTGGCGCGCCATGTGTGTCTGTCACCTTCGCGGCTGGCGCACCTGTTCCGCGAGCAAATGGGCGTGAACCTGCTTCGCTGGCGGGAAGATCAGCGCGTCATTCGCGCTAAGTTGCTGCTGCAAACCACGCAGGAACCCATCGCGAGCATTGGGCGTGAAGTGGGCTACGACGATCAGCTCTATTTTTCGCGCGTCTTCCGTAAGCGCGTCGGCGTCAGCCCGAGTGATTTCCGCCGCCGCAATCAGGACGTACACGATAATCTGGCCAGTCAGAGCGCCTGGAACGGTGCACGGCGCTCAGTCTCCTGATTTTAAGGGGAATCCTCCTTGTCCTGACCCGACTATTAGTCTTAAATCAGTCTGGTTAGCGATTAATGAGGAAAAGGAATGAGCGAGAAACTGCGAGTAGGACTCATCGGCTATGGCTTTGCCAGCAAAACCTTCCACGCGCCCCTGATCGCGGGCACGCCGGAGGTTGAACTGGCTGCCATCTCCAGCAGCGATGCCAGCAAAGTCCATGCCGACTGGCCCGCCGTGCAGGTCGTCGCCGAGCCCCAGGCCCTGTTCGACGATCCTACGTTAGATCTGATTGTTATCCCTACACCGAATGATACGCACTTCCCTCTGGCTAAAGCCGCACTCAACGCAGGCAAGCACGTCGTGGTGGACAAACCGTTCACCGTGACGTTGTCACAGGCGCGCGAGCTGGATGCCTTAGCTAAAGCCAAAGGGCTGCTGTTATCCGTATTCCATAACCGCCGTTGGGACAGTGATTTCCTGACGCTGAAAGGCTTACTGGCAGCGGGTGAGCTGGGTGAGGTGCGTTATTTTGAATCGCACTTTGACCGTTTCCGTCTGGAAGTACGGCAGCGTTGGCGCGAGATGAAAGGGGCGGGCAGCGGCATCTGGTACGATCTGGGACCGCACCTGCTGGATCAGGCGCTACAGCTGTTTGGCCCGCCGGTGGCGATTAACGTTGATCTGGCGGAAATGCGGCCGGGTGCCCAGACCACCGACTATTTTCATGCGACGCTGACCTATCCACAGCGCCGGGTGGTGCTGCACGCCAGCATGCTGGTGGCGGCCGAATCCGCACGCTATACCGTGCACGGTACGCGCGGCAGTTACGTCAAATACGGTCTGGACCCGCAGGAAGATCGGCTGAAAGCGGGGGATTTCCCGCCGGGCGAGAACTGGGGTTATGACATGCGTGACGGTACGCTGACCCAGGTGGAGGGCGACGCGCTGAATGAAAAAACCATCCTGACACAGCCGGGCAACTATCCCGCCTATTACGCTGCAATTCGTGATGCCATTTCCGGGCGCGGGGCGAATCCGGTGACGGCGGAAGAAGCCATTCAGGTCATGGAACTGATTGAGCTGGGGCTCCAGTCGGCGGAAAAACGCCAGACGATGTCGCTGAAATAAGCGCTTTCAGCGCTAAAAAGGCCGCGAATAACGCGGCCTTTTTTATGCTTACTGCACTTTCGCCCGGATGGCGGCTTTTTCTGCCGCGCTTAAAAACGCGATAGTCAGGCCGTTGTCCTGTGCCTGACGCATTTGCGCCTGGCTCAGTCCCGCAGCCGGGGCGGCATGCAGGTACTCATGGGCCAGCTCAATGCCCTGTACGGCGGGATCGTCGGTGTTGATGGTCGCCAGCACGCCATGCTCCAGGAACGTTTTCAGCGGATGCTGCGCCAGCGAGGCGACGGTGCTGGTCTGGATATTGGAGGTCAGGCAGGATTCGATACCAATACCGTTTTCCGCCAGATAGTCCATCAGCGCGCGATCTTCAATAGCCTTCACACCATGACCGATGCGTTCAGCGCCCAGATCACGAATCGCCTGCCAGATACTTTCCGGGCCTGCGGCTTCACCGGCATGCACGGTAATGTGAAAACCGGCATCCCGGGCGCGACGGAAGTGGCTCAGAAAACGGTGACCCGGCGCACCGAGTTCATCCCCGGCCAAATCCACGGCGGTAATATGGTCGCGATGGGCGAGGAAGCCGTTCAGTTCATCCAGACAGGCCTGTTCGCCAAAAGTCCGGCTCATGATGCCCGTTAAGCGCACGGTGATATCATGCTGCTGGCAGCCGGCCTTTACGCCATCAATCACCGCCTCAACCACACCGGCAATCGGCAGATGGTGGGTCATCGCCATATAGCCGGGTGAAAAGCGCAGCTCGGCATAGTGAATCCCGGCGCGGGCGGCATCCTCGACGTTCTCACGCGCGATACGCTGACAGGCGTCAAGATCGCCCAGCACTTTCACGCCCCAGTCCAGCTTTTGCAGAAAGCTGACCAGATCCGGTTGCGTTTCGGTGACCTGAACATGCGGACGCAGGGTGTCCAGCGTATCCGCCGGTAAGGTCAGGTTAAACTGGCGGCCTAAATCAAGGATGGTTTGTGCACGGATGTTGCCATCAAGGTGGCGGTGAATGTCGGTAAGGGGAAGCGTTGAATCAATCATGGAGTGCACTCGTCTGGATATCTGTAAAGTGCAGAGCATTATAAAAATATCTTGCGCAACAACGCCAGTGATTTGCGCAACAAGTGTGAAAGGCAGGGGTTAACTGTTCACTTTATAAACGGGAACGCGGCGCAGGCCGCCTGGTGAGAGCGAATCGGGAGAGAAAAGCGGGCGATGCAGTGACGTAAAAAAGGCGGCCAGGGCCGCCTTGATCGAAAAGGTTAACCTTATTGCGGCATGCCTTCGTTTGTCGGGACGCCAAGCATATAGCGTGACATGAACTGCTCCAGCGACATCTTATCGCCGTTCATGTTCACCTGACCGTTGGCATACTGCAGGCTGGTGACGATGTTGTTGTCCTGCGTTTGTGTCAGACGGAACATCTGGCCCATCGCTGCCAGCCCTTTAACCTGCTGATCGGCCAGTTTCTGCGCGTCGTCAGCCTGATAACCTTCAGCCAGGCCAATATGGCGCATGGTTTCCGTCGCCATCGGCATGTTGACAGACAGCTTCAGATCCAGCGTTTTCAGCACGCGATCAACGGATGCCGCCAGCGTCTGCGGTTCGCCTGTCACCGTGGACGGATCGTTAAAGTGGGCGTTCAGGTTGAAGGTGCTCTCGCCTTTATCGTTCTTCCAGCTCAGTGGTGCGATGCTGATGGACGGGGCCCCTTTCAGCAGGGTCGGCAAATTGTTCAGCAGGATCGCGCGCACACCGTTCTGGAAACGCACCGGATCGTCTTCCACGCCAGGCTGGTTCATCAGGGTGGTCAGCTGAGCGTTATAGTTATCCGAGAAGGTTTTAACGCTTTGCGCATCAAACTGTGACAGCTTCATTTTTAATGCGAACTGACCCAGGTTCTGCTTCTGCACCTCAACGCCGTCAATTTTGTAATTAATGTCGCCATTGATTTTGCCGGACTGATTATCAAAAGAGGAATTACCGACCATCTTGTTAAGAATAACCGCGTCCTGACCGCTGACTGCGGCGGCCACTTTATCCACGCTGATGGACTGATCGCCAATGCGTACGCCTTCGTTGGTGAGATGCGTATCCGCTTTCAGCTTCAGGCCGTTCAGCGTAAACATCACCGGCTGATCGACCTGATTTTTGGTGGTGATGGCAATGCTGTCGATGTCACTGTCCAGGCCCACTTTATCGCCTTTGTTGTCTGCGCTGATATTCAGCGTGCCGCCGCTGGTGGCTAAGCGTTGCGCTGTTTGCGCATTTTGATAATCGATGGGCAGAATTTTTATTGCGGTGTCGGTGCTGCCGCTGTAACCCACACGCGTTTCGGCGTTGATAAACGACTGGTTGTTGGTCAGTTCAAACAGCTTTTTGACCGCATCGGTATTGGTCAGCGTGGTATGCACGGACGCCATGCTGGGGATCAGGTTGGCTTTTTTCAGCTGTGCGAAGGGGAACGGGCCGTGGTCGATCTGCTCGTTCAGGATGATGCTCTGGCCGGGCTTGAGCAGAGGATTATCTTCGGTCTGAGAGCTGGCCTGGATAACCACATTCATTTTGCTGCTGAAAATGCCGCGTTGATAATCCTGATAGCTGACTTTCAGACGACTGTTGGGCGCCAGGGTGGTTAACTGAGCGTTAGCATTTTGAATCATTTGATCCATATTGCTTTCCAGCTTTTTGCCGGTAAACCACGCCGCGCCTGTCCAGACTACGCCCAGAGCGACTACCACACCAACGGCAACTTGAGTCTTTTTCATTGCTGAATCGTCCTTATCCTTGATTTCACCCGTGTCACAGACAGCGGGTGAAGAAGCGCCCGCAGGCATTTTAGCTAATAGTTTGAAATAATAGCAGTTAAGCGCAATGGCGTCAGCCGTCTCAGTTAAACGTGTTATACACGCGCGCCACCCGACCCTGGCCGGTGAGTGACACTGGCGCATCGGTGGCGGCCACGAAACAGGACTCGCCGGGTTTTAGCACCAGTTGCTGCTGGCGATTGGTGACGGTGGCCTCACCTTCAATACAAAACAGCAGTGCCGCGCTTTCCTGATGCAGGGTAAGCGGCTGCGCATTCACCGTATGAATGGAGAAAGCAAAGTCGTCTACCGGAATGGGAAAATACTCGCCATCCTGCTGTATCTCCGGTTGTGTAAGAAGCTGGCTGGCCGGCTTTTCGTCAAATTTGAGGTTGGCCATCAGTTCCGGAATATCAATATATTTTGGCGTCAGGCCAGCGCGCAAAACGTTATCGGAGTTGGCCATGACCTCCAGCGCCACGCCATGCAGATAAGCATGCGGCGTTTCCGCAAACAGGAACATCGCCTGTCCGGGCTGCAGAGTAATCACATTGAGCAGCAGCGGCGAGAATAACCCGCTGTCATCCGGATAGTATTCCGCAATCTCATGAATGGTTTGCCAGGGTTCGCCTGTCTGCTGACTGACGACGTTTTTCAGTACGGTTAACGCCTGCGCTTTTTCGTCCTGTTGAAGCGACAGCAGGGTTGAAAACAGTTGCGCCAGGTTGTCGGGGCTGGGCTGGCGCAGGAAATGCGCGATCTCAGGATGCGCGTCCGCCACTGGGGTGAGCAGTGTCACCATCTCGTTGCGCTCGCGAAACCCATTGATGGCTTTAAACGGCGTTAAGGCGTACACCAGCTCCGGTTTATGGTTGGCATCTTTATAGTTACGCTCTGGCGAACTGAGCGGAACAGAGGCGGCATTTTCACGCGCAAACCCCTCTTCGGCGGCGGATTTGCTGGGGTGCACCTGAATTGAGAGCGGCTGATCGGCACACAGCACTTTAAATAAAAAGGGCAGTTCGCCAAAGCGTTTTGCCACGGCGTCACCCAGCATCTGCGACGGATGGGCCGCGATGACATCGCGTAACGAGCGGGATTGCCCCTCAACGTCAACGGCGGACGGGCTTTTGGGATGCGCCCCCATCCACAGTTCCGCCATCGGTAAGTCTTCAGGATTGGCGATGCCATACAGGGAGGTTAATGCCGTCTTGCTCCCCCAGGCATAATATTGCACCGCATTACTCATCTTTTTCATTTCACTGCCTTTCTGGCATGGGAATATTGCGCTTATTAAAGCAGAAACTGGCATGGAAAATACATATCCAGCGCAAGAAGGATGCTAAGCTCGGATGATGTTAAAAATTTGTATGAGTTTATCTGCTTCATGCGTAGCGAACACCCGCGCGTGAACAAAGGGTTTATTTAAAACGGTGAAAGGAGAAAGTCATGGCAGCCAATCGCGTTGAAAAAGATTCAATGGGGCCAATTGATGTACCGGCTGATAAACTTTGGGGCGCACAGACACAGCGCTCCCTGGAGCATTTCCGTATCTCAACAGAGAAGATGCCGGTGGCGCTGGTGCACGCGCTGGCGATGACCAAACGCGCGGCCGCCAGCGTTAACCGGGATTTAGGCTTACTGCCTGCGGAGCGGGCGGAGGCGATTATTCAGGCCGCTGATGAAGTGCTGGCGGATAAACACAGCGATGAATTCCCGCTGGCGATCTGGCAGACCGGCTCCGGCACCCAGACCAACATGAACATGAATGAAGTGTTGGCCAACCGTGCGAGTGAGCTGTTGGGCGGTGAGCGCGGCATGTCCCGCCTGGTGCATCCCAACGATGACGTTAATAAAAGCCAGAGTTCAAACGATGTCTTCCCGACGGCGATGCACGTTGCGGCGGTCATTGCGGTACGTGAGCACCTGATTCCCCAACTGAACGTTCTGAAGCAAACCCTGCGTGCCAAATCTGACGCCTTTAAAGACATCGTTAAAATTGGCCGTACCCATCTGCAGGACGCCACGCCGCTCACGCTTGGTCAGGAGATCTCCGGCTGGGTCGCCATGCTGGAGCACAACCTTAAACATATTGAGCAGAGCATTCCGCATCTGGCCGAGCTGGCGCTGGGCGGCACCGCGGTGGGAACCGGCCTGAATACCCATCCTGAATATGCCGTGCGTGTGGCGAAAGCCCTGGCGGAACTGACAGAGCAGCCGTTTGTGACCGCCCCTAATAAGTTTGAAGCCCTGGCCACCTGCGACGCGCTGGTGCATGCACACGGTGCGCTGAAAGGCCTGGCGGCTTCACTGATGAAGATTGCTAATGATGTCCGCTGGCTGTCATCCGGTCCGCGCTGTGGTATCGGCGAAATTGCTATCCCGGAAAACGAACCCGGCAGCTCCATCATGCCGGGCAAGGTTAACCCCACCCAGTGTGAAGCGATGACAATGTTGTGCTGTCAGGTCATGGGTAATGACGTGGCGATTAACATGGGGGGCGCATCAGGCAACTTTGAACTGAACGTTTATCGTCCGATGATTATCCATAACTTCCTGCAGTCCGTTCGTTTACTGGCGGATGGGATGGACAGTTTCAATCACCACTGCGCTGTCGGTATCGAACCGGTGCGTGAGCGTATTGATCAGTTGCTCAACGAGTCGCTGATGCTGGTCACCGCGCTGAATACGCACATCGGTTATGACAAGGCCGCTGAAATTGCCAAACAGGCCCATAAACAAGGCTTAACGCTGAAAGCTTCGGCGCTGAAGCTGGGCTATCTGACGGAAGCGGAGTTTGATGCTTGGGTGCGTCCGGAAGACATGGTAGGCAGCATGAAGTCGTAAGTGAGGTCTGTCAGGGCCTGCACAGGCCCTGATATCACACCGGGCAGTCCACCCAGAGATGCAGGCGTGGGATCAGCAAATGCAGGGGTTCTGCGGCGGGTTTATAGCGATGCGTAATCGCCTCTGCATCGTAATTCAGCAGCTCACCTAACTTTGGCACCTGGGTGCGATCCCGGCACAGCACAAGAATCGGTGACGGGCAGGCAAGCTGCGTTTGCTTTTTCTCTTCCGCACGCCAGATGCGCGCAACCGGCTGCACTTTCACCGGACGTTTAATCTTCAGGCGCGCGGATGCGGGCAAGGCGCGTACATCCGCCAGTTCCTGCTGCACTTTTTCCGCCCACTGCTCGCGTGTCCAGGGAGCCTGGGCACGGCCAGCCTTCAGACTCTTTTCCAGTTGGGCGATGATCTCGTCCCGTTTAACGTTCTTAATGACCTGCTTGTTTGCCCAGCCAAAGCGCACACTCTCTGGCGCGGGAAGGGCGGTGATGGTCCGGTAAGCATTCAGGGTAATTAAGCCACGCAAATGCTGATGCACAAATTCGAACCGGGCTTCGGAAGGCAGACCGGACTCCACGGTGATCATGTGCTCAAGACGGGCTTTCAACTGGTTGATGCTGTTGATAAACGCGGTAAGCTGCTGCGCGTCCTGCTCGCTGCATTCGATGCAGAGCGCACCCGGCAGGCGCACGGCGGCTTTAGTGCTGAGCTTTTCTGACTGGTGCTGCATGAACAGACGGCAATAGTGGTTGAGCGCCCGCTCCCGCGCCTCTGTGCCCAGGTGCTGCTCCACGGCAATCTGAGTAATCGCATCGTGTTCATGCCCTTTTTCAATCGGGGGCAGACTGAAGACCCGGGCGATTAACAGCGGCTGCGCCTCAATCTGCTGCCGTAATGCTCCCAGGGCTTCTTCGAGATCCTTGACGCACTGCTGCATATCTGTGACTAAATCATAACGCACCGCAGTCTCTCCTGTAGTTACAACATGCTCAATGTGGCAGAAAGATCGCGCTGCTGCAAACGTCTTTATAGTTACAACATACTAAACAGGCTTTCTGAAATGGTGCGGTCTGTGGCATAAGCAGGGCGAAGATAGCACAGGGTGCGATGGGGCCCACCAGAAAAAAGCGAGTGACAGCTCCACGCGGGACAGGGTGCATTACCATCGTCACCAGCGTAGACAGAACCGGCGGGAAGCGGCTGGTCACCGACGGTGACAAAACCAAAAAAGGTTATTCGGTGCCTGGCGGGCGCTCTCGCCGCCTTCAGGCACCGGGGTTAAGCGGCGCATGATTACGAATGTCGGCTGAACAACTGATAAATCCGTTCCGGGAGCAGGCTGAATAAACATATTGATACGGCTTCGCAACATGACAGCAGCGTTTCGCCTTTTTTGCGCCAGAACAGGGTTACGATGATCATGGCTACGGCCGCCACACCGAGCGCACCTGCCATATCCAGTGGGAAGTGAACCCCGAGAAAGATGCGTGACCAGGCAACCAGCAGTGAGACGAGCGTGAGAATGCCACCGGAGCCCCAGTTACCCCTGGCCCATAATGCCAGCGTGATACTGAAAAACAGCGTGCCGTGGTCGCTGGGAAATGACGTATCCGCAGCGTGATCGATCCACAGATGACCCAGCCGAATCATAAAAGGGCGCGGATGAAAATAGAATGCTGAACAGAGAAAATTCAGTGTCAGCCCTGTGATGGCCGTTACGATGGCAAACAGGGCGGTTTCGCGTTCTGCGCGCCCACCTGTAAACCAGTAAATCAGCAGCATAAGCGGCAGCAGAAAGATCAGATACTCTGCGCTGAATGTCGCAAAATCGATGAGCCAGCCGGGCGTGCCGGGAAGGGCATTAATGATAAGGAACAGATCCTGATTATAGGTTTCCAGCAAAGTATTCATCAGCGCGTGGGCTCTGTGGTAAGAGAGGACAAGGGCCATTTTCCCCGCGCAAGATTAATAAAACCTTAATCGTCATTCGCCGCGTTCATCTGTTCAGCCCGCTGAATGAGTGGAAACACGTTCTCAAGAAAGAGGCCCGCCTTGCGGCTGCCATAAACACCACAGCGGTAAGCGCAGGGTATCCTCAGGCGGGCATGATATGTCAGCGGCAACGCGCATTTTCTCCCTCACAAACAGGGGGGATCTCGTTCAGTCAGTGCCTGACCGTTAACCCCACCCATGAGTGAAGAACACACCGCGTCGGTAACGTGACGTGGTGCCTGAAACATCACTTCGCTAAGACTTTCAACTGCGATCGGGCCGTGAAAAAACGACGATACGACAAATAGACGGCGATGATGGTCGATAAACTGGCTGTGCCAAGCAGCATAAACGTAACCATAATCTGGTATTTAATCGCCTTAAGCGGGTCAACACCCGCAAAGATCAGCCCGGACATCATGCCGGGTAAACTCACCAGACCAACAGTTTTGGCGGCATCAACGGTGGGGATCATCGCGGCGCGAATGCTGTCGGCAAGGATTCGCTGCGAGGCCAGTTTGACTGGCGCGCCAAGGCTCAGCATCTCCTGAATTTTTTGGGCATTGTCGCTGAAGCGCTGGTTCAGGTTGCTGTAACACAGCCCCACAGCAACCATGGCATTGCCGGCAATCATGCCGGAAACCGGAATGACCTGCATAGGCAGAAAGGCGATTGCACCGCTCATGACCAGAATGGTCAGCGTAATGGCGGTGCCACTCGCGATCGCAACGAACGAAATCACAAAGGCATTACCGATGTTACGGCTGCGCTTACGGGCATTAAGCGCCGCATTGACGCAGATAAACAGCACCATCAGCACGGTCAGCCCGCCGTTATTCACATCAAAGACCGACTTGAGGACATAGCCTACGATGGCCAGTTGAACGATCGCACGGCTGACGCTCCACAGAATATCTTTGCTCATGCCAAGCTTCTCTTTCTGGCTGATAAGCAACGCAATCAGGACCAGAACCAGCGACAGCAGTAGCGAGTTGTCACTTATTGTTGTCTGATGCATTCATCTTCTCCCTGTCAGGTGACGTGAGGCGAAGCACATGCTCTGCCTGCTGTATGTCGTTAACATCGTGACTTATCCAGACGACGGCCATCGGGTGTTCTGCGACAAGCCGCCTGATCAGCGACTGTACCGTCAGGCTGTTTTCTTCATCAAGCGCGCTGGTCACTTCGTCAAGTAACAGCACGGCTGGCACAAACTGCAGATGGCGCAGCAGCCCAATGCGCTGCTTTTCGCCGCCAGAGAGGGGCTCAATCGCAGCATTCAGCATATCCGGCGAGAGATTAACACTCTCCAGCGCCGCCTTAAGTTTTGCCTGTGGCGGCGTCTGGCGGCGAAGTTGCCAGGGCAGGGCAAGGTTGTCATAAACCGTCTGACCGAAAAGCTGTGGCGTCTGAAAACAGTACGATACCTGCTGACGGTATTCCTCGGCCCTGAGCGTGGCGATATCGCGGCCCTGAAAGCGGATCTCTCCGGTCGTTGGCGTTAACAGAGAGGCAAGGATCTTCAGGAAGGTACTTTTGCCACTGCCGGAGGCACCGGTGAGCACGACAACGTCGCCCGGCGACAGCTGTAAAGAGACCGGCTGCAATAGCTGTCTGCCGCCGTGTGAAAAGGTGACATCCTGCGCATCGAGCAGGGGCAGAGAAGGGGCCATCGTTGCTTCCTGGATAGGGGTTAATAAGTCCGGTTCGTCGATATCTGAAAGGCGGTGCATTCAGCCTTTTACTCCTTGCGTGGCTTTCCAGCCCGGCCTGGCATCTTCCTGTTTATGCCGTGTCCTGTCAGGTCATGAGTCAGAATAGCCGAATTCACCACCGGTGCTAACGGAACGCACAAGCCGGTTCAGACGGGCAACGACATCACGCCGCGCGTCCCGCTTCGGCTCAGGCCTGAGCGGGACATGCCTTTTTCATTTTGATTGCTGATTTTTTCACACCCTGCCGGGCGATTAACTGTGCGGCAGGGCAACAGCACATTTTGAATGTCCTTATCGCCTTAGCTGCGTGTGCTCTACCACCACAGGGAGAAGAAATCCCGCTGGGGCGTGCGGGTAACCGGACCGTTGGGGCGCGTAAAAAAGCGGTAAAGCCAACGGCGGCATTTTTCCTTTAAGCTGAACATGTTATAAAAACACTTTGTTTGCTAACGGATCCTCAACATGGACGTGATTAAAAAGCCGGGTGTCACGCAAATTGTCACGCTGGGCCTGGTTCAGATCCTCTCCTGGGGCGGTTCGTTTTATCTGATGGCGGTCATGGCCGCGCCTGTTGTAGCAGAAACCGGATGGTCGCAACAGTGGGTTTACGGCGCGTTATCGCTGGGCATTTTAGTGTCTGGGTTGCTCGCTCCGCGCTGTGGCCACCTTATTGCACGCACGGGCGGTCGCCTGATGCTGGCACTCAATGGCATCGTGATGGCGGCAGGGCTTACCCTTATGGGATTCAGCCATCACTTACCGGTGTTTTTACTGGCCTGGGTCATCATCGGTATCGGCATGGCGATGGGGCTGTATGATGCGCTGTTTGCGACGCTGGGCACCCGCTATGGTGGGCAGGCACGCAGCGCCATTACCGGCATAACCCTGATTTCCGGTTTTTGTACCAGCGTGGTCTGGCCTGCCACCGCGCTGCTTATTCACTGGCTGAACTGGCGGGGCGCGTGTTTCGCCATCGCCGCGCTGTTGCTGGTCAGCGTCTTACCGGCCTATTTTTATGCTTTGCCCAAAGGCCATCTTATCTCACCCGTCAAACGTAAAAGCGCACCCGGCACAGCGCCGGATTTGCCCGCAGTCTTGTTTTACCTGTTGTGCGCCATTTTCACGCTGGCCTCGGTGATTATGACGGCTATTTCGGTGCAGCTTATCACCCTGTTGCAGGCCAGTGGTTACAGCATGGCGGCGGCGCTGGCAATCAGTACGCTGCTGGGGCCGTGCCAGGTGGCGTCCCGTCTCATTGATATGGCCTTTAAAGGGGGCCATCCCATCTGGACCACTTTTTTTTCGGTGGGGCTGGTGGCACTGGGGTTGTTGCTGCTGGCGCTGTTTCCGCAACTGGCCCTGTTAAGTATGATCTTTTACGGTGCGGGAAACGGCTTACGTGCCATTGTGCGCGGCACTTTGCCGCTGATGATGGTAAAACCTGAAGCGTACGCGGTACTGGTAGGCCGGATGGCGCGTCCGGCGTTAATGGGGCAGGCGGTAACGCCGTTAGGCGTGGGCTATGTGTTTGCGACGTTGGGGCCCAAAGCCACGCTGTGGTTACTGTGCACACTGGCAGTAATTAACTTGCTGCTGGTGGTGGCACTGAAAAAGCGGCTTCCAGCGCCAGCGCCATCTGTGCGCTAATGCTGTCCGCTACCGCTGGGCAAATAAGCACCTTGTGCGGTCGCGGGCTTCCGGGTGGGGAATATGTGCCTTGTGGCGGGTGGGTTGCTTCTAAAAAGTGACAGTGTTTGTTATATTCATCCCTGTTTGTTGGTTCACTTAGGCGGCTATATAACAACAAGAATGCACCGCAATTCAGGATACAAAGATGCTTGATTATCGCTTCCCGACAGCTTTGCAAATGGTTCTGAGTGTGGCGGTGGCGGAGCAAATGGGAAAACGCTCTACCAGCGCGATTCTCGCTTACGGGCTTGAAGCAAACCCGAGCTTTATACGTAAGTTAATGGTCCCATTAACCCGTGATGGCATTATCGTGTCCACGCTGGGTCGTACGGGTTCCATTCATTTGGGCAGACCCGCAGCCGAAATCACGCTGCGTGATATTTATGTCTCTGTGACAGATGATAAAAAACTCTGGGCGGCTCGCCCGGATGTGGCACCGCGTTGCCTGGTCAGCGCCAACCTGTGCTGGTATTTTAAATCGATTGCCGAGGAAGCCGAGCAGGCATCACTGGCGGTACTCGCGAAGCGCACCGTCGCCGACGCGTTAAATGAGCTGAAAACCCACGACACCAGCAACTGCACCGCCGTGCCTGAGCCTGAGGTGACGGAACCGGATACCGACTGCAAAAAAAGCCGCTGATGCGGCTTTTTTTACGTCTTATGTAAACTGACGACCATCACGTGCAAGGGTGTTGCATTCATCATCGGCAGGTTTCACCGTCACGTCCTCTCCGTATGTCTCTGACGAACGCCCGTACTCAGTAATCTCGTCCGCGCGCACACAACGCCTTTTAAATAAAATAAACGCTAACCGGCTCTGCCAGGGCACGGGTCGGGCGCTGTATATACTGACGTTGAGAGGCAGTGCCCCGACGTCCGCAGGATCGTCGGGGCACACGCATTACTGCGCGTGTTCCGTAACCGGGCGCGCGGCGTTACGCGTCACCAGCTTACGCAGCGCCACATAAAACACCGGCGTTAAAAACAGGCCAAACAGCGTCACGCCTAACATACCGGAGAACACCGTGACGCCCGTCACGCCGCGGACTTCCGCGCCTGCGCCTTCCCCCAGAATCAACGGAATAGTTCCGGCGATAAAGGCGATAGAGGTCATCACGATAGGGCGCAGACGTAACCGACAGGCCTCAAGCGCGGCGTCGACAATCCCTTTACCCTGCATCTCCAGTTCGCGCGCAAACTCCACAATCAGAATGGCGTTCTTACAGGCCAGGCCCATCAGCACCACCAGACCGACCTGCACAAAGACGTTGTTGTCTCCGCCTGTTAACCACACGCCCAGCAGGGCCGACAGCATGGTAACCGGCACAATCAGGATCACCGCCAGCGGTAACGTCCAGCTCTCATACAGCGCGGCCAGCACCAGGAAGGCCAGTAACACCGCCACCGGGAAAACAATCAGCGCGGTATTGCCCTGCGTCGCCTGCTGGTAGCTGAGGTCGGTCCATTCGATGTTCATGCCATTCGGCAACAGCTGGCCGGACATCGCCTCAAGCTGGCGCATCGCCTGGGCGGAGGACAGTACCCGAGGGTCCGCATCACCGATCAGGTCCGCCGCCGGATAGCCGTTGTAACGAATAACCGGATCGGGCCCGTAAGTGGTGGTGATATGCACCATGCTGCCGATGGGCACCATCTCGCCACGATCGTTGCGGGTACGCAGGTTGGCAATGTCCTCCACGCTGTCACGGAATTCGCCATCTGCCTGTGCCATCACCCGCCAGGTCCGGCCAAAGCGGTTAAAGTCATTAACATAGGATGACCCCAGATAAGTTTGCAGCGTACTGAACAAATCCGTCAGCGCCACGCCCTGTGCCTTGGCCTTATCACGGTCAACCTGCACATCCAGTTGCGGTACGTTGGCCTGATAAGACGAGATGGGGAAGTGCATGCCCGGCGTCTGCATTACCGCGCCGGAGAGTGTATTAATCGCGGTTTGCAGGGCGCCATAGCCCAATCCGGCCCGATCCTGCACGTAAAGCGAATAGCCCGAACCCTGGCCCAGACCCAGAATCGGTGGCGGCATAATGGAGAAGCCAAACCCCTGCTGGATACGGGCGATTTTTGCATTGATGTCCGCGTTAATCTCCGCCGCCGTGCGCTTACGTTCACTGAAAGGTTTCAGGCCGAAAAACACCGTGCCGCTGTTCGGCGTATTGGTAAACTGCAGCGCATTCAGGCCCGGAAAGGCAACCGCATAGGCCACGCCTTCCGTTTGCAGACCGATTTCGCTCATCTGCCGGATGACCTCATCCGTGCGCGCCAGCGACGATCCTTCCGGCATTTTCACGCCGCCAATCAGGTAAAGCTTATCCTGTGTGGGGATAAATCCGCCCGGTACGGCATGGAACATCCAGCCGGCACCCGCCAGTAACACCAGATACACGCCAAACACCGCGCCGCGCCGCCGCAGGGTTTTCGCTACCATCGACTCGTAGCCATGGGCCGTGCGGTGAAAGAAACGGTTAAACGGGCGGAAAATCCAGCCAAACAGCCAGTCGATCAGGCGCGTGGGCCTGTCTTTGGCGGCCTGGTGATCCTTCAGCAACATCGCTGCCAGCGCAGGCGATAAGGTCAGCGAGTTGATGGCAGAGATGACGGTCGAAATGGCAATGGTGGTGGCAAACTGCTTGTAAAACTGACCGGTGACGCCCGACAGAAACGCCATCGGCACAAACACGGCACAGAGCACGAGCGCGATAGCGATAATCGGCCCCGATACTTCGCGCATGGCCTGATGCGCCGCCGCTTTGGGTGACAGACCCATCTCAATATTGCGCTCAACGTTTTCCACCACCACGATGGCATCATCCACCACGATACCGATGGCCAGCACCAGACCGAACAGGCTCAGGGTGTTAAGCGAGAAACCGAGCAGGTAAAGCACGCTGAACGTGCCCACCACGGAAACAGGGACCGCCAGCAGGGGAATGATCGAGGCCCGCCAGGTTTGCAGGAACAGAATCACCACCAGCACGACCAGAAAGACTGCCTCCAGCAGAGTCTGGACCACGGCCTTGATGGAGTCGCGCACAAACACAGTGGGATCGTAGGGCGCTGCCCATTTCACATCGTCAGGAAAGCGGGTGGCCAGCTCATCCATTTTGGCTCGCACCGCATTGGAAAGATCGATCGCGTTGGCCCCGGGGGCCTGAAAAATACCAATGCCGACGGCATCTTTATTGTTCAGCTGCGAACGCAACGCATAGCTGCCCGCACCCATTTCGATGCGTGCCACATCGCGCAGCCGCACCAGCGAGCCGTCCTCAGCGGTTTTTAAAATGATATCGCCGAACTGCTGCTCATTTTCGAGCCGGCCCTGCATGTTGATCGACAGCAGAAAATCGCTCTGCTTTTTCAGCGGTTCCGCACCAAGCTGCCCGGCAGAAACCTGCACGTTCTGCTCCTGCATTGCGCTGACGACGTCGGCGGCGGTCAGGCCGCGTGCGGCCACCTTGTTGGGATCCAGCCAGACGCGCATGGCATATTCGCCTGCACCAAAGATCTGGATCTGCCCGACGCCTGGCAGGCGGGCCAGTTCGTCTTTCACTTTCAGCGTGGCGTAATTACGCAGGTAAAGAGAATCATAGGTACTGCCCGGCGAAAACAGATGTACCACTAAGGTCAGCGTAGGGGACATTTTTTGCGTCGTAATGCCCAGCCGGCGCACGACTTCAGGCAGTCGCGCTTCCGCCTGAGCGACACGGTTTTGTACCTGAACCTGCGCCTGGTCCGGATCGGTGCCGGGACGAAACGTCACGGTGGTCACCAGCACGCCATCCGAACCGGCGACGGACTTCATGTACATCATGTTTTCGACGCCGTTAATCGCTTCTTCCAGCGGGGTCGCCACGGAATCGGCAATGACCTTTGGGTTCGCGCCGGGGTATTCGGCGCGCACCTGCACGCTCGGCGGCACCACGTCGGGATACTCACTGATGGGCAATAACGGTATGGCGATCAGGCCGGTCATGAAAATCAATACCGACAGCACGGCGGCAAAGATTGGCCGATCAATAAAAAAGCGGGAAAAATCCATATCAACCTCGGGTTATTGAGCGGCGGTAGCGGCCATATCGACAGTTTTGGCCGTCACCGGCATTCCGGGCATAAACACTTTTTGCAGTCCGGCAACGATGACCCGGTCGCCCGCCTGCAAACCGGCCTCGACGATACGCAGTCCGTCAGCCATGGCACCAGGCTTAATGTCGCGGCGCTGCGCTTTCCCCTGAGCATCAACGATATAAACATATTTGCGATCCTGGTCGGTCAGCACGGCTTTATCGTCAATTAACAGGGCGTTGAAGGTCGCACGACCCGGCAGGCGAACGCGCGCAAAGAGGCCAGGCGTAAAGATACGCTGATGGTTATCCAGCTGCGCACGCATGCGAATGGTGCCGGTGCTGGCGTTGAGTTGGTTATCCAGGAAGTCGACGTTACCCCGGTGCGGGTAACCCTGTTCGCCTGCCAGCGCAACCTCGACGGGCAGGGCATGACGTTGCTGGCCCTGACGCGCCATGGCCTGGTAGTGCAGGAAGGTGGTTTCATCGACGTCGAAATAGACCACCATCTTGTCTTGCGAGACCAGCGTCGTCAGAACGCTGGCGCTGTCCCCGGCGGTTACCAGGTTTCCTGCGGTGATCATGGCCCGGCTAGCGCGGCCGTCAATGGGCGCCGTGACGCGGGTAAAATCCAGATTCAGTTGGGCCATGGCCACAGCCGACTCGGCGGCCTGCACATCGGCCTGCGCCTGGCTGGCGCTGGCGCGTCGTTGCTCCCACATCTCACGTGATACCGCCTGAGTACCGAGCAGTTTTTCTGTGCGCGCCGATTCACTGCGGGTCAGGCTGGCCTGACTCCGGGCACGCGCCAGCGAGGCTCTCGCCTGATCCAGTGCGGTGCGGTAGCTACGGTCGTCAATGGTGAACAGGACCTGGCCCTTTTTCACCTCATCCCCTTCATGGTAATTAACCGTGGTGATGTAGCCTGAAACCCGTGGACGCAGTTGGACGCTTTCAACCGTTTCTATGCGGCCATTAAAGCTATCCCACTGACTGACCGGTTTTGTCACCACCACAGCCGCACTCACCTCGGGCGGCGGCGGCGGGGCGCTGTTCGCCTGACCCGTGTCACATCCACTTAACTGACTGATGACCAGTCCCATCCCCAGCAGGGTAACTCCCTGACGAACCCAGTTGCTTATCATTGTTGTGATTCCGCGATGAACAGTGAAGTAAAGCCCGCAGGCCAATATTTGCAACTTCTATGGTTGCAATTTATCGCGAGGAGTGTAGGCTTGTGTGTCTGAGAACTGCAAGAATAACTGATACACTTTATGTGCGGTCTGATGAGCGATGATTTATCGGCCAGCATCCAGCCTGACAGGGCATGAGGTAAGTCCCCATAAAATGTGCGGCATTTAATGTATTAATTAAACTTGCATTAAATGGCATTGTCAGTCACGCTTTAAGTGTAACTGCAACTGATACTAATACTGTTCGCTGTCGCGACCGGAGAAGACAAATGATGAGTAACGCTTTTATTCACGATCTGATTAACTGGATTGACAACAATATTGAAGCACGCCTCGATCTCGATACGGTTTCTGAGCGCGCGGGCTACTCAAAATGGCACCTGCAACGGATGTTTAAAGAGCACACAGGCTATCCACTGGGTGAATATATCCGTATGAAAAAATTAAAAAAATCAGCGGATCGCCTGACCAGCACCAACGAACCTATTCTGAACGTAGCCATTTCGCTGGGCTTTGACTCGCAGCAGTCGTTCAACCGCAGCTTCAAGCGTCAGTATGGTGTTGCTCCGGGTGCGTGGCGTCGTCACAGTGTGCCGTCGCAGGCTGCAATGCAGTAAACCCCGCCAGGGCCAGGTCATCTGGCCCGCGCTGTTTTATCCGCTGAGAAAACTGCTATTATCTGCATCCTGTTTTCCAGGGATGTCATCATGTCAAAAAAACTGTGGTTAGGATTAGTCCTCATCCTTATCCTCTCCTGGATAGGTCTGCGACCCTATCTGACGTCTGCACCTGCCAAAACCTCTGCCGCAGACATCGCCGCCTTAACGGATGTGCGAACCGTCGCCCGCTGGGTGCTACAGCATCAGCAGTTGCCCGATTACTACATCACAAAGAAGCAGGCCCGCCGTCTGGGCTGGAATCCTGCGAAGGGCAATCTGTGTGACGTGCTGCCGGGTCGGGCGATTGGCGGCGATCGCTTTTCCAACCGCGAAAGAAAGCTACCTGAACGTTCAGATCGACAGTGGTATGAGGCGGATGTGAACTACCGCTGTGGCCATCGTGAGGCGGATCGCCTGGTATATTCGTCAGACGGGCTGGTGTTTCTTTCCACTGACCACTATCGCAGTTTTAAGCCGGTGCAGTAACGATGTTGCGCCTACGGTTTGATCTCGGTGAGCTGGCGGATCGCGATGCCTTTTACCGGCAGTTTGCCGCGCAAAGCGACTGTTCCGGCGACTTCGGCAATAACCTGGACGCGCTCTGGGACTGGCTGACAGGTGGCATGGCCTTGCCGGCGGAGATTTATCTGCTGAATGCCGATCGGCACGACGCGGATCTGGCCCCGGTTCTGGCGTTGCTGGAAGAGGCGGCGCAGTCGCTGAGTGGCGAACTGCGCCTGATATACGCTTAGTTACGCAGCGGTTTGAGCAGGTCGGCTAGCGCTTCGCGCGCGCTGACCGGCAGATCGCCCCCACCGGTATAGCCGTTGTTTTCGATAATGACCGTGTTCAGGCCCACCAGCCAGTCATATATGTAGTACGCCGTGTGGTTTGCTGGCGTAGCCGACAGTTTTGTCAGTCGCTGACCGGCGCTGAAATTCACACTCGGCGCAGGCGGACGTGAGAAGATCGACTGGCCACGGTTAACCCGGCTGGCCGGACGTTCCGCTTCCGGACGCTGCAGGAAGCCCAGCCACGCGACGAAATCCCCCAATACCGTCATGGCACGCGTCACCTGACGATCGGCGCGCGACTCATGCGACATGCTCTGCGCGTCCGGTTCATGCAGGGCGGTTTGCAGCGACTGCAGGATACCGGTGCGGAAACTGGCGGTGATCAGTTCTTCTATTAACCATTCCATCGTGGCTTTGTCGATATTCAGCAGCGTGAGCAGGCTCTGATTTTCCGGCAACTGGCGCAGATGGTTCAGCCACAGGCTGAAGACCTGGCGCGGGAACTGAGTCAGGCCCTGGCCAAAGCTGGACTGTTGAGGCGCGGGCTGCTCAATTTCAGCATCGCTGAACAGGTCGAACTCAAAACCAATACCAAACTGGTTCTCCGGTGCCTGAATACTGGTGGTGGCGGCAGGAACGGATGAGCCCGACTGATTCAGCCACAGCTGGCGCAGGGCTTCACGGGAAGGCTGCAAACGCTCCAGCAGTTCTCCATGCAAACCGGTGCGATGTTGCAGGCATTTCAACAAGGTATCCGCGATGTTCTGCTTGCGCGCCGCCTGATCGGGCGACGCACCGGCTTCGGTCCAGGGCTGTAGCCGACGTTCAACGACCATGTGCTGAATCTGCGCCAGTTGCGCGATAAGCTGATCGCGGCGGGCCTCTGGCTGCATCTCATCCTGTAACCATTCGGACATGCGATCCACACCGGCGCGATCCAGTGCCAGCATGGAACCCCATTGCTGACCCGGCTGGCCGACCTGACGCTGTACCGCCTCATCCACATTCACCTGCTGATGGCGCGCATCATAAGGCGTGATCGCCCAAATCAGACGCGGTTTTTCACCCGCGTCGTTTTTTGGCTGAAGGCGTTGCCATTCGCGCAGGGCGCGGCTGGCGATATCCACATCCTGACGCTGGCTGGCGGCGGTGCAGATCAGCAGCAAATCGATGCCCTGGCGGGCGGCATAGATGCCGGGGAGCAGTGTACGTTTGTGCTCCAGCAGCCGTGCGCGCAGCGCATCCTGCTGCTGCAGGCGCTGGCGTTCTTCCCGCAGCGCCGCATCACTCGGCGTACCGGGTGCAGGCAGCTCCAGCATGTCCGCTTCGTCATAGATCGCGGTGCGCGGCGTGGAGCTGAGCGGAATCGTCACCTCCAGCGTCAGCAGCGCCAGTAATCCCAGCGCCACATGTTGCGGCTTGGCCAGGCGGTTTCCGTTTAACGGGCAGATCTCAATGTGCAGCGAGAGATCCTGTTCGCTGGCCGGGACGATAAGCTGTTCGGCAGGCAGCAGAGACGAATCGGTTAACAGGCTAAGCGGCCCCAGCACGCGTGTACTGTTGCGCAGTTGGTGGCGCAGATGCAGCAAGCTCCGCACCAGCTCATTCAGGGCCGGTTCGGCGGGCCAGAGCAGAGAGAACAGCTGGACCCGATCGTCGACGCTCAGCCACGGGGCCAGTTCAACCGCCTGAGGCCAGAAGTGCCGATCCAGTTGTGCATCATACAAATGATGGCGGCGGCACCATGACCAGAGCGTGACCAGCGCATCGCTCTCCAGGCCAGGCAGTGGCGTCGTTAAGCGGTGACGCTGCAGACGTTGTATCACGCTGTCGATGTTTGCGGTATCGGGCTGGCTGACGCCTTCGCCACACGAAATCGCCAGGCGTAGCACCTCGGCTTCGCTCATCAGGGCCAGCTCTACCGGCCACTCCGACGACAGCGGCTCGCGCTGATGGGTAAACCGCGTCGCCGTGGCGAAATCAAGATTACCCGGGTTGATATGCTGAAAATAGTTAACCGGCTTGTCGCTTAGCGCGGTGATTAACTGTCCCTGGGCATCGGCGACCATCTCCGTTAACAACCAGGCTTTGCCTGCCTGAGACTGCCCAAACAGGGCTAAGGTGACGGGGCGGGCCACCTGCTGCGCCAGCGCCTGCGTTTGCACACGGGCCTGACGTAACTGCAGGGTCAGGGTTTCGGCTTCCAGTGCCAGACGGGGCGACTGTTCGCGGGTGTTTTCAATCCATGCCAGGCTGCCATTCAGGGCGTCCTGCAATAAACTCAGGCGTTTTGCCAGCGTTTGCGGCTGGCGGGGTTTAACCGATCTCATCGTTTACATACACTCCCGCTGTCAATCCAGTATTGCGCATTGGCATTGCCAGTGGCGGAGAGAGTATTCAGTTTGAGGCTCAGATGTTCAAGCGGAACGCGCGTACCATCGTCCAGTCGGGCTTCGCTTAACACCAACGTCTCGGGGCCAGGCGCATCCGGACCGGCCTTCACCGCCAGCTTCACGCGCAGCACGCTTTCACCCGCAACCTTACGCGCCAGCGCGGCATCATTGAGCGTCAGGCTGTACAACGGCGACGCGGGCCAGCGTTCATTATCCAGTTGGCGGAAGCCCAGACAGACGTTGCCACGAATCCGGAAGCTGCTTTTGCGATCCAGCGAGAAAGCGGGATCGTCCAGGTCGATGTCGCTGTAGCACAGGTTCTCATCGGTCAGGGCCTGGTTTTCGTCCAGCATGCCGAGATAACGGATCGTGGAATAGGGCTCGAAATCCCCCGCGCGGAACCAGAAGCTGCTCAGGCGCAAATCCAGGGCCAGCAGGCATAACATCGCGCCCACGGCGGCCGTGGATTTCGGGTTATCGATACGGCCATGTTTGTTAAACGGATACCAGTCACTGGTGTGATAGCCTTCCAGCGACAAAATTCGGCTGCCCGGCAGCGGTTGCAGATGACGCACCAGCGCCTGAATGCCGGGGAAGCGTGAGGGCCGTCCGGTCAGCAGCAGGACGTCACACTGATACAGTGAGACCACTTCACACATAGATCGCAGTGCCGGAATGATCGCCATGCGGTGCTGCATAAACTCGCCGTGAAGCTGCGCCATGCTGACCACCAGCGGCACCTCAAGCAGGTCAAAGCGGCTGTTGCCGCCTAATTCACGCTGGATTTCGCCATTAACAAACGCCAGCACCGCGTCTGCCGGACGCTGATCGACCAGCTCACCAAACAGCGCATTGATTTCGGCATGGCTTTCCAGCGGATCCCAGTTCTCGTAACGTTCAAGCACCGCCTGCGCCAGGGGAATAAACACCTGCAACGTGGCTTGCTGCCGCAGCGTCGCCTGACCGTCCATCCGGCTGTCGTGGCCAAACAGTTTGTTGATCAGCGGTTCGGCCAGCGTCAGGCCGGCTTTCTGCAGGCTCTGTTGCAGGGCCGGCAAAACCCACAGCTGAATCACATCCAGTAATATATCGTCGCCTGCCACCTTAAAGCCTTCACGGAACAGCAGACGCGGCGTAATTTTGACGTTATTGCCCTGGCCGTCATCGAGACGGTACTGGGTAATCGCCAGGTCGGTAGTGCCGCCGCCAATGTCGATAGAGGCAATGCGCAGGCTCTTGCCGGGCTGATCATCGGCTTCACGCGGACGATCCGGACGCGCCATGCTGCTGAAGAAGTCTTCTGCGCGGCCGGCAAAGTTCACCTGGGTTTCGTTAAACAGCCACACCATCTGACCGCAGGTGGCTTCATCCCACTCCATCTGTACGTCCGGCACGGGTTTACTGCTTTGCGCCTGCGTCTCCGCCGTAAATTCCTCGTCGGCCGGATGCCAGCCTTCAGCTTTCCACACCAGCGCAATCGCTTCCTGCATGCGACGACGAAAGATTTCACGTTCAGGTTTTGGCATGGCGGACGGAAGCGTCAGAATCACATGACGCAGCTGGCGCGGTGCATGGCTTTGCGGCATGCGCTGACGCTGTGCCGCGCTGTTCATTTGCATCAGTGCCTGGGCCAGCAGCTCACACAGCATAAACGTCATGAGTGAACTGCGGCTGTAGTGAGCGGAGAACACCGGCAGGCGTTCATCCAGCGGCAGCGCATACAGCGGCTGACCTTCGTCATTCATCAGTGAGGTGAAAGGGGCGGCGCAGGCCTGCGGTTCACCTTGTGGGCTCTGCTGATTGAAGCGCCAGCCCGGCTGATAGCGGGCTTCGTCCCACAGGTAACGCCGCGGGCTGGACAGCCCGGTGCTGCCTTCCAGACCGGCACGCTGCAAGGCCAGGCGGCTGGCTTCGCGTCCGACGCGGGTCAGTGAAGGCCACATAAAGGCCTGCTCACGGCCGCTTTCCAGCGAAAAGTTGGCTTTACCAAAACGCGCTTCGGCAAATTCCAGCCGACTGTCGAACAGCTCGTTATACACACGATGTGGTTGAGACAGATCGCGCATCTGCAGCTCGTAGGTCTGCTTCAGGCCGTTGCTCTCTTCCGGATGGTCTTCCACCAGAATACCGCAGGTGTGCGAGTTGCCGACGTCAAGAATGATATCCACGTTGACGGCTGGCGTTTGCAGCGTTGCGGCCTGGATGTGAATCTCCGTGAGGTTAAGCTGCTCGCCCAGCAATTCCAGCAGGTTGAGGTAGTGCGCCTGATATTCAAACTCACGTAGCGCCTGGCTGATGGCCTGTTCACGGCGATCGGACACGCGGTCGGTGAAGGATTCGCGCAGCCAGCCATCTACCCAGGTGTGATCAAGAAATTCCCCCAGCTCGTAGTTGTGCCAGGCCAGGGCAAAGGTAACGCCGTTCTGTGCGTCGGATGGCGTCAGTCCCAACTGTTCGCCGCCATCTTCTTCCGCCACGCAGCGCGTATCAAACGCCAGCGTAACGCGGTGCGTGTTGCCTGCGCTGTCAGGTTTCTCCAGCGCCACTAACCGCATGCGCGCCCAGTTTTCCGGGCCGCCGATAAAGCGACGACCTGAGGCGCAACGCAGCATTGGCAGCGGCAGCCAGCAGGCTTCCAGTAAGGTCAGGGAGTCGGACAGCGCGATATCGGTTTCGGGACGCACGACTTCCGGTGCGCCACCGTCCTGCGGGTAAAGTAAAAATTTACCGCTGTTACCGTCCATATTCAGACGCAGTAACGGGCCATTTGCGGTCTGGCGCACAAACTGACGGCGTGCCTGGGTTGCGGAGAGTTGCAGACCAAAATCCAGGAACTGCACGCCGCTGTTCTCAATCAGAGAAATTTTTTGCTTATCATCGATCAGGGGAGCCAACATAGTTACTTACTCTCACGCTTAATCGTAATGGGATACACACGATCCCCGGTGTATTGCGCTTCGCAGGCGGCGGCGCCAATGCTGGAATGACACACTAACATCGGCATACGGTAACGCGATTTGTCCGCGCACCGGGCGGTAAAGCGGCTTTCTATCACCATGTTACCCGCGCTGGTCATCGCCGCCGTGACATCGGCCTTACAGGTGGTGTTCCCCTGGTTGATCTGTACGCTGCCCTTGCCATTGTTAAACTGGAAGTGCATGACAGGGGGTTTACCGGTTGGCGTTTTGATGTTTTCGATCTCCACGCGCCAGCGTCCGTCAATCACCTGAACCTGACCATCACGGACGGCATCCGGTGTCACCACCAGATCGTCGGGTTTCGCGGGCACCGCAGGCGCAACCACGTTGGAAAGCGTCGCAGACGGTGCCGCTGCAGGCACAGGCGCAGCGCTGGCGGCGGTTTGCGCACCCGCTACCACGGCGGCCGGTTTCTGCGGCAAAGTGTCAGCCAGTTTTTCAGCCGGCACCATGGCTGCCGGCCTGATAGCGGCAACAGGGGCGGTATTTTGGGCGACCGGGGCGACCGGGGCGGACGGCGTGACGGGCTCCGATTGCGGCATATGCAGGATAACCGCCGTCGCGGCCGCTGCGGCAACGGCCAGCGTCGGAATCAGATACCACAGACGGAAAGCCGGACGACGCACGGCCTGAGCGGGCACAGGTTCTGGTACAGGTTCCGGCTCCGGTGCGGGCACCTCTGCGACCGGCGGTACCACCGCGGCGGGGTCGGGCACCACCACCGGTTCGGGCGCGGGCGGCACAACAGGTTCGGGTGGCAGTTCGACCAGCGAAGCAGGCAGCGACTCCTCCAGGCTTTCACGCAGGCAGGCGAGTGCATCATCACGGTTGCGCTCCTGTGCATCCACAAATCCCCAAAAGGTGATGACAGGTTTACCGTTCACCAGATAAACATATTGCTGATTGGGGAATTGCAGGCTCTTGCCGAGTAGCGCGCCAAACAGGCGCATCGCCGGATTGGCAGCCTCGCGGGCGCGGGCGCTAATGGCTTGCAGATCCTGCTGGCAGGCGGTGAGATGTTGCAACGCCTGACGGCGTTCATAATCGCTCGCGGCCATCCAGGATTTGACTTTGCCGGAAAAAGGCGCGTACCAGTCAAGCCGGTCGCCACGTTCATTGGTTTGCGGAATCGCCAGGCAGTCTGCCAGTGCGCTTTGGCGGCGCAAACGCAGGGTCTCACGGATTTGCAGGGCGGACGTAAATACCGGCTGGCCGTTCTCACCTAAAGCCAGAACCGCATCCAGATTGCCGCTGCGCAGAAAAGTTTTTGCCACCTGTTAGGCCCTTATCGGTCGTTGTCTGAGGCAGAAGATCGCGTGTTATCGTCAATTACGGTGATTTTACGTGGGGCAATGGCAAATCAAACCGCAGAAAAAGAGGTCAAATGCGTGGTTTTTTCGCCCGCTGCCGGGAAAATAACCAATGCCCAGATGATGTTACGCTGTTTTACGTTTTAATAACAGATGCGCGATAACGCCACCCACTAATCCCCAAAACGCCGACCCGATCCCTAAAAGCGTCACGTCCGACGCCGTGATTAAAAAAGCCAACAGCGCGCTGTCGCGGTCATCAGGTTCTGCCAGTGCCCGTTGCAGACTGCCGCCCAGGGTCGTCACCAGCGCCAGGCCCGCCACTACGTGCACCATTACAGCCGGCAGTGCGCTGAACAGCACCGCAATCAGCGCACCGGACACGCCAGCCAACAGATAACATCCGCCTGCCACTGCCGCGGCAATCCAGCGACGACGGGGATCGGGATCGACCTCTTCGCCCATACAAATCGCTGCCGTAATGGCCGCCACACACACCGAAAATCCGCCGAACGGCGACAGAACCAACGCCAGTAATCCGGTCCAGCTCATGAGCCCGGACACCGACGGACGATAGCCGTGTGCCTGTAGGGTGGCGATGCCGGGCGCATTTTGTGACGCCATGGTGACTAAAAAATAGGGTAGACCAATACCGATAAGCGTGTGCAGTGAAAACGACGGCCAGACAGGCGCAGGAAGGCTGAAACGGGCAGCCTGCGCCGGAAAATGAAGACTGTTCTGGGCTACCGCCAGGGTAACACCGACCAGAAGCGTGATCAGAATGGCATAACGGGCCAACCAGCGGCGCGCCAGCAACCAGCTCATACACATCGTGGCGGCGAGGGGAAAGTTCACGGCGAAGTCGCTAAACGTCTGCAAGCCAAAGCGCAGTAAAATGCCCGCCAGCATGGCAGCCGCCAGCGACGCCGGGATGTGATTCATCAGGCGGGCAAACAGGCCCGTGACCCCGCATAACACAATCAGGACATTGGCAAAAACAAATACGCCCACAGCCTCATTGAGAGACGTGCCCGGCAGGCTGGTGGCCAGCAAGGCCGCCCCCGGCGTGGACCAGGCGGCCAGCACCGGCATGCGGTAAGCCAGGGAAAGCCCCGTTGAGGCGATTCCCATTGCGATGCCAATGACGGAGAACCAGCCTGCGATCAGCGCAGGCGGCGCACCAGCCGCCTGGGCGGCCTGATAAATAATCGCACCTGTACTGCTGTAGCCGACCAGCACGGCGACAAAGCCTGACACCACCATAGGCAGGGTAACGGGAAACGGCGGATGGCGCAGTGACATGGTCTCTTCCTCTTGTGCGTTATAGCGCACATCGTCGCATAGTGCGCTATAACGCACAAGTGCTACACTGATGCGCTTATGCAGGAGACAATATGGAAAATTTGCATCACTATCTTGGCGAGGCGCTGAAACAACTGAGGCAAGCCAATGGCTGGAGCCTTACGTTAACCGCCGAGAAAACAGGCGTCAGTAAGGCGATGCTGGGGCAGATTGAACGCGGCGAGTCCAGCCCGACGATTGCCACCCTGTGGAAAATCGCCACCGGCTTTAATGTCCCGTTCTCGTTTTTTGTTCATCAGTTGCCCATCGCGGAAGGGGAAGTGGCCCGTTATCGTCAGCACAATGCGCAGATGGCGGTGACGCCGCTGTTACCTTATGACGATCGGCTACGCTTTGATTTGCTTGCCGTTGAGCTGGCACCGGGCGCGCAGAGTGATTCTGCCGCGCATGAAAAAGGCGTGATCGAGCAGGTGGTGGTGCTGGAAGGCGAGCTGTTGCTGGGCATTGCTGATACCTGGCGGCGGCTGAAGCGGGACGAGGCCTTTCAGTTCCGCGCGGACGTGGCCCACAGTTATCGCAATCCGCTGGATACGCGCCTGCGTTTTCACAGCCTGATTCACTATGTCGAGCGACGCTGAGCACCGGATCGGGTTTGCCCATTAATCAGCCTGACTTACAAATTGAAACGACCCGCGCCTGTTCAGCGCTGCCCGGCACGCTATAATTGCCTCCCCCTGTATGGCGCGCCTGTTCGGGCACTGGCGGCGAACCGGCGGTGCGTAGCGGCATCAGCCTGCGCCATACTTCTTATACTGTTTCCAGAGGACTCACCATGGCTTTAACCACACTTGATGCGAAAACCGCTCTGATTGTTATCGATCTGCAAGAGGGGATTGTTGCGCTGCCGGTTGTGCATGAGCCACAGCCGGTTATTGAACGCTGCGCAGCCCTGGCGGCCGCCTTTCGTGAAAAAGACCTGCCTGTCGTGATTGTGAATGTCGCGGGCGGCGCACCGGGCCGAACCGAATCCCCCCGGCATCAGGGCGAATTACCGGCAAACTGGGCCACACTGGTACCGGCGATGACACCGCAACACAACGATATCACCGTCACTAAGCACACCTGGGGCGCGTTTAATCAAACCACGCTTCATGATCAGCTACAAAAACGCGGTATTACGCAGGTGGTGATCTGCGGTATTGCCACCAGCATCGGCGTGGAGTCGACGGCACGTCAGGCTTACGAATTAGGTTACAACGTCACGTTAGCGGTCGATGCGATGACGGATTTAAATAGCGATACGCACGAAAACAGCATTAAACGCATTTTTCCTCGCCTGGGGGAAACCGGCAGTTGTGACGATGTGCGTGCAAAACTTAACGCCCTGTAAGGGTTAAGCGACTTGCCAGGGGATGAGCAGCATCACGCTCATTCCCTGACGTCTTTCGGCTGACACGTCGCCAGAATCAGATCAGGCTGCATCGCCGTCGCTGCAATCAACGCATGGGTTTCAGCACGTCGATGGGGCACATACAGCCGTGCGCAGTTGCGTGCAATCCTGCCAGCGTCCGCTCATGATACACCGCCAGCACCTGGGTCTGGTACGCGTGGCGTAAGCGCTGCGCCTGTTCACTGTCCCGCCTCGCCAGGCGCGCGATGCCGCGTCTGGTTTCCAGCCATGTCACGGCCGAAATAAAGGTCCTGTCAGCCTCAGCACCACCGGCTCCCGCGAGAACGCAGGGATCCATTCGCGGCGTCCCGCAAAATTATCCCGGCATGTAACAACGTCATGCCTGAAAAATAAGGGAAAGAGCGAGTCAGCGGTCACGAAGCACCTGCGCAGCCGCCTGCGTTTACTGGAACTGTCAGGCCAACGCTGTAGTTGCGTCCCGGAGCAGATTCGTAATAACGGCCATTGCTTTCGTTGACGATGACTGAGCCCATATAGTCAACCAGATTATCGACCCGGCCAACCAGATCCTGTGTTTATGCATCAACCAGCCATTTTTAGCCGCTGTTTACCACCGTTACGGCATACGAAGGTGCACGCACTGTGTTGCTGTCATCTGCGGCAATATTGCTCATATAACGCCATTCCGCGACCGCATAAAAGCCCTGTTCAGGGGCTGATTCTAAGCCGGTATCGACCCGGTTGCGCACGATACCGGGCATCCGCTTGCCGTCGCAGTCAGCGGCAGAGAAAAGATGGCAGGCAGCACAAAAAACGGCAGGCTTTACCGGCGTAATCGCTTAATATCCCTCTGTATTTGGCCTGAAAGCGGCTATCCAGGGGGAGGTCGCCAGCCCGATGCGGGTCGAACGCCATGACGACTGGCGGCAGGTCGCAGTATAGGGAGATAAACGAACCCACGGGCACAATCGCCCTTATGTTAATGGTTTTGTCTGTTGTCTGGAAAAACGTAAATGTTCAGCCGATGGATGTAACCGTGAGACGGGCATCCTGGGTAGATCTCTACCGCGTTTGGCCCGGTTGCGGGCCGAACGACAGGCGGCGTTGTCAGTAACTGGTTTGGGAAGCCACAGCGGACGTTAACGGAAGGACGAGGTAACCGATGCTACCTTTTATCTTACGCCAACCCGTATGAGCAACACGGGCCTGACTATTCACTACAAGGAAATCAGCATGAACGTAGCGGTTTTAGGATTGGGTGCCATGGGGCACGCCTTTGCAGCGAATTTACTGAAAAAAGGGTTTGAGGTTCACGGCTGGAACCGCACGCGCGCACGGGGCGAAGACCTGGTTGACGCCGGGCTGAACCTTGCGGATTCGGCATCTGAAGCGGTAAGCGAGGCAGATGTCGTGATTGCGATGTTATCCGATGGCGAAACGACAGCGCAGGTGCTGCATGAGGTGAACGCGGCTCTAAAGCAGGGCGCCACGCTGTGTCAGATGGGGACCATTGGCGTTGAAAAAACCGATGCGCTGATCGCTTTCTTTGCCCAAACGCGCCCGGATGTGGTGTTTATCGATGCACCGGTTTCCGGCACCAAAGCGCCTGCGGAAAACGCCCAGATTCTGGTGCTGGCCAGCGGCGACCGTTCGCGTGCCCAGGCTGCTGAAGCGGTGTTTGCCGCGATAGGTAAAGGCACGCAGTGGCTGGGCGAGGCGGGCAAAAGTTCGCGTATGAAACTGGTGATCAACAGCTGGTTAATCGGCCTGATGCAAAGTCTGGCGGAGAGCAACCGACTCGCTGAACAGTTTGGTTTTTCAACCCACGATCTGTGGCAGGTGCTGGACGGCGGTCCGCTGGCCGCGCCGTATGCCAAAATGAAGCTCGCCATGATGGAAAGCGAAGATTACACGCCGCAGATGCATCTGCAGTGGGCGCTTAAAGATGCCCGGCTGGCGCTTGAGGCGTCGGACAGCACACTGCCCGCGCTGGAAAATATCGCCCGCGTCTGGCAGCAGGCCGTGGAGGCCGGGCACGGCGAAGAGGATTTAGCGGTGATCTATAAGTACCTTAAGTCGCAATGAGTGCAACGATCAGTTTCGATTTCAGCATGCGTCCGCTGGTGCCGCTGGCGCACGATTATCCGCATGGGGCAACGGAGCCCTGGCATTTTCATCGTTGTGCGCAGTTGATTCATACCTTAAGCGGCGTGGTGCGGGTTGAAACCGAACAGGGCAGTTGGGTGGTACCGCCCAGCCGCGGCGTCTGGCTGCCAGCCATGACGCGCCATAGCTTACAGATTACCGGCGCGGTCGCGGCCCGGGTGTTGTTTGTGGACCCGCTGGCCAGGGCAGATCTGCCTGCCAGTTGCCAGGTCGTACAAATTTCGGCCCTGCTGCGGGCGCTGATCGTCAGCGCCATGGATTTACCGGTTTCCTATGCGCCCGCCAGTCGGGCGGAACGGATTTACGAGCTGATCCTGGATGAAATTCGCGGCATGGATGTGCTGCCCTTTGCCTTGCCCGTGCCGGACAGCCCGCGTTTACAGGCATTGTGCATGCAGATTCAGGCGGAGCCCGCCGGTGACTGGACGCTGGCCCGCGCCAGCGAATGGCTTAATGTGTCTGGCCGGACGCTGGCCCGTCACTTCGAACGTGAAACCGGGCTTTATTTCAGCGAGTGGGTGCGCCGTGCGCGCGTGGCCATTGCCCTGACCCGGCTGGCACAGGGCGACCCGGTTCTACAGGTCGCCCTCGATCTGGGCTATGAGAGCCCCGGTGCGTTTAGTGCGATGTTTCGTCGTGTGCTCGGTGTGGCACCGACGGACTACTTTCCGGCGGCAGAAAGTGACCTGCCGCGTTGAGGAGGGCCTGCAGGGCGGCACGTGACGTATCGCTGTCGATGCTGACGCCCCATGCGCGCTCTCCCTGAAGATTGATACAGCTGACATAGGCAACCGATCGGCTGTCGCTGCGTTTTCCCAGCGTGTGTTCATGGTAATGTTCGATCGTTAACGTCAGATCGCAGGCGTGACGCAGCGCGTTGACGGCGGCGGACAACAACCCGTTACCGCAGCCTGTCAGCAGGAGAAGGTGGTCGTGATGGCGGACGTGGGCGCGCAGGCGCGTTTGCTCGCCTTGTTCGCTTTCACTCTGGGCATCCATCAGACGCAGCGTGGGCCGATCAATCTGGTAGTGACGACAGAACAGTTGCCAGACCGCGTGCTGCGTCATTTCTTTTCCGTGGGTATCGGTTTCCTGTTGTACACACCGACTGAAATCCTGCTGAAGGGCGCGCGGCAGTTGCAGACCGTGGTTCTGCTCCAGCAGCCAGGCCGCCCCACTTTTCCCCGACTGGCTGTTAACCCGAATCACCGCTTCATAACTGCTGCCGATATCCGCCGGGTCGAGGGGCAAATAGGGCATCTGCCACACGGTTTCCTGCTGCTGTGCGCGCCAGGTAAACCCCTTTTTGATCGCATCCTGATGCGAACCGGAAAACGCGGTAAACACCAGTTCGCCGGCATAGGGATGACGCGGATGGACGGGCAGTTTATTGCAGGCGGTGACGACCTCAATCACGCGGGCCATGTCACTGAAATCCAGTCCGGGGGCAACACCCTGGGTATAAAGATTTAACGCCAGCGTCACCAGATCTACATTCCCCGTGCGCTCTCCGTTACCCAACAGGCAGCCTTCAATGCGGTCCGCACCGGCTAACAGCGCCAGTTCCGCGCAGGCAACGCCCGTGCCGCGATCGTTATGCGGATGAACGCTAATGCACACTGCCTGTCGACGACTAAAGTGACGACAGAAAAATTCAATCTGATCGGCATACACATTAGGCGTGTTGACCTCAACCGTGGCGGGTAAGTTGATGATCATGGGGCGCTCAGGCCCGGGTTCCCAGACGGCGGCCACCGCCTCACAAATGTCGAGGGCAAACGCTGGCTCGGTAAAGCAGAAGGTTTCCGGCGAGTATTCAAAGGTCCACAGTGTCTCGGGTGCGGCCTCGCAGGCGGCCCGGATTTGCCGCGCGCTGTCGGTAGCCAGCGCCACAATCTGCGCTTTACTCTGGTTAAATACACGTTCCCGGAACAGCGGTGCGGTGGCATTGTACAAATGGATAATGGCGCGCGGTGCGCCTTTCAGGGCGCAGAAGGTCGTCTCAATCAGATCGTGGCGCGCGGGGGTTAAAACCTGCACCGTCACGTCTTCAGGAATGCGCTGCTGTTCAATCAAATCCCGTACGAAGTCAAAGTCGGTTTGTGAGGCTGACGGGAAGGCGACTTCGATTTCTTTGGCCCTGCAGTCCAGCAATAATTGCCAGAACTGCAGCTTTTGGGCGCGACTCATCGGTTCAGCCAGCGCCTGATTGCCATCCCGCAGGTCGGTAGACAGCCAGCGCGGCGCACGGCTGATTGACCGCGAAGGCCACTGACGGTCAGGCAGGTCAACCAGGGGGAAAGGGCGGTATTTCTCGGCGGGATTCGTTAACATTGCGTTCTCCTTTTCGGTGTCAGCTCAGTGTGGCGAAAGCGCAGCCATGCGGCGCGCGCAAAACTGACAACCTGATACGCAAAAGTGACAACCGTGATTCATGGGCTGTGGCACGGCGTGCGCTGCCATTTGCCGAAGCGGGGCGACAGCGTTAGCATAACCCGATGTTCTTGAGGGGGTTTTCTATGCAGGTTTTCGACGGGCACAACGATCTGTTACTGAATTTGTGGCTGCACCATCGTGATGCGCCTGCTGAGGCGTTCTTTGCCGGCGTGCCTGAGGGCCATCTCGATTACCCTCGCATCCAGCAGGGCGGATTCGCAGGTGGGCTGTGCGCGATTTTTGTTCTGCCGAAGGATTACCTGGCGCAGGTCGCGTCCACGCGTGCTGCAGAAGAACCTTATGATCCCCTGACGATAATGTGGCAGCAGCTTGACCTGCTGCAGCGTATCGTGGCGCACGCGGAGGGGCGGGTAAAACTGTGCCGCAGCGCGGCAGAAATCGACGCCTGTCGCGCAGAGGGCGTTTTGGCGTTAGTCGCCCATATCGAAGGCGCGGATGCGCTGGATCCCGACGGCGAGGCGTTGACGGCGTTTTATCATGCCGGGGTGCGCTCGATTGGGCCTTTCTGGAATCTGAAAAACCGCTTCGGCGAAGGGGTTAGCGGCAGCTTTCCGGGATCACCCGACACCGGTCCCGGCCTGACGGCAGAAGGGGAAGCGCTTATCAGGCAGGCGGCCGCGCTGAATATGATGATTGATGTGTCCCATATGAACGAGAAGGCATTCTGGGATACCGCGCGGCTCGGCCTTTCCCCACTGGTCGCCAGTCATTCCAATGCGCATGCTCTCTGTCCGCAACCCCGTAACCTGACGGATGATCAGCTTCGGGCGATTCGCGACAGCGGCGGTGTGGTCGGGATTAACTTTGGCAACGCTTTTCTGCGTGCTGACGGAAAACGTGACAGCGACACCGATTTGACAGAAATCGTCAAACATTGCGATCACCTTATTAACATAATGGGCAGCGATCATGTGGCCTTCGGGTCAGACTTTGACGGCATTTCGGTGCCCGATGCGCTCGGCGATGTCAGTGGGTTGCCCCGGTTGCTCGCTGTTTTTCGCGACAAAGGCTATGATGAAAGCGTGCTGGAGAAATTGACGTGGGGAAACTGGCTGCGGGTTTTACATCTTACCGGCATCCGTTAACACGTTTTCTTACGGGCTTTTCGTTGATTTCACCCCAGGGTCTGCGAGAAAATAGCGTGACAAGGTTCGCATTTTAATCCCTGTTACGATGCTGTCTTGCAGTACGTTCTTTGTCTGTTTATTTATAAGGAAGAAAATTATGTGGAAAAAACCAACATTTGTTGATCTGCGCCTCGGTCTGGAAGTAACACTGTACATTTCCAACCGTTAATCCTTTGCCCGCCGCTTGTGCGGGCATTTTGTTTCAACACCTGGTCCCTTTCATGTTTATTAAAGTCCTTGGTTCGGCGGCAGGCGGCGGATTCCCGCAATGGAACTGCAACTGTCCCAACTGTCAGGGTGTCCGTAACGGCACCGTTCAGGCGACGCCGCGTACGCAGTCCTCCATTATTGTCAGCGATAATGGCGAGGACTGGGTGCTGTGCAATGCCTCCCCCGATATCAGTCAGCAGATTTTGCACACGCCAGAACTCATCAAAAAAGGTGTGCTGCGCGGTACGGCGATCGGCGGCATTATCCTGACTGACAGCCAGATCGACCATACTACCGGTCTGCTCAGTCTGCGTGAAGGTTGTCCGCATCAGGTATGGTGCACGCCGGAAGTCTATGACGATCTCACCACGGGTTTCCCGGTGTTCACCATGCTGAAACACTGGAACGGCGGCTTACAGCATCGGCCCATTCGCCCGTTAGCGCCGTTTAGCGTGGACGTCTGTCCGGATCTCCAGTTCACTGCGATTCCAATCCTCAGTAACGCACCACCGTACTCGCCTTATCGCGATCGGCCGTTACCGGGCCATAACGTGGCGCTGTTTATTGAAAACCGCGCAAACGGCCAGAAACTGCTGTATGCGCCCGGACTGGGCGAGCCGGATGCGGTGATTCTGCCGTGGCTCGAACAGGCGGACTGCCTGCTGATTGACGGCACGGTCTGGCAGGACGATGAATTACTCTCCGCGGGCGTGGGCAAAAATACCGGCAAGGCCATGGGCCATCTGGCGCTGGCCGAAGAGCAGGGACTGATGGCGTTACTCGCCCGTTTGCCCGCAAAACGCAAAATCCTTATTCATATTAACAACACCAATCCCATCCTTGACGAACAGTCGCCTCAGCGTCAGTACCTGACTGAACAGGGCATTGAGGTGAGTCAGGACGGAATGGCGATACAGTTGCAGGACGAAAGATGCTGATTACGGAAACCCTGTCGCCTCAGGCCTTCGAACAGGCGCTGCGTGATAAAGGCGCGTACTACCATATCCATCACCCTTATCACATCGCGATGCACAATGGCCAGGCCACACGCGAGCAGATTCAGGGCTGGGTGGCGAACCGCTTCTATTATCAAACCAGTATCCCGTTGAAGGATGCGGCCATCATGGCCAACTGCCCGGACCCGGCCACCCGGCGTAAATGGGTACAACGTATTCTGGATCACGATGGCAGTCAGGGCGCTGATGGCGGCATTGAGGCCTGGCTGCGGCTGGGCGAGGCGGTCGGGCTGACGCGTGAGGCATTGCTTTCTGAACAGCATGTCCTGCCGGGCGTGCGTTTTGCGGTAGATGCCTATGTCAACTTTGCCCGCCGCGCTAACTGGCAGGAGGCGGCCTGCAGTTCGCTGACGGAGTTGTTCGCGCCACAGATTCATCAGTCACGGCTCGACAGCTGGCCTCAGCACTATCCGTGGATTAAAGAAGAAGGCTATTTTTACTTCCGCAGCCGTCTGAGTCAGGCTAACCGCGACGTGGAACACGGTCTTGCCCTGGCGCTTGAGTTCTGTAATACGGCGGAAAAACAGAACAGGATGCTGGAGATTCTGCAGTTCAAGCTGGACATTCTCTGGACGCTGCTGGATGCCATGACCATGGCTTACGAACTTCACCGCCCGCCTTATCACAGCGTGACCGATAAGGCCGTCTGGCACACAACCCGACTGGTATAATGATGAACGAACACACAATTGTCGCCTTTCGCCGTGGCTACCGTATGCAATGGGAAGCGGCACAGGACAGCCATGTGGTGCTTTATCCCGAAGGCATGGCGAAGTTAAATGAAACCGCTGCGGCCATTCTGGCGCTGGTGGACGGCAAACAGGATATCGCTTCCATTATTGCCACGCTGGATGCTCAGTTCCCGGACGCGGGCGGCGTGGGCGAAGATGTGAAAGAATTCCTGCAGTCAGCTTATGAACAGAAGTGGATACAGTTCCGTGACCCAGCTTAAACCCGGCGTCAACCCACCGCTCTGGCTGCTGGCAGAGTTAACCTATCGCTGTCCGCTGCAGTGTCCGTACTGTTCGAATCCCCTGGATTTTGCCCAGCAGGCGCGCGAGCTTACCACCGCACAGTGGATCGAGGTCTTTCGCCAGGCCCGCGCTATGGGCAGCGTGCAGCTGGGCTTTTCGGGCGGTGAACCGCTGACGCGTAAGGATCTGCCCGAACTCATCAAAGCGGCGCGTGATTTAGGGTTTTATACCAACCTGATCACCTCCGGCATTGGTCTGACGGAGAAAAAACTCGACGCATTCAGCGAGGCCGGTCTGGATCATATTCAGATCAGTTTTCAGGCCAGTGATGAAACCCTCAACGCGGCGCTGGCCGGCTCGAAAAAAGCCTTTCAGCAGAAGCTGGAGATGGCGCGCGCAGTGAAAGCTCACGGCTATCCGATGGTGCTGAATTTCGTACTGCATCGCCATAACATCGACCAGATCGATAAGATTATCGATCTGTGCATTGAGCTGGAGGCGGATGATGTTGAACTGGCGACCTGCCAGTTTTACGGTTGGGCACAGCTGAACCGCGAAGGGTTATTGCCGACGCGCGAGCAGATTGCCCGGGCGGAGGCGGTCGTTAACCGCTACCGCACGCAGATGAACGAGCGGGGCAGCCTCACTAATCTGCTGTTCGTTACGCCAGATTACTATGAAGAACGACCAAAGCCGTGCATGGGCGGTTGGGGCGCGATTTTCCTGAGCGTCACGCCAGAAGGCACGGCGCTGCCGTGCCACAGCGCGCGACAGTTGCCGGTGGCCTTTCCCTCGGTCCTGGAGCAGTCGCTGGAAGACATCTGGTATCACTCGTTTGGTTTTAACCGCTACCGGGGGTTCGACTGGATGCCGGAACCCTGCCGCTCCTGTGATGAAAAAGAGAAAGACTTTGGTGGCTGCCGCTGCCAGGCCTTTATGCTGACCGGCGATGCCGATAATACCGATCCGGTCTGCAGTAAGTCACCGCATCACGGCACAATCCTTGAGGCGCGCCGTCAGGCAGACTGCAGTGATATCAAAATCGGTCAGCTACAGTTCCGCAACCGCACCAATTCTCAGTTGATCTATAAAACGCGGAATCTGTAATGCACACACGCAGCCTGACCCTGAACGGACTCCGCGTGACGCTCGTCCACCAGCCGGACGCAACGCAGGCGGCGGCGCTGGTGAAGGTGGCGGCGGGCAGTCACGATGAACCTGATAACTGGCCCGGCCTGGCGCATCTGCTTGAGCATATGCTGTTCAGCGGTGGCCAGCGCTGGCCCGACGAAGGGCGGCTGATGAGCTGGGTGCAGGCGCAGGGTGGGCAGGTGAATGCCACCACCCTGGCGCGCCAGAGCGCCTTTTTTTTTGAAGTCGCCCCGGACAGTCTGACTGATGGCCTGCTGCGCCTGCAGGATATGCTGAGCGCGCCGCGGTTAACGCCAGAGGCCATTACTCAGGAAATTGCTGTGATTGATGCCGAGCATCGGCTGCTGCAGCATCACGCTGCGGCCAGAGCAGAGGCGGCTATATTCTCAACGGTCATCGCACCGGCCAGTTTTCAGCGCTTTCAGACCGGCAACAGGGCGGTTTTTGGTGACAATGTCACTGAATTGCAGGCCGCGCTGCGGGCGTTTCATCAGCGTTTCTATCACGCCGGCACGATGACGCTGTGGCTTCAGGGGCCGCAGCCGCTGGACGAACTGGCAACGCTGGCTGAGATTTTTGCTGCTCCTTTTGCCCTTCGCGATGCGGGCAGTCTTCCGGCACCAGACGTTGAATTATCGGCCGACAGGAGGCTGATGTTGCAGCAGGACGGCCCGTCCGAAGTGACGCTGAGCTGGCTGTTACCAACGGCGTTAAGTGACGGTGTCACGCTATTGCGCGAGTTTTTGCTGGATGAAGCCCCCGGCGGCTTGCTGGCCGCCTTGTACGCGCGCGGGCTCGCCAGTCAGCTACAGCTAAAATGGCTGTATCAGTCCGCAAAAACGCAGTGGTTGATGATGACAGTGACGGGTGAGCAACCCGCCGTGGTACGGGCATTGCTGATGTCATTTTTCGCCGCCTTGAGTCATACCACAGCGACGCAGCGGCAACACTACTGGCACCTGGCGCAGCGGCGGCTGGCTGCATTGTCGCCCTTAATGCAGCTTCAGGCGCGGGCTTTAGGGTTTGCCGCCACGGGCGACTGCCCCGAACTCTCGCCCTTATTACAGACGCTGGCCGGCGTGCCAGCAACCACCCTGGTTTGTGCCGCCGACGTGGCTGGCGAATCACGCAGCGTACAGGGTTATGCGCTCACCCTGGCGCGCTGGCAGGTGCCCGACGTCAGTGTTCCCCCTGTTGAGTGGTTTTATTATCCCGGTCCTAATCCTTTCCCGCCCGCCAGGCTGCCCACCACCGCGGTGACGTTGCCACACATTCACCCGGATGAAACCTCCGGCACGCTGATACTTCGTCCCGAACTGTACAACACGCTGGCGGCAGGTCAGGCCTGCGAAAGCGCCTTGCGGCCGGTGTTTGCAGTACTGCGTCACTTTGGCGGCGGTGGGGAATGGTGTGAAAGGCAGGGCGTCTGGCAACTGACGCTGGACTTACCCGCCGACGAGGCGTTGCTCAGCGCGGCGCTGGCGCAACTGTTATCCTGCCTGATGCCGACAACGGAAGAGGCCAGCTCTGCCATTCCCGGTATTGCAATACGCGAACTGCTACGGCAATTGCCTTACTGCCTGGCGTCGTCCGTGCAGCCGCAGCGCTGGCGGGCCATCCTTCTGGGCGGTAATGCCCTTCGACATCAACAACTTGCGCAACAGCTCAGCGTGCTGAAGGTCAATTCTGCTACATTACCCGCGCGGGCATGGGTGAGCGGCGAAAGCAGGATACCGCACCCCTCGGACGACAGCGCCATTCTGCTGTTTATACCACTGGCCGATCCTCAACAGCTGGCCGCACTGCGCGCGCTGGCGCTGCTATACGCGCCGCGTTTTTATCAGCGCTACCGTGTTGAACACCCCATCGGTTATGTCGTCAGCTGCCGTTACCAGCGTTGTGTGGATATCGACGGTATTCTTTTTGCGCTTCAGTCACCGACCCTGTCTGCCACAACGCTGATTCAGTATTGCGACGATTTCCTGCAGCAGATGACGTCCGTGACAGACGCGGCCGATCTCGACGGGGTGAAAACACAGTTAGCCGCAGCGCAGGAAGAACCCACCGTCGAGGCGCTGCGTCAGGCTAACGGACTGCCCACACTGACGTCACAGGATATTGCTGCCCTCAGCACTCAGCAGTTAACGCAGCTGCATCACCAGTTATGCAGCCAGAAATCAGCGTGGCGCATCTTACGTACAGACGATAAGCAGTAAAATAATTACTCGTCGATATTGTTGAATGATTTTGATTGTTTACGCCAAATCTCTTCACTTTTTATTCCTGCCGCTTTGCACCAGACTCAATGTGACGCCATAAAAAAAGGAATGAAAAGTGAAAGATGTTAAACGTTTTACACTGCCACTGATCGCAGTTGCCGCGCTGTATATCCCGGTTTCTCAGGCTGAGACAATGCACTACCAGCTGGACCCACAGCATACGTCGGTCGTTATGAGCTGGGAACACTTCGGCTTCTCGCATCCTACCGCCGATATTCCGGATGCCACGGGGTCACTGGTGTTCGACAGCAGCAAACCCGAGCAGTCGCGTGTTGACGTGACCTTGCCTGTCACCAAAATTGACAGCCATGTGCCTGCACTGACGAAAGAATTTAAAGGCGCCGACTATTTTGACGTCGCCAAATACCCGAGCGCGACCTTCCGCAGCACCAAAGTCATTGCTAAAGGCGATAACAAATTTGACGTAGAAGGTAATCTGACGCTGAAAGGCATCACCAAACCGGTTACGCTGCACGCCACGCTGAACAAGCAGGGTGAGCATCCGATGGTGAAAAAGCAGGCGATTGGTTTTGATGCGACCGGCACCATCAAGCGTTCTGACTTCAAACTGGATAAATACGTGCCTGCGGTCAGCGACGATGTCAAACTGACCATCTCCACCGAAGCGTACGCAAAATAACGCTTCCAGCATGTTTTCCAGCCCGGCACATCCGTTGCCGGGTTTTTTTATGCCCGCTTCACCCAACGTCACCGGTACAACACAGCCCGCTTTGCGCAAACGTTCATCATCGTGCCGCGCGTGTAAGAAAACCCGGTAAACGGTTAACCGGACAAGATGAATCCTTTTTCGCTGCCGAAATAACCGGTATCTATGCTGCCCGCCAAAATAACCCGTCAGCATCACAGTGAAAAGTGAGGCGAAAATCACAAATCTGCATCACGGTTTTTTTGTTATCCGGACACGCGCCTGAAATAACCGTTTCTCTTCGCCTGATGATATTTAACCTGTTGTTTTATCAACCGAAGCTCACAGACCGGGCGCGCTTATTAATTGTGATTTAATTCACAGAAACACCTGTTTTAACCCCGCTGTCAATCTATCCACCCGGCAAAATACTCTCGTTTTTGTGATCTCACTTGCAAATATAAGGCTTGTATCCCGAAACAATAGCCCGCAGACGCATTGAGCCAGAGAGGAATGGAGAATGAGAATCGGGATGGTAATCAGCGGCGGCGATGTTACCGGCATAAATAATTTTATTTTTCAGATTGCGAGAATGACGCAGGCGGAAATGGTGTTATTTAATGGCGGTATTCCGGGGCTTCTCGATAATGTCTGTCAGGAAATTGCGCAACGCGATTTAGTGGATTTCTCTGTTAACTCAATTCCGGTTATGCAGTCGGGAAGGACCACGCGAAAATTAATTCGCAGCGAATACGAAACCATCACCCGACAGCTCAAGGCATTGCGTATTGATGTATTAATTATGGCCGGCGGAGATGGCTCACTGCAATTTTTACATACGCTGAGCGAATTCGGTGTGAACTGTTTTGGCATCGGTATGACGATTGATAACGATGTCTTCGGCAGTGATTACACCGTGGGCTTTTCAACTGCCTGTGAGCAGGTACTTAAAGAGGTGGCAAAACTGCGGAATACGGGCCGCGCATTAACCGGTCGGGTATTTATGGTCGAGTTGCTCGGCGGTTACTGCGGTGAACTGACGCTGCAATCGGCAATAAAATCGAATGCGGATTTTGCGTTAATCCCCGAGTGTCAGATTCCGACGGCGACGCTGGCCGGGCGCATCACTCAGCGCCTCAGTGAACAGAACAGCGTCATTATCCTGTGCTCTGAGGGTTATACACGTGAATATTCACCGGGCTTTCAGGGCGCAATCGATACCTTAATTAAGCAACTTGAACCGTTGATCGGTGTGCGCATTCGCAAAACGATTGTCGGTTATGGACTGCGTAATGGCGATCCCACCTGTGAAGAAATTTATCAGGGCACCATTATGGCCAGTGAAGTGGTTCGTTGTATTCAATCCGGAATGCGCAATAAAGCCGTCATTATTAACGGCAGCAATAAGCCTATTCCGATTGACTTAATAAGCATGAAAAAACGCCTGGTCGATACAGAAGGGCACCATTATAAACTCGCTAAACAACTGCAAATAGTGTGAGGAGAAAACATGCTGAAAATTTTATGTGTTTGTGGTTGTGGTCTGGGTTCAAGTTTCGCCATCGAAATGAGTGCGAAAGCCGTTTTAAAAAAACTGGAAATTGAAGCCGATATCGATCACACCACAATTTCAGAAGCTAATGCATTTAAATCCGACATGATTCTGACGCAAAAAGCGTTTGCGGATGTTTTAAATGCTGACGCCACACCAGAACAGATTAAACGGGTCATTATATTAAATAAACTTACCGATAAAGCCGAAATTGAGCAAAAGATCGTGGCTTTCTTAAAAGAACGTAATATGAAGGTTGCTAATCATGAATAGTGTAATCAATTTTCTGGTTAAAGATTTACTGGGACAGGCATCCATTCTTATCGCTTTTATTGCGCTGATTGGGCTGGTGCTGCAAAAGAAATCTGCGGGAAAAGTGGTGGAAGGGACATTTAAAACCCTGCTCGGCTTCTTAATTATGATGGCGGGCATCAATATTATTGTCGGCGCACTGACCTTCCTGAACAGTATCTTCACCCACGGCTTTGGCATGCAGGGCTACATCACCGATGTGGCTGCCATCGCCGGGCTGGCCAACCGTGAACTGGGCTCCGAAGTGGCCATGACGCTGCTGGTGATCTTTATCGTCAATATCATCATTGCCCGCCTGACGCCGTTTAAATACATCTTCCTGACCGGACAGGCGTTGTTATGGATGGCCACGATTGGTGCCGTCATCGGCTATAAAGCAGGCTTAACCGGCTTACCGCTGATTCTGACCGGCGGGATTTTTGGTGGCGTTATGGCTGTCGTGATGCCCGCGCTGGCCCAGCCGGTGGTACGGCGTATTACCGATTCGGACGATGTTGCCCTGGGCCACTTCTGTACCATCGGCTATCTGCTGACGGCGGCCGTGGCGAAGGTGGTCGGTAAAGGGTCACGTTCGACGGAGGATCTGAAGTTACCGGACAACTTCAAATTTTTACAGGACACTTACCTGTCAATGGCGGTGGTGATGGTGCCAATGTACCTGATCCCTGCGCTGGCAGCCGGTCCCGCCTTTATTGCGCAGTACAGCAGCGGCACCAACTACCTGATGTATGCCTTTATGCAGTCCATTCAGTTTGTCGCGGGCGTGTTTGTCCTCTACAGCGGTGTGCGACTGCTGCTGAATGAACTGGTTCCGGCATTCCGTGGCATTGCCATGCGGCTGGTGCCGGATGCGAAGCCTGCACTCGACTGCCCGGTCATGTTTCCTTATGCGCCTAACGCAGTCATTGTCGGTTTCCTGGCGACCACGCTCGGCTCCGTGGTCGGCATGCTGGTGTTCCCGATGTTTGGTCTGGCAATGATTCTGCCGGGTCTGCTCACCAACTTCTTTGCAGGCGGCACGGCTGGCGTGTTTGGTAATGCGTTGGGGGGCCGGCGCGGGGCGATGATCGGGGGCTTCGTGCACGGCTTATTCATTACCTTCCTGCCGGCCATTCTGGTGCCGATGCTGGAAAGTTATGGCTTTACCGGCGTGACCTTCAGCGATTCCGACGTCATCAGTACCGGCCTGGTTTTGGGACATGCTTTCCAGAATAACTGGTTGTTCGTCGCCGTATTCGTCGCCTTTGTTACCGCTATCGCCTGGTTTGTTAACGGAAAATCCACTTCATCCCGTGAGGAAAACGTGCATGAAACTTTATAATTTCACTGACCTGCTCAAGATTGCCAAAGAACGTGATTTTAAAGCGGTGGGATCGTTTAATCTACATTGTCTGGAAATGCTGCCCGCCTTTTTTAAGGCGGCAGAACAAACCCACAGCCCGTTAATGATTCAGATATCTACCGGTACGGCAAAATATCTCGGACACGAATTACTGGTCGATGCCGTTAAATCTTTAGCGAAAAGTAAAAATATTCCAACCTGTCTGCATCTGGATCACTGTTCTGATTTAGAGGCGATTCAGACAGCGATTAACGCCGGATTCAGTTCGGTCATGTACGATGGCTCACATTTACCGCTTGAGGAAAACATTGCTAATACCCGACGGGTTATTGATATGGCGCGTCCGCTAAATGTCTCCGTGGAAGCTGAGCTGGGCGCAATCGGCGGATCGGAAGATGGTAAATGCGTGGAGATGGATGAAATTGCGTTTACCCCTGTAGAGGATGCCAGGCGCTTTGTGCACGAAACGGGCGTCGATATGCTGGCGATTTCCATCGGCACCGTGCACGGCCTGTATACCGGGAAAGCCCATATTCAGCACCAGCGCCTGGCCGCAATCACCGACGCCACCGCGACGCCGCTGGTCCTGCACGGCGGAACGGGCGTGAGTGATGAAGATATGCGCCTGGCTGTCAGCAGCGGTATCGACAAAGTGAACGTGGGCACCGAGATGAATGTCCAGTGGGTGGCGCAGTGCAAAACCACGTTCGAAAAAGGCAAAGTAAACGACAGCGTGCGTAATTTCCTGGTGCCCGCTAATAATGCGGTAACCAATGTATTAGTGGAAAAAATGCAGTTATTCCGCTAACTCCATTTATCCCGACGTAAATAAACCTGAAGTGCCCGCGCGCTTTTCGGGGCAGGAGTCGCTATGTTTGGATTCATGAAAAAGAAAGTGGAAAATCATCCGCAGGATGCGGCTGAACAGGATCGCCTGGCAGAATCCGTCAGCGAGAAAATAAGGCAGCTGGAAGCGAAGCTGGCCAGTAATACCGCCGATACCGACACGCAAAAACAATTAATGCTGGAATATAACCGGGCATTATCACTCTATGCAAAAAGTCGTCGTTACCGGGATCACATCGATCCTCTGTTTGTGAAAATTGATGAATTACGCAATCTGGTGCGAAAATCAGTTTAAGGAGCAGTAATGACCATTAAACAGTTATTACAGGAAGCCAATGCCATTCAGGTCGGGGTTGCGGCCAGCGACTGGCAACAGGTGATCGCCATGGCGGCCAAACCGCTGGTGGCGGGCGGCTATATTCGGGCCTCGTATCCTCAGGCTGTCATTGATAACACGCTCACGCACGGTGCCTATTATGTGTTTGAAGAAGGTATCGCCATTCCTCATGCCCGCCCGGAAACGGGCGTTATTCGCGACTGTTTTAGTCTGATTGTGCTGGCAGAACCGATCTCGTTTGAGGGCAGTGAAAAGGCCGATATCGTCATCATGTTCGGTGCCCGTGACAGTAATGCCCACATTGAAGAGGGCATTCGCGCGATTGTCTCGCTGCTTGACGATGACGCGACGCTGGTCAAACTACGCCAGGCCAGTAGCGTGGCGGACGTCATGGAGATCTTATGACCAGACAGGCGGAAAGTAAGCGAGTAGTACTGGTTAACGGAATTCCCGCCTCGGGCAAAAGTACGCTGACCCGGATGCTGTCCGGGCGTTTCACCTTACCGGTATTAACGCTGGACAGCATTAAGGAGCCCTTCATGTCCAGCTTCGCCCCGGTCGATCGTCAGCGTAACCGACAGCTCGGCTGTGCGGCTTACCAGGCGATCTGGAATATTGTGGGCCAGTCACCGGTGAACTCGGTTTTTCTGATTGATGCCTGGTTTGGGTTTCAGTCGAAAAGCGTGCTGGAGCAGGGTTTGCAGCGAGCGGGCGTGGATGAGGTGCTGGAGATCTGGATGCAGATCTCACCCGATGAGGCGGTGGCGCGTTACCAGGCTCGCCTGGCGCAACGCATGCCGGGTCACCCCGGCGCGGAGTATCTTCCGGAACTGCGTCGTCTGGCGGAAGAAGCACAACCCATGGCACTGGGGCCGCTGCTGCGGGTTAATGCCAGGGCCATCGATGAAGCGGCGGTTTGTCAGTGGCTGGCTCAGCATACGGGAAAGAAGGACTATACTGCGTCTGTTGAGGATGAAACAGAGGAGCCGCCCCATGCCACAGCCCCCTTATCTGCAAACGGGCGAGAGCGTCGTGCTTTATGATGGTGTATGCAAACTTTGTACAGGATGGGTGCGTTTCCTGTTGCGCCACCGGCTGGCGCGGCAGGTCCGTTTTGCTTCCGTCCAGAGTGAGGAGGGCAAAGCACTACTGAGATGGGCCGGCCTGCCTGACGACAATATCAGCACGATCGTCTACATTCGGGATGAACAGCACTGGCTTCGGGCGCAGGCTATTTTTCGCGTTTTTCAGCAGTTGCCGCTGCCGTGGCGCATCATGAGCGTGCTGCGCTGGTTGCCGAAACGCCTCAGTAACCTTTTTTACGACGCCATTGCGCTGAACCGCTACAGGCTGTTTGGCCGCTATGCGACGCAACAGCCCATTCGCGCCGATTATCCAGGCCGGTTCCTGTCGCATCAGGCCTGACGACACCGTTTACCCGTCATCGCCTGCAAAGGTGAATTAAAACCATCATTTTTCTTCAGGTTTACTAATATTTTACAGGCAGGTTAACAACGTAATGGGAAGGTAATACGTTGTGCCTGGGCTGTATAACTATTGAAAATGGAGAAAATCATGCGCAACACCTCTGGACGATCGGCCATCGCCGTGACGCTTTACGCTCTCCTCGAACCTCTACCGGTGGGCTTTTTTGTAGCGACCTGGCTGTTCGATATCGTCTATATGAAGACGACTGTCATCTTCTGGTCTGTCAGTGCCAGTTGGTTAATCGCAATAGGTCTGGTCATTGCTGTTCTGCCACGAGTAATTAGTCTTATTTATCTGTTCCGCGGCAGCAGCGCGCCAGAGAAAACCCATTTCTGGATCTCGCTGGTGGCTATCCTGCTGGCTATCGCCAACGCCTTTATTCACAGCCGTGATGCGTACGCCGTGGTGCCCACGGCGGTGATTCTCTCAACGCTGGTGGTGATACTGCTACTGCTGGCGAATGTGCAACTTGCCCTTCGTCAACGCATCGCTTAAGGAGAAGCCCCAATGAAAATGCCACAATATTCCCTGATAGCGTTGGCGCTGACGGCCCTGTTAGCCGGGTGTGATAACGGTGCGTCGGTCGCGCCTGAAAAACAGATTGGTGCGAATCCTGAGCTGCCGGAAGCCAAAAATTTTATGGTACCGCCGATGCAGGTGCCCAAAGGTGTTCCGTGGAAGAACGGCGAAATGCCTAAGGTCGCCGAGGGGCTGAAGATAGAGAAGATTGCCGATAAGCTTCAGCATCCACGTCAGGTCTACGTGCTGCCGAACAACGATATTTTGGTCGCGGAATCCAACGGCACACCCAAACCCACGACCAAGCCGAAAGAGCTGATTACGGGTCTGGTAAAAAATGCCTCAGGCAAAGGGGGCAAAGGCGGTAACCGCATCACCCTGTTGCGTAATGTGAATGGCAAGTGGGAGCAACACCGCTTTATCGAGAATCTGACCGCGCCGTTTGGCATGCAACTGGTCGGGAATACCCTGTATGTGGCAAATGCAGACAGTCTGGTGAAATTTCCCTACAGCGAAGGACAAACCGAGATTCGCACCGCGCCGGAAGAGGTGACCGAATTACCCGGCGGGCCCATTAACCACCACTGGACAAAAGCGCTGTTAGCCAGTCCTGATGGCAGCAAACTGTACGTCGGCGTCGGGTCGAACAGTAATATTACCGAAAACGGTATTGGTGCGGAATACCGCCGTGCCGCCGTGCTGGAGGTCGATGCCGCCAGCGGTGCCAGCCGCATTTATGCCAGCGGCTTGCGTAACCCGACGGGGCTCGACTGGGAGCCGCAGACGAAGCAGTTGTGGGCGGTCGTCAACGAGCGTGACGAAATTGGCTCGGATTTGGTGCCCGACTACCTGACGTCTGTTAAAGAGAAGGGCTTCTATGGCTGGCCCTACAGCTATTTTGGTCAACACGTTGATGTACGCGCTCAGCCGCAGCGACCGGATCTGGTCAAAACAGCCATCAAGCCTGATTACGCTCTGAGCTCGCATGTCGCCCCACTGGGCCTGTTGTTTTATGGTGCAGAGAATATGCCGCAGTACCGGGGCGGTGCCTTTATCAGCGAACACGGGAGCTGGAACCGTAAGCCACTGAACGGCTACAAGGTCATCTGGGTGAAATTCGAAAACGGGAAACCGGTGGGGCAACCGCAAACCGTGGTGTCCGGCTTTTTGACTGAGGATGAAAAAGAAGTGCACGGCTTACCGGTGGGCCTGGCCAGCGATAAGCAGGGCGGGTTAATTATCGCCGATGATGCAGGTGATACGATCTGGCGCGTCAGTTCAGCGAAGTAATTGCGACTGCGCAGGCATAAAAAAAGGATTTGGCATAACGCCAAATCCTTTTTTCTTTTGTTCGTCCTGCGGCGGGTAACCGGAGGACAAACGAGGTGCTCAGCACTCTCCACAGGTTGAGTGTAAAGAGTGACAGCGAAGACTTCAAGTTTGGCCAAAATACTGTATATTTATACATGTGTTGAGCGTCGGGCATCGCACCGTGGTTAACTGATTGCTTCCAGGGGAGCACGGTTATGTAAATCCCGGCAGGTCCCAGGTGGTGCTGGCCTGTGGCTTAAACCATGAGTGCCGCTCAGCCCTCTCCACAACGTTGTGCTCAGGCAGTCGGCGGGTAATGTCAGAGTCCTGGCTGCTGAACAGCGCGCTCCCTAAGCAGGAGAAGGAAAGTGATGGAACTGACTAAGCTGATTCTGGAGATTATCCGGGTCATCTTGCAGATCATCGTTGCCCTTTTGCAACTGACCGGTCATGCAAAATAACCGGAACTTTGACCAAGGCGGAGCTAACCACTCCGCCTTTTTCGTTGTCAATTGTCTGTCATGTTATCCGGCTACAGTGGCGCGGCAGTCAGGCGCCTTACGGGCATCACTTATCCAGACCTCAGACCAGAGCCGGGAGCATTTCCATGTCACTTGCCGCGGTAAAACCCGCCAAACTTCAGCAAACCGAAATCGATGCCAGCGTACGCATGCGTGAAACGCAGATTGGCGCGCAGTGTGAAATTCTGGCTCACAGCTATCTGGAATACAGCACCCTGGGCGATTTCTCCTATGTAGGTGAACATTGTTGCATTGCCGACAGTGAGATTGGCCGTTTCACCGCGATCGCTAATCAGGTCCGGATTGGCGCGCCGAATCACCCGATGAATCGCGCGTCACAACACCGCTTTACCTATTGTCCGGAGTATTACGACGCGACCGCCACGCGCGACCACGGTTTTTTCACCGCCCGGCGAGAAGACAGAGTGATCATTGGCAATGACGTCTGGATCGGTCATGGCGTGATCGTACTGCCCGGCGTCACGGTGGGCGACGGGGCGGTGCTGGCGGCGGGCGCGGTGGTGACGAAAGACGTTGCAGCCTATACCGTGGTCGGTGGCGTGCCCGCCAAACCGATTCGGGTTCGCTTCCATCCGGCGATTGCCACGCGCTTACAGCACATCGCCTGGTGGAACTGGCCGCTGGAAAAGATCATGGCGAACCTTGCCGATTTTCAGTCAGAGGATATTGAGCAGTTTTGTGCAAAGCATGGCTGAATGCGACGGGGAAATAAACGGTGGCGGATGCCACCGTCTGACAGGGCGGTTTAGCGTTTAGCCCGCGCGTCCAGCACGGCCGTGGCGATGCGGTCGCCAATGGTTTTGTCGATATTGCGCCAGTATTCAAAAGCCCGCGACAGCACCGGCTCTTCCACGCCGTTCAACAGATGGCCCGTGACGTTGTTGACCAGCCGGTCACGCGCGGCGTCATCCATCACCTTATTGATCAACGTATTCGCCTGGCCTACGTCATCGTCGTCCCGACGCAGTGAATAGGGTGCCCGTACCATATCGCCGCTGGCAGACCAGACCGAGTCGGTCGGATAACGTTCACCATCGGCAACCGGGCCGCCTTTGCTGTTGGGCGCATAAACCGGGTCGGATACCGGATTCATGCGCATGGCCCCATCTTTGCTGTAGCTGTTGACCGGCGACTGCGGCGCGTTGACCGGAATCTGCTTATAGTTCACCCCCAGTCGGGCGCGGTGGGCATCCGCATAGGCAAAGACGCGCCCGAGCAGCATCTTATCCGGGCTCAGGCCAATACCGGGTACCAGATTGTTGGGCTCGAAGGCAGCCTGTTCAATCTGCGCATGGTTATCGGCAGGATTGCGGTTCAGCGTAAGTTTTCCAACTTTGATTAACGGGTAATCGCTGTGTGGCCAGACCTTGGTCAGGTCGAACGGGTTGTAGCGGTAATCGTCTGCCTCCGCAAAAGGCATGATCTGCATATAGAGCGTCCAGCTCGGGAAGTGACCGTTTTTGATGGACATGAACAGGTCGCGCGTATGGTAATCGCCGTCTTCGCCTGCCAGCTTATCGGCTTCCTGCTGCGTCAGGTTTTCAATGCCCTGATCGGTATGGAAATGGTATTTCACCCAGAACTTCTCGCCCTGTGCGTTTACCCACATATAGGTGTGACTGGAGTAGCCGTTCATATGACGCCAGCTTTTGGGAATACCGCGATCGCCCATCAGCCACGTGACCTGGTGCGACGATTCCGGTGACAGCGTCCAGAAATCCCACTGCATATCGTTGTCACGCAGATTGTTGTCCGCACGGCGTTTTTGCGAGCGAATAAAATGCTGAAACTTCATCGGGTCGCGAATAAAAAACACCGGCGTATTGTTGCCCACCAGGTCGTAATTGCCTTCGCGGGTATAAAACTTTATGGAAAAACCGCGTGGATCGCGCCAGGTATCCGGGCTGCCGCGCTCGCCAGCCACGGTTGAGAAGCGCATCAGCACATCCGTTTTCGTGCCGGGCTGAAAAACGTTGGCTTTGGTGTAGCGACTGACATCTTCAGTCACCTCAAAAAAGCCAAAGGCGCCGCTCCCTTTTGCATGTGGCTGCCGTTCAGGAATACGTTCACGGTTAAAATTCGCCATCTGCTCAATCAGATAGTGATCGTGCAGTACCAGTGGGCCGTCCGGTCCTACCGACAAAGAGTGTTCATCGCTGGCAACCGGAATGCCTGCATCTGTGGTGGTGGGTTTACGCGCATCGTGACTCATTCAATTAGTCTCCATGTTTATACGGGTATTGCATGGAATAAGCGTAGCGTAAAACGCAGAAGCGCAACGGCAGATTGCATCCCAATAGCCGTTTTCTCTCACACACACGTGACCTTTATCGCGCCAGGCCCATCCCGTTGGGACTTTTCGCACTCTGAACCCGGCTTTCCACTGACGAGCTATCCGTGACGGTTATCGCATTTCAACGATCCTGTCTGTTTTGGTGCTTGCGTGTGGCGCGGCAAGGTGTAAATTAGCTTATAACTTCACAATTAAGTGTGAAAAAGAAAAGTACATTACAACCCTGTGATGAAGGATTGCGCCACATGTCTGATTTAAAATTTGCCACACGTCTTAACTCGTTTGCATCGGGGGCACATCGCTACTGGCCAGCGTTACAGGGGAAGCCCTCCGTTATGCAAATGGTGGCGCGTGCGGGTACCGTTAATGGCCTGACCCACCTGGATCTCAACTATCCCCAACACCTTACGGCAGATATCAAAACGCTGCGTCAGGCCATTGAGGACGCGGGACTGGCAGTGAACGGCATGCAGATGCGTTGGGATGCACCGCAGTTCAAGATTGGCGCCTTTACCCATCCTGATGCCAACATTCGTCGCGAAGCTATCGAGCTCACCAAGCGCGGCATTGATGCCGGACGGGAATTCGGCTCAACACTGATGACGTTGTGGATGGGGCAGGATGGCTTTGATTACTGTTTTCAGGTCAATTACAAAAAAATCTGGGAAGACGCGGTCAGCGCAGTGCGCGAAATTGCAGAATATGCCCCGGATGTCGACGTGAGTATTGAGTACAAACCTAACGAACCCCGCGCCTACAGCATCTTTCCTAACGTCACAACCTGCCTGCTGGCGGTGGAAGAAGCGGGCTGCCCGAACCTGGGGATCACCCTGGATTTCGCTCACGTCCTGTTCGCCAATGAAATTCCGGCCTGGGCTGCCGCCATGGTCGCACGCCGCTCCCGGCTGCTGGGGCTGGATCTGAATGATGGCTGGGGTAAACGTGATGACGGGTTAATGGTCGGAGCGGTGAATCCGCGTGCCACGCTGGAATTCCTGTGGCAGATGCAGCGCGATGGCTATCAGGGCGCATATTACTTCGACACGTTCCCGGACGCCAGCGGGCTGGATCCAGTGCGTGAAGCCGAAACCAACATCGCCACCGTGAAACGCCTCCTGAAACTGTGCGAGCAATTTAATGATAACGCGGCGCTGGCCGAGGCTATCCGTCATCAGGATGCCGTGGCGTCGCAGCAGATCGTCAACGACATTATGCTGGCGCGTTAGTCATCGCGTCGGTGTGAAACCATCCAGATGTACCTTACAAATGCATAATTAGAAGGCTAACAATATGAAAAAACGTCTCCTCGCTGTGCTGGCCTCGTTGCTGCTCGGTTCCAGCGTTTACGCAGCCGATCTGGCACCCCTCAAATCCGATACCGAAACGGACCGTACTGACTGGTCACAGCTTGACAGTCAATACGGTGCGATGCCCAAGGTCGATAAGTCGCTGAAAATTGGCGGCGTATCCAAAACGCTGACCAACGAATACTGGCGTTTACTTGGTGAAGGCTACCAGAACGCGGCCAAAAAATATGGTATCACCGTGGCTTATCAGGCCGCGGCAAATGAAGACGACCAGCTGGGACAACTCTCGATTGCCGAAACGCTAATCTCTCAAGGGTTTAACGGCCTGTTGGTTTCACCTCAAACCGATATCAACCTCGAACCCGCACTGGAAAGCGCCAACAGCAAAAAAATTCCGGTCGTGAACGTCAACGATGCCGTCATGCCAAACGCGGAACACTACGTTGGCAACGTCCAGAAAGACAACGGGGTTCGGGTGGCGAAGTGGTTTATTGAGCACCATCCCCAAGGCGGCAAGGTTGCGGTCATTGAAGGGCAACCTGGCGTTTACGCGGCTGGCCAGCGCACCAGTGGTTTTAAAGAAACGCTGAAAGCGAACGGCAAGTTCAATGTGGTGGCCAGCGTGCCAGCGAACTGGAGCCGTGAGCAGGCTTACAATGCGGCCAGCACCATTCTGCAACAGCATCCCGATCTGATTGGTTTCTACGCCAACAATGACACCATGGCCCTTGGCGTGGTGGAAGCGGTGCGCGCAATGGACAAGGCAAAACAGGTTGCGGTATTTGGGACTGACGGTATTTCAGATGCCTATGCCTCGATCAAGCGCGGTGAGTTGACCGGCACAGTAGACAGCTTCCCGATGCTGACTGGCGAAGTGGCGATGGATGTGATGCTGCGTCTCATCGACGGCCAGAAAATTTCACGTGTCGTCTCAACACCGCAGGCGCTCATCACCAAAGAGAATGCCGATGCCTTTTCTACCAAAGACATGGATAAGCTGCGTCAGCTGTTAGCGCAGCAGTAAGCCAGGCGGAGAGTGTATGGAACAGTATCGCTTAATGATGCGCGGCATCAGCAAAACCTACGGCAGCGCTGCAGCTTTACAAAATGTCGACTTTTTTGTGAAGCCGGGTGAAGTGCATGCCCTGATTGGCGAGAATGGTGCGGGAAAATCCACCCTGTTAAACATTCTTTCCGGCGTGCGCGATGCGGACAGCGGTGAAATCAGCGTGAACGGCCAGACGGTACACATGAAAAACCCGCTCAGTGCGCGTCATGCAGGCATTGCGATGATCCATCAGGAGCTGCAGCATGTTCCCGAACTCTCCGTTGCGCAGAACATGTTTCTGGGCCGCCCGTTAACCAAAGCGAAGGGGTTGTGGGTCGATAAAGCGGCACAGTTAGCGCGTGCCACGTTAATCCTGAAGCGCCTGGATCCGACGATCGATCCTGATATGCCGATTAAGGCGCTAAAGGTTTCGCAACAGCAGGTGGTGGAAATTGCGCGTGCCTTACTGGATGACGCAAAAATCATCGCCATGGATGAGCCGACGTCCAGCCTGACACCGCAAGAGTTTGACCGTCTGGCTGAACTGATTGCCGACCTGAAGTCTCTGGGCGTTTCACTGATCTACGTGTCACATAAGATGAACGAGATCTTCAGCGTGTGCGACCGGGCAACCATCATGCGTGATGGCAAACAGGTCGGGGTCGTTAATATCTGTGATGAAACTGAAGAGAGCATTGTGGCCAAAATGGTGGGCCGCAAGATCGAAAAGCTCGACCACAATGCCTTCGTGACGTCGCAGGAAGTATTACGGGTAGAGAACCTGGGACGGAGCAACGTCATATCGCCTGCAAATTTTAGCGTCAACGCCGGGGAAGTGTTGGGCATTGCAGGACTGGTGGGTGCAGGACGTACCGAACTTCTCAAACTGATCGCCGGTATTGACAGGCGCACCAGCGGCACGGTGCAGGTCAATGGCCGGTTGGTCCCCAACCACAATATCAGCGCGGCGATCCGGGCAGGCATCGGCCTGGTACCGGAAGATCGTAAAAAAGAGGGCATCATCAAAGCGCGCGCCGTGAAGATGAATATGGCGCTGTCGTCTATGCGCCAGTTCACCCTGGCCGGGGTAATCAATAAACTCCGGTTAAATCGCGTGGCGCACGATGTGATGAGCGACCTGAAACTTCGCCCGCTGGATATCGAAAAAACCATCGGCACGCTTAGCGGCGGTAATCAACAGAAAGTGATTATTGGTCGCTGGGTAGCAGCTGATACCAAAGTTTTCTTATTTGATGAGCCAACCCGGGGAATTGATATTGGTGCCAAGTCCGAAATTTACAATCTTATTGAGCGCCTGGCACAGGCAGGTAAAGCGATTATTGTTGTCTCGTCAGAGATGACAGAAATTATTCGTATTTGCGATCGTGTTCTGGTCATGCGGGAAGGGAAGATTACCCAGACATTAACCGGTGATGCGATTACCGAAGAGAATATAGCCCGCTTTGCCATTAAAGAAACAGAAATGGCCTGATCGAACACCTTTAAAGATAAAGGCGATAAACATGACAACGCAAACTAATATGCAGCAGCCAGGGCGTTCTTCGTCGCTGCTTAAATTCAACCTGCGCGATGCCGGAACCTTAATCGGTTTGGTCATTATTGTGGTGACATTCTCATTTTTGTCACCGGTCTTTTTAACCGTTCCCAATCTGCTGAATATTATGCAGCAGTCGTCAATAAATGCCTTAATTGCGCTGGGCATGACCCTGGTAATCATTTCGGGCGGCATTGACTTATCGGTCGGGCCCACGGCGGCGCTGTCCGCCGTATTAGGGGCTACGCTGATGGTTTCTGGCGTACCGGTCCCCCTGGCAATCATGGCGACGCTGGGCATCGGGGTCATTAGCGGCATGTTTAGCGGTTCACTGATTGCTTATGCCGGGCTACAACCGTTTATTGTGACGCTGGGCGGTCTGTCGCTGTTTCGCGCCGTTGCCCTGATTTATACCGGTGGCAATCCGGTCTTTGGCATTCCGATGTCGTTCCGTAGCCTGATTAACAGCACGCTATTTGGCGTGCCCACGCCCATCGTGGTGGTGGCGGTCATTGCTTTGTGCTTATGGGTCGTTATGAATAAGACGCCGCTGGGCGAATACATTCTGGCGATTGGCGGTAATGAAGAGGCTGCCCGGGTAGCGGGTGTGCCGGTGAAGCGCACCAAGGTGACGGTGTACGTGATCTCCGGCATGCTGGCGTCACTGGCCTCGTTGATTTTGATTGGTCGCCTGGGCGCGGCGGAACCCACCATTGGCAATCTGTGGGAGCTGGATGCGATTGCCGCCGCCGCCATCGGCGGGGCGTCACTGATGGGAGGGAAAGGCAGTATTTTTGGCACCCTGATCGGCGTCATTATTCTGGGGGCGCTGCGTAATGGATTGACACTGCTTAATATTCAGGCGTTTTATCAATTGCTCGCTACCGGTCTTATTATTATCATAGCGATGTTGATTGACCGAGCGACCCGAGGCAAGTAATGAAGCAAGATCCGCGAGCCATTGGCGCTCAAATTCGTATGCGATTACCCCAACTGACCCCGTTAGAACGGCGCGTGGTTGAGGCGATCACGGCCCGAACCGACATCACTGAACAAACCTCATTAAAAGAGATTGCGCAGGAGAACGGTGTATCGGAAGCGATGATAGTGAAGATAACAAAAAAGCTTAACTTCACGGGATTCAGAAATTTCAGGAGCAGTTTAATTTATTATAACGCGTCTGAAGTGGCCGGTTTGCATGCAGAAATTGAGCCTGATGATTCTTCGGAACAATTACTGGCAAAAGTTTTCCGCACGTCTATTCAGGCTATTGAAGAAACCCTGTCGGTTTTAGATGTGTCCGAATTTAATCGCGCGGCAGATATTATTTTTAAAGCACGTCATATTGATCTTTATGCTGTCGGCGGTTCGGCAACGGTCGCCCGTGATTTATCCCACAAGATGCTAAAAATAGGGATTAAATCCAGCGCCTATGATGATGCCCATATTATGCTGATGTCTGCCGCCGTATTATCTGATGACGATGTGGTAATTGCCATTAGTCACTCAGGCGCAACGCGTGCCGTGAACGATCCGGTGAAATTAGCCGGTCGCAACGGCGCCAGAGTGATTGTCATTACTAATTACGCGGAGTCGCCTATTGCGCGTCATGCGCATGTGGTTCTTAATTCAACTTCTCAGGGATCGCATCTGTTAGGGGAAAACGCCGCGTCACGAATCGCCCAACTGAATATACTGGATGCGCTTTTTGTGGCTATCGCGAAAAAGGATTTGAAGCGGGCGGAGAAAAACCTGATGAAAACCCAGCATGCGGTTCAGGATCTGCGGGAATTCTGAGCATGAGCAAAATTGCAGTCACCGGCAGTCTTCATTACGACATTATGCTGGATGCCCACCATCGCCCTGAAAAAGGCGAAACGGTCATGGGTACCGCGTGCCGCTATAAGTTTGGTGGCAAAGGCGGCAACCAGGCAATCGCAGCGGCCAGTGCGGGCGCGGCGGTGTGTTTTATCGGGGCCGTAGGCGCGGATGAACAGGGCCGGTTCTTACTGAATCGCCTGCAACAGGCGGGTGTAGAAACACAACGCGTTGCGGTGCTTAACGACATGCCCTCTGGTATGAGCGTGGCGATTACCGATGCGGAAGGGGATTACGGCGCAGTGGTCGTCTCCAATGCCAACCAGCATATTTCCTGCCTGCCGTTTGCGCAGGCAGATTTCTGGCAGGGCGTTTCGATGCTGGTACTGCAAAATGAGGTGCCGGAAGCGGTGAATCTGGCGGCGGCGCAGGCAGCACGGCAGCAGCATATTCCGGTCTGCATCAATGCGGCACCGGCGCGCCCGCTCTCTGCTGAATTTGAACGCAGCATTGATGTGCTGGTGGTCAATGCGGTTGAAGCGCGAGACATGAGTGGCATTGTGGTCACCGATCTGTCGTCGGCACAGCAGGCGGCAACCCAACTGGCTGCTCGCTTTCCGTGCGTAGTGGTGACCGCCGGTGAACACGGTGTGGCGTTCAGCGAAGCCGGGAATACGCAAACGTTGCCAGCCCGAAAGGTGACGCTGGTCAGTACGCATGGCGCGGGTGACTGTTTCATGGGCGTATTGTGTCAGGCGCTGGCAGACGGTGAGGCGCTGGCGCTGGCCGTCGCGAAGGCCAATGATGCAGCCGCTACGCATGTTTCGCAGCCCATCCGCTAAAAAAAATGCAACGTCAGTGACGTTGCATTATTACGTGATGCGTGGGATTACGAGGCTACTTTCACCACAGTCTTACCGAAGTTTTTACCGTTCAGCATATCAATAAATGCCTTAGGCGCATTTTCCAGCCCGTCAATCACGTGCTCGCGATACTGAATTTTCTTGCTTTCCACCAGCGGCGTCATGGCTTTCAAAAACTCAGGATAGCGGTGGTCATAATCCTGGAAAATGATAAAGCCCTGCATGCGAATGCGCCGGGTCAGAATACCGGCCATGATGCGTGAGGTACGGTCAGGGCCTGGCGGCAGCTCTTTTTGGCTGTAGGCAGAAACCAGTCCGCAAACCGGCACCCGCGCCGCCGGGTTCAGCAGCGGGAAGACCGCATCGAACACCTTACCGCCCACGTTTTCAAAATAGATATCAATGCCATCCGGGCAGGCATTTTTGAGCTGCTCTTCAAAGTCCTGGCTGTGGTGATCGATACAGGCATCAAAGCCCAGATTTTCCACCGCATGACGGCATTTTTCTTCACCACCCGCGACACCTACCACGCGACAGCCTTTCATTTTTCCTAACTGGCCCACGGTCGCGCCCACCGGACCGGTTGCCGCCGCGACAACCAGGGTTTCGCCTTCTTTCGGCTGACCGATATCCATTAATCCCATATAGGCCGTAAATCCGGGCATGCCGAGAATTCCCAGCGCCCAGGAGGGATGCGGGAGGTCGCTATTCAGACGGGCAACGTCTTTACCATCAGACACGGCATATTCCTGCCAGCCGCTCTGGCAAAGCACCCAGTCACCCGCTTTAAATTCACTGTTTTTGGATTCGGCGACCTGACAAACCGTGCCGCCAACCATCGGCTTATCCAGCTCTGCCGGTGGCGCGTAAGATTTCCCTTCATCCATACGTCCGCGCATATAAGGGTCGAGTGACAGATAAATCGTACGCAGTAAGATCTCGCCATCTTTGATTTCAGGTGTCGGCTGCGCAACATAACGGAAGTTGTCTTCCGTTGGTTCACCCTTGGGGCGTGAAGCCAAAAGCCAGGCGTGATTTGTTGTCGATTGTTCAGTCATAAAGTCGTCCTTTGCATGGGCAAACCGCTCAGGGTTGCCGGGAATGAATGGCTAAGTGTAGATGACAGAACAAAGCATGCTTAACCGTGCTGGCGGTCAACGGGCAGGGCAAACAGGACTCGCCCGGCGTACCGCTACGCACAGCGCGCGCCACGTGGCCCGTTCAGATTGCTCCGAATCCAGCGCGTCGTGACGGTGTCACACGGGGAACAGGGGGCACAACGTTATACCGGTCGTCACGGCGTCTGAAGGGCGGTGACGCTGAAAGTCGCGTCAGGTGGCGGGGAAAAAGGGGGCGAAGATGCCCCAGCGTATAACCATGTCGCAGACGGTTCCCGCGCCGTCGGGCGACGGCGCGGGGGCGGGCTTAGTTAAATCGTTCCGGCCGGAAGGTCGCGAGCATGGGATGCCGGACATCGTTGAGGATCTCCTCCGTCAGCAATTCGCCCAGAATCAGTGCCAGCGTCGCGCCCGAATGGGTAAAGGCCACAAAGCAACCGGGGACTTTTTTCAGCTCCCCGACAACCGGTTCACCATCCCCCGGCACGGGTTTCAGGCCAATTTTCCAGCTGTCTGCTTCCAGTGGTGCGCCGTCGCCAAGCAGGTGACCCGCATCCGCCATTAACTGGCGAATAACGGCATGATCGATGCTGTACTGACCATCAGCATGCGCAACGATATCCTCTTCATACCAGTCATGATCGACCGCCAGCGTACGGCCAGGGTTGGGACGTATCGCCGCGCGGGGCGTATTTAATACCACGTTAAGATCGCGTTCCTGTGCGGTAGTGGTAACCAGCATGGACACCGGCGACCCGTTGGGAATGCGTACACCAAGCGGCGCAACGACATCGGGCGTCCAGGGACCACAGGCGACAAGCACCCGATCGGCCATGATGTCGCCCCGTTTCGCGCTGCGAATGCCTGTGGCCCGCCCACCTGCGGTCAGCACACTGGCTTTGCCTGACTGTTCAATCACTTCGCCGCCTGCGGCTTTGAAATCCTCAACCAGTTTTGCGGCCAGATGCGGCAGGCTTACCCAGCCCTCACCAGGGTTGGCAATAGCGACGCTGGCCAGCGCGCTGGGGTTAACCTGCGGATCCACCTCATGCACCGTGCGCGGATTAACCAGCCGGGAAGCATAGCCAAGGGCGTTTTCATAATCATGACGCGCTTTGGTGCCCGCCTCGTCATCCGCCGCCCAGAACAGCGCACCGTCAAAGCGCAGCCAGCTGAGATCGGGATGGCGGGCAAACAGGGTGCGGTAGCGGTCAATGCCCGCCATTCTCAGCGCATGGTAAGGCGCGGAACGCTCTCCGGCAGAGTTAAGCCAGGAAAGTGAACGTCCTGATGCGCCAGAGCAGAGTTCGGCTTCGGTGACCAGCGTCACTTTCGCGCCAGCCTGTGCCAGCTGGCATGCCGTGGAAACGCCTAAAATGCCGCCACCCAGTACAACAACGGTTTTGGCCACAGAGTTGTCAGTCATCATGGATTCCTTCTGTCAGAAAATACCCCATTCAGGCAAGGCGTACGCGACTTTGCCGATGGAGTTGCTCAATAAGTTTCAGCACGCCCAGCGCCTCGCTGGCGTCCACTGGCGGCGGGCCGCCGTGTACCAGGGCACGGGCAAGACGGTGATAAAATTCAGGGTAATTGCCGCGCTGCAGCGCCACCGCCTCACTTTGCTCCACGGTGCCCAGCCGGGCTGCGCGTTCAGGCGGCGTTACGCCGTAGGCGCTGTCAGTCGGGGACATGCCCGCGGCCAGCTGCGGCTCCTGGTTATCCAGGCCCCAGTGCGTAAAAGCTCGCTGGCTGCCCAGCAGATGGAAGCGGGGAGCATTAAGCGCGGCCTGGCCATTCATCCACAGCCGCGAACGCACGCCACAGGTATGCAGTAAAGAAACGAAGCAATCCTCATCGCTGTCGGACTGACTGCCGGAATAGCGTGCCAGCTCGGCGCTGGCCTCCTGCACCGGACCAAACAGCTGTATCGCCTGATCGATCAGGTGGCTGCCCAGATCCAGCAGCAGGCCGCCCCCTTGCGCAAGCGAAACGCTGTCGCGCCAGTTACCAAATCCGTCAGGTCGCCACCACTCAAAGCGCGACTCAAAGCTTCTGACGGTGCCAAATGCCTCGTCCTGCACCAGGCGTTGCAGCGTCAGAAAATCGCCGTCCCAGCGGCGATTGTGAAAGACCGTTAACAGGGTGCCAGCCTCTCGGGCGGCGTCAATCATCGCTTCCGCCGCGCTGACGTCAGGCGCAAAAGGTTTATCCACCACCAGATGGATACCGCGCAGGCTGGCCTGGACAGCCTGCTCACGGTGCTGAGCGGGCGGCGTCGCCAGCACAATAAGATCCACCGCGATGTCGCCGTTGTCGATCAACTGCAGCAGTGACGGCCAGTCCGGCACAATTCGCGCCTGGGGATAATGCGTTTTTGCCACGGCGACGCGTTGCGCATTACCGGTCACGATCACCTCAAGACGGTAAGCGGCATCGTGTGAAATCAGTGGGGCATGAAAGACCTTGCCGGCAATGCCAAATCCCACCAGCGCCGTGCGGATGGGACCTGTCACCTTATGCTGTGCCATCAGAGCACCTCCGATAAAAAACGTTGTAAACGGGCAGATTGTGGACGTTCAAATAACTGATCGGGTGGCCCTGCTTCGACAATCTCGCCCTCATCCATAAACACCACCTGGTCGGCCACGCGGCGGGCAAATCCCATCTCATGCGTGACCACCACCATCGTCATGCCGCGCTCACAGAGTTCGGCCATCAGCGTCAGCACGCCTTTCACCAGTTCGGGATCGAGCGCCGACGTGGCCTCGTCAAACAGCATCACCTTGGGCTCCATCGCCAGCGCCCGGGCGATCGCGACACGTTGTTGCTGCCCGCCGGAGAGATCGCGCGGACGATGGTCGGCGCGCTGTGCTAAGCCGACCTCAGCCAGACGTTGCCGGGCAATTGTCTCTGCCTCCGTTTTCGAGCGGCCTTTGACTTTCCAGGGGGCCAGCGCGACGTTTTCCAGCGCACTGTGATCGGGGAACAGATTGAAGTGCTGAAAGACCATGCCAATGCGCAACCGCAGCGCATCGGGTTTGTCCTTCAGTACCGAACGCCCGGCCAGCAAAACGTCGCCGCTTTTGGGTTCATGCAGGCGATTGATACCGCGCAGCAGGGTCGATTTTCCCGATCCGGAAGGGCCGATGATGCAGGTGGTGGTGCCGGGCGCGATGGTCAGTGACACATTGCGCAGCACCTCAATCGGGCCGTACGCCAGGGTCAGATTACGCAGCTCCAGGCTTGCGCCGTGAAATGCAGTGGACGTTGCCATCTCAGTGTCCTCGTTCGCTGGTCAGGGAGGCCGTGGGCGTGACGGCGCGTTTTACCGCCACCTCATCAATTTCTTTCAGTCCGCTCTGCGGCGCCGTTGCCCGGCGGCGTCCGGTGCGGTAACGGACGTCAATATGGTTCACCGCATGGGTTAAGGGCACGGTAATCATCAGGTAGAACAGCCCCGCCAGCATCAGCGGTGACAGATTGCCGCTCAGCACCGCGGCATCCTGGCCAACCCGGAACAGTTCGCGCTGGCTGGACATCAGCCCCAGCAGATAAACCAGCGAAGAGTCTTTAATAATCGCGATGAACTGATTCACGATGGCAGGCAAGACGCGGCGGATGCCCTGAGGAATGATCACCAGCCGCATCGCCCGACCATAGCTCATGCCCAGCGCCCGGCAGGCTTCCATCTGGCCTTGCTCAATGCTCTGGATCCCTGAGCGAAAGATTTCGCCCATATAGGCGCTGGCAATCAGACTCAGGGCAAAAATGCCCAGCGGATAAGGTGAGGGGCCAAACAGCTGATAGCTGAAGCGCGCCAGCCCCTGACCAATCAGCAAAATGGTCAGGATAGAGGGCAGGCCGCGAAACAGATCGGTATACAGCCGGGCCGGTACACGCAGCCAGCGCGAAGGCGAAATCCCCATCAGCGCCAGAATCAGGCCGAAAAAGGTGCCCAGCAGCGTGGCGGCCAACGAGATGATCAACGTGTTGACCAGGCCCGTTGCCAGCAGCTGCGGCAGGACGTCCTTCATTGCAGAAAAATCAAAGAAGGTACGGGAAAGAATAGTGATCAGATCCATAGCCGATTCTCTGTTGCGGGTGACGGACAACGCCCGTCACCGAATGTATTCACTCGCACGCCGGTTGCGCGGGGACTAATTGTGCTGAGGCAGATACTGTTCTGGCATAGGCGAGCCCGGAAACCACTTCTCATAAAGCTGTTTCCATGTCCCATCCTGCATCGCCGCTTTGATGGCTTTATCCAGTGCCGCTTTAAAAGCCGGTTTGTTTTTCGCTATCGCCACGCCTGCCGGGGCGTCGAAAGAGGGGATGTTGGCTGCCGTCACCAGTTTGAAACGGGTGGCATAATCTTTGGCGGCTTCGTAATCAAGGAACATGGCATCAATGGTGCCGTTGTTCAGCGCGGAGACGGCGGCGTTGTTATCAGGAAAGCGCACCAGATCGGTCTGTTTGAAGTTCGCCAGCGCATAGCTTTCCTGCAGCGTGCCCTGAATGACGCCCAGTCGCTTGTGCGCCAGCGTTGCCACGTTTTTCACGCCCGAATCGCTGCGGGTCAGGATCGTCAGGTAACCCGCCAGATAGCCCGTGGAGAAATCAACGGTTTTTTCACGGGCCGGTGTGATTCCGATCGCGGCCACGCCCGCATCATATTGCCCGTTGGCGACGGCGGGCAGAATGGCGGAAAAATCCTGCCCGACAAAATCCACCTTATCAATGCCCATACGATGGGCGACATTTTTGAAAAATTCGACATCAAAGCCGGTGAAATTCCCGTCTTTGTCCGTAAAGGTATAGGGTTTGGCGTCGCCCAGACTGGCTACGCGCAGATGGCCTGGCTCAATCAACCCATACGGATTGTTATCACTGGCTGCCCGTGCACTGACGCTGGTTGAGAGCATTACCGCGAGGCCGAACAGGGCGGCGGTTATTTTGGTTAAACGTTTATGCGATGTCATAAAGCTCTTCCATTTTGCAGGTGAAACGTCGAAGGTCACTGAGCCAGTACTGTCTTATTGAGACCGGTCTCAATGTGGATCAAAATGAAACCGGTTGTTGTTGTGAGACCGGTCTCAAGTGGATACAATGATATTAAGCACACGCTTTCAGTAGCGTCAATTACGATGTTATCAACTTGTGATTCAAAATAATTATGACCAGCAAAAAACAGCAGGTACGCGGACCCACAGTGGCCGATGTGGCACGTCAGGCGGGCGTGTCAAAAGCCCAGGCGGCAAGAGCCTTGGGCGGTTACGGCGCCGTCAGTGAAGAGGTGCAGATTCGCGTCACTCAGGCGGCAGAAACCCTGGGTTACCGGCCCAATGAGCTGGCGCGCAGCATGAATACCGGACGTTCGAATACGATTGGCGTAATCGTGGGGGATATTGAAAACCCGCATTTTGGCCTCGCGCTGCGTGGCATGGCGGACGTGGCGCGCCAGGCGGGGTTTCATCTGCTGCTCAGCAACAGTGACGAAACCGTCGAAGAGGAGCGGGAAGCCGTGCGCGTGATGCTGGACAAACGTGTCGATGGCATCATCGTGGCGCCCTGTAGTTCGCTGGCATGTGATAACGATCATCTCAGGCAGGTGCTGACAGAAGGGCGCGCCCTGATGACGTTTGATCGTTCTGTCGAAGGACTGGACGTGGAAACCATTCAGGCAGACTTTCTGAAGGTGGCGAAAGAGGCGACGCAACTGTTGCTTAACGCCGGACATCACCGCATTGCATATCTTTCCAGTATGCGCACAGCCGCGTCTTACACTCACGCGATGAGCTTAGGGCCCACGCCGGTGGCACAGCGGGTAAAAGGGATGATCGACGCCCATCAGGATGCCGGTAGGGCACTTGACCCGAAGCTGGTGCGGCTGAATGCCCTTAACGAAGAGTGTATTGAACAGATTCTGACGGAACTTCTCTCGCTTCCCGAACCGCCCAGTGCGCTCATTGCGTCCGACAACCTGATTGCAATGGGGATTTTACGCGGACTGGCCAGACGTGGGTTGCGTGTGCCCGACGATATTTCGTTTGTGATGTACGATGATTTTCCCTGGACCGAACTGATGACACCCGCACTTACGGTTGTGGCCCAGCCGGTTTATGAGATGGGCCGCGAAGCCGCGCGCCGGTTAATCTGCCATATCCGGCAGCAGCCCGCCGGCGCGTTACCGGCATTCGACAGCTGGATGGTGGTGCGGGGATCGGTCGGGCCAGTGCGGGCAGGAGGAAAGCCGGTTCCAGCCGCCTGGGCGCTGAGCAAATAGGGGATTGTTCTTACAGCGGTCTTACTGCCGTGTCCCGTCATTATCCTCAGACGAGCAGGCCCGAGCGGTCAGTCAGGCTGCCGAGGTTGCCTGCATGACGCAGTTTGTGCAGCAGCATGCCTTTTGCAGCGGAGTCGTTTACGCATCCTGTTGAAGGTCATACAAAAAATTTATTTTTTATTAGTGAATTAATTTCATCCGGTAATAATCAACGGAAACTATCACAACAATACATAATGCCAGGGTCTTAACAGCCGATAACCAGATTAGTCAACTCAGATTACGGTCGTGGTTATGCGCTTTAATGTATTGAAAAATGTGTTTTCCTTTCTTAACGATCTTCGCAGCGGGCGTAGATCGGCGCCGTTCAGGGCGCTGAACAGCGCGATGCCGGTTATTGAATTCAGTCCTGACGGAACGATTCAGAAAGCCAGCCCGCTTTTCCTGACCGCAATGGGCTACGAGGCGCACGAAATAATTGGGCAACATCACAGCATGTTCTGCCCGTCTTCCCTGACGGATTCACCTGAATACCGCCATTTCTGGCAGCGCCTTGCCGCCGGTGACGTTCGCAGTGGTAAACATCTGCGGCTGGCTAAAGGAAACCGTCCTGTCTGGCTGGAAGCCAGTTATATCCCGGTCAGGAACCGCCGTGGCAGGGTGTGCAAAATCATTAAGATAGCGGCGGACATCTCAGAACGCATAGAGGCAGGGCTGGAACAGGAATCTGTGATCAACGCCATCAACCGGTCAATGGCTGTGATTGAGTTCAGTCCTGACGGTCGTGTCCTGGATGCTAATGACAATTTCCTGAAAACGACCGGTTACAAACGTGAGCAGGTTGTGGGTCAACATCATCGGATGTTCTGTTCAGAACAGCTTTCTGCAAGCGACGCGTACCGGCAGTTCTGGAAAAGGCTTAATCAGGGCGAATTTTTTTCGGGGCAGTTTCCCAGACTCAATCATCACGGGAAGCCACTCTGGCTGCGCGCGACGTATAATCCTGTTTTTAACAGCAATGGCGAGTTATATAAAATCGTCAAGTTTGCCACGGATGTGACCGAACAGGTTTTGAATAACCAAAAAGAGCACGATGCCGCCGTACAGGCCTGGGAAATGGCTGTACAGACGCTGGGTAATGCGCAGAATGGGGCGAATGTAATTGAGAGTAGTATTGAAGTTGTGGACCGGATCGCGCAGGACATGAACGCGATCTCCGCTGACATCGCGCGCCTCAACAGCCAGTCAGGAAGCATTGACGGCATGGTAGAGACCATCAGACGGTTTGCGACACAAACGCGGCTTATTGCCCTTAACGCCGCGATTGAAGCTGCCAGAGCAGGGGCGTCCGGCAGGAGCTTTGCGGTTGTGGCCGCCGAAGTGCGCGCGCTGGCGGCAAGCGTCAGCGGGGCCACAGAAGAAATAGAACAGGTGGTATCAAATAATAATCAGCTGGCCCGGGATGTGCTGAAAGGTATGGAACTCAACCAGAAAAATACGGAGCAGGGCGTCATACTGATGCGTGAGGCCGGCGAGGTCATCGCCATCATTAAGAAAAACTCGGAACGCGTGGAAGGGGCGGTCAGAGAGTTTACGCATACGGTTGAAACTGAGTAACGAATCCGCTTTAGCCGTTTTATCATTCAGCATTATCCTGCTTTCTGAGCACAGGGATGTCCTTCAGTGCAGCGCCTTGCTTTTTTAACTTTTGCCTTTCAGGGAAAGGATACGCCATGTTGATAAACATTCGTCACGGAGCGCAGTCTTCGCCACGCTCCGCAGACATTCTGCGATTGCCCGATCAGGAGCGTGATGAAGTACTCAACCACTTCGCCGCCCTGACCAGCACGTTGCTGGGCATACCGACCAGCTTTATATCCGTTCTTGATGAGCAGCATCAGACGTTTCGCGCAAAGTACAACACGACGCTGTGTCAGACTGATCGCAAGGATGCATTCTGCCGCTTCGTCGTGGAGAGCGCGATTCCGGTCATTGTGCCAGATACCTTGCTGGACGCACGTTTCGCCACGAATCCGCTTGTCACGGGGGAGCCTTACCTCCGCTTCTACGCGGGCGTGCCGTTGATCAACGCGCAAGGAAAGGTTATGGGGACGCTATGCGTCACAGACAGTCAGCCACACGCCTTTCCGGCTGAAAAGGTCAGGTTGCTCAGCCTACTTGCCGCGATGGTGACGGTCTTTCTGAAGGCCTGGCAGGTCGCGGGATTAACGGATGCGGTAACAGGCTTGCCTAACCGTCAGCAACTCATCCGCCATCTGGATCAACTGTCTGAGGCGGGGCATTCCGACGTCCTCAGGCTCACCGTCATCGACTGCATTGATATGCCCCGTGCCTATGAGCTGGCCCGGGCACTGGGTATGCCGCCAATGGAAGCGCTCCTGCGGGACAGCGGGCGTCTGCTGCAAAACAAGCTGGCGCTGGGGCCTGAAAAAATTTTTTACACGGTAGCCACTGGGCGCTTTGCCTTCCTGTCCCGCTCAGATGAGCCGTTTTCGGCCGATGCTGTTCTTGAAGCAATGCGCGACGCGCGGCCTCTCGCGCCCGAAGGTCTTGCTATGGACCTGACATTGTACGCGGGCGATGTCTGCTTTACGCCAGCGGCGCTACCGGCCCAGGAAGCCCTGCGGCGCGCGGTCAGCGCACTCCACGAAGCCATCAGCATCAATGGTGGCGCTCGTTCGTTTAATGAGGTAAGTGACAGCAGGCGCAATGGCGATTTCATGTTGATGAACGATCTGTCGGCAGCCCTTAAAACCGGTACAGGCGGGCTGTATCTGGTTTATCAGCCCCGGCTTTCCTTATCTGATGTACAACCGACGGGGTTTGAGGCGCTGATACGCTGGTGTCATCCCGAGCGGGGCGAGCTTTCGCCCGCCGAATTTCTGCCCGCAGCGCAGTTAACCAGTCTGATGAGCGATATCACTGACTGGGTGATCACGGAGGTGATCCATCAGCTGCGCGTCTGGTTATCCGAGGGCATCAGTCTGCCGGTATCCGTTAACGTCAGTGTCAGCGACCTTGCACGAAGTGGCTTTATTGACCACCTTGACGCGAAGATGGCGCAGGCCCAACTGCCACCCGCTCTGCTGGAGTTCGAATGTCTTGAAACGGAGCTGGCCACGGAAAACCCTGCCGCCCTGGCAATGATGGCGCAGTTAAGACAACGAGGATATCGTCTTTCGCTGGACGATTTTGGTGCCGGTTACAGTAATATTGGTTATCTGCGCAGGATGCCGGTGGACGTTATCAAGCTTGACAGGGCGCTGATAGCCGATTTGACCTCGAATGAAGCAAGCCGCATTATCGCATCGAGCGTGATAGGTATGCTGAAATCTCTGAACTATGTTGTTGTGGCTGAAGGCGTTGAAATACCAGAGGCTCTGGATATGCTCGCTTCATGGGGATGCGAGCAGGCACAGGGTTTTTACATTTCTCATCCCTTGCTTCCGCAGGCACTAAAAAGCTGGCTCTCCACCTTTAAATACGGTCAGCTGGGCCACGCAACGTAAATAACGTCCGGTTGCTGGCCCGTTGGATAAAGGATGACGGGCGGTAAGGTGTGGCCTGGCGCTTAACCAAGCCGGCTTATTCCACAGAGGGGGATAATCCTTTAAGTTTAGTCATTCCTTCATGATTAATTTCGTCATCCGCGCCATCGACAGCCCTCGAAATGGTGAGCAGGCTCTGAAATTCACTGAGCAGGAGCGCGGCGTCAGACTTCAGCAGATCATCGCATTCAGCAGAGTCGATGACGGTGTTAATGGCTTTGTTAGCACTTTCAATCATTTCAGTCACGCCGCCTTCTTTACTCACCGCCAGCACAAGTGCGCTGATGAGCAGAGACTGCGCCTCAACACGGGCTGTTAACTGCTTCATCCCTGCGTCGATATGCGATATTTTAGCCAGCATGCTAAGTACAACGTTTTTCATTATCGTCCCTCTTAAACTTTCAAACGGAATCGGTCAGCAAGTTGCTCTCAAATTAAAACCGGTCTGTCCGGTTGGCCATAATCAGTGCCATTGTGCTTCTGTGGATAAGATGGGGCACTCTGCCGCCAGCCCCAGCCTGTCATCCCGTCTGAGATAATGACAAAACATCAGGCGTCAGGGTTCCGCTGTTCCGGCAATGCCTGGATAATTTTTTCCTGAACCTGTCTTATCCCGTCGCGCAGGCTGGCCAGGGTTTCAAACGGGATGCCCATTTCACAAATCATCGCTGCAGGTACGCCTGTGGCCCGCCTTTCAAGTTCACGGCCTGCTTCAGTCAGGCGAATAATCACTCTGCGTTCATCATGACCGGTATCGCGCAGGCGACTGATAAAGCCTGCCTGCTCAAGTCGCTTGAGGAGATGGCTGAGCGTGCCGGAGTCCAGTTGCACGCGCTGACCTACCTCAGAGACCGTGATGCCATCCTTTTCCCACAAGACCAGCAACGCCAGATACTGTGGATAGGTCAGCCCCAGCGGTTTCAGGTGAGGCTGATAAAGCTTTGTCATAGCCAGCGAGGCCGAGTAAAGCGCAAAGCAGAGAAACTCCTCCAGACACTGAGGTTGGGTGTCTTTACTCGCGCTGGCGTCATTAATCTCTTTCATGCCGGGGCTCCAGATAAGGGGGAAGCCGGCAAGCGTTCGGTGAATCGTGTGATGCGACAGACGTCAGGAAGCCGGAAACACAAGATATCACGGACACGTCATGGATGCTTTAAACCGCGGCCAAACTGAACGTGACCGCAATCATATCGACGTCAATTAAGTTGTGTTCAATTTATTTTGTAAAGTCTGTGCAGTTGACGCGTCTGCGGCCGATAGAACCTGACAGTGACATAACATTCGGGAAAATATAATGAAGGTTTCGACGCGTCTTGCTACAGGCTTTGGTTTACTTGTTCTGCTTTTAATTATCTGTACGGGCACTGCGTTACATGCGCTGACCGATGCACAGCGCGGCATGAATGACGCGATAAACAACAAAATGAAACGGTTTGCGATCGTTCTGGATATGCGTGGTGATATCCGCGATATGGCCATCGCCGCACGCAATCTGGCGTTGCTGACGGATGAGAAGGAATCCAGGCCCGAATGGGACCGTATGACGACACAGCGGGAAAAATATATCCACGAGCGGGAGCAACTGGTTGAAAGCATGACACACAGCGTCAGTGCACAGGGTAAAACCGTGCTGGATGAAATACTGGCAGCTGAAGATGACGCCATGCAAACCCTGATGACCGCGGCCAAAATGGGGCTGGAAAACCGTCAGCAGGACGCGACTGTCTACCTGATGAAGACTGCGCGACCGGCTCAGCAAAAGCTTCTGAAACTGCTCAACCAACTGACAGAGATTCAGAAGGCGCAGACCGTTCTTACGGTTGGCGAGACCAGCGAGACCGTTTCCCGCACAAGAGCAATGCTGATCGTGCTGACCCTGCTGTCAGTGCTGACTGCCGTAGCGGGCTGCATGATTGTCAGCCGCAGCCTGATGCGCCAGCTGGGTGGCGAACCAGCTCAGGCTCAGGCGCTCGCCGCCGCCATCGCCGCCGGAGACCTGACGGGACCGGTCGTGCTGCGCCGCAATGACACAACCAGCCTGCTGGCCTCACTGGATGGGATGCAGGCGAACCTGCGTGGCCTGGTGTCAAAAATTAAGGATTCGTCCGCCTCCGTTGCGCTGGCCGCCGATGAGATTTCACAAGGCAATACGGAACTGTCATCCCGCACCGAGCAACAGGCCGCGGCGCTGCAGGAAACCGCGGCCAGCATGGAGCAGCTTTCCGCCACTGTGAAAAGTAACTCGGCGGGTGCCCGGCAGACAGCCGAGTCCGCCCGTGAGACCGCGCAGCTGGCCCGCAGCGGCGAAACGGATGTGAAGCGTATGTCAGACACGATGCACGACATTTCCGTCAGCGCCACCAAAGTGCGTGACATCACCTCCGTCATTGAGAGCATCGCGTTCCAGACCAACATCCTTGCCCTGAACGCCGCTGTCGAAGCGGCGCGGGCAGGCGAGGACGGACGCGGGTTCGCCGTGGTGGCGGGTGAAGTCAGAACGCTCGCACAGCGCAGCGCCACGGCCGCAAAAGACATTAAAACGCTGATCGAGCAGGCCGTTACGCAGGTGGAGAGCGGCGTCACGGTGGCCTCCTCAACCGGTCAAAGCATCCTGAAAATCGTCGGCATGGTCGGCGAACTGGCTGAATCCATGGACGAGCTTTCCCTGGCATCATCTGAACAGATGCAGGGCATCTCGCAGGTAAGTATCGCCGTCAGCCAGATGGACGGTGTGACGCAAAACAACGCGGCGCTGGTGGAGGAATCCTCCTCCGCCTCACAGTCGCTTTCTGAGCAGGCGCATGCCCTGCGCACGATGGTAGAAACCTTTAAGGTATGACACCCGGTAAATCAGACGCCGCGTAACGGCTCAGATGTATCCCTCTGAATGACGGCGTGGGAGGTCAGGGAGAATCAGCGGAGGTGGGGAATAACCCATTCACTTCCGCTTTCGCCAGCAAACTGCGTCATATGGGCCGGGCGTTAAGCCCGGCCCATCCCAGTGCTGTGTTAACGAGCGGCGCCGGGCAGAGGGGCTGCCTGCGGTCAGGATGTGCGACTGCGAGGGTGAACAATATTTTATGCTGTATGACAGGCCATAACGTGATTGGGCAGCTTCCCGTCAATCACGACTTCAACGTTTCTTATTATCTGCTTCATCTGAACCCCGCCTCAGAGCCTGTTCAGGCGCGACAGATCGCCTTCTCCATGGGGACGTTTTGCTTGCCACTGGGTTCGGTTGCGGTGATGAATACGCTGCCGGCGGGAAGGGGCCGGACGGCCATCGAAAACGGAAATCATCCTGTTAACCGGGCCGTTTTTTGCGTCCTGCAGGAAGCGGTCCAGCAGGCGCTGCCGGGCCGCTTCGGTCAGGATGCTATACTGTAAGAACGTTTGCTTTACGGAGGCTTCATGGGGTCCAGAGAAGATACCGAAGAAAAAGCGCTTGAACTGGCGGGTAAAGTTATCTCGCAGTTGCTTAGCGAAAAAGCCAGTGTAAAGAAAGAAGAGATTATCTGCGCGCTACACCGCCTGGGGCAGGAAACCGGAGACTGGCGGGTGCGGGCAGGCTGTGAGAAGGCCGTGCTGATGATGAAACGCAGAGTTCACTGACCTCTGCGACACGCTCTGCCACGTGTATCAGCCGATGCTGTCAGGAAGTTAGTGGCCGTTTCCCGCCCATAACTGGAGATGTCTTTCTCCGAAAAAATTGCTGTCTTCACTGGCTGCGCCGCTTAAAAGTCTGCGGGTCTGGCGCAAAGCGTGATCGATAAGCTGACGCCGGGCATCATCAGTTTCCGTTTCGAGCATCCTGTTCAGCTGCACGCGCAGCGCCTCAGAACTTATGTCTGCATCATCTTCAAGCAGCGTCAGCAGGGCTTCGCCGATAACAATGTTTACCTTTTCTTCTTCACTCCTGAACATATCAACCTTCTTGTTGCTGGCAGTAAAAGTCCGTTGCGGCGGACAAGCGGTATTGCGCTAAAGCATCATTTTTGTATGTTTTTCGAGTGTAGTCCCGGCCACCCGAAACTGTAAAATCAGAACATGCCTTGTCCGCCCGGGAGCCAGCATCGTTAATAAGCATACGCTGCGTCAGGTCCCGCAGGCTGACTCCTGCAAGCGCTGTCTCGTAAAGAAGAAGACAAGCAGCAAACCTGTTCGGGATGGTGGTAAGAATCTTCTTAAAAGACCGGGTGTGGAAACTGTACACGACCCAATCATGGTGTACAAATTTTATTTTGTTAACGCTGTTTTAAATAGATAAAAAATCTGTAGAAAGCGAAGCGGTGAATCTAAAACCCTTTATTCTTCCGACGTAAATCTATGTTTATTCCTGTTTTTATTCAAAATTACAGCCATGCTTATATCCTCATAAACATTTTACACAATCAAAAGGTAACAGATATGAGCAACAGACGTGGTGGCGCGGGAAATTTCGCGGAAAATCCCCAGCGCGCGGCGGAAGCCGGAAGGAAAGGCGGAGCCGCCAGTAGCGGTAATTTTAAAAATAACCCGGAAAGAGCGGTTGAGGCCGGACGAAAAGGGGGTAAGGCAAGCCGCCGGGGCAGCGCACAGGAAACCGCTTCCCGGACTGGTTGAGGGGCCGCCTTTGCGACTTGCGGGCTTGCGGCTTTCCCCGCCTGTTTTAAAGAGGACCTTAGCAGTACTGGATTAACAAGACGAAAGGGCTGTAAATCAGTGGCCCGGTAAGCCTGCCGGGCCGTCTCGTTAACAAGTTTTATACGCTGTTGGCCCTGTTCTTCAGGGCGGGCTCATGATTTTCAGTGAGGATACGCGAAAAGCGCCTGAACGGCTCATCATCCCTGATAATGTTGATTCTTCTCTGTTTTATCGGGATAAAAAAAACCGCCCGTAGGCGGTTAAGTCATCTTCCATGCAACAAGATCTTTCCTTAGAGGGATAGCCTCAATCAGCCTGGTCCTGCAGGCACTTCCCTGCAAGCGTAAACGGCAAAAAACTTCCGCATTGATATTCCATCCTGCCCCCGGTCATCACGCTTTTGTTATCCGTCAGTGTCCGAATGGTTCGGCTTTATGTCATGGTCAGAACTCTGCGCCTGACGGAGGCTGGCGCGAACGGCCGCTTTTTGCGCGTAGCGGAACCGTTACGCGCTCGGCCTGGCTGTGTTTCTCTCCATCGCCGTACATTAAGAGCGAATTAAGATGTGTGTAATAACGCTTTAAAATAATTGATGTATGTCACAGTTAAAGAAAGTAACTACAGTGACGATAACTTTAAAACGGGATAAACGCGCTTTTACCAGAAGGATTTAACATGACCGTTAGCCACATAACCAGGCTGTCATGGGTTACCCAGACTAACCTCACGCTTTCACCGTCTTCACTGCGCAGGGCGATTGTGCGCCTGTCTTCTGTGCTGGCGCAGACCATGCTGTCACTACTGCGTTAATCAATGCGGAGGGACTGCCTGCGATGCCGTTCCTCACGTACTTACGTCATGAGGAAGCCACAAACACGTATTTCTCTGTGCGGCCAGTCCCGTTAAACAGGGTGTTAAAACGGCACCTGATTATAAATTGCGCGCAGCTTGTTCCCGAACAGCTTAATCATCCTGATCGCTGTTTGCTGAAAGAGAGCGGTAAAACGCGCGCGGGATTAGGCTCGTCAGGTCTGAACCCTGGCTCTGAATAATTTTATTTTCATATTTTAACCGAGGAAAGGTAATGAACAACATACGCATCGGCATTCGACTGGGTGCCGCTTTTGGCTTTATTCTGCTTCTTCTTATCGGTATTGCGCTGGCCGGTTTAATTCGTATCGACTCCCTGGGCGACACCGTGGATAAACTGGCTGGCGATCGTTTTGATAAAGCGACCGCTGCCAGTAACCTGCGCTTTTACGTTACGGATATGAGTCGTATGGTCCGCAGTATCGCACTGGTCGATGACCCGGCTCAAAAAGAAAGACTGAAACAAAACTATGAGCAGTCCCGCGCACGGCTTGAAACGGCTTTTAATAAAGTCGATCAGATACTTCATGCGCCCAGAAGCCGTGAGCTCATCGCCGTGATGAAACGGGCCGGTACGCAGTATCTTGCCTACTCTGAACAGGCGGTAAAACTGGGCATGGAAGGTAAGCGGGATGAGGTAACGCGGCTGCTCACCGGACCCGCTTATGAGGCGCAGGACGAATACACAAAGGCTATCACAGACCTTGCGACCTTTCAGGGCCAGCAGATGAAGACCGCCGGTGCCAAAGCAGCGGCAGAGCAGCGCAGCGCTCAGGTTGTTCTTGTCTCCCTCAGCGTGGCGGCTATTGTGCTGGCAGCAACCCTGGCCTGGTTTATTACCCGCAGCATTGTCAGGCCCGTAAACATCGCGCTGCAGGCCGCAGAGCGCATTGCTGACGGCGACCTGACTGCAGAAGTGCCGGTCAAAGGACGTGACGAAACCGGAAAACTCCTTATAGCGATTCGTGGGATGCAGCATTCACTGGTACAAACCGTCAGCGCTGTCCGGGTGAACGCGGAGAGTGTTGCCGCCGCGAGCCTGCAGATAGCTCAGGGAAACACCGATCTGTCACAGCGCACTGAAGAACAGGCCAGCGCGCTGGAACAGACCGCCGCCACAATGGGTGAACTGGGCGTCACGGTCAGGAATAACGCAGACAATGCCAGCCAGGCCGCGATGCTGGCGGTAACGGTGCGTGACGTTGCCCGCCAGGGTAATGACATCACCACAGATATCACCGGTACCATGAAGGGAATTGGTGAGAGCTCAGGACGCATTGCGGATATCACGTCAGTGATTGACAGCATTGCTTTCCAGACCAATATTCTGGCGCTTAATGCCGCTGTCGAAGCCGCGCGGGCAGGCGAGCAGGGGCGTGGCTTTGCCGTGGTGGCTGGTGAGGTCCGTTCGCTGGCGCAACGCAGTGCAACAGCGGCAGGGGAGATTCGTCAGCTCATCGAAGCCAACGCACAGCGCGTCAGCGAAGGGACTTCACTGGTGGCGCGTTCTGCTGACACCATGTCTGCCGTGGTTTCGTCGGTCGGTCAACTGACTGACAGGGTGGAGGAAATCACCGCCGCCACCGCAGAACAGGCTCGCGGAATTGAACAGGTCAGCATTGCCGTGACGGAAATTGATGATGTGACGCAGCAGAATGCTTCCCTGGTGGAAGAGTCCGCTTCAGCGGCAGCAAGTCTGCGCGAACAGGCCGATATATTGCTGCAGTCCGTCTCTGTTTTTACGCTGTCAGAGCCGTTATCGCCCGTCGCTCAAACCGCACTGGTTGAAGCGCCGGTCACGGTTTCCGCCTCAACGACAACGCCTCACTCCAGCCGACCAGCCGGGAAAGATGCGGAAGAAAACTGGACAACATTCTGAAACCATCCCCCGGATTTGAGGGGGCTGATTTGAGCCAGAAGCGGATAACATTGCGACCGTCTTGCATGCATTATTTTGTGACAGGTAGAAATACCTGTCGCTCTTTTTTCTCTGACTAAATTTTTACAAAATTGTGTCACTGTTTTAGGCCACCGGCGCCGATACTCATCTGTAAAGCAGGATCATCTCCGAACAGGTCGGTGAACTTTTCAAGGACAGCCGCATGAAATCCGTAACCAATGACCAACTGGGGGCCGCCGTGGCCAGAACGTCTCTTTGCGCAATATACCTGCTGTCTTCAACCGGAGAAGTCATGAGCTGGAATCTGGGGTGCCGCGAGATTAAGGGCTGGGACAGCCGTGATATCAGAGGGCAACATATTTCGGTTTTTTATGATGAAGATGAACAGGCCAGGAACATACCTGAGGCAAACCTGAGAGAGGCCCGCGAGCATGGCAAGTTTACAGGCGAAGGCTGGCGGCTGCGGAAAAACGGCAGCGCATTTCGTGCATCCGTAGAAATTGAATTCCTTAATCCCTCCGATCAGGAACATGCGGCATTTATTAAAATCGTGCGCGACGTCACGCATGATTATCAGGAAAGGGCGGCATTACGCATCGCTCAACAGGTTATCCTGAAAAGAGAAACGGAGTTGTCAGACGCCAATAAGGTGCTTGACGCGGTTTTCTGTCACACGCCCTGTGCGCTTATCCTGTGTGACGCAAAATCCGGCGACATTATACGCGCCAACCCGACTGCCAGAAATTTGCCCTGTTTGCAGGAACTGGTGCTGAGCGGTAACACGCAAACCTCGCTTCACGCGGATCTGCCAGACGATCTGGCGGGTGTGTTCAGGCAAGCCTTTACGCTTCTTCCCGATGAAGGTTTCAGCGAAACGGTCTCGTCGACGGCGACAGAGCCGGCCTTTTCACTCCGCATCACGGCTGAAAGGCTTAATTCGGGCGGGGGAGAAGACTATCTTCTGTATACCATCCTGGACGTCACCGCGGAGTTTCAGGCTGCGGCAAGGGCGAATCACCTCGCCCTTCATGACCCACTGACAGGGCTCCTCAACCGGCGGGGCCTGATGCCCGAACTGGAGACGCTTCTTAGCGGTGACAGCCCCTTTGCCGTCATGGTGTCCGACATCGATCGTTTCAAAAGTATCAATGACGTGCTGGGACATCCTACCGGAGATGCACTGCTTATTGAGGTTTCCGCGCGGCTGCAATCCGTCCTGCGCCCTGAAGATATACTGGCCCGTACAGGCGGCGACGAGTTTGTTGCCGTCCTGCCAGGCATCAGCTCAGCCTCTGAAGCCAGCGAAACGGCATCACGTCTTACGGCCGTATTGCAGGAGCCGTTCATGCTGAAGGGCCGGAAAGTCACGTCGGGTTGCAGCTTCGGCGTCTGCCTCTTTCCCGGCTATGCGCGGGATGCTGAAAGTATGTTATCGGCGGCGGATATTGCCCTGTATGCGGCCAAGTCAGCCGGACGTAACGGCTGGGTCATCTTTACCGATGAGCTTGCCCGCTCTGCAGCAGAGCGCTTCAGCCTGGAAAACGACCTGCGTGGGGCACTGGAAAACGGTGAGCTACAGCTTTTTTATCAGCCTGTTGTCTGCAGCGTCAGTGAAGAGATTGTGGCTTATGAAGCCCTGCTGCGCTGGCATCATCCTGTGAGAGGAAGTGTGCCGCCAGATATTTTCATTCCTCTTGCTGAAAAAACCGGACTTATCCATGATATCGGTGCCTTCGCGCTTGCGCGCGCCTGTACGGATATGGCGGGCTGGTCAGGACAGGAGCGGATAGCCGTAAACATTTCCCCCCGACAGTTCAGGGACCCGCAACTGTCTGACAGGGTGAAAAACGTTCTCATCCATAGTGGGCTACATCCCAACAGGCTCGAACTGGAAATTACCGAATCGGCCTTGTTCGACAACCCGGATTTCAGTTACGAAGTGATACGGAAGTTTCGGGAGACAGGCATTAATGTCGTTCTGGATGATTTTGGCACGGGGTTTTCTTCACTGAGCCACCTCAGTTCCGGGCTTTTCAGCAGAATAAAGATAGACAGGTCATTCATCAGCGATCTGCACCAGGATGCCGGGGCGGCAGCCATCGTCAGTGCTGTTCTTTCACTGTGCCGTCAACTGAACGTGGAAGTGACTGCAGAGGGTGTGGAAACGTTGGCTCAGGCGGCCTGGCTCAGGACATATGAATGTCCTTTAATGCAAGGGTATCTTTTTGGCAGGCCGGGACCGTACTGGATTCAGACGTAAACGCGTTACCGTCCTGAAAAGCTGAATAAGAGGTTGCCCGGGCGGCATGACAAAAGTTCACCGGACAACCTGTTTAGTTGATGGCTGGCACAGAGCCTTACATTGACGCGTCCTGGGCGGACTTCAGGTGCTGCTCAACAACCGGAGTATGGGCGTCTGCCAGCGCCTTCACATCGGGATCTTTTATCTTTTTCGCGTCACTTTCCAGCGTCGACAACACCATCTTGTGGTCTTTGACGCCGGCATTTTCCATATACATCTTGTCAAAAGCCTTGCCGCTCTGTTTTTCCAGTTTAGTGGCCATGGCTTTATGTTTAGCATCAGGCGCGGTCGGCAGCGTAACCCCTTTTTGCTGAGCGACGGTCTGCACTTTGGTCAAGGCACTGGTGTGATCATCGATCATCTTCTGCGCGAAGGCTTTGGTTTCGCTGCTTTCAGCCTTACTCAGCGCGATTTTAGCGGCAGCGATTTCATTGATATTTGCCTGCGCCATGTCTTTGATTGCTTTTTCGTCACCGGAACTAAGCTTTGTCCCTGTTTGTCCAGCTGTGGTGCTCTGCGCCGCGCTCGTTGGCGTCTGCGCCTGCACGCTCACGCTGCTGAACATCGCGACGGCAGCTGAAACGGCCAGCAGGCCAGTTAACATCTTACTCTTTTTCATTTCGTTCTCCTGAAGCTTACAGGGAGGCTGACGACAGGGAATTTTCTGTGTACAGCCATGTAGGGAGATAACAAGTGCACTGGTCAGTATAGTGGAGTTTCGGATTTATCCAGCAATTTTTTTTATGTTTTAGGCGGTTACAGAGAAGCGGAGCTGATATCTTTTTTCTTTTTGTTGTGTGTTTAAGCCAAGCGAGACGTTGGATTAAGCCCCCTTTGTACAGCATGGTGACATACTGGCGACCTGGAAGGCGAAGTGGTTAATATAAATTTAATTAAAGTTTTTTTTAGCTGGGAAACGCCCCGGTGATGTTTTCTCGCCGGCTGCATTTTTGCTATAAAGCGTTAAACGCGGCAGCGCGGTAAGCGGGACGTGATGCTGATTGTGTGCTGCCCGTTCTTAACGGGAAACGATAAAACCTCCAGGAGTCAGCCTGTTTTCGCGTTGACCCCGTAAAGGAAAGAGGCGATAAAGTCAGCACCTTTCTACGGGAAGGGCACTGGCTGCTGTCCTCCAGACTCAGGATGCATGTAAAGCCGGTCGGCAGCTTATCAACTTCAAAAACACGTTCCCGCATGGGGAGAATAGAATCAAATCCCGCCTCTGGTTGTGACCGTAAACCCGGTGTGAGCGGGGCCCATTAAGCCAGCGGCAGGCACACAAATGAAAACCCACACTGTGCGCGATGCAGGCGCGGGGCGACAGTTTTTTCAGCACAATAAGATCTGACAGAATAGTGTCATTTCCTGACGGGCTGGGGGGGTAAGACGATGTCTTATATGATGCTGCACTTTCTGGATGCGCAAAAGACACTCACCGCACACAGTGACTGGATTAAGGACTGCCTGACGGCGACGCACAGACGTGCGGATAGCCTTATGTCTCTCCCGGCGCTGGATGTGGTGGTTAAAACGGGAAACAGAGTTGTTCCGGAAAAAGGGCATAGCGGATTTTGCCCCGAACCCGGGATCGTGTATGTGACGGTTGATCCTGACAATCCTGCATTCTGCCAAAATGCGGCACAATCGCTTGAACGGATGTTCGCGCATGAACTTCATCATGCCGCGCGGTGGGCAGGTCCCGGCTATGGCACCACCTTGGGCGAAGCGTGTGTTTCTGAAGGGCTGGCCGGGCATTTCGTGCTTGAGCTTTTTGGCGGAGAACCTGAACTGTGGGAATGCATCAACGCCGAACTGATTCACGCTTATCTGCCACAACTGCATCAGGACTGGCTGTGCACCGATTACGATCACAGCAAGTGGTTTTATGGCGCCGGCGATATGCCGCGCTGGCTGGGCTATACCCTGGGTTTTAATCTGGTGGCCAGCTATCTTGCTGCCAGGCCGGAACGTCGGGCTTCGCAGCTGGCCTATACAGAAGCCGATGCGTTCAGCGTCTTTATTTAGCATAACGCCGACATATGTATTGGTCTGTGTTCTGCCGCTGAGGGGGCGGGGCCACAATGAGCCCGTCTTTATAAAGCAAACGCCTTTATCCGGCTAAATCCTGCCGCTTTTTATCAGGCGGTGTGAAGCCTACGGAGCAGGGGAATCTGCCCGTTTACGCGCCCTCGTTTAGCGTTTCGCTTATCCCAATAAGATATTGCATGCGTATTGAACAGGGCTGATGAGTGTTTTATGCTCGGGGGAAACCATGGAAGAAGTGAGGCTTTATGGACGAGCATTCAGTCGGACGCTTTCTGGCGTCTTTGTTAGCCGAATACAATATGAGCGTAGAGCAGCTCTGCCGCCGTTCCGGGCTGCAGATGCATGAGGCCCGGTTCCTCCTGCGCGGCACGCTGACCGTTACGCCAGCCGTGGCTGAAAAACTCGGTCGGGCGTTTTATTCCCCTGGCTTCTGGCTGGTTCGTCAGGCGATGTCTGAGCTTAATAAACTCAGTCGGGAAACTTAAATAACAGGGCTGCGTAGCCCCAAAAGCCTGGCTGGCTCGTCTGCATCACAATGCCTGCCTGGCGGAGTAGGGTCAGCATAAGGCGTGAAGGAATATTCAGTTGACAGGCTCTTCGCCCGACCAACACGAAAGTGCCGTTGAAAAGGGGATTCACAGCCGAAATCAGCACCTGATTCAGGTAAAAAAAATCCCGCCTGAAAAACGCGGCGGGCCATGCTCTGTTGCATGCAGGCTGAAGGCAATCGCGCGGCCCCCCTGAGCGTCCGCGCCATCGTTTATCCCTGTCGGTCTTTCCCGTCTTTCGCCTGCTGTGCGGCGCAGGCCATGAAATTTTCAATGATTTCTACGGCATAACTGATCGCCATCAGATCTGCCGTCAGCCGCACATCCGTGCGCAGCAACGTTTCGGTGACGCCGGGCCGACTCAGCAGGGGCTTTATGTCCTGAACCCGACGTATCAGATGCGCCCAGTTATTGGCAAAGGTGTCCATACTGGCGTAGCCACCGTGCCTGAGCTGAATAAAAATGACATCAATATCGGCCTTCAGCGCACTTATCTTCGCGATGTTAAGCGGATCGTTCTCTGGCGCATCAGGCTGCGGATGGGGCTCAGACACGGAACGCCTCCACCATGCCGCGCAGGGCATGCGCCTGTTCAGAAAGCGAACGCGAGGCCGTAGAAGACTCTTCAACCAGCGCGGCGTTGCTCTGCGTCACACCGTCCATCTGGCTCACCGCCACGCTGATCTGCGAAATACCCTGCATCTGCTCTGAAGAGGCCAGAGAGATGTTATCCATCGCCTCCGCGAGTTCGCCGACCATTCCCACAATTTTCAAAATGCTTTGTCCGGTGGAAGAGGCTACGTTCACGCCGCTTTCTACCTGTGTTACGGCCTGTTCAATCAGGATTTTAATATCCCGCGCGGCCGTGGCGCTGCGCTGTGCCAGCGTGCGTACTTCGCCTGCAACTACCGCGAAACCGCGCCCTTCCTCACCCGCGCGAGCCGCTTCTACTGCGGCATTGAGGGCCAGGATATTAGTTTGAAAGGCGATGCTCTCGATCACCGAGGTAATATCACGCACTTTGGTGGCGCTGACCGAAATGTCATGCATGGTATGTGTCATGCGTTGCATATCAGATTCCCCCTCGCGCGCCAGTTGCGCCGTCCCCCGTGCCGCGTCGGCTGTCTGCTGCGCACCCGCCGAGTTGCTCTTCACCGTTGCGGTGAGTTGCTCCATGCTGGCGGCGGTTTCCTGCAGGGCGGCTGCCTGTTGCTCGGTGCGGGATGAGAGTTCGGTATTACCCTGGTCAATCTCATCAGCCGCCAGAGAAACGGAAGCCGAGGCATCCTTGATCTGCGAGACCAGCCCGCGCAGGTTCGCCTGCATACTGTCGAGCGAGGCCAGCAGGCTGGTGGTATCATTACGACGAAGCACGACAGGCGAGGTCAGATCGCCAGCCGCAATGGTCGCAGCCAGTGCCTGGGCCTGTGCGGGCTCACCGCCCAGTTGACGCATGAGGATGCGGATCACCACGACGCAGGCACCCACGCCCACCAGCACCGAAGCCCCGGCGAGCAGCAAAAGAAAAAGGGTATCACGGGCGGTAGCCGCGCTGTTTTGCTGCACCTCGGCCAGACTGGTTTTCTGCTGAATGTTAGTGACGACCAGCAGATCTTTCAGCATCTTATCCTGGACAGGTTGTACCTCTTTTGTCAGGCACTCGAAAAATTCTTTATCACGGTTGGCCAGCCCAAGCTGACTGGCTTTGGCGAAGATGCTGAAGAACTTGCTCTCGGTGTCGGTCAGTCGTTTAAAGGCCGCGCGACCCGGCGGAAGCGAGTCGATCTGCAACAGATCGCCCAGCGCCTGACGATTGGCAATGAAGTCAGCTTTATTTTTTTCCATCTGCGCAGCGACGGGTTTCATAGCAACCGGATCGCTAAGCAGGCCAAGCGTTCTGACATCAATAGCCATCTCCCTTAATTCCCCCAGCATATCCTGCGCAAGCTGATATTTTTTCATCTTGATATTCACGACGATATCCATGCTTGCCCGGGCTTTATGAAGGGCATTGAGCGCCGTGCCTGTGCAGATAATAAACAGAAGGATAAGCAGACCGAAACCTGCAGTCAGACGGGTTGAAATTTTCATTTTGTTCTCGTTATAAAAGTGAATTTTGCTGTGTATCTTTCCCCGGCAACATTTAATGATGCCTGTCAAAGCGATTAAATTATAATTCGCCTTGACAATTTCGTATGTTTCCTGGTTATACCGTTCCTAAACAGACCTCAGATAAGGGGGCAGAATAACGGGATGGCCTTGGAACGGCGGAATGCGCCATCCTGACATCCCTGTTACGGCTCGTATTCAGCCCGCCTCGCGTTGTCGCCAGGTATCTCAGCTAGCGTGTTATGAAGTGAAGCATTGAGCTTGACATGATAACCGCTGCAGATTTATATAGGAAATGATCATTTCCAAACTGTCAGACCCTGACAGAAGCGGGCGAACAGGACGGCTCTGTGGCGGCAACGGCGAATGAAACCGCTGCGGCAGAGAGCTTTCTGGCGCTTCACCAGGGAATGCGAGGAGTAGGTAAAGCATCGATTCTTACGCACGATACCGATCTATCGGCCGGACGCTGAAAATACTGGCGTACATCCAACGCTCGCGACGAGGTGTTCTTCCGACTGGAAGCCGGCTTCGATCCCGTACTCTGCGGACCTGACAGCGTACTGCCGAGCCGTTTCCCGACGTTGAGTCCGTTGCTGACCGGGTTAATGAACGTGTTCAGGTCACACGAAATGAACAGGCCGCTCAGGAAGCTGTGTGCGAAAACGGGGCGGTTATCACGATTGTGCGGGCGACTGCCGGTCGGGTTGGTTCACCAGAAAATGGCACAAGTCCGTCCGTCGGGTTTGTTTTCATTCACGCACCTGTCGGTTGCCGACGAGTGATCGTATGACAAGAGGAACAGGTTATGTCTGCTTCTGTGATCCCTGATGCGCCCGACGGTTTTCGTCACTGCTTTGCACGTGTGGAAGGGTTGCGTTTTCATTATGTCACCGGTGGCCGACCAGATGGCTTTCCGCTGGTGTTGCTGGCCGGTTTCCCTGAAAGCTGGTTTGCCTGGCGAAAGGTTATGCCCGGTCTGATGGCGCACTTTCGCATTGTGGCCGTCGATTTACCCGGCCAGGGCGATACCGATAAACCGCTTGCGGGCTACGATACTCAAACGGTTGCCAGCCGACTGCACGCCTTCGTCGCATCGTTAGCATTAGGCCGGTATTTTCTGGCTGGACACGACGTCGGTGCCTGGGTCGCCTTTACTTATGCGATGCTTTACGGCGAGGAGATCCGGGCGCTGACCCTGATGGACGCCGGTATTCCCGGCATATCGCTGCCGGATACGTTGCCTACTGATTCCCGTCAATCCTGGAAGACCTGGCACTTCGCCTTCAATGCCGTCGCGGATCTTCCCGAAGCCTTACTGACGGGGCGTGAGCGCATTTATCTGGAATGGTTCTTTCGGGAGAAAGCGGCCGACCACCGCTGTTACGGCGAGACGGAAATTAACGAATATGAACGCTTGCTCAAAGCCCCTGGTGGATTGCGCGCAGGACTGGCGTTTTACCGCGCCCTGTCACAGTCAGCGGCACAGAATGCTGCGCTTGCACAGCAAACACGCCTGACGATGCCGGTACTGGGGCTGTCAGCCGATCAGGGCTCTATTGCGGATATGGCCGCCACCCTGAAAGCGTATGGGGACGATATTCACAGCCAGCGGCTGGCGGATTGCGGCCATTTTCAGCCGGAGGAGCAACCTGAAGCGACGGCCAGGGCACTGATTCAGTTTTTTGGACATTATGCCCATTAATGCTGACTCCTGCATACAACGTCCTGGCGCAAGCAGAAGGGGAATTCTGTTACGGAAGTCCCTGATCCTGTCTGTAACGAGGAGCGGGGAATTCGCTGTCACTTTCTTTTTATTAAGTAACGCCACGAGAAGAGTGATAAATATGACCGTGTTTCGTCATCAATGGCGTATATGAAGACGCTGAGCAACATCAAAACACGCGCTGTTATTTCAAAAAGAAACCTGTTTAAGACATGATGTAATTCTTTTCGCGTCGATAACGTGCCTGATTTTGTCCGATGCTTATTACGCGATTACTCAATACCGCCTTTATTCTCATCTGTAGCAGGGAGTTATGCTGCTTCTGGTGCCACCCTGATGAACGTCATCACTGCTGGTAATATGTATGCAGGCTCGCCTCAGGGCGCGGGATTAACGCATACAGGGTATCTTATATGTACACACTCTATGGAAGCGCACGTTCGGGCGCCGCCGCGATTGAGATGGCGCTCAGTTTGGCCGGGGCGGAATACACAACGGTTGAGGCGAGTTCATGGCACAAAGACAGTGGGTTTGAAACCTTAAAGCGGTTGAATCCGCTGGTCCAGATCCCCACGCTCATCCTGCCTGACGGGGCCGTGCTGACTGAAAGTGCAGCCATCATGATTTATCTTGGTATGGCCTGTCCTGATGCCGGCATCCTTTCAACTGACGCCAACGTTCGTGCTCAGCAATTACGGGGGCTGGTGTATATAAGTGCAAACTGTTATGCCGCCATCGGCATCATTGATTACCCGGAAAGATGGCTGGATATGGGCTCGCCGGATCAGCGTAAGCAGCTGGCCGAGGGGGCGGTCAAAAAACTCTATGACCAGTGGGACATGTTCAGCGATCTCTTTTTTGACACGCGCGCATGGCAGCCTGCTAACCCCGGCGCGCTTGAAATGCTGGCCTGTGTCGTGAGCCGCTGGAGCAATACGCGTGCGCATCTCAGCCGCACCAGACCCGCTTTCTGTGCTTCGCTGGAAGAGGCAGAAACACATCCTGTCATCAAGGCTGTTGTGCGCCGTCACTGGGGAACCTGACCGCGATGGAGACAGCGTTTTCTCCGCCTTTTCAGGTCTGATAACGCGCCGCTCATCGTACTAACTGAATACTGTCATAGACGAAGCCTGGGCTCAGAAATCCTGTGCCTTTTTGCCCCGAGGCCACATTAATATCCAGTGTGTTAATTCCTGCCTGCAGGGCGGAAGCCGGCAGGACAAAAGTAAAAAGCGCATTATTGCCCCGGAAAGTGCCGCGGGTGATCCCCCGACTCGCAGGCTGGCCAGAAGCCGGCGGAATCGGCGCGGTCCAGCGTTGATTGACGCTGACCTGAGGGCGTCCTCCAGACTGCGCCAGAGTAATAAAAATCCGTAAAGTTAAATCATGCACATCGTGACGGGACAGCATGAAACGGATGCGGGTTGGCGAGTTAATATCCCGCCACTGCGCGGCAGGAAAGTCGCTTTCTGATGCGGTTCCCACAAGGTAATCAGCGGCTGTCCAGGGCGACATACGCCGATCGGACGGGTGAGCGGACATCAGCAAACGGGCGTTACGAAACCCCGACGGAGTCCCATCCGGTGAACCCGTCTGCCAAATAACCTGACCCGGTAAGGTCTGTGCGGCTAATGCAATCTGAGTTTGTCTGCCGGCCTGGATTTCTGCTGTACGTTGCGCGACTTCCCGTTCCTTATCGTACAGCGTTATCTGATAGTGCCCCTGACGCACGCCCGTCAGTGTAAAACGCCCCTGACTGTCCACGCGCGTCCAGTATTCGGCGCTGGCGTTTCGCAGGCCGACAACGGCGGCAGGACGATCGCTCATTCCTGTCACCATACCTGACAGCGTGCCGCGTTTAGTCTGATCGACAAACCCTTTCAGCCCCAGTGACGCATGAATAAATCCCACATCGATTAACGTGGCGGAGGGCTTCTCTCCGGTCGTAAACAACAGCCCATAGATACCATGCAACCCCGGTCGAAACGGTTCTGTCTGGGTATGACTGGAATACATATAGTTGTACAGCTCGTGTGTCATCTGCGTTTTTTGCGTTGCGATGTCTTTAAAGAACGGGCCACCCGAACTGAGCTCATGATTGCCCGTCAGCATAAAGACCGCTACGCCCGGGCCGTGGACGCCGTGCAGATCGTCATCAATCATGGGACGGGCGGAGTAAAACTTGGAACTGGTCCGTCCGTCAGGCAACAAAAAGACGTCGTTGCCTTCAATCGCTTTTCCGACGTTTGAATCGTTGCCCCAGTCGGCCTTTGGGAATTTTTTGACATCCAGACGCGTCACGAAACGCAGTTCCCCGACCGGCAGAAGCGCGGGCGCGTAGGTCGCCATATACAGGGCGTTACGGCCTTTTTTGGCGAGGTAGTAGTGGATAAGTTCCCCCGCCTGCGCACTGATGACAATGACATCGCCTGCCGTTTTCACTGCAACCTGCGCGTGCCCCAGTCCGGAGGCGACTTGTGAGGCCTTGTGCTCTGGTGATGCCAGCTCACTGCCATGAAACCGCATTGATGTAAGATCACCGTTGCGGTCATCGATGCTAAACACCAGATCGGCACCGGTATCCACCACCAGAGTGTTGCCGGAGTGTGTCACGCCGAAGGCACTGGCAACGCCCAGCCTGCTGAACAGACAGAAGACAAAAATGCGCAACAATAAACGTGCCATCGGGGAAACCCTCACATTAAAAACTTACCGCACCGGACTGTGAATATGGCCCACGCCAGCTTCACGGGGCACCTGGACGCTGGCCACCTCTGCGGAAACAGGCGAGACGAGCCAGGCGCGATCGTATCTGAAAGCCTCCAGGACCGAGATATCTTGTGGGCGATAGTCGGTGCCGCTCTGGGTTTGCAGATTACTGACACAGTGCCTGCCCAGATTTTTCAGACAGGCGTTTTCCCCAGCGGCGGCGTTCGTATCAAAAAGCGCGAAGGCATTACCGGGCTGCCTGATGTCGTTAAACAGCGGATGAGCCACATTCTCAAAGGCGTTACCTTCCACCAGCAGACGCGAAGAGGGTGTTCTGGACATTATCGCGCCCTGATACGTCAGATTGACAAAGACATTGTTAACCAGCTGCGCCAGGACACTGGCATTGCCCATCCCACCGGCATGCGGGGCACGCCCGGAGGTATCATGAACATAATTGCGCGCGACCGTTAATGTGTCATGGTGTCCCAGAAACAGCCAGACCCAGTAATGGTGACCGTCGCAGGTTGCGGAATAGGGTGTTCTGCCGTCAAATTCGTTATCGGAAAGCGTGACATGGGACGCGGAGCCCCAGCCCGTGACAATCATCTGTCGGCCAATGCGGGCGAAAGTATTGTGATCAATCCACACACCCTCCGCATTATCAATGGTAAGGGCATCCCCTCCCCAGACCAGCTGCGGATTGATATCTGACAGTGTCAGATTGCGGATAATCACGTTGTGAACGCCGCCACCGACGTAAAGCCCGATGCCCTGAATCCCCGCATGTGCCCCTACACCAATCAGCGTCTTATTTGATCCCACCTTAAGACGGTCTAAACCGGCATTATCATAGGTCACCCAAACCGGCGCTTTGCCCTGACAAAACTGGTTGGCACCGTTGCGCGCCCATTGGCCACCGCCTCCTGGGCAGGCATTTGCCATGCAACCCCTTTCCGTGGTCGTGGCTTTGCCGTTGACCATGACCGTTCCACGAAAATCGACGGTATGATCCAGAGCGATGATCCGGGGACGATCATCCGTACAGTTTCCGTGTCGGTCATAGGTGGCGCACAACGCCTTCACCAGATCATCAGTGCGGATGGGATGAACAACCGCGCCACCGCTACCGCCCGTCACGCCTTTGGCAAAGCCGTCCGGCAGATCGGCAGCGCGCGATAACGCGGACGTCAGGCAAAGAACCGCAAGGAGGAACATCGTGAACAATCCGTAAAAAGGGCGGAGAACAGCCTGTCTACAGAGCGTGTGAACTGAAAACCTGAAGCGACAGTGGGGGTTTTTCATTCCTGTCCTCTCAACGACGCCGTGTTGCGCTGACATACCGGGCCCGCATCGATATCGAGCGGGGGAAGAGCCTGTCGAACCCACCAGGCCACTCGCATCGTACAGGAAAGTCGAAATGAACGTACAGCCGTGACCCGCAGGTGCGTCACAGGACGATCATGGGCATACAGGCAACGTAAACATGTCCCTGCGCATCAGACCTCGCGCTCAGGGCTGATCGCGTCAGCCGAAAACTGCGCCGTTACCGCGCTGTTCCGCTGCCTGCCAGAAGTGGATGCAAATACAACAGTTTCTACTGTAAATAAGGACGCCATCCTGCCGATGTAAGGTTAAACCTGTCGCAACAACTGGAGCGAACATAAAGACATATGCGTCATATAATTTATACTTCGCGTAGTGTGAAAAGTGCCATTTGTCATGTCTGCCTCAGGCTTTTACTCACCGAATCTGAACCATGTTGAACGTGCTGTTTATGTCCCCGGCCCAACTTTGTTTTCATCACCTGTCACAGTAATAGGTCATTCTCTGATCATTTTTATTAAATGATATTTTTCTCCCGCCGATAAATCGTCTGAATGTTTGAGTTAGTACTGATATTCATCAGTCATCAGAATCCCTTTATGGCAGGAAATAACATGACCATTACACAGCGTTTACTCTTTACCTTTTCACTCCTTTCTGCTGCCCTGGTGACAATGGTTATCGTTGCAGTGCTGGTGGCGGGCGGCTTTCAGTCCCGCTTTAACTATGTTCAGGAAAATACGGTTCCGTCCATTCTGGACATCGGGAAAATGGTCGACAGCAGTAATGCGCTTGTCATCTCACTTTACCGCCACCAGAGTGCGACAGATCCGCGCCGTCAGGCTGTGCTGGAAAAGGAAATCGAGGGGGCGATTAGCCAGATTAAGTCGCTCAACCAGTATTATCTGAAGAATGATATTTCAAGCGATGAGGACCGTCAGTTAACGGAAAGTTCGTTTGCCGCTATCAAAAAAGTTGAGGACACTTTACCGGCTTTTCTGGCCGCCTCTCGTGCACAAAATGATGCGGCTTCACTCGGCTCCCTTCAGGGTAACGACGGCATTGGTGCCGCTGCGCGTCAGCTTAATGCCGGTTTTCAGAAACAGCTGAAACTCAACGTAGACATTGGTAATGCGCTGCGCAAAGAAAATGATCACACTTATAACGTAACAGTGTGGAGCCTCATCGGCGGTTCTGCCATGGCTATTATCATTCTTGCATTCTTCGCCCTCAGAACCATTTTGGGCATCAAACGTCAGCTGAACGGCATGCGTCATGTAATGGAAACCGCCAGTGAACGCCTTGACCTGACGCTGCGTGCAGATGTGAGTCGCCGGGATGAAATTGGCCTGACCGCCAGCGCCTTTAACCATCTGATTGAGAATGTGTCAGACTCACTTTCTAAGGTTGAAGCGTCGGCTCAGTCTGTCAGTTCAGCATCGGCGCAGATTTCGGCCGGCAACGAAGATCTGTCTTCGCGCACGGAGGAGCAGGCCGCGTCGCTTGAGCAGACAGCAGCAAGCATGTCTGAACTCAGTGAAACCGTTCGTCAGACCGCAGAAAACACACGGCTTGCCAGCCAGCTGGCCAAAAATGCACAGGACATTTCAGAAGACAGCGCAGGTCGTGTCCGTACACTGCTGTCAACGATGGGCGATATCAAAGACAGTTCCGCAAAAATTACTGACATCATTGCGCTGATTGAAGGTATTGCCTTCCAGACCAATATTCTTGCCCTCAACGCCGCTGTCGAAGCGGCTCGGGCAGGGGAGCAGGGGCGTGGATTTGCCGTGGTGGCAGGTGAAGTGCGTAATCTTGCACAGCGGTCATCCTCTTCAGCCCGTGAAATTAAAGAGCTGATCGAATCGTCTATAAGTTTTGTCCAGGCAGGCTCCGAACAGGCTGAGGGCGTTGGCAGTAATATGTCACGCATGAATGATGCCGTCAGGCAGGTTACCGATCTTGTGGATGAAATCTCTGTGGCCGCCAGTGAGCAGTCACAGGGGATCAGCCAGGTGCATCAGGCCGTTAACCAGATGGATGATGTCACTCAGCAGAACGCCGCGCTGGTTGAAGAAGCCTCGGCCGCCTCAAATTCGCTGATGGAGCAGGCCACATCACTGAATCAGTTGGTCAATAACTTTACCCTTAAACCGGTTTCACACGTCCCTACGGTGGTCCGCAGCAAGGAGGTACCTTCTTCACACGCGCCATCGTCTTTTCGTTCAGGTCCTGCCGTTGCAGCAGCAGATGAAAACAACTGGCAGAGTTTCTGATCTTTACGTTAACAGCGTTTCATTTAATTAAGGGCTGACACCGGCCCTTTTACTTTTTTATGCAGGAAACTTTTTCAGCATAAAAGCCTGAATCTGCTTATTAGTGCGTTTTATCAGAAGCACCGTCTGCTTTGAGCCAGAAGCCGATGCTTAATGCGGGCCTGCATATTTAAATTCTGAATCGTGCAGGAGTGGTGCCAAATACCCTGCGAAACATGGCGATAAAGGCACTCACATTGTCATATCCAAGTTCCAGTGCAACTGTCGTCACTTGCTTGCCTGCGGCAAGAAGCTCAAGAGCTTTGAGTAACCGTATGCGCTGTCGCCATTCATTAAAGCTAAAACCGGTTTCGGATCTGAAACGCCGTGTCAGTGTGCGTGACGATACTCCCGCCCAGAATGCCCATTCTTCAAGTGTGCGACCGTCATCTGGACTCTCAGACAGCACCTGAGCAACTTTTAAGAGCCGTATATCCTGCGGCATTGGCAACCCAAGATTAACGCTGGGAAGCGAACCGATTTCATCAAGGATAACGTCAGATAAACGTTTTTGAGGCGCATTAAGCTCTGCAACCTTCCAGGAGGCTGCTCGTGTTATCGCTTCGCGTAGCAGATTTGTAACTGAGAGCACAGCAGGCTTATCAGATAATGCGCCACATGCCGCAGCAGATATATAAACACTCCATCCTGAATATGGGCCGTGCGAGCGCAGACCATGCGGAATATTTGGAGGTATCCACACGGCATGCGTTGCCGGTACGACCCAGCGACACTCTTCCGCATCGATCGTAAGCAGCCCATGCTCAGCGCCGAGTAACTGTCCACGAATGTGATGGTGACGTGGTGTTTCCCTTATTGCATCCGACTGGCGGGCCGCGACAATCAAAGTGGGTCCATCAGAAGAAAAAGCCCGGGAGAATGGAATTAACGGGTCGGTCATATTGGCTTATTTGAGGTATTTATTGTCTTTTATACCGTACCGAAGCCATCAGGTCGATTGTAGAGTACTGATAACTTATGATGAGGACTGACCATGAAAATGATTTCTATTGCTAACGTATTGGATGAGATTATTAACCAACAGGAAATCCCCCTGGAAGAGATACTTAATCGCCACTTTAGTCCCGGTTATCGGCAGCGCACTGATAATGAGTGGGGAAGTTTAGATAGCTTTGCTCATCATGCTCGTAAACTTCGCGAAATAATTTCTTTCGGCAAAATTGATGTGCATGACGAACTTCGTGAAGGCAATCTCTATGCTACCAGACATCGCGTATTGTGTACTAAGCGCAATGGGGAAGAGGTTGAGATGGAAGTTTATATGTTTGCTGAAACAGATGATTCAGGGCTATTTGTTCGTATTGAAGAAGCCACACTTATGCTTAAAGGTCTGGAAAGTGACCGGGACCTGGGTAGCACCAGGTAACAGGGGTTTAAATGTCCGCTTCTCGCTTATAGCGGACAAAGGAAGAGATTTTAGCGTCCGCTTTGTGCCAGAAGCGGACCTTCAGGCAACAATGTCATCGTTGCATAATGAAACAGATGATGAATAGTATTTTTTTACGTAAGTTAAATGCTGATTCCAGAGACAAATAAGGCTGTAAGCTTGGGCAGATTTAAGGGTAAACGGATACTAATTACTGGAGGCACGAGTGGCATGGGGCTGGCAGGCGCTCAGCGTATTGTCACGGAACGTGGCCATGTAGCCATAACCGGTCTTAATGAAGAAAGACTGGAGCGTGCACGCAGTCTGCTTCCTGCAGCTTCGCTTATTCTGAAAAGCGATGCTGCAAGCGAAGCTGATATACATGAGCTTGGTGAGGCTATTAACGACTGGGGTTCACTTGATGGATTATGGCTAAATGGCGGTTATGCTGAAGTAGGCTCCCCGGAATCTGTAACGGCAGATTCTTTTAATCGTATGATGAACGTTAATGTGCGAGGCCCAATGCTATAGCTGGCAGCCCTGTCCGAATCGCTCAATTCAGGCGCGTCCATTTTGGTAACTTCTTCCTCCTCTGTCTATGAAGGTGCGGCGATGACAAGTCTGTATGCAGCGACGAAAGGTGCCATTATCGCTATGGTCAAAAGCTGGGCATCAGCGCTGGCTGAACGCGGTATCCGCGCTAACACATTGGTGCCGGGTCCGATTGAAACCAACTTCAGGCACTTTATGCCAGAAGAGTCACGTCAGCAGTTTGAAGATTTTGTGGTAAGCCAGGTTCCTTTAGGCCGAGCCGGAACAGCAGAAGAGGCCGCTGCAGTTGCACTTTTCCTGCTGTCCGATGACGCATCCTATGTTACCGGCAGCCAGTATGCTGTAGATGGTGGGCTGGTTCATTACTGAAGTTTTTTGAGGAGAGTAAATTCATATGCGCATTCCGGATTATCCTTCACAAGATTCCGATAAATGGGCTCAGGTAGATGCCTGGTTTTCTGAAAAGCTAGCCCCTGAAGATTCAGATTTAAAATACGCTCTCGCTAATAACTCAGCTCAAGGTTTGCCGACACATGACGTATCATCTTTGCAGGGAAAAATGCTGGCTATTTTCATGCAAATGTCACGTGCCGTTCGTGTTCTTGAAATAGGCACACTTGGGGGGTATAGCACCCTATGGATGGCCAAAGCTCTTCCACCCCATGGAAGCATAACGACAATTGAATTCAACGACCATCATGCAGAAGTGGCCAGTCAGAACATCAATAAAGCGGGGCTGGCTGAGCGCGTCACGTTGCACAGGGGAGCTGCGCTTGAGGTCTTACCCACGCTTGATGCGCCTTTTGACCTGATTTTTATCGATGCCGATAAAGTGAATAACCCCCACTACCTTGAATGGGCTATCAGATTGTCGAAACCAGGCACTGTTATCGTAGCAGATAACACCGTGCGCGGTGGCAATGTCATCGAATCTGGTAGTGAAGATCCGAACGTTACAGGCCTGCGAAAATTTGTAAAAATGATTTCTGAGGATGAGCGCCTTGAAGCGACGGCAGTTCAGACTGTTGGTGAAAAGGGATGGGATGGTTTCGTTCTAGCTATCGTTAAAACCCAATGATGCTATTTATCATTCAGGAAAACGCACTTATCTCCAGTGTTTATTCACAATTTCTGAATGATAAACACAAAACATTCAATTCCTCACAAAGCGAACATTGTTTATTGCACATGTCCGCTTTGTGCCAGAAGCGGGCCTTGCTGAAATGATGTCGGATTCATTAACGGCGAGCGCGCCAATGCCGCAATAAGCCGCAGCATACCGCCTGCCGGACACCGATACAAATAAACGGGAATTTGAGCACAGCCATTCTGGCTAAAGAAAAACCGGGTCGTCGCCCGGTTCGTTTCTCGTACAGCTTTTCTCTGATCTTAGTGAAACTGAACGCCATGCCTCATACCTGTGTCATGCCACCATCCACACAGATTTCTGCTCCGGCTATATAGCTGCTTTCATCACTTGCAAGGAACAGGACGGCACTGGCAATTTCTTCAGGTTTGCCCATTCTTGATAAGGGAATGGTGCTGATTATCTCATTTCGTAGCTCTTCAGAGGCTGCACGCATCATCTCCGTATCGACAGGGCCGGGGGCGACAACATTAACGCGGATGCCACGGGCGGAGAGTTCACGTGTCCATGTGCGGGCAAAAGAACGAAGTGCCGCTTTACTGGCACCATATACGCCATATCCCGGCGTGCCAATCACATCGGCAACCGAACCTATCAAAACGACGCTCGCTCCCTCCTTCATCAGAGGAAGGGCTGCCTGCAGAGCAAAAAGCGGTGAGCGCACATTCAGGCCAAAAACAGCATCAAAATGTGTCGGCGTGATGTCATCAATCGTCGCGTATTCGGCCATGCCGGCGTTGATGACCAGCACATCTATCTGGCGGGATTCTGTCTTGATTAAATCGACTATTCGCGTCAGTTCACTTATCTGGCTGACGTCAGCACGGACTGGCCTGGCAGTGCCCTTTATGGTCTGACTGGCTGCTTCTAACTCCTCATTACGGCGTGAGGTCAGCCAGGTTGTGGCACCTTCACTGGCAAATCGCTGGCTGATAGCCAGACCAATGCCTTTTGCACCGCCGAGTATCAGGGCAACTTTATTCTCTAATCTACTCATCTGCTCTCTCCTGTCAGGGTGGAAAACAGATGATATAATTTGTAAACTTAATAACAATTACGCACTTTATTTATATCAGGTATCGGGGAATATATCGCCATGTCTCAAACTGATTGTAATGACCTGAAAGAAATAGGGAAAACGCGGCCGGTTCTGGAGAACATAACCAATAAATGGTCAATTTTAATTCTCACTGTGCTTTGTAATGAACCTGTGCGCTTCAACGAACTCCGTCGCCGGCTGGAGGGTATTACGCACAAAGCATTGTCTGATGCGCTGAAGCGGCTTGAGCGCAATGGATTGGTGCTCCGAAAGGTGCTGCCTACTTCACCAGTGAGCGTGCAGTACAGCCTTACACCGCTGGCACAGACGCTTCAGGAGCCATTCAGTGCGCTGTATGGATGGGCGCTAAAACATGGAGCGGAAATGGAACGGGCTCAGTTGATGTATGATACCAGACAGGCGGAAGAGATTTGCTGAAGAGTCGTAATGTTGAATCCTGTTGCGATGCGCGCTCAGTTTTACAGGCCAGCATCGAAAACATGTTGATTACTGAAGCCCCACGTTTCCTGAAAATGCTTTATGTGAATGTCCGCTTTGTATCAGAAGCGGACATTTACGTATGAGGTAAGCACTCTGTCAGCATGAGTTTTCCAGATTCATTTTCATCCTTGCATAAGATGTGATGTATGGTTTGAACCGGGTAAGCTGATTTTCGACTGAATGTGATTTTGCTAACATGAAACGCCATTGCGTTTGTGAGAGGTAACAGTGATTCACTTAAGACAGGCTCAGCGCAGTGATGCCGACGCAATAGCACATCTGCACACCGCCGGATGGAGAGATACCTACACGAAAGTGATGTCTGCGGATTTCCTTGAAAATCAGGCGCAGGAAGATCGTCTTTCACACTGGCGCTCAGCTCTGAATCAGAGCAATGAAAGCGAAACAGTGTTTGTAGCTGAATACGATGGAAAGGTTGAAGGCTTCATATGTATTAAGCTCCACTATGACGCGCAGTGGGGCTGTTATATAGACAGCCTGCATGTAAGCTCTTCACTACGTGGTCACGGTGTAGGAAAACAACTTCTCTGGCGCGCAGCCGAATGGGTCAAGAGCAGGGATGATGAGTCACCGCTCTATTTGTGGGTGTTTGAAGATAACACCCAGGCAACAGCTTTTTATCAGCGCCTCGGGGGCACCATTGTGGAGAGAACATTATCCGATATGCCTTCATCAGATCATGCCCCGGTATTCAGAATCAGCTGGAAAAATGCCGGTCAGCTTCTGATATCTGCTTGCTGAAAGGTTAGCCGAAATGCTTTTTATTTGTATCAACAGCGGGCAGGGCGAAATTCCCCTTTTCGCACCTGACGGACCTTAATCTGTTTCAGAGGTTGCTTTGTGCCTGAAGCGGATGTTGTCTGGCACGATACTTTTCTGAACATGAGGCTTGAGTGATACAGGCCTCATTAAATATCCAGAACCTGACTGATAAAATAGCGGGTAAGCTCAAACACCTGATGTCGGTTTTTCTCCAGCACCATCATGTGTGTGGCTTCACCAATTTCTGCCCAGCGCTTCCAGGGGGTGCCTGTCGCTCGCAGGAACCAGTCCTGGATTGCATTCACAGGTACATCACGATCCCATTCACCATGTAAGAGCAATACGGGGACGCGGATGTCGGCGGGATCGTAGACGCCTTTATTTTTTGCCCAGTAACACCGTGTATCCTGAATCGGACCGGTGCTAACCCGGATTTTGCGCTGGGCTCTCAAAACCGGATCGGGTTCCTCATTCACTGTTTGCCGGGCCCACTGCATAAATCCGCCGGGACAAATAAGGCTGTTCTTTTTATTGTCTGGCGCGGCCTGAAGCCAGCGTGATTCCACTGCATCAATGTCAATATCGCGCCATGCGCCCATTTCGCCGCCGGGATCGAGCGCGTATTTACCGTCCTGAATCCACTGTGGCGCAATAAGCGTCAGACGCCGCACGTTAGCAGTATTCCGTGTGGTGTAAAGCGACGCCACCGTTCCTCCCCATGACATCCCGATGAGGTTCAACTGCGTCAGTCCATGATGTGCAAGAACGTAATCAACCGCACTTCCTAAGTCCCTTACTGCGGTTTCAGCACGCGCTGACGGCGGATTTTCCCGCGCAGGCAAAGAGAAAGAAGGTAGTCTCGATGCGCGGCCGTATCCACGCACATCCACTGCCCAGACATCCAGACCGGCTGCGGCAAGGTAATCAAGGAAAGATTCCCCCTCAAGCGGAGTATCAAACAGACTTCCCGATGAGAAAGTGGCACCGTGCATCAGCAGAACCGTCTGTGCCGCATCAAAGTCGGTGGTATCAGCGCGCCGCCTGTGACGCAGCCACAATGAAATGTCTCTGGTATCGGAGGGGATGGCGAAAGCTTCGCTGAACAGCGGTGGTGTGTTTGTCATGATATTCTCCTGTCAGGCGTGCTGCCAGGTTAACTGGCCGTTTGTATTGAGAACCCGTCCAGCCGAGCTGTCCGGAAAGTGAGAGGTAAAAACCAGCGCTCGGGTCTGAGCAGCAAAATTCATCATCACTGTCCGGGATTTTTTTGCCGTATCGGGAAATTCGCAGTAGCGGCTGTTCCACTCGGGGAGGAATATCTGTAGCGGGCTGTGCACGACGTCACCCCAGAACAGGGCCGTCTCACCGCCGTCTGAGAAACTGAATGCCAGGTGATCAACGCTGTGCCCCGGTGTTCTGTGAATCTGCAGCCCGGCAACGACCTCTGTCTCGGCGCTGTCCAGAAACACGGCCTGCCCTGAAGCGACGACCGGATACACACTGTCATCCATTGCACCTGTGCTTTCCGGCATGACATTAAGTGGGTTCTGATAAAAATGGTATTCATCTGCGGAGAAGTAATAGCGGGCGTTCGGAAAAGTGGTGCGCCACTGACCTTTCTTCAAAACAGTATTCCAGCCGACGTGATCGACATGAAGGTGCGTTAAAACAACCGCATCCACCTGCTCAGGCTCAACGCCTGCCGCTCGCAGCGCATGCAGCCAGTGGCTGTTCATTTCATGAAACTTTGCATTGCCAGGGCGTTTTTTGCCGTTACCCGATGCGGTGTCGAGGATGATGACCTTACCGTCTTTTTCAATCAGCCAGCTGTGTGTGCTGAGCGACACGGTCTCGTCTGTAAAATCCAGATCATGACGTTGAATGTGTTCAGCAAAACGCAAGGCTGACTGACGATCCCACTGTGGAAACAGAGACAACACGGGAATGCCGTTGCTCTGTTGCTCTGGAATCTTTGTGATTTTTGCGCCGGCGACGTGCCAGCTTAACAGCTTGCTCATGTGCTTTTCCGTTGGGGGAATGGACTGGATGGCCTTATATTCAGGGTTGTGGGCGTAATGAACAATCGGGCGCCAGGCAAACTTACATTGCAGATACAGCAACAATAAGGTGGGGCATGGATAAATTTTCTGCGATACGCAGCTTTCTACAGGTCGTTGAAACCGGAGCCTTCACCCGTGCTGCGGAAAGTCTCGGGTTACCCAAGTCAACGGTGACACGGCAGATTCAGGCCCTCGAAAATGAGCTGGGTGTAAAACTCTTACATCGTTCTTCACGACGGCTAAGCCTCACGGAACAGGGTGAGGTTTACCACAAGGGCGCGCAGGCATTACTTATCCAGGCGGAAAAACTGGACAGCAGCGTTTCGGGAGCGGCTGGAACGTGGCGTGGCCAGCTCAGGGTAGACATGCCGGGCGCGCTGGCATACTGCCTGATTATTCCGAGGTTGGGGGATTTCATGGACCGCTATCCGGATTTACAGATCATCACAAGCGTGGGCAACCGAACCAGCGATCTCATTGAAAATCAGTTTGACTGCGTGATACGCATAGGACGACTTCACGATGACTCGCTTGTTGCCCGCTCTCTGGGAGCACTGCCCATGGTGGTATGCGCCGCGCCCGCATACCTTAAAAGACAGGGTAAACCCTCCCATCCCACGCAGTTAGTGCACTTTCATCATATTCAGGTGCGTTCCCCACAGAGCGGCAGACGTTTTGAGCATCAACTGATGAAAGCCAGCGAATCGTTTCCGCTTAGCGGTCCGTTTCAGATATCCGTCAACGACGCTTACGCCGCATTCAGTGCGGCGCGCGCGGGCCTGGGTATCGTAACGACTTATGATTTTCTTGTGGCAGACGCGCTGAGAAAGGGGGACCTTATCAGGCTGTTTGATGATTGGCTGGTTGATGAACTCCCGGTTCATATTGCCTGGCCGGAGAACCGCCAACTGGCTCCCCGTATACGATTATTTGCGGACTGGGTCAGGGAACAGTTTTCAGAAACAGGTATGACAGGACGCTCCTGAGGCAATGGTTGACGCTGACTGGTAGTGTTTTGCTGCTGAGGTAACGTGTTTAGTGACTGTTGCCGCTCCTGAAAATGCTTCCTCTCAGCGAGTGATGCAAAGATCAGGCATGACTTATAAAGCAATAGAACAGTTTTACCTTGTGCCCTACGTCGTTCATGAACCTGGTATTTAGCGCGATCAGTTATAAGGCGGATGTTTACACAACGCCCCCCTGATAAAGGAGCGCGTTTCATCGACCCGTTGAACTCACAGCGCAAACCGGACCTTACGATTTAACCGGACTGGCCTGTGCAGGATTTCAGGCCGAAACATACCTCTTCAGACACAGCCATGGATTTTCCTGATCATAATGGTAAATCATCATTAGGTTTTCCCTTACAGACGTAATACTTACAGAGCCGAACGATAAAGAACTGGCTGAATCTGAACCACAGATATGAACCAGATGCAGAGCAGCGGCTAGCTGGTGAAGCCGTAAGGCAAAAGCAGGGCTCGGCTGTCATCACTCAGTCCCTCTGGTTATGATTAAGCAGACCTTAATTTTCCAGCCCCTGAGAGTCCTGTTCTTATGGAGTTTTGCGCCGGAACCCCATATCATTGATTAACAATGGTCAAGTAAAGGAAGCGCTGATGCAACTGATAAAAACTGAATACACCCTTAGATCCGGTTATCCGATTGTCAGGCGCACGCTGGAGAACAAAAAGAATTTAGTGAAACAGCCTGGTTTCGGTCCTGAGTCCTGCTGTGCAGTAGTCGAGTACCGGCTACGGGGTAATATTCGTTATGCGTTCGGAAACAGTCGGATGCAGGTAAGCGTGCCACCAGGAATCTATACTAATAACTGGGTAAGGCTGCATGGCGAAATGGCTGCACTCGTTGCTGCGATAGAACGCATTGAGCGCTTTTCCAGCGATGATGTCATACCCATCACGGCTGCCTATATTGAATTGCGACCCTGTGAGGCCAACTGCATGCAGGCACTGCATAATATCCTGCCTGAGAACGCTAACGTCTATTACTCTTTTGACCACCCCACTCAGGTTGAGGAATGGAAATTACGTGCTCACGAGCTTTGTGGTGTTTGAAACTTTTCACACATTTCCCGGCTAAAACACAGGACCGCCACTAATACACAGGGGAAAACTTAGGGTGTTTTTCTGGGGTAATGCTGCCTGCCGGGACTGGTGTATGAAACCGCACGGACTGGAATGTTAATCACGCATTCTGCTGAATAACCTACATCCACTTTTTCATTGCCTGCTGTCATGCGGCGGTCACTTTCTGCCAATGCGTCATCCTGTAAAAAACGCCGTAAAGCAGCAGAAGTATTTTGCTGCTGCACACTTTTTGTGTTTAAGATGATAGAAATCTATCATCTCGGGCTGTGTAATGAAAAAAATATCCATGTCAGCGGTTGCCAGAGCGGCGGGTGTCGGGGTGGCTACCGTTGATCGTGTTCTAAATAACAGAGCGTCAGTGAAGCAGGAAACCCGGGACCGTGTTCTGCGCGCAGCGGAAGCGCTCGGTTACCGGGAAGATCTGCGTAAGGTGATGACGCCAGAAGCCACGGCGGTTAAAAGCGCGGTGCGCACCGGGTTTATTCTGCTGCCCAGTGATTATTCGTTTTACCAGGTGCTGTCAGAGGAAATCCGCCGGTATGCAGACGGAAAACTGGCGACAGAGCCGGCGTTTGTGTGGGCTGATATACATGATGTGGAGAAAGTCGTGTCGTCTCTTGAAGCCTTGGCAAAACGCGTCGATATCATTGGAGTAGTTGCGCTCGATCATCCTCTTATACGGCACACCATTAAGCAACTATCCGCTTCAGGCGTGCAAATTTTCACTTTGTTTTCCGATCTTTCTCCCTGTGGTCAGGCGGGCTATATCGGTCTCGATAATCTGAAAGCAGGGCGCACAGCGGGATGGTTTGCTGAGCGCATGATGGAAAAAGACAGTGTTATTGGTGTGCTGCTCGGCGATCACCGTTTCAACTGCCAGGAAAGCTGTGAAATAAGCTTCCGTTCGTACCTGCGCGAGAACAGACAAGATGCGGTGGTGCTTGAGCCGTTACAGACGAGGGAAAGCATCAGTGGGGGCTATCTGGCTGCCAGCCAACTGCTCAAAAACCATCCCAGTGTGACCATGATTTATGCGCCGTGCGGTGGCATAGAGGGCGTAATCAAGGCGGTCTGTGAAAGCGCGCGACATGATATAAAAATTCTCTGCCATGGCCCGTTCATCGGCGATGAAATGGCGCTTATCGCGGGGCATGTTGATGTGATGATGCGCCACCGTATCGATGTTGTGGCTGAGACGATCGTCTCTGTTTTTATCCGCAGATATCAGGAAACCGACCGCAATCCTCTCTCTGTTACCGTTCCCTTCGATCTGGTTACCCGGGAAAATATCTGACTCTCACGACGTATCACGCAGAGGGTTGCGCTGTCTGAATTTGATGTAAATCTATCAAAAATATGAGTTAAAAAAATCATGATCTCTATCAAATAATCCACGACGGAGGGTTGCTGGTATCAAAAAACCGGCGCAATACTGCGCGCACTGAGTCAGGCATTTGTCGCCTGCATGTCAGTGCTTACCTGTGTTGCCGCATCCGGAGAAAAACCATGACCATTTCCATCGCGACTGCACCCTGTAGCTGGGGAGTGGACGACCCGAAAAACCCGTTTCTTCCCCCCTGGCAGAGCGTGCTAAAAGAGGCCGCGCTCGCGGGATACAAAAGCCTGGAGCTGGGACCATGGGGATACTTGCCTGTTGAGCCCGAAGCCCTGACGTCTGCACTTGAGGAACATCAGCTGTCTGTTATTGCCGGCACCCTTTTCGACGATTTAGTCAGTGAAGAAAACTTCCCGGCAATGATCGATCTGACCCATAAGATCTGCCACAACCTGAGCGCCGTTACCCGGCAGGCTGACGCTGTCAATGAGGGGACATCGCCACCTTATCTTGTCATCATCGACTTTGGTGATCCTGAACGTGCCGCCACAGCCGGTCAGTCAGAAAAGGCCCCGCGGCTCAATCCCAGTGACTGGCAGACGATGATAAGACATATCACCATTCTGAGTGAGATTGCCTGGAAAGTGTACGGTGTCAGGCCGGTCATTCATCCCCATGCTGGTGGCTGCATTGAGTTTGCCGATGAACTGGAAAAGCTGGTCCACGATATTCCCCATACCGTAGCCGGGCTTTGCCTGGATACCGGCCATCTGTATTACGCTGGCATGGCGCCGGTGGCTGCGCTGGAACGTTACTGGGACAGAATCGATTACCTGCACTTCAAGGATGTTAACGAGGCTGTCTGGCGCCAGGCAGTTAAAGAAGGGCTGGATTTTTTCACCGCCTGCGCCCAGGGCGTCATGTGTCCTCTTGGCAGCGGTGCCATCCACTATCCGGACGTTCATGCATTTCTGCGCCAGCGTCGTTACAAGGGCTGGATAACCATTGAACAGGAAAGAGATCCGCGTGATGCGGATACAAGCCTGCGTGATGTTACGGCCAGTCTGCATTATCTGCATTCCGTCGGTTTCTGAGGAGAATAATCATGATTAACGGCATTAAACCGCTCGAAAAATCACTTCGGTGGGGCATGGTCGGCGGTGGCGGGACCAGTCAGATTGGCTACATTCACCGCTCATCGGCACTCCGTGATCATACCTTTACGTTAGTCGCCGGCGCGTTCGATATTGATGCCGCACGTGGGCGCGCCTTTGGTGAAGCACTGGGCTTTCACCAGACCGGTGCTATGCCGACTACGAAACTCTGTTTGCTACAGAAGGACAACGCGAGGACGGTATTCAGGCCGTCTCCATCGCCACACCAAACAACACGCATTTTGCTGTCTGCTGCGCCGCGCTTGAAGCGGGACTTCATGTGATATGTGAGAAGCCGCTGTGCTTTACGGTCGAAGAGGCTGAGCATCTGGCGAAACTGAGCCGGGAGAAAAACAAGATCATCGGCGTGACATATGGTTATACCGGTCATCAGCTCATTCTCCAGGCCAGAGAAATGATTGCGGAGGGGCTTCTTGGCGACATCCGCATTGTTAACATGCAGTTTGCACATGGTTTTCACAACGAATCCGTTGAACAAAATAACGCCAGCACCAGCTGGCGCGTTAACCCGCGCTTTGTCGGACCCAGTTACGTGCTGGGGGACCTGGCAACCCATCCGTTGTGCATCGCTGAAACTATGGCTCCCGCCTTAAAAATCAGGCGACTGCTGTGCTCGCGGCAGAGCTTTGTTAAAAGCCGTGCTCCCCTCGAAGATAACGCGTTTGTCCTGATGGAATATGAGAATGGCGCAGTCGGCAGTCTGTGGGCCTCCGCCGTTAACTGCGGCTCCATGCATGGGCAAAAAGTGCGCATCGTCGGCGCTAAAGCCAGTATCGAGTGGTGGGATGAACAGCCGAACCAGCTCCGGTTTGAAATTCAGGGCGAGCCGGTACGCATCCTGGAAAGGGGCATGGACTATCTTCACCCGGCCGCGCGTGCAGATGACCGTATCGGAGGGGGACATCCGGAAGGTCTTTTCGAGGCCTGGTCAAACCTCTACAGACGTTTCGCGCTGGCTATGGATGCCACCGATCGGGGTGACGACGCCTTCCTTAAGGATTTCTGGTATCCCGATGTGCATGCGGGGCTGGCGGGCGTCAAATGGGTGGAAAACTGTGTCCGTTCAGCCGAATCCGGCTCGACGTGGGTGGAATGCTGATATCGACTGTAGTGGATGAGCGCATCAGTCTGTTGGGGATGAGATTTGCGATGAAGTGACTTTCTCTGCCTGAAACCCGACTCAGGTAGCATGAGATAACGTAAAGGTGGCATAAATGAAAATTGCATTCGACGTAGATGTAATCAAAGATCTGGGTATCACCAAAATGGTCCGTCAGGTGTCGGAATGGGGCTACAAGTACATCGAGCAGTCTCCGCATCCGGAAATTAATCCGTTCTATAAGCATCCCCGCGCAAGCCGCGAAATCATTGCGGAGTATAAAAAGGCCCTGCGCGAAACGGGCGTTGAAATTTCCTCTTTCATTTGTGTTTACCGATGGTCTGGCCCGGATGAACTGCGCCGACAGGCGGCGGTAAAAAACTGGACACGCCTCGTTGAAATCGCGGTCGAAATGGGGGTTCAGGTTATTAATACCGAACTGGCGGGCGATCCTAATCAACCTGAAATCTGCGATGAGATGTTTTACCGCTCGATGGAAACACTGCTTCCGCTGTTCGAACGTGAAGGCATCCGTGTAGAAATACAGGCGCATCCATGGGACTTCTGCGAAGAAAGCGACGAAACCGTCAATATGGTCAGGTCATTCAGGAGTGATAACGTTAAATACGTTTACAGCGTCCCGCATACCTTTTTTTACGATAAAGGAAAAGGGGACGTAGAGAGGATGCTTCGTCATGCGGGGCACGATCTCTCTCATGTTCTCATTGCCGATACGATGAATCACACCAAACATTGCCGCTACATTGTCAATCCACCCGGTGTCGATGCGACCATTCATCAGCATGTTGGCATCGGAGAAGGCGAGGTGGATTTTGAGACGCTGTTCCGCACCCTGCGGGAAATGAAGTTTGCAGAGCAGACGTTCAAAGTGGGTGGCGAACCTATCGTGGCCGCTTCGCTGTTCGGTTACCCGGAAAAAATGAAATATCAGGCCGTTGAGACCCGCGAGCGGATAGAACGGGAATTGCTCACGCCGTCTCGCTGAGTCATCTGCCCGGCAACATGGGGAAGGTATTTCCGCCTTCACGCCGGGCTTTTAAACGATACCTCTCTGACTGTTACTGCCTCAGTACTGACTGTCTGACTCAACGGTTTATCGCTTCTCCTTGCTCACCGCTGGCTTCAGCCATCTTCGCTGTCCATTTGTTTCTGCATTTGGCATGACATCCAGTCCTTACGGCTGTCTCTGCCTTTATCTGTCGCGAAACGCATTATGCAGAAGTCGCCACATATGATGGGCTGCCGGGGTAAAGCGCCTGTCGGAGTTCCGTAACAGGTGACACTGAGCGCTACTGGCAATCGGATGATCGATTGGCACGGCGACAAGTGTGCCCTGGCGAATCGGGTCGGCGGCGGCGTGGGCCGTCATAAATGAGACGCCGAGCCCGGCCTGACTGAGGTTCATGGCGGTCGAGAAGAGGTTACACCGGTAAGCCGGATGAAACTGCAGGCCCTGGCTTTTGAACATCGCGTTCATATGCCGCTGCAGGCCGAAGTTCTCTGTGAGGGCGATAAGCGGGTGAGCAGTCAACGCTTCAATGGTGATGCTGGCAAGACTGGCGACAGGATGCTGCGGCGCGACGACGGCACAGATCGGCCCCCACTTAAAACTGTGCCGCTTCAGTTCCGGTGTGCCAATCGGACCAAACGCCAGCGCCATATCCGCTTCGCCGCTGACGATATCGTTCATCATCTCCTGCATGCTGCCGACCACAATATCGACAAACACCTGCGGGTAAGACTGGGCAAATTCGCGCATAACCCCTTCGATAAACGCCGTGATCAGTCCGCCGCCAATGCGCACCGAAAGCGTTCCGCCGCGCATATGGCGCAGATCTTTAAGCTGGCTCTCCAGCTTTTCGCGACGCATACGGCTGACAAAATAGTCCTCTGCCAGCAGGCGTCCCGCTTCGGTCAACACCACGTTACGCCCACGCCGTTCCAGCAAGGGAAGCTGTAGCGCACGCTCAAGTTGTGCGATTTGACGGCTGACGACCGACGCATTAACCCCGAGGATATCTGCCGCGCGGCGAATGCCGCCCTGGTTACCGACTTCATACAGATAGCCCACCTGTTTATCCTGGAACATCTGCCACATTTCCCCGTTACTGTTGACCTTAAGGCAACAATAACATCACTCCACGGCTATTTATCAAGCTCTTTAAATAGTGATAATCAAATTAACCGTTAATTTTCGCCCGTCAGAAAAGAAAAAAGCGAACAACATCGTACTGCACCAAAAGTGCGCCCAAAAACGGTGAGAAGTTATTTGCCTGCGCCTTTAGGCAGGCAGAGAAAAATACACTTCTCCGAAAAGGGATATGACGTTCTCATGTTTTTTTGGGAAGGGTTTTTACTGCACTAAAAATCTTAATAAAAGAGGTTTATTTCACGGCTGGGCTATTCAGGCATGGATCCTGCTTAGTATCAGGACTTTTCCATTACAGATGTAAAGAGAGATGATATGAGCGAATCAAAAACACTGAAGCAGCCAGATAAAGAAGCGACAGAGGAGTGGAAAGTGGGGCCGGGCGCGTGGATTTCACTGATCATTGTGCTGCTGGTCTTTTCCGGCTTCTTTTTTAATGTTGACGGTATGGCCTGGCTGGGTGCATTCGATTTTACCACGTTAGGTGGCGCGTTCGGCACCATGAAAACGCCGGAAACCAATACCTTTATCGGTAGCGGCGGCCTGAGCGCCAAAGCCGGCTTTCTCTTTGCACTCTCGCTGGTGCCCACGGTAATGCTGGCACTCGGCCTGCTGGAAATCTTCACTCATTATGGCGCGATCCGCGCGGCACATAAATTACTTACTCCGCTGTTAAAACCACTGCTCGGGATTCCGGGTTATACCGGTCTTGCGTTGATTACCGATCTGCAAAGCACCGATGCCGGCGCGGCATTAACCAAAGAGCTCTATGACAGCAAAAAAATCACCCGTAAAGATGTGGTGATTATGGGCTCGTGGCAATACTCGGGTGCCGGGTTGATTAATAACTATTTCTCTATCGGCTCGGCGATGTTCGCTTCATTAACGCTCCCCATTATTATTCCGCTGATTTTAATGTTTGTCCTTAAATTCGTCGGTGCCGCCGTGGTTCGCCTGGCATTAAATACTGTTTATAAGCGAGATTTCGACAATGAATAATCAGGCAAAAGTCTCCGGTAATCCGTTTGATATTTTCGTTATTGGTGCGCGCAAAGGGTTTAATATCGCCATTAATAATCTGATGCCAAATGTATTAATGGCCTATGTCATCGCAGAAATGCTCAATTTGCTGGGCGTGATGCAGATTATTGGGCACATTTGCGCCCCGCTGATGGGGCTTTTTGGCCTGCCGGGCGAGGCGATCACCGTACTGTTAACCGCCTGGCTCTCTTCCTCTGCGGGCACCGGCGTTGCCGTCAGCCTGCTGAGTAAAGGCCAGCTTGATATGGCCCAGATTACCATTCTCGCGCCCGCCATCTTTTTGATGGGCTCGCAACTCCAGTACATGGGGCGCCTGCTGGGCGTGGCCGATGTGCCGAAGAAGTACTGGCCGTTACTGATGGCGGTCAGCATTCTCAATGCCGTAATCGCCATGCTGATTATGCGCGTTATTGCCTGAGCACTAAGGAGTAAGACGTGTCGCGTACACTTGAGCACTTTAATTACCTGCACCAAATCCCGGAACTGGGGTTCGAAGAGTTTAAAACCTCCGCCTATATCGCGGGCGTACTGGAGGCGGCGGGCTACCGTGTCACTCGCCAGGTAAATAACACCACCGGTATTGTCGCCGTTCTGGACAGCGGTAAGCCTGGCCCGACGTTAGCGCTGCGCGCCGATATGGATGCGCTGGGGCATATCATTGACGGCCAACATGTGGCGCGTCACACCTGTGGGCACGATGGCCACTCCACCGTCGTACTGACCACCGCCCAGGAGGTGATAGCTGAAGGATTGGTGAAAAAGGGTCGGTTAAAATTCATCTTCCAGCCTGCGGAAGAGCTGGGCACCGGGGCGATTGCCCTGACCGAAGGCGGCGTGCTTGATGATGTCGACATGTTGCTCGGCTTCCACCTGCGCCCGCTGGAGGAGTGCCCGATGGGCCAGGCCGTGCCGGCGATGTACTACTCAGCGTCCGCTACCGTGGAAGTGATGTTCCACGGCAAAGCGGCGCACGCCGCGCGGCCACATTTGGGCGTCAATGCACTGGATGCCGCTGCGCACGCGGTGCAGGCGGTGAACGGCATTCATCTTGCTCCGTCGCTGACATGGAGCGCAAAAGCGACACGGTTTCTCTGTGATGCGGGCGTGACTAACTCGATCCCTGATAAAGCGCAGGTGTGCTGGGATCTGCGTGCGGCAGAGAACGAAGCGATGGCTACCCTCAAACCACAGGTGGTACGCGCGATTGAGAGCAGCGCCGCCGCCTATGGCGCACACGCAGAGATCCGCATTCTGAAAGAGATGCCCGCCGCCATTATCCATGACGAGGCCACAGACGTGATCGCACGCGGTATTCGCAGCGTATTTGGCGAAACCGGCCTCACTGCGCCGAAGTCGACACCCGGCAGTGAAGACTTCTTTCACTATCTGCGTCTTCGTCCACAGATCAAAGGCGGCTTCTGGGGACTGGGGGCTAACCTGACGCCCGGTCTGCATCATCCGGAGATGCATTTTGACCGTGACGCGCTGGCGCTTGGGGTGAAAGTGTTTAAAGCCTGCGTGCAGGATGTGCTTGGCTGATTATCACGGATGCCCGTGGCGCAGGGATGTGCCATGCCCGCCGGACATTAGCGACAGATAAGAGAGCCGACGAGGCTGTCTCACAGTGCCACCTCAGCAAAAGTGAAGGATAAATATCGTTTACCCTACATGAGCAAACAGTGCCCGCCATGCGGAGGGTGAGGTATTAAACGCTTTATTAAAATATTGGCGTAGTGATACGGCGCTGCCGAAGCCTGATAACTGCGCCACATATTCTACAGAATGGGGTGTGCTTTCGAGTAAGCGTTGCGCATAGGCCAGCCTTTGTCCCTGTAACCACTGACTGACCGTCATACCTGTCAGGTCGCGAAAACGGCGGGTGAAATTACGTCGGCTCATTGCAACCCGCTACGCCAGTGAATCCAGAGAGTGCTGCTCTGCAAGATTGGCCACCATCCAGTTCAGCAGGTCTGACAGACGATCGCCTCCCGGCTGGCTATGGAGAGGCTGTTCAATGAACTGGGCCTGTCCTCCCTGGCGATGCGGGGCCGTGACCAACCGGCGCGCAATCTTATTGGCGATATCGGCGCCGTGCCAGCGACGAACCAGGTGCAGGCAGCAATCAAGACCGGCGGCTGTCCCGGCAGAGGTAACCAGCCTGCCGTCATCCGCATCCTGATACAACACATCTGGCATCAGCTTGATTTTGGGAAAATGCTGCGCGAAATACGGTGCTGCGCTCCAGTGTGTAGTCGCTTTGTATCCGTCCAGTACGCCAGCCTCTGCTAACACAAACGCACCCAGGCACAACCCCACGACCGTAGCACCGCGCTGTCTTGCCATTCGTATCGCATGCAGCATAGCGTCCGACGGACGCTCCTGTGGGCTACGCCAGGAGGGAACAATTAAGACATCCGCGTCTGTTGCATCTTCGAGCGTCAACTCACTTTTCAGCATAAAACCCGCACAGGTACGAATTAAATCACCGCTGGCGGTCTCGGCTGCGCAAACCCGCAGGTTAAAAGCGGGCAGGCCATGTTCGGTACGGTTTTCAAAAACCAGACAAGGCACTGAAAGATGAAAAGGACTGATGTCATGAAAAGCCAGTACGGCGATATTTTTGCACGACATGATCATTCTCCGTAACGATGGCCCAATACTTTCGTGCGTTGTCTTTCGGGACGCTGTTGCTGAGATTATCGTCGGGTGAAGATGGTGTCTACGGCTTTACGCTCTGTAGAGCCACTAATCAGAGGAATTTGGCTATGACCGTTTCCGCTTTACCTCAACGCGCGCTTATTGTCATTGATGTACAGAATGAATATTTCAGCGGCGCGTTGCCGATTGAATATCCACATCCGCAACATTCACTGGAAAACATCGCGATTGCCATGGACAGGGCGAGTGCGACAAACATACCGGTAATCGTGGTACAGCATACTGCGCCCGCAGAATCACCGCTTTTTGCGATTAACAGCGATGGCTGGCAGTTGCATCCCGTTGTCGCTTCACGTCCCCGAGCGCTTCTTTTGAGTAAAAATCGGGCCAGCGCTTTTACCGAAACGGGACTGGCGCACTGGTTAGCCGATCACGCCATTAACACGCTGACGGTAGTGGGCTATATGACTCACAACTGCAATCTTTCTACCATTAATCATGCGTGGCATAACGGCATTGCTGTGGAATACCTCAGTGATGCTTCAGGTTCAGTTCCTTACCAAAATCAGGCAGGGCGCGTGAGTGCAGAAGAGATTCATCGGGTATGCTGTGTGGTGCTGCAGTCAAACTTTGCGGCTGTGCTGACTACTCAGCAGTGGACAGCCTGCATTGAGAGCGGCACCGTACCGGTGCGCGATAGCATTCTGCGCTCCAACCAGCGCGCCCGGGCAGCGCCATGCCTGGACGGAAATGTGGTCTGAAAGCAATACCGGTGACAGTGATAAATGCCTTCGACTGTTAGTGTCAGGGACACCACCTCAGGCGGCCCGTCCAATAAAAAAGCAGAAACCAGCAAATGCACCCTCATGCAGAATCCCATTTACACGGGTTCTGCGTGTGAATCGACAATCATCGCGGGGCGCCTTTCAGCAAGTCGTCTTGACAAATCCTCTGGCGATCACCGTTACGATAAGTACACATCCTGGTGCGTTCTCATTCGTCTGCGCACAGTTTAATTAGCAGCTCACCCTGCTAACATTTAGATTCCGCAGTGGTTTGTGCGGCCTGCCACTGCTCACGCGTGATCGCATAACACAGGCTTGGCGGGGCATTTTCGACGTCATAAATCTCTTTGATGTAGCGCAACCCGCTTTTCTCCAGCACGTGAATTGACGCCTGATGATGACGTCGTACCGAGGCGGCCACGGACGCCAGCCCCAGCTCGTTGAAGCCGTAATCCAGGGCAAAACGTGACAGCTCAGTAGCATAACCTTTACCCCATGCCTGGGTATCAAAGCGATAGCCGAGATTATTGGTCAACTCACCGGCAAACTTACGTACGCTCAACCCACCAAAGCCAATCAGCGTATCGGGCGCATCTCGCGTCGATATCGCCCAGCTTTCAAACCCGTACCGTTCAAAAGCGGCCAGCCTCTCGGCCAGCTTCTGCTGCGCGAACGCCAGGCTCGGATACGGGCCCGCCGGGTTAAACGTGTTGGTCGCAGGATCGCCATAAATACGGAACAGATCCTTGTCGTCGGAAGGGCGCATAGCTCTGAGCAACAAACGTGCTGACTGCAGAAACATTATAAACCTCACTGTTATGTCGTTATCCACGCTCACTATTAATAGCCTTTTTACAGAATCAGGAGAAGCAATGGTGATACAACAACTGCGCATTGCGCGCCCGGTCAGTAACCTGACCGCGAGCGCAGACCTGTACTGCACAGGCCTTGGGTTGCATAAACTGGGGGAATTCAGGGACCATGACGGATTCAGCGGCATTATGCTGGGCGATAAGACCTTGCCCTGGCATCTGGAGTTTACGTCTTGTCAGCACCATCCTGTCCAGCCCGCGACAACGGTTGACGATCTGCTGGTGCTGTATCTGCCGGACGCGGCGTGCTGGCAGCAACGTTGTCAGGCAATGACGCGTGCCGGGTTTACTGAAGTGACGTCTTTTAACCCGTACTGGGCAAAAAACGGCGCAACCTTTCGACAGGGATGGCTATCGGATCGTTATCCAGCATGCCGCATGGCAGGCCTGACGGCATAAGTAATAAGCAGGCGCTACCACACGGGCTGGTGGGTTGGCGTGCGGCTCTCTCTTACAGAGGAGACGTTTGAATCTGGCGTCGCCCATGGCATGATGAAAACCTGTTTTTACGCCGAGCCCACACATGATCGCCATTGCCTGTTTACATACTGCGGCCAGCAATATTTGCATCTTTGACGATGCAGCGAGCCAGTTGCCGTCGGGAGATCTGCAACTGAGTCATCTGGTGATGCCGCAGCTGCTGGCGGAGGCCGAAGCCAGTGGCGGACTGACGCCGGAACTTCATGCACGGATCGGCGCGTTGCTGGCGAGTCTGCAACCCCATTTTGACGCCATTCTGATGACCTGTTCCACGCTCGGACCGGTGGCTGAAAGCTTTACAAACGCATCTTCGCCGTGCGTGGTCTGGCGCACAGACAGCATGCTGGCAGAGGCGGTCCGCGAAAATCCCAGGCAAACGGTCGTGCTTTGTGCGGCTGAATCCACGCTGGGCGCCACGCGGGCACTGTTTCACGGTGCCAACGGGCGGGCAGAGGTCGTTCTGATTCCGGGGGCGTGGCAGAAGTTTAAAGCGGGGGATCAGACCGGCTATCTTGCCTGTGTAACAGAAGCGGTTGAAGCGGCCTGGCAGCAGGGCGCGGAGCAGGTTGTGCTGGCGCAGACGTCAATGGCACCGGCGGCGGCGCATTTCGCATCAACACGTCAGCCCCTGACCGGCCCGCATCTGGCGCTACAGCGCTGTCTTCAACACTATCAGTAAGGCCGCACGCCGTGCGGCCATAACGGTTTACTCGTCCGGCGTCAGTGTTCCTTTTGCGCCGTGAGGTTCAGAGCGCAGATACTGCGGCGGCGCTTTCACCGTTGCATCGAATGCGGCAGCGGCGTGCCATGGCCAGCGTGGGTTATAGAGCATACCGCGTGCCAGCGCGACCAGATCCGCTTCCCCCTGCTGCAAAATATCTTCGGCTTGCTGCGGCTCGGTAATTAAACCTACCGCAATCACCGGGATACCGATTTGCTGACGAATATCCCGCGCGAAAGGGACCTGATAGTTCGGGCCGACGCTGATCTGCTGCTGTTCTGACAGGCCCCCACTGGAAACGTGGATATAGGCGCAGTTCAGCGCTTCCAGCTGTTGCGAAAAGGCAATGGACTGGCTTACATCCCAGCCGCCCTCAACCCAGTCGCTGGCAGAAATACGCACGCCCACCGGAATGGCGGCCGGGACGGCCTCACGTACTGCTTTAAAGACCTCAAGCGGATAACGCATTCGGTTTTCCAGTGAGCCGCCGTATTCATCATCGCGGGTATTGGAAAGCGGCGACAGAAACTGGTGCAGCAGATAGCCGTGCGCGGCATGCACCTCAATGAGTTCAAGGCCAAGACGAACGGCCCGTTTTGCCGTAGCGACAAACGCCTCTTTGACACGCGCCAGCGCGCTGGCGTCCATTGCGCTGGGCGGATGATCGCCTTCACTGAACGGCAGGGCGGAAGGGGCCACGGTTTGCCAGCCACCGTTCTGAGGCGAGATGTGTTCGCCGCCTTCCCACGGCACGTCGCAGGATGCTTTGCGCCCGGCATGACCCAACTGAATACCAATCGGCATATCGGAATAGCGACGGATGTCAGCTAATACCGCCGCCAGTGCGGCTTCGGTGTCATCATTCCATAACCCCAGGTCGCCGTAGGTGATACGACCAATATCTTCTACCGCGGTCGCTTCAATGATTAACAGTCCAGCCCCTGAAAAGGCGAGCTGCCCCAGATGGATACGATGCCAGGCGGTTGCGCAACCCTCTTCAGCGGAATACTGACACATTGGCGCAATAACAATTCTGTTATCGAGCGTTAATTCACCGAGTGAAAAAGTGGAAAACAGCGTGCTCATAAAAACCTCATGTCTGAGAATCAATACGTTGAAAAACTATAGTGGCTGAATGCAAAACAGGGGCGACAGGCGGCAAAACAATTTATCCCTTAACTGATATTAGTTACATCATACAGTTAAGTTTCTGATTTACACCGCACGATGAGACACCGGAGAAATGTTTAAAAATGCAGACTATGCCGGCGTTGGCAGCAGGAAAAGGATCAAAAAACCCTGCTGTTATCATCCGGATAATCAGCAGGGTTCGGAAGGGCTAAAAACGCGTTGCGAAGATGGAGATGTCACTAGTGTGCTCTCTGCAATGCCTTCTCATCCAGCGCATACAGGGTCGCGGTCGCTTCCAGAATATGCTGCTGGTCATTACCGGGTTTGTGAGAATCAACCTGGGTAATGTGGTAACCCACAGCACCGGCCTCGGTGGCTTTGCGCAGCAGCGCATCAGTCACTTCCTGCATTGAGGTCGCCCAGGTCACCGTCGTTACGCCCATCGGGGTGATGGCATTTTTTTCTTCCTGAGATAAGCCGCTACGGATAAACACAGGGCTGACTGTCTGAGGAGAGAAGATAGACAAAAGATCCTGAACAAGTGCTTTCATTTTAATGCTCCTGAATATCGGAATGTATCGCTATCACGGGCAAACGACGCGACAGTGATCGTTACGGGTTTGCTATGTGCTTACGTTTTATTGCCGTGTTAAATACTGTCGGCAGAAGTTATCAAATACCTTTTCAAGTAAATGAATTTGGCTTTTCTTGCTAATCAGAGGCTTATGAAAGCTTCCGCCACACTTGAGCTGAAATTTGGCAGGATTTTTGTGTCTGCTTACAGGTTGTGAAATTAAGACACAAAATCCCAACATCAAATTAACAAACAAAATCGGCACGCCCTGGCATTAACGTTGGGTCATCCGTGTGCTCACTTACAGAGCTTTACACAGCACGCTTTCTGCAGCAGGTTTTTTAAAGTGATGCCTCAATGCATTGATATAAAAGCTTTTTATCCGTTACGCCGCAAGCGATGGCCAGACAGGGGGGAAACAGAGGGGGATTTTCTTCATAAAACTGTCACACGTCGTCGTAATACTGCGCAGCCATCAATGTTACAAACAGACATTGTTTGACATGGGTTGAAACCTGGCTTGTCTGTCAGGGGCTTGCCGCAATAATAGGGAGAGTTTTATGTCACGCAAACCACGTCTTTACCGTACCGCTGCCGCGTTTTCTCTGTGTAAACTCAGTCTGCTTATGCTGGCAATGGGCGGTATGACCGCCAGCTCCGCCGTGCTGGCGGCAGAAGTGAAAGCCAAAAATGTGATTATCATGATTAATGACGGGGCAGGCTGGGGCACCTGGGATGCAACAGCCTACTGGCAGTATGGCAGCCGTGAAAGTACGCCGTATGCCGCGTTTCCGGCAAAATATGCCATGACAACCTATCCCCTGAATGCCTCAAAAAAAGCCACGCACAATAATGCCTCTCTGGTTAATTACGATCCGCAGAAAGCCTGGGATACAACCCGAACAGATAACAAGGATCTGCCGTTCAGGGGTTACGACTATCTGGCGGTGAATCCAACGGACAGCGCCGCCGCCGGCACAGCGCTGGCGTCAGGAATTAAAACCTATAACAATGCCATCAACGTCGATAACAACGGACAACCGGTTGATTTTGTCACACTAACGGCGAAAGCCATGGGCAAAGCGACAGGCGTCGTCACCAGCGTGCCATTCTCTCACGCCACGCCCGCCGCCTTTGGCGCACAAAACGCGTCGCGTAACGATTATCACGCGATTGCGAAACAAATGCTGACGTCAGGGAAACTGGATCTGATTATGGGAACCGGTTTGCCGGGCTTTAACGCCAACGGCACCGACTGTCAGCATCTGGCTTCAAACGAAACCACCGTGGGGTGCGGAGAAGATGCGCACCGTTACCTGTCTGAAGCTGACTGGTCATTGCTCAATGCTGGCAAGCTGGCCCCTGCGGGTGGTCAGCCGTGGAAAGTGGTGCGCAGTACTGAGGCGTTTGCCCGCCTCGCCAGTGGCGCGCTGGTTCATAGCGGCCCGTTACTGGGATCGCCGAACGTTGCCCCCAACGGCACGTTGCAGCAGGGCCGTCAGGCCGCCATTGTTGGTAAAGATGCGGCGAATCCGTCCGGGGATGCGTTTATTGCCACGGTACCGACCCTGAATACGATGACCCGGGGAGCCATTCAGCACCTGAGTAAAAACCCCGACGGCTTTTTTATGATGGTCGAAGGCGGTGCGACTGACTGGTCCGCGCATACCAGCAATGCCTGTAGCGAAAAAGGCGACTGGGGGAATTCCTACAACCCTAACTGCGTCGGCGTGGAATATGGTCGCCTGATTGAAGAAAGTGCAGACTTCAACAACGCTGTGGCCTCCGTGATTGAATGGGTAGAGAAAAACAGTAACTGGAACGAGACGCTATTGATCGTGACGACCGATCACGACAACGGCATGCCAATGGGACCCGATGCGCAGAACATCCCTTTCCAGGCCGTCATTAATAAAGGGAAAGGCATGATGCCCGGCATCTCATTCCGTCCAACCGGCAACCATTCCAACGCGCTTGTGCCGCTGTGGGCAAAAGGCGTTGGGGCCGATGCCTTTGCGGAGCGCGTGCGTGGCATCGATGCGGGCTATGCTAAGCATGTAGGCTACAACCAGGGCGACTATATTGATAACACCGACGTTTTTACCGTTGTGAAGGCGGTGCTTGAAGGCAGGGCGGTCGAAAAAGTGACGCCTGACCAAGTAAGTAAATCATGATGTGACGTTGTCACCATGAGCGGGATTTTCTGTCCCGTGGTTTTAACCTCTTGCCCGTTGCCGGTCGGCCTGTGCTGATCGGCAGCGCGGTTTTATGCCAGAACTGACCGCCACCTTTCACACTCAACAAATTTTTTTTAACGAGCCAGCAATATTTTGCGGGCTCATTCGTCTACCTCATCATGTTAATCACTGCTGAGGTCATACAACTATGAGAAATGTCGATAATCACCCGTTTCACCCTTCTCGCGGCATGGGCAGGCACCGCCTGCCAAAGGCGTTCATTGTCGGGGGCGTGTTAATTGTCGTGCTGTGTCTGCTGGTCATGACACTATGGAATGCCATACTGCCTGCCATTACAGGCGTTAAAACAATTGGTTTCTGGCAGGCCGCCGGACTGCTGCTGCTGTGCCGGATTCTGTTTGGCGGCCTGGGCATCAGACCGGGGATGTTTGGCAAGGCGCGGCGGCGCATGCATGAGCGCTGGATGCAGATGACACCGGAAGAACGGGATGAATTTATGAAGCAACGGCGTGAAGGGTTCGGCCATCGTGCTCACCACCGTCGGGACAGATGCCGGGAAGAGCAGCCACCGTCTGCGGACACTCACTCTGACACCCGGACAGAGTAATGACGATGAAGGCCAGCGCATTACAAGCCGCATCACTGGTAAAAGCGCTTGAACGCTGCAAAACAAAACTCCACGCTTTTATCCGGGGTCGCATCGCCGTTCGCGATGAGGCTGAGGATATTTTGCAGGAAGTGACCTGTCAGCTGATCGGGGTAGAACAACCTGTAGAGAATATCTCGGCGTGGTTGTTTCGGGCGGCGCGTAATGAAATGACCGACCGGGCGCGTAAGAAACGAGAACTGCCGCTTTTTTCTTATGAGCAGGATGAGGAGGAGGAGGCGGTAGACGTCGAACTGGCGGAAACCCTGTTTGGCACGCCGCAAACGCCCGAAGACGATTATCTCAGGGGGCTGCTTTGGGAAGCCCTGGAAGCGGCACTGTCTGAACTGCCGCCAGCGCAGTTTGAGGTGTTCGATAAAACAGAACTGCAGGGCATAAGTTACAAAGCACTGTCTCACGCCACCGGCGTAAGCGTTCAGACTCTGTTGTCGCGCAAGCACAAAGCCGTGCTGTATCTGCGTATGCGCCTGCGTGCCGTTTATGACGATCTCACAGACGACAACTAAAAAAGGCGGCCAGTGGCCGCCAACACGAACACAGCAGTGGCAAATGATGAAGCTGTCAGCCTTTAACGCCACCAGCGGTCAGGCCATTAACCAGCCAGCGTTGCGCCAGCAAAAACACCAGGGTAATCGGAATGGCAGAGAGCACGGCAGCGGCAGCAAAATCCCCCCACAGATAATTTTGCGGATTGAGGTACTGCTGCATCCCGACGGCCAGCGTATAGCTGTTCACGTCGCGCAGCAGTAAAGACGCTACCGGCACTTCCGTCACGGCGGCAATAAAAGCCAGAATAAACACGACGGCTAAAATGGGCACGGACAGCGGCAGCAGCACCAGACGAAATGCCTGCCACGGCGTGGCACCGTCAAGGGCAGCGGCCTCCTCCAGCGATCGGTCAATCGTTTCGAAATAGCCCTTAATCGTCCAGACATGCAGCGCAATACCGCCCAGATAGGCGAAAATCACACCGCCGTGAGTATTCAGGCCGATAAACGGCACGTATTGTCCAATGCGATCAAACAGGGCATAGAGCGCCACCAGGGACAGTACCGCCGGGAACATCTGAAAAATCAGCATGCCTTTCAACAGGCTGGCGCGGCCTTTAAAGCGCATACGGGCAAAGGCATAGGCGCAGGTGGTGGACAGCGCCACAATGCCCAGTGCGCTGATCGCGGCAATTTTCACGGAGTTCCAGAGCCACAACAGCACCGGAAAGGGCGGCGGCGTAACGGAACCGTCGGCGTGCTGGACGCTGAACCCCAGCGCCAGCCGCCAGTGCTCCCAGGAGATCTGATCGGGGATCAGGCTGCCGGTGGCAAAGTTACCGACGCGCAGCGAGATGGCCACGACCATCAGCAGCGGAAAGACGATTGCCGCGATAAACGTCAGCAGCAGCAGATGCGTCAGAAGCAGACGCAACCGTTGCGATTTGGGTTGCACCATAGCCATAACGTCTCCTTAATCAAATTTCATTCGCACAGCTTTCAGATTCAGCACCGCCAGAGCGCCAACCAACAGGAAAATCAGCGTCGCAATCGCGGCCGCCAGACCAAAATCCTGCCCGCCGCCGCCTTCAAACGCGATGCGCCATGTGTAGTTCACCAGCAGGTCGGTGTAACCGGCCGGTGTGGTCGTGCCGAGTCGGTCAGGTGCGCCATTGGTCAGCAACTGAACCAGTACAAAGTTATTAAAGTTAAAGGCAAAACTGGCAATCATCAGCGGCGTTAACGGCTTCAGCAGCAGCGGCACCGTAATTAAAAAGAAATTTTGCAGCGGGCCCGCACCGTCCATCGCAGAGGCTTCATACAAATCCTCTGGGATCGCTTTCAGCAGTCCCATGCACAGGATCATCATGTAGGGGTAACCCAGCCAGGTATTCACAATGATCAACATCGTGCGGGCCAGCGTGGGATCGCTAAACCATGCCGGTTTGATCCCAAACAGCGTACTGAGCAGCACATTGATTTCGCCGAAGCTCTGATTAAACAGCCCTTTGAAAATCAGGATGGAGATAAACGCGGGCACGGCATATGGCAGAATCAGCAGGACGCGATAAATCGCTTTGCCTTTCAGCGCCTCCCATTGCACCAGACAGGCCAGCACCATGCCGACAGCGACCGTCAACACCACCGTCAGTAAGGAAAAGATCATCGTCCAGCCGAAAATCGCCAGGAAGGGCTTTTGAATCCCCTCATCGGTAAACACCCGCACAAAGTTTTTCCAGCCCGCGCTTACGGTGAAGCCGGGACTTAACTGTTCATTTCCCCATTGCCCCTGCGCAGTGATCGCCTGGTAGAACCCCGTTTCCGGGTTTGCCCGATAGCGAAGGCCGCTTTGCTGATTTTTCAGCGTGTCACGATCCACCACCTGATACAGCGGACGTGTGCCGGAAAACTGACGCAGCGAACTCATCACCAGTTCACGACCATCCGGCATTTCAGCGCGGATCTTCCCCAGGGCCTGGCGATGCGTCGTAATGACACGGAGCGACGCGCGCGTTCCTTCTGGAATCGGCCCACTGACCATCTTCAGGTTTCCGACCGCCGCAAAGGAAAAGGGCGAGGAAACCCAAGACTGATTATCTGCGCTGTTCGTCAGGACCAGCTGCCAGCGATCGTTTATCGCAAACAGCGAAAAATTCAGACCTGCGCCGTCCTGATAGTGTCGGCTGAGTAAGACCTGCTCCGCCCGTTCCTGACTCAGCTGATGGGTGCTGCTGTAGTTGGTGAAAGCAATGCCCACCGTGCAGGCCAGGGGAAACAACACAAACAGTGTCATTCCGGCCAGGCCCGGATAAACATAGCGCCAGGCGTAAGCCCGGCGCTGGCTGTAAATCCCGATCCCCAGTCCGCTGATCACCAGCGTGAGCAGGGCGAACAGGTATTCCCCCTGTGCGTACATCAGCACTAACAGGTAGCCGACCAGCAGGCAGCACATGCCCACCACCAGACCTTTCAACAACGCACGATGCCGTCCCGCTTGCGGTTTTTCTGACATGACCCGATTTCCTCAACGGCAAGAGGCGGACCCGTTTTACCGGCCCGCTTTATAAGGTTTATTTATTCAGACGTGACTGCGCATCCTTCAGCGCGGCATCGACGGTTTGCCGACCGCTGAGGGCGTTAAGCGTGGCGGTGCGCATGGAGTACCAGAAGGCCGCCATCTGCGGAATATTGGGCATAATCTCGCCGTTTTGCGCATTGTTCATGGTAGCGGCGATACGGGTGTCTTTTTCCAGTTTTTGCTGGAAAGACTTCAGCGCCACCGCGCCCAGGGGTTTGTCTTTGTTGACGGTTTCCAGACCCGCATCCGTCAGCAGGTAGTTTTCCAGAAATTCTTTTGCCAGCTCTTTATTGGGGCTGGCCGCATTGATGCCGGCGCTCAGCACGCCAACGAAAGGTTTAGACGGTTTACCGTTTAACGTCGGCAATGCCGCAACGCCGTAGTGAATACCGCTTTTATCAATATTGCTCCAGGCCCAGGGGCCGTTAATCGTCATGGCCGTCTGGCCTTTATTAAAGGCGGCTTCAGCAATGGAATAGTCGGTATCCGCATTCAGGACCTTTGCCTTGACCTGATCGACCAGAAACTGCAAACCGGCTTTCGCCCCGGCACTGTCGACGCCCGTGTTGTTGACATCGTAATGGCCCGCGTTTCCTTGATAGGCATAAGCGCCACCGGCGGCCAGCAGAGGCCAGGTGAAATAGGGTTCCTGCAGATTAAACATGATGGCGCTTTTGCCTTTTGCGCGCAGTTGCTTATCCAGCGCGGCCATCTCTTCCCATGTTTTCGGCGGCGTTGGCAACAGATCTTTGTTATAAATCAGCGACAGTGATTCCACCGAGACCGGATAGCCGATCAATTTGCCATTGTAGCGAACCGCATCCCAGGTGAAGGGGAAGATCGTTTGCTGAAAGGTCGCGTCCGGCGTGACTTCGGCTAATAAACCCGACTGGGCATAGCCGCCAAAGCGATCGTGCGCCCAGAAAATAATATCCGGGCCATCACCTGTTGCGGCAACCTGGGGGAATTTTTCTTCCATCTTATCCGGATGTTCGACGGTGACGTGGATACCGGTTTCCTGCTCAAACTTTTTCCCCACCTCGGCCAGGCCGTTATAGCCTTTGTCACCGTTGATCCAGATGACCAGTTTGCCTTCTTCAATTTTTGCCATGGCTGAGGCCGAGAACAGCACAGCCGCAAGGGCTGACAGAGCCAAAATCTTTGCGCCGGTTTTCATCTTTAACACTCCATCCTGTTAGCGGAAACACATCTGTTGCCTGCGCCACATTGTGGGTGTTCTGTCGGGCTTCTCATCCTCCTGCGGTCTACGCCTGCGCCAGCCGGGCCGTGATCGCCGTAGCAAAATAAGCGCGTTATCACGGTACAGCTCACACAATGGCCCCCACCAGACTGCGTTATCCATCACAAAAAACGGCGCGATGGCACGCAGTCCGTCAAGGTCGCCATGTTCTCCTCCTCCCGGCTCCTCCCCCAGCAAAAGCGCGTTTGCGGAGGATGTGACGGGGTAAGGCTCTGCGCATAGTAAACGCCAGAATTTTCCGCTGCCGTGCAGGCCGCATTCGTGAGTGAGAGGAAAGCACTATGGCAAGCGTCGTATTACGCAATGTCACCAAAGCCTGGGGCGACACGGTGGTGTCGAAGAACATTAACCTGGAGATGGCTGAAGGGGAGTTCGTGGTCTTTGTCGGGCCGTCGGGGTGCGGCAAATCCACACTGTTACGCATGATCGCCGGGCTGGAAACCATCACCAGTGGAGAATTGTTGATCGGCGATCGGCGAATGAATGATGTCCCACCCGCTGAACGCGGGATCGGGATGGTGTTTCAGTCCTATGCGCTTTATCCCCATCTCTCTGTCGCTGAAAACATGTCTTTCGGCCTGAAGCTTGCGGGCGTGAAGAAAACGGACATTGAACAGCGCGTGACGCAGGTCGCCGAAGTGCTGCAACTGGCACATCTGCTTGACCGCCGCCCCAAAGCGCTCTCCGGCGGGCAACGTCAACGTGTGGCCATTGGCCGCACTCTGGTGGCAGAGCCGCGCGTCTTTTTGCTGGATGAACCGCTCTCTAATCTGGATGCCGCGCTGCGGGTGCAGATGCGCATCGAGATCGCCCGTCTGCATAAGCGCCTCGGACGCACGATGATTTATGTCACCCACGATCAAATCGAAGCGATGACGCTGGCCGACAAGATCGTCGTGCTGGACGCCGGACGCGTCGCACAGGTTGGCCGACCGTTGGAGCTGTATCACTATCCGGCCAACCGCTTTGTCGCAGGGTTTATCGGCTCGCCCAAAATGAACTTTCTGCCCGTCAAGGTCACGGCGACCGCCATTGAGCAGGTGCAGGTGCGCCTGCCCAACAACCAGCTGGTATGGCTGCCGGTCGACAGCACCGGTGTGCAGGTCGGCAGCAACATGTCTCTGGGCATCCGTCCCGAACACCTTCTCTCCAGCGAGATCGCCGACGTTACGCTGGAAGGTGAAGTCCAGGTTGTCGAGCAACTGGGACATGAAACGCAGATCCACATCCAAATCCCCGCCATCCGTCAAAACCTGGTGTACCGCCAGGAGGACGTGGTGTTGGTAAAAGAGGGCACCACGATGGGTATTGGCTTGCCGCCCGAGCGTTGTCACCTGTTCCGCGAGGACGGAAGCGCGTGCCGCAGGCTGCATCAGGAACCCGGTGTTGAGCCCGCCAAATACAAAAAGCAATAACCTCAGGAGATCGAAAATGTTAACTCTGCGCAAGCTTTCCCTCGCCGTGGCCGTGGCGACAGGCACGCTGTCTGCGCCGCTTATGGCGGTGGATTTTTCCGGTTATGCGCGCTCCGGCATCGGCTGGACCGGTAGCGGCGGCGAGCAGCAATGCTTTCAGGCAACCGGTGCACAAAGTAAATACCGCCTCGGCAACGAATGCGAAACCTACGCGGAACTGAAGCTGGGTCAGGAAGTGTGGAAAGAGGGCGATAAGAGCTTCTATTTTGACACCAACGTGGCGTACTCGGTTTCTCAGCAAAATGACTGGGAATCCACCTCACCGGCGTTTCGTGAGGCCAATGTCAAAGGCAAGAACCTGATTGATGCGCTGCCGGGTTCTACGATCTGGGCCGGTAAGCGTTTTTATCAACGCCACGATGTACACATGATCGACTTCTACTACTGGGATATTTCGGGACCGGGGGCGGGCCTGGAAGATGTCGATCTGGGATTTGGAAAGCTTTCTTTTGCGGCAACCCGTTCCTCAGAAGCAGGCGGTTCGTATACCTTCTCCAGCGATCGAATCCGCAATTACGCCACCAGCACAGCTGACGATGTCTTTGACGTGCGGCTGGCCGGACTGGAAACCAACCCCAATGGCGTGCTTGAGCTGGGCGTGGACTATGGTCGTGCCAATGCCCGTGACGGTTATCGCCTGGACGAGGGCGCCTCAAAAGATGGCTGGCTGTTCACCGCAGAACATACCCAGAGCATGCTGAAGGGCTACAACAAGTTTGTGCTCCAGTACGCCACGGACGCGCTGACGTCACAGGGCAAAGGGTTAGCGCAGGGCAGCAATATCAATAACAACGGCCGGCTGTACCGGATCCTGGATCACGGCGCGATCTCGCTGGCAGAGCGCTGGGACATGATGTACGTCGCGATGTACCAGAACACCGACCTCGATAACAACCGGGGCAACGAGTGGTACACCGTGGGCGTGCGGCCAATGTACAAATGGACACCGATCATGAGCACCCTGCTGGAAGTCGGCTATGACAACGTGAAGTCTCAGGAGGTCGGCGAGCGCAATGGCCAGTACAAAATCACGCTTGCCCAGCAATGGCAGGCAGGTGACAGCATCTGGTCGCGCCCGGCGCTGCGTCTGTTTGCGACCTATGCCAAATGGGACGAGAAGTGGGGCTACAGCAAAGATGCGGCGGGCGATCTCACTACGCTGGCCGCACGTGACAGCAGTGGCAACGGCCTGTTCACCAACAGTCGTGGCAACAATGACGAGTGGACCTTTGGCGCCCAGATGGAAATCTGGTGGTAAGGCGATCCCCGGTTAACGTTCTCTAACCGCATTCTTTTTTTCTGGTAGCGGCTGCTATTGCCTGGCGGTGCCGCTGCCGGTTCTGCGAGGTTCACAATGAAAATGCATAAAGTCGGATTAGCGCTGAGCCTGAGCGCAATGCTGCTGGCAGGGCACAGCGCCACTGTCCGCGCCGAAATCAATCTGATGCCGCAGGATGTCTCTGCCGCACCACACTTTTCACAAACGAGTCTGCAAAGCCTGACCTGGCAGCCGCTGGATACTTCACGCGCTCAGGTGACAGTGCTTGATGGCAGCCATTCACGCTGGAATGTCCCGGGGATGACGGGCCCGGTCGCGGCTTACAGCCTGCCTGCGACGCTGGGAGAGCTGACCATTACCCTGAGCAGCGAGGTGCAGAATAACCAGGTATTTGCCCCCAATGTGCTTGTCCTGGATGAACATCTCCGTCCGGCCGCCTGGTTTCCGAGCCGCTGGTTTACCTATCAGCAACCCGGCGTAATGGCCGCTGACCGGCTTGAAGGCGTAATGAAACTGACGCCCGTGCCGGGGCAGCAGAAAATCTATCTGTTAGTGTTCACCACAGAAAAGGATCTGACACAAACCACTACGCTGTTGGATCCGGCAAAAGCCTATGCCAGGGGAACCGGCCACGCGGTGCCGGATATTCCCGATCCCGTTGCCCGCCATAGCCTCTCGGGCAGGCTAAAAATCAACGTCAGCACCAGTTCCGCCTCCTCGATACTGGTCGGGCCGCTGTTTGGCGCTTCCCGTTCAACGCCCGTGACGGTCGGACAAACACAACCTGCCGTGCAGGCCGCGCAACCCACTGCTGCGCCTGACACAAAATCGCAGCCCCTTGTCACCGATACCGAAAGCTATTTTAACCAGAGCATCAGGCAGGCAGTGGCCCAGGGCAATATTGATAAAGCGCTTAAACTGCTCGACGAAGCAGAGCGGCTCGGTTCACCTTCCGCACGAAAAACATTTATCAGCAGTGTTAAAGGCAAGGAGTAATCACTCCGCAGTGCTGATTTGCTCCACCTGGTGCGCTGAGGCGCACCTTTTTTTGTCAGTCAGAGAAGTAAATACGAATGTCGGCCGGAAAATTGAACGACTATTCGAAATGATGACATGTTAAGCCATGCTGAAATACTCTCGATGGGTTGTCTTTTTCTGAGGCGGGCCTGCAACTTTCACAATAACTTTGAAGACCTTGAGGATTATTTATCGTTTCACGCGCGGGTGTGGTTCCAAAGTGATTAGGCGTCTGAAAGTAAATATGCTGCCGTCCGTGTGTCACAGAGCATTTCGGGCAACTTTTATATTCAACGTTGTTTTTGACTTTGGGAAGCCCCCTGTTTAAAGCAATACCGCAACACGCACAGCAACCGATCATCGCACCCTCTCAATATATTAATAAATCTGATTAATATCTTTGCCAGTGTGCAAGTTTCGGTCCAAAGGTAAATTGAACCCGGCCACAGAAATGACATATACGAAGCGTAGCCAACACCCAAATTCATTTAGCAGTCCATATCGGCATTGTATTTTGGTTGATATGGACCGCATTATTTTCTTATCCGCGCTTCTGCGTCATGGTCGCCAGCAGCCCGTTAATCCGCGCATCGGCAAACATCGCCTCCAGCGGCAGGCTGAGCTTACGTCGCCAGTTCGGATAGGTCTCCACCGTGCCGGGTACATTGACCGGAGAAGCCATATCCAGCCAGTCTTCGGGCTGCAAGCCCAGCAGGGCGCTGTTGCAGTCAGCCAGATAGCAATGAAGCGCGGTATTCAACACCAGACTCATGCGCGGGCTGTTGGCCTGCACCAGTGCGCCGTTCTTCAGATAACCCTGGCGCTGCAGGCTCTGCAACAGCGCCGCGCGGGCTGTCCTGCGCTGGCGATGGAGCCCGGCCAGCACCGCGTTGTCAGGATAGAGTCCCAACTGGCTGCCGAGCGTCAGATCGTCGTGTTGCCACCAGCCGCGCAGCGTTGGCATATCATGGGTGGTGGCTACCGCCATGGCCTGCGCAGGCCATGCGGCAGGCGGACGAAAGGCGCGTTCAGCGGTTCGTTCAAAGTAGAGCACTTTGTAGGAGTAAACGCCGGCATCACGCAGTTTCGCCACGATGGTATCCGGTACTGTACCCAGATCTTCTCCGATCACCATGCAGCGGTGACGCTGGCTTTCCAGCGCCAGAATGGCCAGCAAATCGTCGACAGGATAGGTCACATAGGCACCTTCCGCTGCCGTTTCACCCGCCGGAATCCACCACAGACGCAGTAACGCCATCACATGGTCAATACGCAGTGCGCCACAGTCACGCATATTCGCACGCAGCAGGGTTATCCAGGGTTCGTATGCCCGGTCATACAATTCCCCGGGATGCAGCGGCGGTAATCCCCAGTTCTGGCCCAGCGGTCCCAGAATATCCGGCGGCGCGCCCACGCTGGCCGCCAGGCAATACAAGGCGCGCTGGCTCCAGGTTTCAGCCCCATTCGCGGCCACGCCGACGGCGAGATCGCGATAAAGCCCCAGCGTCATCTGTAGCCGCTGGCTGTCCTGCCAGCACGCCGCAAATTGTCGGGCGGCAAGCCATTGTAACCACTGATAAAAACGGATCTCATCGCCGTGTTCGATGCGAAAGGCGTGCACGGCGGCGCTGTCCGGCTGTTGATACGCAGCGGGCCAGGTATCCCAGCCGTGACAGGTTGGATCCTGACCCACAAACCAGGCCTGTAAGGCATCGAAAATGCCCTGATGCAGCAGGCTTTCACCGCCCTGAAGGATAAACACCTCGAATGCGACGGCCTCACTGTCCTCTTTATCACACTGCAAAAACTGCGCCCACGCAAACCGCAGTGCGGTGAGCTTGAGCGACGCGACAGCGGGATAATCCACCCACTGTGCCGCGCGGGCGCGCTGGAGAACGTCCTGTGTTTCTGCCGTGAGCCACCAGGCCTGTGCGGCGGCGCTCAGCGTAAAATCAGCCACATCGGGCACGCTGATATACAACACATTCAGCCAGCGCCGGGAAGAGGGACTGTAAGGACTGGCCTGATCGGGCAGCGCGGGGAACAGCGCATGTAACGGATTCAGGCCGATAAAGGCGCCGCCTCGCTGACCGGTCTCGTTCACCAGTTGCCGCAGATCGGCAAAGTCGCCCATGCCCCAGTTGCCCGCTGAGCGCAACGAATAGAGCTGCACACAGGTTCCCCAGCGCCTGCGCCCCTTAAGCAACGCCTCCGGCGCATAGCAACGTGACGGTGTCACAATTATCTGGCAGATAACCCGTTGCGTGCCTTGCGTCAGGCGCAATTGATGGTAGCCGTCAGGCAGTTCCGGTAAGCACAACGGTTTATCCGGCTCACATTGCCCCGACCAGTGCTGCCCGTATTCGCTCGTTAACTGCCAGCGCGTGGGACCGGTCAGCACAGGCGTTAACACTATCGGTTTACCCTGCGCGATAACCCATGCGGGGGGCAATGGTGTGGATGGGGCCGACTCGCGCGCCATCGCCGTCAGCAAACGCTGACGCGTGAGGGCAGAAACCGTCTGCACCGTTCCATGCGCATCCACATATTCCGTTGCTATGCGGCCCGTCTCCTGAGGGGGGTGAAAAGGCGTCATTGTAATTATCCTTTACGCTGCCAGATGCGCTGCTGGTAATGGCGAATCGCACGGTCCGCGCTGAACATTCCGCAGCGGGCGGTATTCAGGATGGCTGCGCGCGTCCACGCCTGCTTATCGGCCCATAAGGCTTCGGCACGTTGCTGAGCATTCAGATAGTGACGGAAGTCAGCCAGCACCCGCCAGGGATCGCCGTTCTCAGGACCGAGACTGTTTAACAGCAGGTCAAACGCGTGCGTATCGCCCGCGCTAAAGGTGCCGTTTTCCAGCGCCTGTAAGGCCTGATCGAGTTGGACGTCGTTGGTGCGCCACTGAACAGGATCGTAATGCCCGGCCTTCAGCGCCTGCACCTGCTCCACGGTGTAGCCAAAGATAAAGATATTGTCTTCACCGACCTGTTCGGCAATTTCGACGTTGGCACCATCGAGCGTACCTATCGTAAGCGCACCGTTCAGGGCCAGCTTCATATTGCCGGTGCCGGACGCTTCTTTGCCCGCCGTTGATATCTGCTCTGACAGGTCCGCGGCAGGGATCAGCCGTTCAGCAACAGAAACGTTATAGTCCGGAATAAACACCACTTTCAGGCGATCGGCCACGCGCGGGTCGTGATTTATGACCTCAGCAACCTGATTAATGGCGTAAATGATGTTTTTGGCCAGCGCATAACCGGGTGCCGCTTTGGCCCCGAAGATCACCACGCGCGGACACAGGTTCGCCTGTGGATCGCGATACAGCATCTGCCAGAGGGCGATGATATGCAGCAGCGTCAGATGCTGCCGTTTGTATTCATGCAGTCGCTTGATTTGCACATCGAACATCGCCGCGGGATTAACGACAATGTCGGTCCGCTCAGCAATCCACGCGGCCAAATCCTGCTTGTTTTGCTGCTTGATCTGCTGATAGTCGGCACAAAAACCGGCATCATCCACCCAGTTTTCCAGAGAGGCGAGCGCGTCCAGATCGTTTATCCACGGCCGCTTCAGCGTGTGGCTTATCAGGCGAGCAAGGCGGGGATTGCACTGGTTGATCCAGCGGCGTGGCGTAATGCCGTTAGTGACGTTATGAAACTTATCAGGCCATAGTGCGACGTATTCCGGGAACAGCTCTTCTTTGACGAGTCGGGAGTGCAGCGCGGCGACGCCATTTACGGCAAAGCAACTCATTACACACAGGTTAGCCATGCGGAGTTGCTTATGATGTACGATAGCCAGTCGGGCCCAGACCGCGTCATCGCCCGGCCAGCGTGCATCCACTTCTGCCTTTAGCTGGGTATTGAGGCGGTGGATGATCAGCATATGGCGCGGCAGCAGGGCGCGGACGATGCCGGTATCCCAGCACTCCAGCGCTTCAGGCAACAAAGTATGGTTGGTATAGGCAAATGTGCGCTGGGTGAGGGTCCAGACGCTGTCCCAGCTGAATTGGTGCTCATCGATCAGCAGCCGCATCAGTTCGGGGATCGCCAGCGTGGGATGCGTGTCGTTTAGCTGAATCACTTCGTAATCGGCCAGGCTGTCGAGCGAACGGCCCGCCTGCAGGTGGCGGCGAAGGATATCAGTCAGCGAACAGGCGCACTGAAAATACTGCTGCATCAGGCGGAGTTTTTTGCCGGCCTGATGATGGTCGTTAGGGTAAAGGACTTTCGTCAGCTTCGCCGCATCCATGCCCTGTTTTTCAGCCCGCATAAACGCCCCGTTGTTGAAGGTTTGCAGGTCAAATGGCTGCGCATGCGTGGCCTGCCACAGCCACAGCCGCAGCGGCTGCGTCACCCCGTTTTCAAAGCCGACCACCGGCAGATCCCAGGCTTCGCCCTTGAGGTAAAACGCGGGCTGCCAGCGGATTGTGCCGTTTTCGTTGCTGACTCTGCCGCCTAAGCCCACCTGGACATCCCGCCGGGCATTGTACGTAAACCAGGGATAACGCTCGCGCTGCCAGTCGTCGGGTTGTTCATCCTGCGCGCCGTCGACAAAACGCTGACGAAACAGACCGTACTGGTAATTGAGGCCATAGCCGGTAGCGGGCTGACCGACAGTGGCCATCGCGTCCAGAAAGCAGGCTGCCAGACGCCCTAAGCCGCCATTACCCAGCGCCGGATCGCGCTCGTTTTCCAGTACGTCACTGAGTGACACATCCCATTGCGATAAGGCGGCAGTGACGGCGTTATACCAGCCCAGGTTGAGGAGGTTATTGCCGGTCAGTCGTCCGGTCAGAAACTCCATCGACAGATAATTGACATGGCGTTGATCGCCGGAAGCGGGCCGGGCAGGGAGCGCGCGCAGCATTTCAGCCAGCGCACCACTCAGTGCGTGCCACCACTGATGCGGCGTCATCTCGTGTGCCTCTTGCAGGCCAAACTGTTGCCACTGGCGCGCCAGCGCAGCGTTAAAAAGCGATTGATCAAAGGGATGCTGTGTCATAGCCGAAAATCCTGTTTTAAGGAGAAAAGGGAATAACCCACAGTGTGCTTTTGCGTTTCGGCGCGCGCCTCCTCCCGGCAGAATTTCGCGCAGGCGGAGCCGCAGGGTGGAGAGCCTGAGGGAAGTCCGAAAGTTTTACTTAAGTGTGATTAGATTCGCTTTTGTGAAGATTCACTTAAGCGTCTGCTTGCTTTATCCGAAGGGATAGCTGAACGTGTGAAGAATAATTACGAAGCGTAAAAAAATGATGCGCCGAAGCAAATGGAGAAGCGTGCGTCTATGTTAATTCCCTCAAAACTCAGCCGTCCTGTCCGGCATGAAACCACGGTGAAACGCGAGCGACTGATACGAAAATTATCCGCCGCCGGTAACTATCGCCTGGTGCTGGTGACGAGCCCCGCTGGCTACGGTAAAACCACCTTGATCTCCCACTGGGCAGCCGATAAAGCCGAGCTGGGCTGGTATTCCCTGGATGAAAGCGACAACCAGACGGAGCGCTTTGCGGATTATCTGGTGGCGGCCCTGCAGCAGGCCACGCAGGGATGCTGCCGCCGTAGTGAAGTGCTGGCGCAGAAGCGGCAGTACGTCAACCTTAACGCACTCTTTACCCAACTCTTTAACGATTTGCAGGAATGGCATAAGCCGCTGTGGCTGATCATTGATGATTACCATCACATCACCAATCCGGCGATTCATGATGCCATGCGCTTCTTTCTACGCCATCAACCTGAAAACGTCACGCTGGTCGTACTCTCGCGTAATCTGCCGCAGTTAGGCATTGCCAATCTGCGCGTGCGCGAACAGCTGCTGGAAATCAGCAGCCAGCAACTGGCCTTTACCCATCAGGAAGCGCAGGCGTTTTTTGCTGCCCGGCTGCCCGCACCGCTGGCGTCCGACGAAACCGGGCGCCTGTGCGATGACGTCGCAGGCTGGGCAACGGCTCTGCAGCTGATCGCCCTGTCGGCCCGGCAGGGCGCAGGCGCGGCGCAGCATTCGGCCCGACGTCTGTCGGGTATTAATGCCAGTCACTTAAACGACTATCTGGTCGAGGAAGTGCTGGATAACGTGACGTTGCCCACCCGCCATTTCCTGTTAAAAAGCGCGCTGCTACGTTCGCTAAATGCGGCGCTGATCGCCGAAGTCACCGGTGAGGAGAACGGCCAACGCTGGCTGGAGGAGATCGAGCGCCAGGGGCTGTTTCTGCAACGCATGGATGATTCCGGTCAGTGGTTCAGCTATCACCCGTTATTTGGCAGCTTCCTGCAACAGCGCTGCCAGTGGGAGCTGGCTGCAGAGCTTCCCGCCCTGCATCGTGCGGCGGCAACCAGCTGGATGGCGCAGGGCTTTCCGGGTGAAGCCATTCATCATGCGCGCGCCTCAGGCGATGCTGAGATGCTGCGGGACGTGCTCATTGAGCACGCCTGGTCTCTGTTTAACCAGAGCGAGCTGCCGTTACTGGAATCGTCGTTGAAAGCACTGCCCTGGAGTATGCTGCTGGCGCATCCCAACCTGGTGTTATTGCAGGCCTGGCTGATGCAGAGCCAGCACCGCTTCACAGAGGTGAACAGCCTGTTGGCCCGGTTTGAGCAGGAGAGCCGTTGCGAAATCGATGCGGTCCTGCGCGGCGAGTTTAACGCACTGCTGGCGCAGGTGGCGATCAATGACGGTAATGCGGATGAGGCCGAGCGTCTGGCGATGCTGGCGCTGGACGCGCTGCCTGAAAGCCGCCACTACAGCCGGATTGTCGCGACCTCGGTGCACGGCGAAATTCTGCATTGTAAAGGCGAACTCAGTAACTCGCTGGCGCTGATGCGCCAGACGGAGCATATGGCTCGCCGGGAAGATGCCTGGCACTATGTGCTGTGGAGCCTGATTCAGCAAAGCGAGATTCTGTTTGCCCAGGGCTTTCTGCAAACCGCGTATGAAACCCAGGAGCGGGCCTTCGCGCTGGTAAAGGCACAGCATTTGTCTCACTTCCCGTTGCATGAGTTTCTGCTGCGCATCCGCGCCCAACTGTTATGGGCCTGGGGACGGCTGGATGAGGCGGAGCAGGCCGCGCGCGACGGCATGAAAGTATTACAGGGTTTTCAGCCGCAGCAGCAGATCCAGTGCCTGGGCTTACTGGTGCAGAGCGCCATCGCCCGTGGCAACCTTGATAACGCGCGCACCTTATTAAATCGCCTGGAGAACCTGCTGAACAACGGCCGCTGGCATCATGACTGGCTGGCCAATGCAGATAAAGTGCGGGTACTGTACTGGCAGATGACCGGCGATTTGCAAAGCGCGCGTGACTGGCTGCGTCAGACGCCAAAACCGGTCAGTGCCAGTAACCATTTTTTACAGGGCCAGTGGCGTAACGTGGCGCGGGCGCAGATTCTGCTGGGGCAGTACACTGAGGCCGAGGTGATTCTGGACGAGCTGAATGACAACGCCCGGGCGTTGCAGCTAATGAGCGATCTCAACCGCAATTTGCTGTTGCTGAATCAGATCTACTGGGAAACGGATCAGCGCGCAAAGGCACAGCAGGCTTTACTCAGTGCGCTCAATCTGGCACGCAGCACCGGCTTTATCAGCCATTTCGTTGTGCAGGGTGAAACTATGGCGCAGCAGCTCCGTCAGCTGTTACAGCTGAATACACTTGATGAGCTGGATCACCATCGGGCGCGGCGCATCCTGAACGAGATCAACAAATATCACCGCCACAAGTTTGCGCATTTTGATGAAGGCTTTGTCAGCCGGTTGCTGAACCATCCGGACGTACCGGAGCTGATCCGCACCAGCCCACTGACGCAACGTGAATGGCAGGTACTGGGATTAATCTATTCCGGCTACAGCAACGAGCAGATCGCGGCCGAGCTGGATGTGGCCGCCACCACCATCAAAACCCATATCCGCAACCTGTATCAAAAACTGGGCATCACCCATCGGGCGGAAGCGATGACGCAGGCGCAGTCGATGCTGAAAATGATGGGGTACGTGTAAGAAAAGCAACAGGCAGCCGGGTGCTGCCTGGACGTTTTACGCTTTTTTGTTTCGCGTGTCAGGCATCAGTAAGGTCACAAAGCCAAGCAGCGGTAAAAAGCCACAGGCGTTGTATACCGTGGTAATACCGTACCAGTCCGCAAATTTCCCCAGTGCGGCCGCGGCGATACCGCCAATCCCAAACATCGTGCCAAACATGATCCCGGCCACCATGCCCGTGCGACCCGGCAGCACCTCCTGGGCATAGACGACCAGCGCGGCAAACGCCGATGAAAACACCAGGCCAATGCAAACGGTTAACACCGCGGTCCAGAACAGGTTGGCGTGCGGCATCAGGAGCGAGAAGGGAATGACGCCCAGGAAAGAGATCCAGACCACCGCCTTACGTCCGATACGATCGCCCACCGGGCCGCCAACCAGCGTCCCAATCGCCACCGCGGCCAGAAAGGTAAACAGGTAAATCTGGGCTTCCGGCACCGGTAACTGGAAGCGCTCGACCAGATAAAAAATGTAGTAGTTGCTGATCGAGGCGATATAGGTGAATTTAGCCAGTAACAGCACGCCCACAACGGACAGCGCCAGCTTCACATCGCGCGACGACAGGGCGCGCAGTGACCGCTGGTTGTGCTTTTTCATGTGGGCATGACCGTGCTTCACCGTCCAGCGGCTGATACCTGACAGAATGATGACCGCAAACAGCGCGATCAGCATCAGCCAGCCCACCGCCAGCTGTCCGTGCGGGATGATCAGCATCGCGGCGACCAGCGGCGCAAAAGCGGTACCGACATAGCCGCCGACCTGGAAGGTGGACTGTGCCGTCCCAAATTGCCCGCCCGAAGCCATCCGTGCCACACGCGACGCTTCCGGATGAAACGTGGCTGAACCTACGCCGATAAGCGCCGATGCCATCAACACCACTGAGAAATGCGGCGCGATGGCCAGCAGCCCGATGCCGATGAGTGTCGCAACCATACCAGACGGCAGTAGCCAGGGCTTGGGATGTTTGTCGGTATAAAGACCAATCCACGGCTGCAGCAGCGAGGCGGTCATCTGATAAATCAGCGTGATCAAGCCAATCTGGGCGTAGCTGAGCGCGAAGTTGGTTTTCAGCAGCGGATAAATGGACGGCAGCATGGCCTGGATAAAGTCATTACAGCAGTGGGAAAAGGCCACTGCGCCCAGTATCGACATCACAATTTTCTGACTGTCATCAACGTTGGCGGCCAGTCCGGGCTGACTGGTTTTCACTTCACTTGAGTATTGAGACATGCGCATTTCCGTGTGGGAGGACTTTACGTTTATTGACGTATATTACGCCACGCAGCGAATGCGGTGCTGACAAAAGTGCTATTTTGGGCTGAATAGTAAAATATTTGTTAATGATTTGCGTCAGAGGGCTTTGATCAGACACACAGAAGCGGGCTTATCGACATAAGCGCCGTAAGGTGCGGTTTCCTGAAAATGGCAACGATGATAAAACGCCACTGCGCGGGTATTCACCCGGCGCGTTGAGCACCGCAGCGCGCGATAGCCGCGCGCGCGGGCAATCTGCTCAAGCGCAGCCAACACGGCCGCGCCCGTACCGGGGATATCGCGGGTGGAAAACATGCGCTTCAGTTCGGCTGTCTCAGGAGAGACATGCACCAGCGCCCCACAGCCAATTGCCTTGCCCTGGCTGTCACGGGCCAGCACCCAGGTCGCCGCCTCAGGCGCGCTGAAGTGCTGTGTCCCCGCATCGCCAGTAAGGGCAGACAGTTCCGCTGACAGCCGGGCCGTTAAGACCTGTAACGCCGGGGTTGCCGCCTCGACAACCGCCACGGTTATCACGGCTGTTGCCCCCAGCGGCTGCGCAGGTAATTCACTGCTGGCTGCGTTTGTGGCTGATTCAGGTAATCTTCCCGGAACAAAATCGTGCCGCTGACCTGCGGCAGGGAGGCGTTAAGGTCAAGCTGCCGTTTCAGTTCCGGCACGCCGCCCTGAATCGTCCATTCCGGCTCGTTTTTGGCGGGCACCCCGACTTTGTATAAGGCGATACCGATGTACAGACGCGTTTTAGTCGGCTTAACAACGTTAGCCCACCAGTTCGCCAGCACATCGTAACGGGCGGCGCTGCGTGAGAAGGGCCAGTAAATCTGGGGCGCAATATAATCCAGTAAGCCGTCCTGTACCCAGCGGCGTGTATCCGCATAGGACTCATCGTAGGCCGCCGCGCCGCGCGTATCCGAGCCGGCAGCATCGTGCGAACGGTTACGCCAGACGCCCGCCGGGCTGACGCCAAACTCCACCTGCGGCTTGAGCTGCTTGATCGTGTGAGAAACCTGCTCGATCAACAACTGTGTATTATGCCTGCGCCAGTCTGCCTTCGAGGCAAAGCCCTGGCCGTATCGAATAAACGTCTGACTGTCGTTCAGGGGCGAGCCGGGCGACTCGGCGTAGAAGTAATCATCAAACTGCACGCCATCGATATCGTAGTGTTTTACAACTTCAGCCACGATGCTGGTTATCCAGTCACGCACATCCGGAATGCCGGGATCAAGCACGTAACGATCCCCCGACGTGCGAATCCAGTCACGATGCAGAACAAAGACGCTGGCAGGCTGCTGTGACAGGGTGCGGTTCAGCTCGGCGACCGTTGAGGGTTTGGTATTCACGGAAACGCGGTAGGGATTAAACCAGGCATGCACGCGCATACCGCGCTTATGGGCTTCATCCAGCATAAACTGCAGCGGATCAAAGCCTGGGTTCTGACCTGTTTCGCCTGTCATCATGTCTGACCAGGGCAGGATCTTCGATGCCCACAGTGCGGTGCCATCCGGTTTGACCTGAAAGAACACCGTATTGATTCCCAGGCTTTTCAGCTTGTCGAGTTTATCGGTCAGCGCACGCTTTTGCTGACTGACGCGCAGCGCCTCATCGCGGATATTCACCGAGGCGATCGGTGGCCAGTCGAGACGGGAAACCGTCGTCAGCCAGACGCCGCGTACAGGCACATTCTCCCGCACCGGTTGGCTGGTTACCGGCGGTTTACTGACGGTCGGAAAGGGCGTGACCAGCGATTTTGGCGGTTCCGACGAACAGCTGGCTAATAACAAAGCCGAGGCGGCGAACAGGCCGGCTCGGCGTCCCGTACGGGCGCGATAAACGTCGCGAAAAGTGGCGATGATAAACTCCGTGTCGCGTAGTCCTTAACTGGAACAGTATTCTGATCCTATTTGGCGTAAAGTCAATCAACCCGGCCTGTCTATACTTATCACCTGATGACAGGAGGCAGACGATGCACACTTTTAAAGGAAATAAACAGGCGCTTCCGGTGCGCTACTGCAGGCAGTGCCATAAACCCATGACCTGGCGTAAAAAGTGGGCAAAATGCTGGGATCAGGTACTATACTGCTCTGAACGTTGCAGGCGACAGCGTCGAAATACCGCTGGCGGAGCATAACATTTTCGCGCGCCGCCTGGCTTTGCCGCCTCGGTGAAACATTTAGCAAAAGTTAACCTGAATTTTACACGACTGTTCTCACGCGCCGTTGCGATTACTGTACCAGGCTTAATAAAAACAAAAACAGTCAGTCTGGAGCAGCAATGAAAGAGCAAAACAGGACGGAAGGTGTGAAACCCTATGATGGCGCAGCGGGCGGCTGGGGTGCCCTGAAAGCGGTAGCAGGGGCGATTCGTGGTCAGATGGCCGTGAAACAGGACGTGATTGCCTTATTTAAAGTTAACCAGCCTGAAGGCTTTGACTGTCCCGGCTGTGCCTGGCCCGATCCCAAACACACGTCCTCCTTTGAGTTCTGTGAAAACGGCGCGAAAGCGGTGTCATGGGAAGCCACCAGTAAACGCACGACACCTGAGTTTTTCGCGGCCCATCCGGTCAGCGAATTGTGGCAGCGCAGCGCTTACGAGCTTGAAGGCGAAGGCAGGCTGACGCATCCAATGAAATACGATCCGGTAACGGATACCTATCAGCCCATCGAGTGGCAAACCGCCTTCAATGAAATTGGTGAGCGGCTGCGCAGTTATCACAATCCCGACAGCGTGGAATTTTATACCTCGGGACGTGCTTCCAACGAGGCCGCCTTTCTGTGGCAGCTGTTTGCCCGCGAATTTGGCACCAATAACTTCCCCGACTGTTCCAATATGTGCCACGAGCCAACCAGCGTCGGCTTACCTGAATCGATTGGCATCGGCAAAGGCACGGTAGAGCTGGATGATTTTGACCATTGCGATCTGGTGATCTGTATCGGTCATAACCCCGGTACAAACCATCCGCGCATGCTGGCCACGTTGCAGGAGGTGTCGAAACGCGGTGCGAAAATCGTCGCGATCAATCCGTTGCGCGAACGGGGACTTGAGCGTTTTACCGCCCCGCAAAATCCGGTACAGATGGTGACGCTGAGCTCAACGGAACTGGCGTCAACCTATTACAAAATCCGGGTTGGCGGTGATGCGGCCATGCTTAAAGGCGTGATGAAGTGCCTGATGGCGATGGATGAAGAGGCCAAAACCCGCGGCAATCCTGGCGTGTTTGACGCCGCGTTTATCGCTGAACATACGCAGGGCCTGGATGCCTTAAAAGCCGACCTTGAGGCGACGGACTGGTCGCATATTCTTAACGTTTCGGGTATGTCACGCGAACAGATTGAGCATATCGCCCAGCTTTACGCTAATGCTGAACGCACAATCATTTGCTATGGCATGGGAATTACTCAGCATCAGTACGGCACGCAGAACGTGCAACAAATTGCGAATCTGCTGCTGTTACGCGGCAATATGGGCAAGAAGGGCGCGGGCATTTGTCCGTTACGCGGTCACTCGAATGTGCAGGGCGATCGTACCGTTGGCATCACCGAAGTTCCCTCCGAAAGCCTGCTGAAGCGTATCGAAGCGGTCTTTGGTTTCACGCCACCGACAAAACACGGACACAGTGCCGTTAAGGCCGTTCAGGCCATTCGCGATGGTGAGATAAACGCGCTGCTGTGCCTGGGCGGTAATCTGGCCGAAGCCATGTCGGATCCACAGCAAACCTTTGCTGCGATGCGCAAGCTGGATATGGTGGTGCACATGGCCACCAAACTGAACCGCTCGCATTTGTTGCTGGCAAAACACAGCTATCTGTTCCCGGTGCTTGGCCGCACCGAGATTGACCAGCAACAGTCTGGCGCACAGAGCGTGACGGTTGAAGATTCCATGTCGATGGTGCACGCCTCACGCGGCACGCTCGATCCGGCGTCGCCTCATCTGAAATCCGAACCCGCGCTCATCGCGGGCCTGGCCAAAGCCACGTTGCCGGACACGGTCGTGGACTGGGACACGTTGACAGGCGACTACAGCCTGATTCGTGACGCCATCGAAGCGGTGATTCCGGGTTTTGACAACTTCAACGAACGTATTCAGCAGCCGGGCGGGTTCCGTTTACCGAATGGCGCGTCTGAACGTGTCTGGCATACGCCATCGGGCAAAGCACAATTCCTGGTGATGGAGGGCATCAATGAAGATCCGCGCTCGTTGAAATGTCATGATCTCGTTCTGACGACACTGCGCAGTCACGATCAGTACAACACCACGCTCTACGGGCTGGATGACCGCTATCGCGGCGTTTCAGGCCGCCGCGACATTCTGTTTATCAGTGAAAACGAGGCGGAGAAAAAGGGCGTTCGCATGGGCGATCAGGTTAACATCATTGCGCTGGACCCGGACGGCAATCCTACTCATCGCCGTCTCGATAATCTGACTATCGCAGTGCATGATATGGCCGAAGGTTCGGTTGCGGCCTATTACCCTGAAGCTAACGTGTTGATTCCCTTAGACAGTTACGACACAAAAAGCGGTATTCCCTCCTATAAAAGCACACCGGTGAGGATGGAGCTGGCCCGCGCCGACGTGCCGGTTGAGGCGTCCGCAACGCGCCGTTAAACGTCCGTCCAGCTAAACCAATCCTGAACGAAGCGCCATCTGAGTGGAAATCCGCCCTCAGATGGCTATACAATCGCCGCGAATTTTACGCAAGAGGCAACCTACATTGGACACAAGTCCCGAACGATTACACCAGGCTTCTGCAGTAAGATAGTTTTGGCTGTCTTAACTGCACGTTAAGATGGCGGCTGTATCAACATCCTTCCCTGACGTGATGCGCTTTGCATCAACGCCCGCTGTGATCCATTTTATTCATCTTTGTTTTTCCGTACTGCGCCTGCTGCGCGGCGGAGAGAGGTTTATCATGGACTGGAAAATCTTTTTACTGCGCGTATCGGCCGCGCTGATTCTGGGTGCGCTCATCGGTAGCGAACGTCAGCTGCGTCAACGCATGACCGGTTTACGTACTAACGCGCTGGTCAGCACCGGCGCCTGTCTGTTCGTTCTGATGACGCAGTGTGTTCCCGGCATTGCCACCGACGCAACTCGCGTTGCCGCCTATGTGGTTTCCGGTATCGGCTTCCTGGGTGGCGGTGTGATTATGCGCGACGGATTAAACGTTCGCGGCCTGAATACCGCCGCCACCTTGTGGTGTACCGCGGCCGTCGGCGTCCTGTGCAGCATGGGGTTGTTACTCGAAGCCGCGATAGGTTGCATGGTGATTCTCTGTGCCAACATTCTGTTGCGTGAACTGGCGCTGGGCATTAATCGCCAGTCCATCGTGTCGGCCGACGAGGCAGTACAACATTACAAAGTGCAGATCGTCTGTCTTGCGCAGGATGAAGTTCAGGTGCGCAGTTTGATGCTGCATAGCCTGGGCAACAGCGGCCTGCGCCTGCAATCGCTCCACAGTGAAGATTTGGATCCGCCACATCGCATGGAAGTGAATGCCGAAGTGATGGGCCAACCCAGCATGACCGGACAGCTGGAAAGTCTTGTAAGCCGCATCAGTCTGGAGAAAGGGGTCAGTTCGGTGCGCTGGCAGGTATGCGGTCTGGATTCGAGCGAAAACGGATAGCACAAAAAACAGGCGCCGCTACGTGAATTCTGATAAAAGAGCAGGGGATTTATGCGTCAGATTTCGCGTAGCGTTGTTATTTTATTCGCGAAAATCCGTTTCCAGGTGCGCTTTTTTACGCTATATAAAGAGAGCCTGCCGTTTGAGTGTAAGGTTAAGTAAAGCAGAGCGTAGATATTTCTATAAGCGATTGAATGGGTTATAAAAGCCCTTAGCGTTGCTCACCTTGTTATCTTTACTGTGCGGATTATTCGATGAAGCGTAAAACCTCATTCTTTTTTCTTTCCGGCCTTATGCTCCTGCTTTCTGGTTGCAGTCATCATCATTCAGATGAACCCGAGGACACCGCCGCCGCTGACGCATCGCAAAACCCGGATTTGATTCCTATCGTCGCGGCGTTGCATGACCAAATGCACACCTGGCATGATACGCCGTACCAATGGGGCGGCACACAGCTGTCTGGCGTGGATTGCTCGGGCTACGTCTGGCGAACCTTGCACGATCGTTTCAATCTGCCAATGGACCGCGTCACCACAGCCGATCTGCTGCATATGGGCGTTCGTGTCACACCGGAACATCTGCAACCAGGCGATCTGGTGTTTTTCCGCATTGGTGGCGGCATGCACGTAGGCTTCTACGATACGGATAATCAGTTTATTCACGCGTCGGCCAGCAAGGGCGTGATTCGCTCATCACTGAACAACCCATACTGGAAATCGGTTTATTACCAGGCGCGTCGTCTGACGCGAGAATACGGGGCGCAGGTAACACTGAACAGAGCCAGCTAAACGTGAATTATGCCAGGCAACGCTACGTGAAATCTGCCAATCCAGCACAGGGATAAGCGCCAGTTTTTTACGTAGCGTTGTTGTGATTTGTGGGTACAGAAGCGGACAAAAAGAAGCGGTGAGGCAGGAAAGGCGTAAACGGGCTGACTGAGTGCGTAACCGGACATCCTATTTAACATAATATACATTATGCGTACTTTTATACATCAGGCTCCGATATGGGGTGTTCTGCGTCTTTTCCGGTTTTGCACCATTTTCTCTGCTTTTTCGCTTTGTCTTCGCTTCGCCTGTTTATGTGCTCTCATATCTCGTCTTCAGGCCACATCAAAATCTGATGCCGTGCGCGTTACCAGTGATAACCGAGTCACCACTGCAACTCATGTCTATCACCCGAAACGCGCATCAGCCGTTCTTGATGACAACTCACCTGATGTTGAGAAAACATCTTACAGGCAGTGAATACCGAAAAGCGGCGACGTGATGTTTTGCCTGGTTCCATCGCTGAGGCTGATCAGCCACGAACTGACGTCTGCAACCTGAACTGACGCGGCTACGTAAAAATTAGCGTACTGAGGTACCGAAATCCCCACAACATTCACCCATATCGATTAATACGAAACGCTGTCTGATATCGGTACCCACAGATCTATGATGCCTGATGAAGGATATTAAAAGCCAACCCAGGGCCCGGCCCCGAATTTAGCAGTTTGCAAGGTGCTCACGTTGACTATTAACTTCCCCATTGGCCTTCCAGGCAATGAATATTTAAGGATGTTTGAAAATTTGCGTCACATAAAACTGCGCGGATAATTGCGAGACGGGTTGCGGCAAAAGCGGATCAAAAAACAGACCATCGTGGTAAGCAATCCAGTGACGTGTCCCGGTTTTAACGTTATTCCAGCGACCATGAAAGATACCACAATCCGTCGGTACGCTGGCCCCGTTGTGTCTTTTATACGATACGTTCTCTAATCCCTTATAACCCAGAAATCTTTTCATTTGCGCGAGATTGACACGTTTCTTCTTGTCGCAGAAGCCATTTTCCATAGCAATTGACAACATCTCATCATAACTTTTTTGATGTAATCGGGCCATAACCGCGATACCACATCCTTCGTCGTCTGATGGCTGTTTAATATGCAAATACGTCATTTTAGGTTCTCCTTAACGCAATAGCTGATGTGAATTAACTAATATCGGCTTCTAAAGACGTTTCTTGAAAAAAATAACGATGCCGCGGTGTAATCACAACGCGCGTTATCAAAATATGGCGTGCCTCGAAAAAAGACCGCCCTTTTCTTTTTTATTCTGCGTTTAATGAGCCTGGAGAGTGATGGTCGGTCTCAATTAACGTTACCTGACAAAGCAAGTGCCTGTTTAAGGCCGATGCACGCTGTTCTCAAATATCGCCAGGTTTTCCTTCGCTTCCGCGTACTGATAAGACGTCAGTTCAATCTGATTTCCGTCAGGATCGGAAAAATAAACGGACATCGACACCTGATGATCGCTGACTGTATAAGGTATGGATTGCGCGACCAGGATGCGTAATAACTGACAGAAACACGTGGCATCCAGGCTAAATGCCACGGTGTTACCCGGCGGCTGATGGGTTCTTAAAAACAGCGATATTACGGCAGCATTATTTTTCAGCACCAGTGGACCGCCCTGCGTAAACCAAAACAGCAACGATTCATCGCGTGAAAAACCCAGCACCCGTTTATACCAGTGTTCTGCTTTCTTCAGGTCATGCACATAAATATGGACGTGGTCGATCTTGAGTAAGTTCACTTTCACCTCTTTGGTCAGGCGTAAAGAGAACCAGCATTAAACAGATTATGCCGTGATGCAAAAGCACGCGCACATAATAGCCTGCTATTTAACATAAATCAGAATTGCAAAAAAAACGAGGCGAATTAATCAGAGCCGGTCAGAATGCATTCAGGTATATTGCAGAGGCAATAGGCTCATAATATTGGCGGGATAAACCGTTTCGGTTGTTTCACTGAGTGCTTTGACGGTCCACCAGCGCGAACTGGCAATGACTGATTTCTCATTTTCACTCCAGCCCAGTGTGTTAATTTCGTTCCCTGCGGCAGTAACAATAAAGAACCGCTCATGTGCCTGCACGATCTCGCCCGAAGGCAGCGTCATGGCAAAGCATCGCTCACCGACAGACGGACCCACATCGGCACGGTGAATGCCAGTTTCTTCATACAGTTCCCTGACCGCCGCCTGCTCAAAAGATTCGCCCTGCTCTACGCCGCCGCCGGGCGTTGCCCAGTATGCGCTGCCCGCCAGCGCATCCTGCGAATGCACAAAACGAAACAGCAACACCTCATGGGAAGCATTCAGGATCAGTAACCGGGCCGAGCGGCGCGTGCGCATATTCTCTTCCTTTTATTGGGGGCGTGCTCACGGATAAAGATTTTTCAACGGGGCCGCAAAAAATCCTGCCAGCGGCGCGTCAGATAGTTATGTTCATCCATCACGGCGTTCCAGACGGCAATGTGGCTCATCCGTTGCTCGTAACTTCCGCCATCGCGCACTTCCCCCTGGGGAATCAGCGGTGCGCCCCAGGCATCCAGCAGCACTTCGCGTGCGGGTTGACCACCGTACCAGAAATCCCATTCCGCTGCCGACAGATGCGTCCGGCTGCGTTCCGCGTTAGAAATGTAATAACCCTGCCGCGCCATGACCGCACCGGGCCAGCCAGACTGCCACCAGTTAAGGTAGTCGTAGGCCGCCTCTTTGATTTTGCCGGTCGCACAGCGTGAAAGCGACATGCCGCCGTACCACGCACGGTAGCCTTCACGTGGTCGCGCCATTTTATAGCCGCGCTGATGGAAATGATGACGAAAATAGATGGGTGCCCAGAGACTTTGTACTTCAACCTGCTGATTGGCAATCAGGTCGCATGCCTCATCCTGCGATGCCCAGAAGGCCGCAAAATGGCCGTTACGGTGAAGGCGCGCCAGCTGTTGTGTTAACAGGTCGATCTCATCAAGCGTCAGATTACCTATATTCGCAAAGCGTGCCAGCCCGGCCCCCTGCATGGCCAGCGCCGCATCAATACCGCCCATGGCCGCATCTTCCTGTAGCGCCACCTGCCCCGTCAGCGAAGGATGTACCAGCCAGCCCCAGCTCTCTTCCTGCTGTTGCAGCACCGCAGGCAGCCGGTCTGCATGATAGGCAAAACTGTCCACGTTATGGGTAAGCGGCAACATGCTGATATGGTCACTCGCGTGGCTGCCTAAATGCATATCGCGCTGAACATACAGTCGCTCCGAAGGTACACTGCCATCGGCTAACGGCAGATCGGGACCTAGCCTGCCGGTTTTGGCCAGCGGCGTAATCTCGTCCCAGTATTTCAGTCGCTTGATTTCCAGCGGCTGGATTGCCCGGGCAGGCCAGACAAAATCGATATTGTGAAACCACTGATCGTAAAGGTCATAACTTTCCGGATGCATGACCGCAATGCGCTGGGCATCTTCCACGCTGTGCAGCAGATACTCGATGCGAATGCCCAGATCGCTTTCCGCACGGACACGCAACATTTCAAGCAGCGTGACCGAGGTGCCCAGTACGCGCAATGTCAGTTGATCGTTAACTTTCGCCGCAGCGTTCATTGTTTTACTTATCCTTTACCGCCTGCTGAAAACGGCTGAATCCCTGTTTCAGTCGCTCGGGATCCAGTCCGCGCAGAATAAACACCAGTTTTGAGGTATCGACATCGCCGGGCCAGTCATTCAGGTGAACGGGCGGATGTAACGTATGCTGTACGCCATGAATCACCACGGGTGAGCTGCTGCCGCTGAAACGTAAGATGCCTTTCATTCTCAATACAGACTGACCATGGCTATGTAACAGCATTGACAACCAGATAGCAAACGCGGGCCAGTTCAGGGCGTTCTCTAAGGTGATCACGCAGGTTTGCGTAAGCGGATGCGGATTCTCGTCATGGGATGCAAGACGATAACCGGACGCACCGGCTGCGCCAAGCCAGCGAAACCGCTGTTGCCCACTGCCTTTTGCCAGGCGCAGGCCAAATAAGGGGTCCGGATCGGCCAGCGCCTGCACGGTGTCACTCAGTTCCGCCATAGGGTTCAGCCCGGCAATCCAGGCCTGAAGCGCCACACGTTCGGTCTGTCCGATACGGTCGCATTTGCTGAGCAACAGCTTATCCGCCGCGCTGACCTGGGCTATCCATTCCGGTTGATGCATCGACTGCTGCCGGGCATGCTCGGCATCGACCAGCGTCACCAGCGTGCCCTGACTGAAGTGATGTTTAAGCTGGGGATCATGCAGCAATGTTGACAGGATGGGCGCAGGATCGGCAAGGCCGGTGGTTTCCAGAATGACCTGGCTGAACGGCGGCAGCATGCCGCGCACGCGCCGTTCATAGAGATCCAGTAACGCCGTTTTCAGTTCGCCGCGAATCTGGCAACAGACGCAGCCGCTGGGCAGCAGCACCGTATCGGGCGCGACTTCATTCAGCAGATGATGGTCGATGCCCACCTCACCAAATTCATTAACCAGCAATGCAACGTCGTTCAGATCTTGCTGCGCCAGCCAGCCTTTCAGCAGCGTGGTTTTGCCGCTTCCCAGGAAACCGCTCAGGATATGCAGCGGCAGTTTTTGATCGTGCAGCATAGCCGCTCCTCTTGTATGCCTTACAGCGCCGCCAGCCAGGCTTCATCCAGTGGATCAAGCGGGCGTTTGGTGATCTTCTCGACCTCTTTCCACAACAGGTCCAGTGAATTCACCATCACCTGCTGACCGGTTGGGCTGGAGAGCACCCAACTGGCATGAAACTCAGTCAGCGTGAGCCGCCAGGGTTTAAGCGTTCGGTTGAGCAGCGCCAGCTGCTTTAACCGCAACTGGCGCTGGGGCAGATCGTTTTGTAGCGCATCGCTCCATTGCGGACCGCTGTCCAGTAAACCACAAACGCCACACATATCTGCTTCTCCTCAGGGCATGACATCGCCGGAATTAGGGCCAAGCGTCTGGCCAACAAACAGGTTACCGCCGGGCTCACTTGCCAGCAGTAACGCTACCGGCGCGACCTCTTCCGCCCGGCCAAAACGTCCCAGCGGCAGTTCGGCTGCCTTGGCCGTTTTCCATGCCTGATTGATGCCATCGATAAGCGGCGTTTCAATCGGACCGGGCGCGATGGCGTTCACCAGCACATTATCTGCGGACACCTCCAGCCCCAGCGAGCGGGTAAAGCCTAATACGCCGGCTTTGGCCGCCGCATAATGGCTGAGTTCGGCACCACCTTTGATACCGAGCTGCGACGCGATGTTGATCACCCTGCCCCAGCGCTGCGCCAGCATGGACGGCAACGCCCGTTGCGTCGCCAGGAAGACACTACGTAAATCCACAGCCATCATCTCTTCCCACATGGGTAGCGTGATATCGGTACAGCGCGCCTGGGTCAGCATTCCGGCGTTATTCACCAGAATATCGATTCCGTCGAACTGCGCCAGGCAGGCATCCACGCCCGCCGTGGCACCTTCCACCTCGCCGACATCGGCCACAATGCCAAAACACGGCACGCCAGACTGGCGACACTGATCAACCACAGTCTTGAGCTTTGTACTGTCGCGGTCAGTGAGTATCAGATGGGCACCTTCGCGGGCGAACAGCATTGCGATGGCCGCCCCGATGCCGCTGGCCGCGCCGCTGATTACACAACGTTTCATCCTGAGTTGCATGGGTTCTCCTTAATCCGGCCAGCGAACGGTGAGTCCACCGTCGACAATCAGACTCTGTCCGGTGAGGTAACTGCTCTCGTCACTGGTGAGAAACGCGATGACTTTCGCCACTTCCTCGGCGCGTCCGACGCGGCCCAGCGGAATCGCCTTCGCCGCCTTCGCCAGCCCTTCCGGGCCAAGCGAATTATCCTTATCCAGCGACTGCGGCGTTTCAATCAGCCCGGGGATGATGGCATTACATCGCACCCCGCGCGGCGCGAGTTCGACGGCCAGCGAGCGGCAAATGCCGGGCACCGCCGCCTTCGCGGCGGCATAGTGCGCATGCGCCTGCCAGCCATATACACCGCCCGCAATCGACGACACCGCAACCAGGCTGGCCCCCGACTGAAGGTGGGCGGCAGCGGCACGGAACAGGCGCATCACGCCGGTCAGATCGACATTGAGCATCTCATCCCAGCGTGCGTCGCTCATCTCCTCAATCTCTGCCCGACGCAGAATGCCCGCATTGGCGACGACCGCGTCAAGCCGTCCAAAGTGCTGTACGCCTTGCGCAATAAACGCGTCCACCGAGTCGGTGGATCCGACGTTAAGCGGCAGCCAGAGCGCGTCACCGCCCGCCGCTTCAATCTGCGCGGCCGCGACGGCCGGATCGTGGGGATCCTGCGGATAATAGCCCGCTATCACCCGCACGCCTCTCTGGGCATACAGCGTTGCCAGCGCCAGTCCAATCCCACTTGCGGCTCCGCTGATCGCGGCAACCGGGGCTGTGTTTGCATTCTGCATAGGGTTTCCTTAGGCCTGAGGTTGAGTGGAGGCGGCGGCGATGTGCGTATTCAGTTGCGTGACCGGCCGGGCGAACAGAATAATGATGCCCGAGACAAAGCACGGAACCGCACCAAACCACAGTGCCGCCTCCTGCCAGTGTCCACCCTGACTCAGCACTGAGGTAGTGCCGACACCGGCCACAATTGCGCCCACCGGCCCCATCGCCATAATTAATGCGCCCGCAGTAGCACGAATGGCGGTCGGGAAACTTTCACTGATAAAGAACAGCGCGGCCGCATACGGACCAATCAGGAAAAACAGACCGACGCTGTACAGGGCCACGATGATGGCAAAGTTGTCCGGGCAGAACAGCATCGCGGCAAAGGCGATACCGCCCAGCATCCAGCCGGCCGCGATGGTGTTGCGACGACCGATGCGGTCACCGAGCCAGCCGTGTGCCAGATAGCCGCAATAGCCCACCAGGTTAGACAGAATCAGGATCAATAAAGAGTTATTGAACGAGACCGCGTGGGTTTTGGTAATTACCGTGGTGCCCAGCACGCTGAAGATCTGAATGGCGAACCAGTTCAGCAAAATGGCAACACCCAGTACCAAGGTTGAGCGCAACGCCGTGCCGTGAAATGCCGAGGCAAAACCTGACTTCGGCTGATCTTCATACGGAACCTGATAGTCGGCCGCGACCTGGCGTGCATCTTTCTCTTTACCCTGCTCCCGCAGCGTTTTGATTTTCTTCTGTACTTCAAACTGAGGCGTTTCTTTCAGCTTCAGCGCCAGCAGCGCGATCACCAGCGACGGAAAGGCTGCGAAGATAAAGCTGCCCTGCCAGCCGATAATCGGCAGCAGAATCGCGGTCAGCGCCGAGGCCACCAGCGCACCGACCGGCCATCCGCCCTGCACCAGGCTGTAGACAAATCCCTTCCGTTTGTTGAGTTTGGGATCGTCCAGCGCAGTATAGAGTTCTGATAAATAGGTGGCGTTAACCGTTTGCTCTGCATAACCCAGACCGGCAACGGAGCGAATGGCGGTCAATGCGCCCTTACCCCATAATCCCCCTATTGCGGTCAGCAGCGAACACAGGGCCGCGCCTCCCACGGTAATAACGATGCCCATGCGCCGTCCCAGGCGATCCACCAGCGGGCCAATGGCCAGAGCGATCACTGCCCCACCAAACGCGACCCAGGTAGCAATTTCAGACTGTTCGACTTCGCTCCAGCCAAAATGACCGCCGATCTCCGGCAGCAAGGTGCCGAAAAGGATGAAGTCATAGACGGCGAAGATCCAGGCGAAGAAGGCGATCCATGTAGCGAATTTGACATCCCTGGTGGTTAACTGCTGGGGCTGCCAGCCGTTAACGGATTTTTTTTTGTAGATGCTCATGTCGTGATCACTCTGCAAGAGAAAAAGGCTTAACGCGGTTGGCGCGCTAAGAAGTCGTCGGCAATTTCGTCGAAAGTGACGAAACGCACGCCCTGGTGACTCTGGATGTACTTAATCAGGCGCTCCAGCATCAGCAGCACCTGCGGACGGCCTGATACGTCGGGATGAATCGTCATGGTAAAGACGGCATAGTCGTTTTCGCGATATACCCAGTCGAACTGATCGCGCCAGATCTCCTCCAGATGGCGCGGATTGACAAAACCGTGGCTGTTCGGTGACTTCTTGATAAACATCATGGGTGGCAGATCATCCAGATACCAGTTAGCGGGGATCTCTACCAGGTCGGTCTCTTCGCCGCGCATTAGCGGCTTCATCCAGGTGTCCGGATGCTGGCTGTAGTCAATTTTGGTCCAGCTGTCGCCTACGCGAACGTAGTAAGGATGAAAGTCGTTGTGCATCAGGCTGTGATCGTATTTGATGCCTTTTTTCAGCAGCAGCTCATTAGTCACATTGCTGAATTCCCACCAGGGCGCGACGTAACCGGTTGGACGTTTACCCGCAAGCTGCGTCACCAGTTCAATACTGCGATCCAGCACCGCCTCTTCCTGCGCGGGCGTCATGGCAATCGGGTTTTCATGGCTGTAGCCATGCACGCCAATCTCGTGGCCGGCGTCAACCACCGCTTTCATCTGCGCCGGGAAGGTTTCGATTGAGTGGCCGGGAATAAACCAGGTGGTGCGCAGATTATGTTCAGCAAACATTTTCAGCAAACGCGGTGCGCCCACTTCTCCGGCGAACAGCCCGCGTGAGATATCGTCAGGGGAATCTTCCCCGCCGTAAGAGCCGAGCCAGCCGGCAACAGCATCCACATCCACACCAAATGCACATAAGATTTCTTTCGCCATCTTTTCTTCCTCTGGAGCGTTAAGCGCAGACCGAATCGTCTGCGGTAAAAAGACCTGCCAGTCGGCTGGCAGCGTGAAGAAGCCGGCGATCTTCGCCAGCCGGTAGAGAGAAAAGCAGACTGGTATGCAACCCACGGTCATCGGTACCGCTCGGCAGGGCGATGCCCGGCATATCCAGCAGACTGCCCGGCATGGTCAGGCGCAGCGTGGCCACGTTGGTCTGGGCGAACAGCGCGCTGTCCTGCATCAGCGGACCGAGTTCCGGTGCGGTATGGGCCACCGTGGGGGTGATCAGTATTGCGCCCGCCAGCTCCGCCGCCAGGGCCTGTTGCCACTGCTGACGTTGGGTCAGAAAGGTATCGAGCACGGCCGGGTCCTGCTCGCTGGCGGCAAGCAGACGTTCGCGCACTCTGGCATCCATGCGTTCTGCGTCAGGTGAGGCTAATAAGAGGCGATGCAGCAACCAGGCTTCGCGCCCACCCGGCCAGCCTTTTTCAGCGATCCAGTCAAGCGCCTGCGTAAACGCGGTAAGCGGCTGGCGGTCAATGGCAAAGCCGGCCGCGTCGAGGCGATCCAGCATTCTCAGGCCGTTATCGCGAACGGCGGGCTGGCATGTCATGAGGAGCGCGTCGTCAACCCGGAAACGGGGTTCAGGAAAGGCGGTGGTATCCGGACCGCACAGGATGTCATCAAGAGCGATAGCATCCCGGACGCTGCGGCATAACGGGCCGAGTGTATCCAGCGAGCGGGCCAGCGGAAAAACGGCGTCCATGGCATAACGGCCACGGCTGGCGCGGTAGCCCGTAATGCCGCTGAATGCGGCCGGAATACGAATGGATCCGCCGGTATCGGTGCCAAACGCGATACAGGCCAGGCCTTCCGCGATTGCCCTGCCAGCCCCGCTGGACGATCCGCCCGGCGCGTGCAGGCTGCCCGCTGATGACCGGATAACCGGTGTACCAAACGCGGGATTCAGGCCGAGTCCGGAAAACGCAAATTCGCTGAGATTGGTTTTGCCGATCGTGACCATGCCCGCCGCCGCGCACCGGGCAACGACGGGTGCATCCTGTCGGGCGGGCGAAACGTGTTGCCGGGTGGCCGAACCGGCGGTGGTCTGGCAGTCCTGAAGGTCGAACAGGTCTTTCCAGGCCACCGGAATTCCATCCAGTGGACTCAACGGCTGGCCTTGCCGCCAACGCTGCATTGAGGCTTCGGCCTCTTCACGGGCGCGCGCCGGGGTGAGCGAAATAAACACCGAAGGTACATTTTCTGCGGCGGTCAGGCAGGCCTCAGTAAACGCCAGGGGGGAAAGGCGGTGCTGTGCATAAAGCGCACTGATTCCCAGCGCATCGATCTGACCCTGAATGTATAACTGACGGACGGTTTCTGGCTGCACACGCTTACCTTTAAATGTATATTGCAATTTAATGTACATTTGAAGATAGCAATAACGATGCCAGGAAAAGGACTGTTAAGTTACATATTTGTGATCTTATCGATCATTAAATAATTTAAATCAGCAATAACAAAAGCTTAAATCGGGAGCGGTGACGGACATTTGTGCAGGCTGAGTAAAATCCTGTCTTTGTATTAAATGTACTAATTTATTTATGATCCATTTTAGAGCGCTGTGCACTAACGCAGTGCTGTGCGTGGGCAGCCGTCGTTATTTCCTCAGATGTGATAATCTGGCGGGCAGGATGGGAGCGGAAAAAGACAATGCGAAACATAATGAATGGAGCAGACATGGATGACGCCGGTTCTGCGCGTTATGAAATCATCCGCCAGGTGCTGCTTAACGTGCTGCAGCAAAACGCTGTTCCTAAAGGCCTGGTGTTGCTGGAAGGTCCGTTAGCACAGCTGTTCGGCACCAGCCGCGTGCCGGTCAGGCGGGCGTTAAGTATGCTGCATGAAGAAGGCTGGATTGCCCGCTTTGAAGGCCGGGGCTTTATCGTGGCCCGCGACGATGAGGACGTCGAACCCGTGCGCATTGCCCTGACGCGCGAACTGTTGGGGCTGGCGCATCATGAGGAACTGGTCGACACCCGCAGTACGGGTGAAAAAGTGCTGGAGCACCTCCAGGGTGTGCTGTCGACCGCGATGATCTTTGGTTGCTATCAGGTTGATGAGCAGGACGCGGCACACTATTACACCACCAGCCGGGGCGTGATTCGTGAGAGCTTAATGCGCCTGCGTGATAAAGGCCTGGTGGAAAAAGAACCCTATTCCCAGTGGCTTACCGGTCCGTTAACGGCGCGCGAGCTGGGCGACCATTTTGAAATCCGGGCCAATCTTGAACCCGCAGCGCTGCGTAAAGCAGGCGAACGGCTGGACGTAGACTGGCTGAAATCGCGGCTGGATAACGCGAAAAAATCGCAGGGTAAGCAGTTAACGGCCATTGAACTGGAAACCCTGGAAGAAGATCTGCACATTCGCTGCCTGGAGCCTGCCGGTAACAAGCTGATGATGCAGATACTGCGACAACACCAGTCGCCCTTTATCGTCACGCGCATTTTCTATGACCTGCTGCGTATCCCTGTCGACAGTGCCATGCTGGATGAACACTGCCTGGTCTATGAATTTTTGCTGAATCGGAACTGGGAACTGGCGGCCGCCTGCATGAAGGATCATCTGGAGCGCGCGCAGGTTCGCACGTTGCAGCGGCTGAAAGTGTTATCTGTGCTGCCTGTTCCGTCCTTTCCGGATTTTATGGCACGGCGCTAGCCGCTTATAAAGGTGACACTTTCACGTAAAAAGCGACGTATTCTCCTTCTGTCACACTAGCCCGTCACCGGTTCCCTCTTCAGCGCTGAACGCGTCATGTCGGACATGCTGACTCAGCCTCTTTACCGACGCGCGTAAAACGCTTGAAAAACAGTCACCGGTGCGCTGACCGCCAGCGGCTGAAGCGGAAAACCGGTCGCCAGGCGGGAAGGATGAAACTCGCCCTGAATATGCTGATACAAGTGCGACGCACGTTCTGCTCTGAGGCTACCGTCCCAGCGCAAAAACTGTCCCCAGAGCGGCATATTACGGTAGCGGTCCGTGACCGGCATGGCCGAACGCAGGTACGCGGGCGGAAACAGCCGACGATAGCGGTGATGATGGTAGAGCCACGACAGCCCACGAAGGGTTTTTACCGCGGGCGTGAGAGTCACTATCTGCGCCATTAAACCGCACAATTCGCGCTGACGCGCGGCGACCTCGCTGTCACACAGGGGCGAAACCGTTCCGTCAGTGGGCTCAAAATGAATACGTGCGGACCGATCCGTTTCCAGACTGAATGAGAAACAGCCCGAACGACCCACCACATCGGGCGGGGCAACAGGCGGCCGGGATTGCCAGACAGCCAGCGTATACTCAGCATCTTTATCGGGGTTGTGCCGCAGGCCGCGAATATAGTCTGACCAGACGGGAAGCTTACGATCGAACCGCCGCCCGCACCCCAGACGAATAAAAATGTTCGTGTAATCCATAATCGCGTTGGCCAGCAGCATGCCTGTGCCTGACGCCACCCAGGTCGCGAAAGAGAGTTGTATCCTGAAGAATTCTGCGGTGAGCTTCATGCCTGGCGGCCTTCTCCTGACGAGCATATGCGCATTTTACCATCCCTTACGGCGACGCGCCGCGGGCAAAGCGCGCCGTTCAACGCGTCTGCACCGCCGTCGCTTCAATCTCTAACAGGACACCATAATGCAGTCCGGAAACCGGCACCACAGCGCGGGCGGGTTTCCAGCTCCCCAGCCACTGCGCGTAAAGCGCATTGAAATCATCCCATAATGCGATGTCAGCCAGATAGACTCTGACCATCACCAGTTGCGATCGGGTAAGGTTCTCCTGGCGCAGGCAGGTATCCAGACTGGCAAAGACCTGCAGGACCTGATCGGCAAAGGGCGCGGCGCTGAGCATCTCCCCTGCGGGCGTGGCCGGTAACAGACCCGAAATAAACATCATTCCTGCCCCCAGACAATAGTGGGAGTAATGACCGGGATGCGGCTGGTCATTGATATCACGCGCCTGCAATTGCTGAAGCATATTTTCTCCTTACATCATGCCGGGTTGTTTCAGGGCGCTGCCATCGCGGAAACGGCTGTAACGGAACGCCGTGGGGTCCACGATGGGATCATCACCGGTCACCAGATCGGCCGTCAGGCGGCCGGCACCGGGGCCGATGCCAAAGCCATGCCCACTGTAGCCCGCCGACAGAACCAGACCGGGAAGCTGTGGCACGGTGGAGATGACCGGTATATCGTCAGGCATACAGTCGATGACGCCACCCCAGGCCTGCGTGACTCGCAGCCCGGCCAGCGCAGGATACTCACGGCCGATGGCCATCAGCCCCTTTTCCACCACGCCGTCCGACACCGTCGGGTCCAGAATGCGGATTTTTTCAAAGGGGGACGGGCGCTCCATTGACCAGCGCGCCAGCGACTCCGGTCCCTGTAAAAAGGAGGTCAGGCGAATTTTGGTTTCCAGATTGAGCCGACGTGCTTTGTATAACGGGAAGAACTGACGGGCATATTTCAGCCCCTGAATGCCGGGCTCAAGACGACCTGTGCCGGACAGTGCGATGGTATAACCGCCGTCCGAGCGTGGCCGACAGGCAAACGCATCCGTATAGAAAGGCCGGGTAATCACCTGTTCGACGGGATAAGTACGAAACGCACTGCCGATGACATTACCTGCAGGTAAATCGATGCCGTGCCGGCGACAAAACAGCGATGTCCAGGCACCTGCGGCGCAGACCACGCGCGAGGTTTTAATCAGACCTCTTTCCGTGATCACCCCGCTCACCTGACCTGCCGAAATATCCAGCCCGCGCACCGCACAGCGCTGAAACAGAAAGGCGCCTTTTTTCACCACCGCCTCCATCAGGCCTGGCGCGGCGAGTGCGGGATCGGCATAACCGTCATCGGGTGAATGCACGCCGCCTTTCCACGCTGTGCGGCTACCGGGCGTCATGGCTTTTGCCTCTGCGGCATTGAGAATCTGGCTACGAATGCCGTATTGCTTCGCCATTTTCCCCCAGTTATCCCAGTTGCGGATGTCCTTTTCCGCGCACGTTGCATAGACCAGCCCGGTGGCGCGGAATCCCACGTCCATGCCGATTTCCTTGCTCAGTTCATGCCAGCGTTGCAGCGCATGCAGGATCAGCGGGATCTCCCGTTCATCCCGGTTAAGCTGGCGGCACCAGCCCCAGTTACGGCTTGACTGTTCAGCCCCGACCAGGCCCTTTTCGATCACCGCCACCCGATAGCCTTTTTGGGTGAGCGCCCAGCAGGTTGCCGCGCCGACAATGCCTGCCCCAATAATCACTACATCCACCGAGTCGGGAAAATGCGTACTGTCCTGAACCAGCCTGAGCGGTGCGGGCATAATATCTGCTCTCCAGCGAAAGGTTAAAAATCGATTAATACACTTTTATAGCGCTGACAGGCCTCAAAGGCCTGGCGGCCCAGATCTTTACCAAAGCCGGATCCCTGAAAACCGCCGGTAGGGATAATGAAATCCCAGGTGCGGCGATAGCGGTTAACCCACACCGTTCCGCTGTCCAGCGCGCGCATTAAGCGCATCGCCCGTGGCATGTTCAACGTGTGGACGCCCGCGCACAGGCCAAAGACCGCATGCTGCGCCAGCGCCAGGGCTTCTTCCTCATCGGTAAAGGTCTGAATGGTCAGCACCGGTCCAAAAATCTCTTCGTGCAACGCCACGTTATCCGGGCCGACGTTCTCCAGCAGTGTGGGCTGCCAGAACCAGCCTTCTTTCGTATTGTCGTAGCGTTTTCCACCCACCAGCACCCGCGCCCCCTGAGCGACGGACTGTGCAATAATCGTGGCCACTTTTTCACCCTGGCGTGCGTCAATCAGCGGACAATACCGTGTTGACGCGTGCCAGGTCATGCCGGGCACGGGTTTCTGACAGCGTGCAATCAGCTTTTCTGTAACACGTTCAGCAATGCCTTTCTGAATAATCAAACGTGTTCCGGACACGCAGGCCTGACCGGCATTCACCGTGAATCCCAGAAAGAGGCGCTCGGCAATCTCGTCGGCGTCGCCGGCGTCATCAAAGACCAGCTGCGGGCTTTTGCCGCCCAGCTCCAGCGTGACCGGTTTAGTGCCGTGCAGGGCCGCCTGGCTCATAATCGCCGCACCGGTGGCAGTGGAGCCGGTAAAGGAGACCTTGCGCACCAGCGGATGCGCTACCAGCGCATTACCGGTGACCTTGCCGCTGCCCTGGATCACATTCAGCACACCGGATGGGATCCCCGCCTGCACCGCCAGTTCGGCCAGACGGGCCGTTGAAAACGGCGTCAGTTCAGACGGCTTCAGCACCACCGCGTTGCCTGCCGCCAGAGCCGGGCCGCATTTCCAGGAAGCCATCGACAGGGGAAAATTCCACGGCGTGATTGCGCCGATCACCCCATAGGGCTCAGGCACCAGCATGCCCAGGCTACTGTGCTGCGTTGGAAACACGTCACCGCTGTATTTGTCCGCGCATTCGGCATAAAAACGCAGGGCCGCCGCGGTAAAGGGCACTTCGATATTGCGTGCATCGGTGACGGGTCGGGTCGATCCGACGGCTTCCAGCTGCGCCAGGTATTCACTGTCTTTTTCGATTAAGTCTGCCCAGCGCGAGAGGGCTGCACCCCGATCTCGTGGCGAACAACCCGACCAGCCGCTGCTGATGCGCCGTGCTTCGGCCACGGTCACGGCATCGTCGACGGTACGGGCATCCGCCTCATGGATCTCTGCATAATGCTGACCGTCAGAAGGCCGTTTAATGCCCATAGCCTGACCGCTGGCGGATACAAATTGTCCGTCGATAAAGTGTCCGCTGGACAGGTGAACGTCATCGGGATTGAAATCAGTCATACGTGCCTCTTGAAAAAAGAAAGGAGCGGGACATCACCAGCCGGTGACGCGATGCCAGACTTCGTGTTCCCCGCTCTGGCTGTCCATTACCTGATACCGGGTGTGCATTCCGGCAGTGGCGCAGGCGTGATTGGGCAAAATCCGCAGCCGGGTCCCGAGCGAGAAATCCGTGACCTGGTGACCGCTGTCGGGCGGAATGGCGATAATGCCGTGTTCCTGATTGGTGGACGACAGCAGGAGTCCGGTGGATCGCCCTTCGCTGTCACATACCAGACCGTAGGCAAAGTCGGTTTTTTGCGAGGCGGTGCCACGGTCGCGCGACATCGCCATCCAGCCTGCATCGACAAACAGCCAGCCTTTTTCAGCGTTGTGGCCAATTACCGTGGTGACAACAGAAAGCGCGATATCGTCGGCGGTGCAGACGCCGAGGTTGGTCATAAACAGATCGAAAGTGGAAAACACCCCGGCGCGCACTTCCGTTACCCCGTCTAAATCCCTTACGGCATGGGCCGTGGGCGTTGATCCCACGCTCACTACCGGACAGGTCACGCCAGCCGCGCGAAGGCGCTTAGCCGCTTTGATGGCGGCCTGGCACTCCGCCCGTGCCGCCTGTGCAATCTCGTCCTGCGTACGACAGTGATACGATTCCCCCGCGTGAGTTAACACTCCTTCGACATGCATTCCGTTCTGCTGCAAATACGCGCCAATGTCGGTCAGGGCGCTGTCGTCCGGTTTTATGCCGCCCCGATGACCATCGCAGTCAATCTCGATAAACACGCTAAAGGCCACCTGATGCTGCTGCCCGTATGCAGATACGGCCTGCGCCTGTGTCAGACTGTCGAGCAGAAGATGCACTTGGGCACCTGGACGCAGACAGGCCGCGATGCGCGGCAGCTTGTCCGGCGCAATCCCCACGGCATAAAGGATATTGCGGTAACCTGCGGCAGCAAACGCCTCGGCTTCAGCCAGTGTGGACACCGTGGCCGGTGAAGCCCGGTCACGCAGTAGCCAGGGGGCCGACTGTACCGTGCGTAGCGTTTTCAGATGGGGGCGAATCTGACAGTGCAGGCTATCAATATGATCGTAGAGCCTGCGGATATTCCGCCTGAACTTCACTTTGTCCAGCAGCAGATACGGCGTTGTCAGTGAGGGATCGTTAAGCATCATTGTCTGTCCTGAGGGGTTTACTGGATGCTCTCATCAATGCATTTAGTTTAAAATGCAGACACACCCAATTAATGATTAGGTTTGAACCTAATGATCAACAGTGACGATCTGCGGTTTTTTCAGGTGATCTCCGCCAGCGCGACCCTGGCCGCCGCCGCCCGCTATCTGGATATCACACCACCGTCCGTGACCCAGCGGCTGCAGCACATTGAACAAAAAATGGGCATTAAGCTTATTTTGCGTCCGGCAAAACGGATCATTCTGACCGACGAAGGTGAAGCGTTATTAGCACGCGCGCGGCTGATTTTGCATGAGCTGGACCAGCTACAGGATGTGATTGACCAGACCCGAAACCGGATAAGCGGCACGTTGCGGGTACTGGCTCCGCTGGGCTTTGGCTCGGAATATATCGCGCCCTTGCTCTCCGATTATGTTGACCAGCATCCCGATCTCAGCGTGGATCTGATGCTGTCAGACAATCCGAACTGGATGCAGGCCGATAAATGGGACGTGGCGATCTATATTGGCAACCTGCGGGACTCGTCGTTGTACAGCACCCGAATTGCACCTAACCGCCGCGTGCTGTGCGCTTCGCCGGATTATCTGCAGCGCCACGGTGTGCCCACGCATCCCGCTGAACTCACGCAGCACCACTGTCTGGTTATCCGTGAAAATGCTGAGGACGTGACTCGTTGGGTGTTTGCGCATCAGCATGACCCGGTCACCGTCAAAATTACGCCCCGTCTGGCAAGTAACGATGGTCGGGTGATTAAACGCTGGGCGCTGCAAGGCAAAGGGATTATGGTGCGCTCGATCTGGGACATCAGCAGTGAAATTAAACAGGGGCGACTGGTCCCACTCCTGCCTGAATTTATGCTGCCGCCCGCCGACATTGCCGCGCTGACCAGCATGCCAGAAATCAAACGCCTGCCCCGTACTCAGGGCTTTATCACGTTACTGAAAACCACCTTTAGCGCGCCGCCGTGGATGCAGAACGAACAGTAAGCCACAGGTCTTGTTGGGGGGACAGGCGTGCTTCGCGGTCCACAGGGCTTATCAGTCGCTCACGCCAGCTGTTGCGAACGGCATGAGGTCTGAAGCACACAGGAAACGGGTTGAGTGTGCTTGAATCGCTTTGTGTTAGTGACGGTATCGCCTGGCCGGACAGCCCGTGAAAATTGTGCTTAAACGGCCAGGCGTGCTTGACCGTACCCGTGCGCCCGCAGCGGATAAATCTTCGTAAAAAAAATTATTTTTTTCTGCATCCAGTGACGCCCCTGCTCTCGTATCTCTCTTTGCAAGACACTTACCCACTCTCTCTTATGAGGATTTACGATGAAAAAGTTCTTCGCTGTTGCCGTAGTTTCAAGCGCATTCCTGTTTACTGCCGCCTCATTTGCCGCAATGGAGTCGGGCTCCGTGATGGTCGGTGGCGCTGCGATGTACCCTCAGAAAAATATCGTTGAGAATGCGGTGAATTCGAAAGATCACACCACGCTGGTGGCGGCGGTGAAGGCGGCCGGTCTGGTTGACACACTACAGGGTAAAGGGCCGTTTACCGTCTTTGCCCCAACCAATGCCGCGTTCGCGAAACTGCCCGCCGGTACCGTCGATAATCTGCTTAAGCCGGAAAACAAAGCGCAGTTGACCAGCGTCCTGACCTACCATGTTGTGGCAGGCAAATACGACATGAAAGCGCTGGAGAACAAGATTAAGCAAGGCGGCGGTCATGCTGAACTGAAAACCGTTAACGGCCAGCCGTTGTGGATTATGAATAATGGCCCACACAATATTCAGCTGAAAGATGCACAGGGTAACGTGGCCAATATCAGTACGTATGACGTCAACCAGAAAAACGGCGTGATAGATGTGATTGATACCGTATTAATGCCGAAGTAATTCTCTATACTCAAACGGAAAATCACATCATTCAGGATGATTATGGACAAGGTGCGGGCAGTGGAGCAGGTAACCCTGATGCAGGCGATCGTGAAAGGCGATCGCCTGGCGTTCGAAAAACTGTATCGGCAAACCTCGCCGCACCTTTTTGCCATTGCCTTACGGATGTTACGCCATCGCCCCTGGGCGGAAGAAGTGCTGCATGACTGCTTTCTCACCATCTGGAGCAAAGCGGAGACCTATGATCCAGCGCTGAGCGCGCCGATGACCTGGATGACGCAGATCGTTCGTCATCGTTGTATTGACTGGTTACGTAGCGGACAGGCGCGCATGGCCAGTACAGAAGAACCGCATGATGATGCCCTGCTGGTCGTCGATACCGACGAACCGGACAGCAGGCCCGATGATGCCCAGGCTGCGCGCCTGCGTCGCTGTATGGAAAACCTTAGCAGCGAGCAACGGCAGAGCGTTACGCTGGCCTATTATCAGGGCATGTCACACAGCGATATTGCTCACTGGCTACAGCAGCCGGTAGGTTCGGTGAAAAGCTGGATCCGCCGTGCCATGGCCCACCTTCGGGAATGTGTCGGACTATGAACAGACAACAACGTGACGATGCACTCTCTGCCGAGTACGCCATTGGTACGCTGCGTGGCCCCGCCCGGTTACGCTTTCAGACGCGCCTGCTGACCGAGCCAGATCTGGCCGAACAGGTTGCCAAATGGCAAACGTTACTCGCTGGGCTGGACAGTCAACTGATACACGAAATCCCGCCGGATCGGGTCTGGAAGAAAATTGCCCTGAATCTGCCCGAAAAACCCTCTGCCCGCCCTGCCCGACGCGCCGCACTGGGCTGGATGGTAGCGGCGGCCATTGCGGTCCTTGCCCTTTTTTCCTGGCGCATGTTTTACGTGCCAGAGTTTACCCCGCTTACCGTCATGAGTGACGCTCAGCAACACAGCCAATGGGTGGTCAGCGCCGACCACGATTTAACCCAGCTACGGGTGACGCCATTGCAGCCGGTAACGGCTGACAGCCACACCAGCCTGCAGTTATGGCTGATTCCAACAGGCAGTCGTCCCATTTCGCTGGGGTTACTTAACACTGAACAGGCCACCCAACTGACACTGAAACGGCAAGATTCCCTGAAAAACGCGGTGGTCGCCATCAGCCGGGAGCCGCGGGGCGGCTCACCGACGGGGCAACCCACCGGGCCCGTACTTTACAGTGGTAAAATATAGGCCCGACATGCAGTGGCAGTCCTGTCACTGCGTGTCACCGACATATCAGAAATGTTGCCAGTTTGCGTCCTGATTTGATGCCGATGCGCTCGCCATCGCGAAGGCGGGTTTGAGCGGCGCCACCGTGCGCGCCTGTACAGCGGGAGCCTCGGTCAGCACGAAGGCGGCAACAAGATCATTCAGTGCGCCTGCCTGATCCATCAGCGAGCGCGATGCTGATGACGCTTCCTGCACCAGCGCGGCGTTCTGTTGCGTAACGTCATCCATCTGATGCACAGCCTGATGGACCTGACTGATGCCCAGCGACTGCTCCTGAGACGCAATGGCAATCTCATCAACCAGATCGGTGACCTGGCGAATTGCATCATTCATGCGCCCCATATTTTCCCCGACCTGCTCTGCCTGGCTGACGCCCGTTTCCACATAACGCATCGACGATTCGATCAGATCTTTAATCTCCCGTGCGGAGGCCGACGAGCGTTGGGCAAGATTACGCACTTCACCGGCCACCACGGCAAAGCCACGCCCCTGCTCGCCGGCACGGGCGGCCTCAACGGCGGCATTGAGTGCCAGGATATTGGTCTGAAACGCCACACCTTCAATCAGCGCGATGATGGCGGTGATTTTCTCCGAACTCTGTTTTATGTCGGTCATGGTGCCTAACATGGTGTGCACTTTGTCAGAGCTGTCACTGGATATCTCACGCGCGTTTTTAGACAACTGGCTGGCAAGACGGGTATTTTCAGCCGTCTGACGAACCGTTTCGCTCAGTTCAGACATGCTGGCCGCCGTTTCCTCAAGCGACGCGGCCTGCTGTTCGGTTCGTGAGGAGAGATCTTCGTTACCGGCTGAAATTTGCGACGAGGCCGTGCTGACCGAGTGGGCGGACCGTTCGACGGCAGACAAAGACTGCGCCACATTCTCCACCAAAGCATTAAATGCTTTTGCCGTTAACCCGATTTCATCTTTACGTGCGTCATCGGCACGCAGCGTTAAATCAAGCCGCTCGCTGGCGTGCTCCATGGTTGTGCGCATACCATTCAGATGGCGACGAATGCTTAATATAGTACGAACAGATAACGCGCCCAATATCAGGATAATGGCGCTGGAACCGGCGATTAAGGCCCATAAGGTTTGATGATAAACGCGGTTATTCTCTTTTTGAAAAGCCGCGCCCACCTGCACATTAAACTGCAGTTGGTTCTGATAACTTTCAATGAGATCACGGATAGACTGCCCCACACCGTCCGGGCCTTGCAAGGCGGAAAGAGAATGAGCGTCATCATGCGAACGCGAGTATTCAAGGAAGGCAGGTAAGCGCGTCTGGATCTGTTTAATCAGTGCCAGCGCATGTTCACTTAACTGCTTATCCTGATCGTTGGTAATTTCATTTTTTAAATAGAACAGGGTCAGGCCTTTCAGCGTATCCATCTTCGCAGCGATTTCTTTTTCGAACTCAACCTGCTTAGCCGAATCTTTGGCACTCTGGTGGCGATAAAGCGATACGTTAACCCGATTACTGCCGTTGACCATTTTATCAAGGTCTACAATTGAAGGTAGCGTGTTGTCTTGCACGTACTGAAAACGCGACTGAAAGCCTGCTAACACCATGATGACGATCACTACCATCGCGACCATAGCGGCGGAGAGTAGAGAAAACGTCAGGAAAAGTCGCTGTGTAATAGTCATATTAAAACCCCGAATATTAAGACGGTAATTCTGTAAGTAATGCTGAATAACGCCAGCAATAAATATATCGACGCTTCAGGCATTAGCATTAATGTTAGATGGTGCTGTGTCGCAAAGATATCAGGACAAAACGTTTATTTTCATAAAAACAGATTAGCCCGCTGAATGAGAGTTTGACTATTAAAGGCAGAAAGGAAAATTAAAAAGAAGAAGTGATAATGATTAAAAATAAACAAAAATTATTTTAAGCCATCGTTTATCCAACCTTATTTAAAACGACACACGACATTAATCAGTAAAAGTTGGCTAAAGACAGCGCAAAATCGTCTTCACCCCCTGTCCACGACACCGTATTTGTCTTTTATTTTTTGAAATTAATTAGCCTTAAAAAATCGCTGACAGCATTAATCATAAATAAGGACTATTAAAAAATATTTTTTTAAAACGGCAGAGGCTGCGTGGTGTTTCCTGTACGGGCTGATTACACTTTGAGGAACTGTTCTGAGCGTGCACGGACGCGTCCGCATGCTGTTACGAGGGAGGCAGCGTTGAGATGAGACCTTATCCGCGTGTGTTGACCTGGCAGGCGAATCACGCGTCAGGGGGAAACGGTAGCGGTAAAGGGTCAGCGTCAGGCCTCACTGCCGGATAAATCGACAGTTGTATAAAAATGCCGTAAAAATAAAGCGCAAAGCTGTAAAAATGCAGTACATAACATCACCAGCTACTCCCTAATTCACAGCAAAACGCGTAATGTCATGCTCAGCGTCAACCGGTGTAACTGTCGGTTTGAGGCTTGTGATGACGTGAAATACAACAGGACATTAAATGGCCCAGTCTGAAAAGCAATCCCTTCCAGCCGGTATGCTGGCAGCAGCAGGGATCGTATTTGGTGATATCGGTACCAGCCCGCTTTATACCTTAAAAGAGTGTCTTTCTATCCTTCCTTCTGGCGCGGTCACCGAAGAAGCCGTGATGGGCTTTCTGTCGCTGATCTTCTGGGGGCTGATGCTGATTGTGACGGTAAAATATGTCATGTTCATCATGCGCGCCGATCACGATGGCGAAGGGGGAATACTGACCTTAATGTCGCTGGCCCGGCAAAATGTTGGCGCCACGCTCAGCCGCGTCATTGTGCTTGCCGGTTTGACGGGCGGCGCCTTTTTTTACGGCGACGGCATTATCACGCCGGCCATCTCAGTGCTGTCTGCCGTTGAGGGGATCGAGGTTGTTGCACCCGCGCTGGATCGCTATATCGTGCCGCTGGCTGTGGTGATTCTGACCCTGTTATTTGTGATTCAAAAACACGGCACTGAACGGGTCAGCCGCGTCTTTGGGCCGATTATGCTGGTGTGGTTTATCACCCTGGCGATACTGGGCGTGCACGGAATTCTGATGAATCCCCATGTTCTTCATGCGCTCAACCCGGCATTTGCGCTGACATTTTTGCTGAATCATGAAGCTCTCTCTTTCGCAGCTTTGGGCATGGTGGTGCTGGCGGTGACCGGTGCGGAGGCCCTGTATGCTGACATGGGACATTTGGGGAAAACCCCCATCAGGCTGGCGTGGCTGATCATTGCCCTGCCTGCTCTGGTGCTGAACTATTTCGGTCAGGGGGCGCTGGTGCTGGCCAGTCCTGCCGCGATACAAAACCCGTTTTATATCCTGGCCCCGGTCTGGGCGCAGATTCCGTTAATCATCCTGTCGACGCTGGCCACCGTTATTGCGGCTCAGGCGATCATTAGTGGGGTTTATACCCTGACACATCAGGCAATTCGTCAGGGCTTTTTGCCGCCGATGCGCGTCATTTTCACCTCGGCAACCGAATCGGGACAAATCTACATTCCGGTAGTGAACTGGTTACTTTTCGGTGCGGTGACCGTCGTCATCCTGGCCTTCCGTCAGTCCTCGGCCCTCTCTTCGGCGTACGGCATCGTGGTGACCGGCACCATGGTTCTGACAGCCTGCCTGGCCGGTATCGTCGCCTTTAAAAACTGGAAATGGCCGCTGCCCGTGGCGCTGGTTTTCCTGCTCTGTATGTTGGCGATCGACGTTCCGTTGTTTATTTCCAACCTGATGAAACTGCTGTCGGGCGGCTGGGTCCCCGTGTTGCTGGCGATGACGATGCTGATGCTGATGCTGATCTGGAGCGGAGAGCGTTCAAGACTCATTCGTCGTCTGACTGACGATCCCGTCAGGTTAAAAGCCCTGATTAGCTCGCTGGAGGCTTCGCCTCCGATGCGGGTTGGCGGTACGGCAATTTTTCTGACCCGCAAAGCGTATGAAATTCCGCAGGCGCTGCTGCATAACCTGAAACACAACCGGGTGCTGCATGAGCGGACGGTTCTTCTGCATATCAAAACGGTTGACCTGCCGCGTGTTCATAACCAGAAGCGCATCGCGCTACGTCAGCTTTCGCCGTCCTTCTGGCAGGTGACGGCCGAATACGGCTGGCATGAACGGCCTTCCATGAAAGATGTGTTGCACCTGTGCGGGCTGGAAGGATTTGGCTGTACGTTAAATGAGGCGTCGTTTTTCACCTCTCACGACACGCTGGTGATGAAGAAACGACGCGGTCTGGCACATGCCCGTGGTGCCATCTTCCATTTCTTCCAGCGCAATGCGTTACGTGCCCATGAACAGTTTATGATCCCGCCAAACCGTGTCATTGAGCTGGGTGGGCAAAAAGAGTTTTGATTGACGTACCCGGGCAGCCTCTTCATCTGACGCTGCCCGGGTTATTCCTTCCTCAGCCTCTACGCGCCGTGGTGACGGGTCAGTACGTCTGGCCGGAAGCGGCTCAGCCAGTCCTGAGCAAAGCGCGCATAATCCGCATACGCACCGCCCTGGGCAGCCAGTTGCTGGAAAACATTAAGCTGTTCGGGTGGACGGCGATGCTGCCCAAGCTTCAGCGTGCCGCTGATGTGGCTAATCTCTATCCTGACACCGGTGATGCCCTGCATCAGTTTTTGTTGATAATCATCGGGAAGCCGTTGTTTATCCTGCCTCAGGCCCGGTTGAAACGCGGCTAACATTCTGTCCAGCGACTGGCCCAGTTCCGCCTGCGTCATCAGCCTGCTGATGCCTTTCACGCTGACGGCGGCATAGTTCCAGGTTGGAACGGCAGGTGACGCCAGATAGTAATCCGTACTGATAAAGGCATGCGGACCCAGAACGCTCAGCAGGCACGGCTGCTGCGCCAGCGCAACCCGTTGCGGATTATTGCGTGCCAGATGTGTTTCAAGAACGTTTTCACCGTTGAAGCAAAACGGAATATGGCTGATTTGCAGATCGCTGCTCACCAGCGTTCCAAACATGTGCTGCGTGAGAAAATGTCTGCACTCTTCCGGCGTCATGCTGGTGTCTTTTACGTTAAGCATTCACAATATCCTGGCTGAATTCCCTTTCGTCTTTATGCCATTAACCCCTCACCTCTGTCACGCTGCGAAACGTGACAGGATGAAAAAGGAGCAAGCGATGTCAGAAATCACTTCAGGACAGTGCCACTGTGGTGCGGTTGCGTTTACTGTTGAACTGCTGGATGGACTGAATACGGCCCGACGCTGTAACTGTTCATTTTGCCGGATGCGCGGTGCCGTGGTGGTGTTTGCCCCTGCTTCGGGGCTGACGATCCACAAAGGGAAAGCGGCGCTGAGTGAATACCGCTTTAATTCCGGACAGGCGGTGCATTATTTCTGCTCGGTTTGTGGTATTTACACCTTCCACCAGAGCCGCTCTAATCCCGAACAGTTCGGGGTTAACGCGGCGTGCCTGACAGGCGTTTCCCCTTTTGATTTCGCCTCCGTTCCCGTGACGGATGGCATGAACCATCCCAAAGATGGGGGCAAAGGCGGCGTGGCGGGACATCTGATTTACCAGCCGGAAACGTCATGATCCCTTCAGGTCAGCGAACGGACCTGTTCGAGCATCAGCAATGAATGGCAGAAAATCGCATCGGCCACCACCAGAGAAACCTCTTCTGGCAGGCTGTCACGTACCCGGATCATCGCAGCCGGTAAAGCAGACACAAAGCCATTCAGGATAGCGTGCATCTGCTCCTCACTGAACCGCACGCTGCGGGCACTGGCCAGAAAGTGTGAGGGCGCGATCTGCGTGATGCGATGCAGCTTGCCCGCCGGGCCAGTGACACCAAGGGGTAACTGGATGTCATCGCGGTCCATTTTGCGCTGAGAGCGCGCGGGCCAGGCGGAGACCAGACACCGAAACGGTGCCAGCCGAAAACTCCCCTCGCGCTCGATGAACAATCTGATATGTCGGGCATCCAGACTGGTGATGCCTGTTAACCACTGAAATACCAGGCAACGCATTATCGCTTCGCGATCGGTAAGCGCGCTGCGCGATCCCATCAGTAATCCCATCAGTGCCTCAAGGCCCGGACCGCCCGATTGTTCATGACTGCATGCGGGCGGGAATCCCAGCGCCTGGCACAGGTTTTCGGTGGGAAGGCGGTAGCACTGCGTCCGGTCCGCATTCCAGCGACGGTCGTCACGCGTGATGCACAATTGCCAGCCCCCGCCTTCCTGGCGAAGCGGCCTGGCATCCGGTACAGGCAGGCCCAGTTCACGCGCCAGCGCAAGACACAGAAAGGCGTTGTCGCTGTCGGCATGTGCGCTGGCCATATCGGACATTATGGATTCGTCATCCAGCTCAACGGGCTGCTGGTTTACCGGCAGCATGATAAGTGCACCCGGTAACCGGTATCCCACTTTTTGCAACACGGCGAAAACCCCACAGGATTTTGTCTGGAAAGCTTGGTTCTTTTCCTTTTCTGTCAATGGGATAGGGCTTAGCAGGTTTTCGAAGAAATAGCTCACCCTGACTGAGTGGTGGGCGGCACGTTGCAGCGGCAGTGACAGTGAGAGAGGCCGGGTGAGCGGATGCTGAAGCCAGCTGGCAGCGTACTGGAAGCTCAGCGTCCCGTCATGATGCTGCATTAACGTTCCGACCCGCTCACCGTTCATCCAGGCGATGAGTTTTGCCATTACCAGGCATCCTCCGCTGGCGTGGTCGGGGGCGTTTTGATCTGCAGCGCCAGAGCAATATCCAGCGCCTGCAAAATTTTAAACAGCGTTTCCAGTGAGGTAGACTCAGGATAATTTTCAAAATGAGACAGCGTTGCCTGTTTCAGGCCCACGCGTTTGGCCAGGTCGGTTTGGGTCCAGCCCTGCTGCTGACGCAGGCGTTTCAGCTGATTAGCTAACTGCCGGGGACTATAAATCATCTTGCGCGCTCCATCATTCATCAGAATTTATCCCTTGGAGGGGATATTTATAGCGTAGATGCCCCTTTTGATAACGGCAATATTATCCCTTACAGGGGATATAAGGACAAAAATGCGCAGGCCCGTTAACACCACTTTTTCGCTGACCGTGACTCACACGCTGAGTGAGCAGGACAAGCAGGATCTCTTTACCGGGCTGCGTGCCTGGAATCATCAGTTTATTGACACGGCGTTATGGGGACCGCTGTCGGTCATGTGTCGTCACGATCAGGGGCCGTTACAAGGCGGGCTGGCTGGCAGCATTAAAGGCCGCTGGCTGTGTATTGATTACCTGTGGGTCAGTGAAGCCCAACGTGGTGCGGGCCTGGGCGGTGAGCTGATTCGTGCTGCGGAACAGGCGGCTGTGGCCAGAGGCTGCCACAGCGCACAAGTGGATACCTTTAGCTTTCAGGCCCTGCCCTTTTACCAGAAACAGGGCTATGTCCTGAAAATGTCGCTGCCGGATTTTCCCGAAGCCGGTATGCAGCGTCATTACCTGACGAAAACGTTGTGCGAGCACACCTAAACTCGCCTGCCCATCCGCTTAATGGGCAGGCGAAGGCCTCAGTCGGCAACGTTGACCGAGCAGGTGCTTAACATCCGCCAGTGTGTCGGCAGCACACGCGTTTCTCCCGTTACCGTTACGGTGCTGACGCCATGAATATCACGGCACGAGGAACCTGTCTGCAACTCGAACTCACCCGGTTCGACAATACGTTTACCATCGCCACGGGTAAAGTTGAGCATATCGACAGGAAGCGTAAAGCACAGTTCAGCTGACGCGCCTGGCGCCAGCGTGACGCGCTGAAACGCTTTCAGTTCCTGAAGCGGGCGTACCCGGCTGGCGATTCGGTCACGAACATAGAGCTGGACCACTTCACTGCCCTGCCGTTCCCCCCGATTGGTCACGGTGATCCGCAGGCGGATCTCGCCATCGATCGCGACCTGATCCTGTTCAGGCTGAGGCGCGCCCCAGTCGAACGTCGTCCAGCCCAGACCGAAGCCAAACGGATAGCGTGCGCCAAAATGAAACGCGATGGGCGTTCCACCGCTTTTCAGTTTGTGGTTGTAATAGAACGGCATCGCGCCGACGTTTTTCGGGATACTGACCACCAGTCGCCCCTGCGGTTCTGCCCGCCCCGTCAGCACATCGGCAATCGCCCAGCCGCCTTCCTGGCCCGGCGCCCAGGCGAGCATAAAGGCCGCGACGCGCTCCTCCAGTCCTTGCAGGTTGTAAGGTCGCCCACCCGTCATCACCACAATCAGGGGCTTACCTGTGGCGGCCAGCGCCTCCAGCAGCGGCTGCTGAACGCCGGGCAGAGTCAGGCTGTCGCTATCCGATCCTTCGCCTACGGTGCCGCTTTGAAACAGCCCCGCCAGATCCCCCACGCAGGCAATCACGACATCGCTTTGTCGGGCAACCTCAACCGCCTCGTCAATCAACCCGGTATCCTGAGACACCGGCGACTGCTGCATTGGTTTCGCCCCGCTGTCACCCGGGAAAACCGGCGCACCGGCGGTGCGGGTTTCAATGATATGGCACCCTTTGGCATAGCGGACCTGCTGCTCACCCAGATAGTGTTGCAGTGCGGCCAGCGGCGTGGTGACCTGTGATGTTTCTTCCAGCATATCGCTGATGATCAGGTGAACCGGAAAACTGTAGCCGCTCAGCAAAGCCAGCGGATCGTCAGCGCAGGGCCCGACTACCGCCACGCGCGCGCCGGTTTTCAGCGGCAGAATCCCGTTATTTTCCAGCAGCGTAATTGACTGTGTGGCGACCGTACGCGCTACCTGACGGGTTTCCTCGTGCTGAAGACAAATGTCCGCTTCACGGATGTACGGATCGTCGAATAACCCCAGGCGAAATTTTTCTGTCAGGATACGGCTGACAATACGGTCAATCGTTTCCATCGACAGCAGTTGACGGGATACCGCCTCGGCCAGATGACGCGCGCAGTCATCCTTAGGCAGTTCGACATCCAGACCGGCATTAAACGCCAGTGCCGCCGACTCCGCCGCATCCTGCGAAATGCCGTGATGCTGATGTAGCAAACTGACGCCGCCATAGTCCGCCACGATAAGGCCATCGAATCCCCACTGCTCCCGAAGCACGTCGGTCAGTAAAAAACGATCGCTGTGGCTGGGTTGATTATCGATGTCATGGTAAGCGGGCATGACCGAGCCGGCATTAGCCAGCTTTACGGCCATTTCGAACGGCAGCAGGAACGTGTCGTTCAGTTCGCAAAAACCGAGATGGACAGGCGCATGATTGCGCGCACCTTCGCTAAATGAATGGCCTGCATAGTGTTTGAGCGTAGCCAGCAGATCGCGCCGCTCGCCCTGTAAACCTTCGACATAGGCCGTTGCCATCACGCCCACCAGCCAGGGATCTTCTCCAAAGGTTTCTTCCGTTCTGCCCCAGCGGACATCCCGTGACACATCCAGTACCGGAGCCAGCCCCTGCTTACAGCCAACGGAACGCGCTTCGGCACCGATATGCTGTGCCGCCCGTTTCACCAGCCCGACATCCCAGGTAGAACCGTAGTTAAGCGACGACGGAAAGAGCGTAGCGCCTTTGCAGAGTAAACCCACGAGGCACTCCTCATGAAACAGGGCCGGGATGCCAAGGCGCGAGCCTTCAACCAGGTCGCGTTGTAAACGGTTCGCGGCACGCACGCCAGTGACGGCATCAACAATGTGCGTGCCCAAAGGACGGGTAATCTGACCGACGCCGTGCGTTAACCGCGCCTTCAGGATGGTGTGTTCGCTGACGCCCGTGAAGTCATCGCTCAAATCGCTTCGCGGCTGATGATTGCCCTGTTCATCCAGGATGAGCCAGTAGGCGTGCATCTGGGCGAACTTCTCTTCGGCCGTCATGCGCGACAACAGATCGTCTACGCGTACGTCAATGGGCTGATGAGGATCCTTATACATCTCGGTCATGTTTCTCTCCTTTCGCTGAGATCAAATTGTGTTTTCAGCATCGTGTCGGGCTTCTGCGGCGCGTTTTGCCGCCAGCGCTTCGGCAATCGCATTGACTCGCGGGCTGTTAAGTTGGTAGAAAAAAAGCAGAAGCAGCATGGCGATAAACAGCACGCCGGGGATGATGTTATGCATCAGGTTGATGGTGGTAATGACCTGGGGTGACTGTGCAGCGACGCCGGGTTGGTAGTGCACCAGACCGAGGATCCAGCCCACGACGGCACCGCCCATGGCCAGGCCAAATTTGATGGCAAATAAGGCGGTTGAGAAAACCAGGCCGTCGAGACGTCTGCCGCTGCGATGTTCTTCATAATCCACGACGTCAGAAAACATATTCCATTGAACAGGCGTGGTCAGATTCTGAACAAAGCCAAAAACAATATTTAACCCAATGATTAACCAGACCTGGGACGGTGGAATTAAATAAATGACCGTCAGAAAGAAAACAAAACTGACAAGACAGACCTGATAAGCACGAATGCGGTCGAATTTTCCTAATATACGTTCTGATAAAAATGCACCGCATAATGCGGCTATCATGCCCGTCACAATAAAAGTAAAGACCAGGTCAGGTCGCCGTAAGACATAATTCATGTAATACAGGGTCGATGAGCCGCGCGTCACGACGGCGGTCAGGAGCAGGATGTTAAAAATAATAATGATGCGCCACTGATTGTTTTTAGCGAGCAGCTTGAGATCCGACCACATTGACCCCGCTGTATCGTTGTGGGGTAAATAACGCTCACGCGTCATAAAGAAGCAGCAGTAGATTAACACCACGCCCAGAAATCCCATCAGGCCCATGGCGTAAAGGTAACCCTTTGCCTTGTCTCCCTGCCCCAGCAATTCGACCAGCGGCAGGCCGATCACCGTGACCACCAGTCCGCCGATAAACGCACAGGCAAACCGCCAGGATTGCAGCGAATGGCGCTCGCGTGGATCCAGGGTCAAGGCTCCGGGCATCGCGCAGTAAGGCACATTGACAGCAGAATAAATAAAACTGAGAATTGCATAGGTGACGCAGGCATAGACAATTTTGGCGGTCGGGCCGGCATCCGGCACGTAAAAGGTGATCAGGCAACTGACGCCGAACGGAATCGCGAACCACATGAGCCACGGGCGAAAACGGCCATGACGGGTTCGGGTACGATCGACCAGTGCCCCAATACAGGGATCGACAAACGCATCGGCCAGGCGCACCACTAAAAACATGGTGCCCATAATCGCGGCCGGTAAGCCGAACACATCCGTGTAAAAATAGGCCAGAAATAAGGTGGCGGTTTGCCATACCATCGAACTGGCGGCATCACCGATGCCGTAACCCAGTTTTTCTTTCGTTTTAAGCTCAGAGGATATAGTCATTATAATTCGCCTTATAATTCGGTAATTACCTGTCTTAATCAGCTATCCCTGGCCCACGCGCAGGCAGGCCCGGCTCAAGTATTAGTAAACTGCGCCAGGTCAACAATTACCGAAATTAACAGCCAAATTATGTTTTTTAGTTTTTTCTGTGGTTTGTGATACAGGACATATTGATTACTCTCTAATATAAAATTTTGCGCGAACCGGGGATGAAAAATAGCGATGCGCATCTGGCATTAATCTGTTAAATGCCCCTTTAGCACAAACCGACTGGGAAAATATGCATTTTTGAAATAGTATTGTTTAGTTACTATTTGTATTGTGTTCTGCCGCGTTATGACAAATAATATCCCTTCAGGGACAGTTTTACCGCTTGAGACGCTTTATCCTGCCCATTGACAGACAGAAAACGACGCCATTCGCTCGAATAATGGTTAATTAACTGAACGTCATAGTGAAAAACTTGTAAAATCAGTGCAGGATAACCGCGAGGGCCGCAGTAACTTTTAAGAGGAAATGGAATGCTTGAACTGTTTGACGTCAGTTACGAAGAACTGCAAACCACCCGTTCAGAAGAACTTTATAAACTTCGCAAGAAAACATTTAGCGATCGTCTGGGATGGGAAGTCATTTGCAGTCAGGGAATGGAGTCCGATGAATTTGATGGGCCAGGTACACGTTATATTCTGGGAATCTGCGAAGGACAATTAGTGTGCAGCGTACGTTTTACCAGCCTCGATCGTCCCAACATGATCACGCACACTTTTCAGCACTGCTTCAGTGATGTCACCCTGCCCGCCTATGGTACCGAATCCAGCCGTTTTTTTGTCGACAAAGCCCGCGCACGTGCGCTGTTAGGTGAGCACTACCCTATCAGCCAGGTCCTGTTTTTAGCGATGGTGAACTGGGCGCAAAATAATGCCTACGGCAATATCTATACGATTGTCAGCCGCGCGATGTTGAAAATTCTCACTCGCTCTGGCTGGCAAATCAAAGTCATTAAAGAGGCTTTCCTGACCGAAAAGGAACGTATCTATTTGCTGACGCTGCCAGCAGGTCAGGATGACAAGCAGCAACTCGGTGGTGATGTGGTGTCACGTACGGGCTGTCCGCCCGTCGCAGTCACTACCTGGCCGCTGACGCTGCCGGTCTGATAAGATCCAGTTCTACACCCAGTCTGATAGCCTGTCGGGCGTTACTGACGCCCAGTTTCACGACCACATTCTTGATGTGAAACTTCACGGTACTCACAGAAATGCCCGTAATAGCGGCTATCTCAGCATAGGTTTTGCCCATACTCGCCCAGTACAACACCTCATTTTCACGCGAGGAAAATATCGTTTTGTCCGCGCTCTGATTTAACGCCGGGGCTCGCTCGCCTTCGGTACCGGCCAGGCGGTACATCTGCTCGTTAAAATCAATCAGCAGCATCTGCATCGTGCCCTGTTCGGCAGCAAGGCGTTGCTCCAGCGCAGCCTGATCGTTGCCTTTAATGATCACGGACAACAGAGCAAGGTTGTTCATGTGGTCGTGCAGGACATAGGTAAAGCCGTTAACGATGTTGTATTGCTTGGATAAAGAAAAAATTTTGGTGAACCGCAGGTCGGACATCAGCGTAATATTCTCATCCCAGGCAAACGGTGAGGTGCGTTTAAAAGCCGTGAGAATAACCGGATCGGTCAGCTGAAAGTTGTTAGCGCGGTATAACCTAATCCATTCGTCAGGATAACTGGAAATAATCAGAACATTTGAAGGATTTTTTTTGCTCACAACAGTGTAAGCGTAATCCGGACTACCCAGCGGAGATAACTTTCTCTGTATGTAAGTCTGAAGCGTATCCGTTATTGTTTGATTTTCAAGGAAAAAAGAAAACATTCAGGCTCCATGCTGCTTCTTTTACTTAACGTGGACTTAACCTGCACTATAGTACAGGTAAGATGATACTTAAGAGTAACTTACAATGAATCATTCAGAGGTTACAATGGCTTCAGTTGTTTAGCGGTAAAAAAAAACCTGACCTGTACGGCCAGGTCGCTAAAACAGCCAACACCAGGGAAAACGTCCGGCCAGACGTCACAAAATATAAAGTGATGCTGGCCGGGACACTCATAGTAACATCTTTGAAACATTTGTACAAACATTCACGGTTACTCAATCTGCAGCAATTCTCCCCCTTAATGACTGTTAATACAATCTCTTATTTTCTCCCGTAATAACTGCTAGTTTCTCAGCCACTTAGGCGCTATTCCCCTTTCGTGCACGCCCTCTCTGTTTCCTGTCAGACTGGTCTGCGCCCCTGAATGCGGCGCCGCTGGCCCTATATTCCACTGTTTCCGCTGCGCTTATCGGTAAATTCAGGGGATTAAAAACGTCTTTTTGCCGTTTTTTAACTGCCTGAGCGCAAATAATAAGCATTTGAATGTGACAAAAATCACATCTGTGCCAGGCTTAAGTTCTCTGACACGACTGTTTAAGGAGCTTACGCATGACAACGTCAAATAAGGCTATTCTCGATCCCGATCGTTTCCCGAAGCCGCCGTTCAGACAGCAGCCGCAGCAGGCACCCGGCCTGGCGAGCGAAATGGACCCGCCTCCCGACCACGGTGAAACCAGCTATCGTGGTCACGGTCGTCTGACTGGCCGTAAAGCCCTGATCACAGGGGGAGATTCCGGTATCGGTCGCGCTGTGGCCATCGCCTATGCGCGTGAAGGTGCCGATGTGGCAATTAACTATTTGCCAGAAGAAGAGTCCGATGCGGCTGAAGTGATTAAACTGATTGAAGCCGAAGGCCGTAAAGCCGTCGCCATTCCCGGCGATCTGCGCTCTGAAGCCTTTTGCCAGAAACTGGTGAATGAAGCCGCCGACCAACTGGGCGGACTGGATATTCTGGTCAATAATGCCGGACGCCAGCAGTTTAATGAATCCATTCGTACGCTGAGCACCGAAGATTTTGATGCCACCTTTAAAACGAATGTTTACGCGCCCTTCTGGTTAACAAAAGCGGCGCTGGCTCACCTGCCGCGCGGTGCAGCGATTATTAATACCTCATCTGTGCAGGCGTTTAAACCCAGCGATATCCTGCTGGATTATGCGCAGACCAAAGCCTGTAATGTAGCCTTTACCAAAGCGCTGGCAAAACAGTTGGGGCCGGAAGGCATCCGCGTGAATGCCGTTGCGCCAGGTCCGTACTGGACACCGCTGCAGCCCAGTGGCGGCCAGCCGCAGGAAAAAGTGGAACAGTTTGGTGCTGATGCGCCGCTGGGCCGTCCCGGTCAACCGGTTGAAATCGCACCGCTCTATGTCACTCTGGCTTCCGATGAGTGCAGTTTCGCCTCCGGTCAGGTGTGGTGTTCAGACGGCGGTACAGGCACAGTGTAACGCATCGATCTCCGTCGATATGATGGCCGCCCTGTGCGGCCATTTTTAGTTCAGTCCGACGCCAGCATAGCCATGATGGCAACCGCCGCGTTGATACGCTCCGGATTGGGATAGTTTTTATTGGCCAGCAGGATTACCCCGCTGTTTTGTTGCGGGACGAACGCGATATAGGCACCAAAGCCCTTTGTGGAGCCGGTTTTATGCACCCAACTGGCGCGATCCATGGGTTGAGCCGGGCTCAGAATGGTCGCGGGCTGTGTGGACAGCGCGGCCTGAGTGTCACTGGCGGCAACAATCGTCTGGCTGTCAATGGGCCAGGGGTAAATTTCCCACCCCAGCCCCTGATACAGTTCACCTGCGCGCAGGTAACGAGACTGCGCGGTCAGAATGCCATTGCGCAATGCCGTATTCCCGGACGACAATCCATTGGGATTCGCATTGGCCTGCATAAAAGCCATCATGTCGCGCGCGGTGGACTTCACGCCGCTGGTCTCTGCTGACAGCATACCCGGCGAGACGCGTACCGGTTTACCGTCCTGATAACCCCAGGCGTAATCAAACATCATCGACGGGGGCACCGTATAAAAGGTGCGTGTCAGCCGCAACGGCGTGATAACGTCCTTTTGCATCGCCTCCTCAAATTCCCCCTTCACCATCAAATAGCCCAGCAGACCAATACTGACATGAGAATAGTGACGCTGTGTACCCGGCGCGGCGTCCGGTTGCCACTGCTGCGCGTAAGCCAGTAGTTCATCCTGACTGGTTACCTCATCGGGCAGATGTAACGGCAGTCTGCCTGCGCTGTAGGTGGCAAGATGGACCATCCGTCGGCTTTGCCACTGCGGGCCGTTTAACGCGGGCCAGTAGCGGGAGACCGGATCGTTCAGACGCAGCGCACCGTTACGAATCAGCACGCCCGCCAGCACGCCCGTGAATGTCTTACTGACGGACCCCAGTTCGAACAGCGTATTTTCTGTTACCCGCCGGTCGCTCGCGGTATCGGCCACACCAAAGTTAATGTACTGAGGGCGACCTTTATACAGCACGCCGACCGACATGCCGGGAATGCCCTGCTGCGCCATCAGCGGATCAATCACGCTTTTCACCCGTTCGGCGATGGTCTGAGACGACAAGTCAGCCGCCTGGGCGCTGGCGGTAAACGCAATCAGTAATGCAGTGAGAAAAGATTTCATCAGTACTCATTCAGGTGACAGGTTATTGACACTGTGCCGCACAGGATTGCACACAGAGCTGTGCCTGAGTACTGCAGTCACTTGAGTTTCGCGTATTACAATGAGATTGCTCAACATAACAGCGAGTCTGACAGCTGGAGAGATCACATTTCGCCGCGACGGGCGTGAGTTGCGGCAACGGTGTGCGAGGGGGAAACGTGTGAGCAGGCTGCGCCAGGGCGCTGCTGCCCATGAAGCAGGTCAGCAGCAGAGCATACAAGTTTTTCATAACCGATCTCCAGAGATATGCGTCAGACAAGTATGATGACTCTGACGCATAACGTCTGGTAAATCTTGCTAAATTGAGAGCGCGGGCGGATGTTCCACGGCCTGGACCACGCCACGGCGATAAATATCGTTCAGTCTGGCGCAATACTGACGCGGATCGTGCTGCTGCTTGATGCGCAGAATCGCGCCCTCGCCTTTTTCCGTTAACTGCTGTGGCTGCGCAAGAATGTCCAGCAGGGTTGTCTTAATGCCGTCTATTAATGCCCGACGTAGCCGGTGTTTCTCGGCTTCGCTGTTGACCTGATATTCGCGGTCATCGTTGAGTTCGCCATCAATCAGCCAACCGGCGGTGGGCGGATTAATTTCAGGCAACGCACGAACGTTACTGGTCAATACCGGACAGCCGCTGGCCTGCATTTCCAGTACGGAAAACCCGTAGGTTTCCTGCCAGGTCGGCAGCAACCCCACATCGCTTTGCTGGAACAACTGCATCAGTTCACGATTATCCTTGCGGGAATGGTGCGTGAAGCAGGCATGGCGCGTGATGCGATCTTCAATGTCCCGATAAAACGCGTCGTTATCCTGGAAAGCGCGATGGGCAACATTATGACGTTTCGTCAGCTCACCAATCAACTGAACGTCGAGTTGGCCAGCATCAATCTGTCCCGTTTCAATCAGCTCACTGATGGCCAGCACGACTTCTGCGCCGCCTTTACGGTAAAACTCGTTGCCAACGAACACCAGGCGGAGTTTATCGCTTTGCCGTGGGCGCTTCTGTTGCGTAAACAGGGTTTGCGGTGGATGCATCACCAACGTTTTTGCGCGAATTTTCGCGGCGACATCGGGTTTAAACAGCTTCATCTGAATATGTAAGGTGGCATCGGAAATGGCGATCAGGCCAAAACAGTTATCCTTGAGCAAATACGGAATCAGTTGTTTGAGTTCAGGATTATCCTGCTTGGCGACGCCCGCTACAGGTAGAACACGCGGCAACTCAGTCTCGAAGGTCGCGACCCAGTTCATGGGCGTGATGGCGACTTCATTAAACAGATGCAGGATATCGGGCTTCTCCCCTATTGCGAAGGGCACGGGGACAAACACAAAGCGTTTATTCTTCTTGAGTAAACGTGTACGCAGCGGATTGAGGAAATAAAACAGATTGCGCTTTTTCAGGTTGATGTAGTGATTGTCCGGATTCACCAGGATATTGCGCTGCTCCGGATAGTGCGTATTGCTGATGCCAATTTTCATGAAAGATTCCGAAGTCGTTGTCGTAGGGCGTGATCTATATCACGCTCTGAATTGCATGTTTCATAGGCAACATCTTAAAAGCGCGTGATTTATGTGGTTTACAGAATATTCCTGCACTGGCGCGGTGCGGCCTTTTGCACGGTTTGCGTGCAGGCTGGAAAGATTATTCCTCAATATCAGCGAGTTGCGCCCTGTTCATACGGGTTGCCGCCTTTTCATCGCCTGGAACAAAAATTGCAAGATATGACGCAATGCAAAGGAGAGAACATATGAAAGCGATCGTTATCGGTGGCGGAATGGGCGGCATGACGGCGGCCCTCGCGCTGGAGCAACAGGGTTTTCAGACGGAAGTCTATGAGGCGGTAAAAACCATTCGGCCCGTCGGCGCTGCGATTTCGGTCTGGCCAAATGGCGTGAAATGCCTGAATTCGCTGGGCCTGAAAGACAAAGTCCGCGCGCTGGGCGGTAATATGGCCTTTATGGCCTATAAGGATGCATTGTCGGGTGAAACCCTGACACGGTTCAGTTTATCGCCGCTGGTGCAGCAGGTAGGTGAATTCCCCTATCCGATTGCCCGCGCCGAGTTGCAGGCCATGCTACTGGATGCATACGGCCGCGACAGAGTGCATTTTGGTAAACGTATCGTGCAGGTGGAACAGCACGCCACGGGCGTTGTCGCCACCTTCGAAGACAACAGCCAGGCTGAAGGCGATTTTCTGGTCGCGGCAGACGGCACGCACTCTGTTGTGCGGGACTATGTGCTGGGGGAAAAGCTGCCACGCCGTTACGCGGGCTATGTGAACTGGAACGGTCTGGTGAACATTGATGAGTCCATCGCGCCTGCGGACCAGTGGACAACCTTTGTAGGGGATGGCAAGCGCGTATCGTTAATGCCGGTAAGCGGAAACCGCTTTTACTTTTTCTTTGATGTCCCGCTGCCTGCGGGGCTGGAACAGGACCGCACTACCGCACGTGACGATTTGCGCCGCTATTTCAGCGGCTGGGCAGCCCCGGTGCAAAAACTGATTGCGGCCATTGATGTGGACACCACCAACCGGGTTGAAATTCACGATATCGAGCCGTTTCAGCGCTTCGTGAAAGGCCGGGTGGTGCTGCTTGGCGATGCCGCGCACAGCACCACGCCGGATATTGGTCAGGGCGGCTGTGCCGCGATGGAAGATGCCATTGTACTGGCTTCAGCCCTGGCTGCGCATTCGCTTGGCATCGAAGATGCGCTGCTGCGTTATCAGGCGCGCCGCGTTGACCGTGTCAAAGACCTGGTTCTGAAAGCGCGCAAGCGTTGTGATATCACGCATGCAAAAGATCCGGTGATGACGTCGGAGTGGTATCAGTCATTAAGAAATGAAACCGGCGAGCGCGTACTGGCGGGCTTGTGCGAGACCATTGAAGGCGGTCCGCTGGGGTAAAAAAAACAAAGGGCGGATTCTCCGCCCTTTGTTGCTCAGTCGGCCAGGCCGCGATTTTTTAACATCGGCTCAAGCTTCGGTTCGCCCCCGCGCCAGGCTTCATATAACGCTTTGAGATCACTGCTGTTGCCGCGAGACAGGATTTGCTGGCGGAAAATATCGCCATTTTTGCGCGTCAGCCCGCCGTTTTCGACGAACCACTGGTAGCCGTCATCCGCCAGCATCTGCGTCCAGATATAAGCGTAATAACCCGCGGCATAGCCACCGCCCCAGATGTGCTGGAAATAGCTGGAGCGATAGCGCGGCGGGACGGCCGCCATATCGAGATCATCACTGCGCAGCGCCTGTTGCTCGAATCCGTCAACAGACTGTACCGGCTGACCGCCATCCAGGCTGTGCCAGTGTAGGTCCAGCAACGCGGCGGCCAGCAGCTCGCTCATCTCGTAGCCTTTATTAAACTTGCCCGCCCTGATGATTTTTTCATGCAGCTCGGCGGGCATAGGCTCACCCGTCTGGTGATGGCGGGCATAATGACGAAACACCTGTGGCTCGCTGGCCCAGTGCTCGTTGATTTGTGAAGGGAATTCAACAAAATCACGTGGCGTTGCTGTGCCGGACAGGCTGGGATAACGCTGGCTGGCAAACAGGCCGTGCAACGTATGCCCGAACTCATGAAACAGGGTTATCACCTCATCCCAGCTCAGGAGCGCGGGTTCCCCCTCCGCGGGTTGCGTGTAGTTGCAGACGTTGTAAATCACGGGTTTGCTGTCGAGGAGCGTGGACTGATTAACAAAGTTGCTCATCCAGGCGCCACCGCCTTTACTGTCGCGTTTGAAGAAGTCCGTGTAAAACAGCGCAAGCCCACTCCCGTCAGCATCGAAAATTTCGTACACCTGTACATCCGGATGGTAAACCGGCAGATCGTGACGTTGCGCGAACGTAATACCATAAAGCTGCGTGGCCGCCCAGAAAACGCCCTGTTCCAGTACCGTGTTGAGCTCAAAATAGGGCTTGATCTGATTCTCATCTAAATCGTACTGCGCCCGCCTGACCTGCTCGGCGTAGAAATTCCAGTCCCAGGCGCTGAGGGTAAAATCCCCCTGCTGCTTGTCGATCGTTTGCTGAATCGCCGCGGCTTCGCGTTCGGCCCTTGCCCGGGCGGCAGGCACAATATTACGCATAAACGCCAGAGCGGCCTCGGGCGTTTTGGCCATCTGATCCTGCAGTTGCCAGGTCGCAAAACTGGCGAATCCTAACAACCTCGCCTGTTCGGCACGCACCTGTGACAGCCGAAGCACTAACTGTCGGGTATCGTTATCATCGTTTTTCTCACTGCGCGTCAGGGCCGCATAAAACAGGGCCTGGCGCGTTGCGCGCACCGTCAGCGATTGCAGCGCGGGCTGTTGCGTCGTGTTTTGCAGCACCAACAGCCACGCGTTTTCCAGACCGCGCGCCTTCGCGGCGGCCCTGGCGACGGCCAGATCGGACGCGCTCAGACCGGCTAACTGTTGCACATCCTCGACGACCAGACCGCCGGCCTTCGTGGCCGCCAGCAGCTTATTCGTGAACTGGGTACTGAGCCGCGCCGCCTCCTGATTCAGGGTTTTCAGTTGCTGTTTCTGCGCTTCGGGCAGATTGGCACCGGCAAGCTGAAAGCGCTGCCAGAGAATTTCTACCAGACGTCTGGATTCGGCATCCAGTTGGTTTCGTTGCACATAGACCTGATCGATGCGTGAAAACAGCGGACGATTCAGCATGATCTCATCATTAAGCGCGGTCAGTTGGGGCGTAATCTCTTCATCGATCTGTTGTAAATAGGGGCTGGTATTCGCCGAGGTCATGGCATTAAACACCAGGCTTACCCGGGTCAGCAGCTGGCCACTTTTCTCCAGCGCTTCACAGGTATTCTGGAACGTCGGGGCATCAGCGGATGTCGCAATAGCCAGGACTTCCTGACGTTTCTCTTCGATACCGGCCTGCAGCGCGGGCAAAAAGTCCGTTTCCTGAATCTGGTCAAACGGTGGCGTGTGATAAGGCAGACTGCTGACGCTAAAGAAAGGGTTTTGACGGGCGTTCATAGGCGCTCCTGATAGTCTACACAGTGTTTCATAGTGGCAGGTCGCCTCGGGCAGAACAACCTATCCGCGTTGTTGCTGGTACACCGCAATAATCTCACCCGCAATCGCCACGGCGATTTCGGCGGGCAGTTTCCCTTTTACATCGGGTAAGCCCACCGGGCAGCGCAGGCGCGCCAGCCGGACGTCGTCGATGCCTTTGCCGGCCAGACGATAGCGAAAGCGCTGGCTTTTTGTCTGCGAGCCAATGACGCCAGCGTAGTGGAAATCTCCCCGTTTGAGAATGGCTTCACAGAGCGTCAGATCCAACGGATGGTGGTGCGTCATCACGATATAATAGCTGCCAGCGGGTGCCTCAGCCACTGCGTCCAGCGGATCGTCAGGCTGCTGGATGCGCACCCCGGGCGGCACGGATAAAAAAATATTTTCCCGGCTGTCAATCCAGTTAATGTGACAGGGTAACGTTGCCAGCACATTCACCAGCGCCTGACCCACATGGCCCGCGCCAAATACCAGGATTTCCGGCTGTGCCTGCAACAGGGGTTCGAATAACATGGTGGTCATGCCGCCGCAGCACTGGCCCAGCCGTGCCCCCAGACTGAAATCCTCTGTGTGCGGGCTGGCCTGCCCGCTTTCCAGCAGTGCGCGGGCCTGCGCGATACACTGAAATTCCAGATGTCCGCCGCCAATTGTTAAAAAGGTTTCCTTCGCCGTCACCACCATTTTAGCGCCGCCGTCCCGGGGCACCGAGCCACGATCGCGCAGCACAGTGACCAGTACGCAAGGCTGGCGCGTTTCACGGAGATGGTGCAGGATGCTTATCCAGTCATGGAAAATCATCCGCGCCTCCCGGCCATACGCTGTACGCCCCAGAATACCCGCTCCGGCGTAGCAGGCGCGTCCAGCCCCGGATGTTGGCGATAGTCCGCGAGACTGGCGACCGCATCCTGTAATGCGCACCAGGCGGCGATCCCCAGCATAAAAGGCGGCTCGCCCACTGCCTTGGAATGGAATACCGTATCCTGCGGATTCTTACGGTTTTCGACCAGTGTGACGCGCATATCGGCGGGCACATCGCTTATTGCCGGAATTTTGTAGCTGGCCGGACCGTTCGTCATCAACTGGCCTTTGTCATTCCAGACCAGTTCCTCACAGGTCAGCCAGCCCAGCCCCTGCACGAAGCCGCCCTCGACCTGACCGATGTCAATGGCTGGATTCAGTGAGGCCCCGACATCATGCAGAATATCCGCCCGTAATAACCGGTATTCGCCCGTCAGCGTATCCACAATCACTTCGCAACAGGCGGCCCCGTAAGCGAAATAGTAAAACGGTTCGCCCCGACCAGCCTGACGATCGTAGTGGATGCCAGGCACGCGATAATATCCCGTCGCGGAGAGCGGCACCTGATTCAGCCAGGCAAGTTGGGCGACCTGAGCGAACGTGTAATAGTGATCGCCTGCGCGCACCACGCCGTTGTTGAAACTTACCGCCTCGGGGAGACAGTTATGCAGCGAACACAGCATAGTGCGCATGCGTTCACGCAGGATTTCCGCCGCATTTTGCGCCGCTTTGCCGTTCAGATCCGTACCACTGGAAGCCGCGGTCGGCGATGTATTGGGCACTTTGCCGGTGTCTGTGGCGGTGATCTGGATCTTATCGATATCGATTTGCAGCACCTGCGCGACAATCTGCGCCACTTTGGTATTGAGCCCCTGGCCCATTTCCGTTCCGCCGTGGTTGAGTTGTACTGTGCCATCGGTGTAGATCAGAATCAGCGCACCGGCCTGGTTGAGAAAACTTGAGGTGAAAGAAATCCCAAACTTCACCGGCGTCAGCGCAAGACCGCGTTTTAGCAGCGGACTGCTGGCGTTAAAGGCCGCGATAGCTTCCCGCCGCGCGTGGTAATCACTGCTGATTTCCAGCTGTTCCGTGATCTCATCCAGCAGATTATCTTTCACCTGCTGGTGGTAATGCGTGATATTGCGCTCGTGTTTACCGTAGTAGTTCCGTTTACGCAGCGTCAGCGGATCGATTCCGCGCTCGCGGGCGATATGGTCCATAATCTGCTCTATCGCCACCATGCCCTGCGGGCCGCCAAACCCGCGAAACGCAGTATTGGACGCGGTATTGGTGCGGCAGCGGTAACCGGTAATCCGCGCATCGCCGAGGTAGTACGCGTTATCGGCATGAAACATTGCCCGATCCACAATCGATCCGCTGAGATCCAGTGAGTAACCACAGTTACCTGCCAGATCGATTTTCACGCCACACAAGCGGCCGTCATCCTCAACCCCCACGTCGTAGCGCACAAAAAACGGATGCCGTTTGCCGGTAATACGCATGTCATCACGCCGCGCGAGGCGCATTTTCACGGCGCGCCCGGTCAGCCTGGCGGCGACAGCACACAGGCAGGCAACACCGGCGGCCTGGGTTTCCTTGCCGCCAAATCCGCCGCCCATACGCCGCATATCAATCGTGACCTTGTTCATGGTGATGCCCATGACTTCGGCCACCAGCTTTTGAATTTCAGTGGGGTTCTGCGTCGAACAAAAGACCTGCAATGCGTTGTCTTCGCCGGGAATCACCAGGGCGGTTTGCGTTTCCAGATAGAAATGCTCTTGTCCGCCAATGTGGAACGCCCCCTGAACCCGATGCGGCGCGCGCGCCAGTGCCGCCTCAACGTCACCGCGCTGATGAATATGGGGTTCCTGCACGAAGCTGCCCTGCTTCAGCGCGTCTTCGACATCCAGCAGCGCCGGAAGACTGGCGTACTCAATCATCGCCGCGTTAGCGCCCTGACGCGCCGCTTCGGGCGTTTCGGCCAGTACGGCAATCACAATCTGGCCCACATAGTGGACGATATCCTGTGCCAGAAGCGGATCGCCTGGCTGTAGGGGCCCGATATCATTGACGCCGGGCACATCCTGCCAGGTCAGTACGCGTACTACGCCCGGAACCGCGTAACAGGGTTGCAGATCGACACGTGTAATACGCGCATGCGCGTGGTCGCTCAGACGCGGACAAAGGTGCAGTAAGCCCGGCTGTTCTGCTTTATCATCAATATATTGCGCTTCACCGGAGACGTGTTTTTCCGCGCTTTCGTGTTTTTGACTACGTCCTACGCCCGTGGTCATATCGCTGGCGAACAGGACGGGTAACGCAGAATCAGGCAATGCCGGACGATTATGAGACATAGCGGCTTACCTCTGTGATGGCGAGTCCGTTTGAACGGTAAACATAACGACGCAACAGGTTACAGGCGACCTGCAGACGGTAATCTGCGCTGGCCCGGAAATCGCTCAGCGGCTGAAACGTCGCTTCCAGCGCCTGACAGGCTCTCGCCAGCGTTTCCGGCGATAAAGCGGCACCACACAGCGCCTGTTCACAGGCGACCGCACGAAGCGGCGTTGCCGCCATACCGCCGAATGCAATATGCGCACGCGTGACGATGCCGTTATCGGTATGAATATTAAAGGCGGCAAACACCGCTGAAATGTCATCATCCAACCGTTTTGAGACTTTCCAGGCCACGAAATCCGGTGACACTGTCACTTTAGGAATCAGAATGGTGTGAATAAACTCCCCTGGCCTTAGCACTGTCTGTCGGTAGCCCGTGAAAAAGCCATCGAGCGGCACGGTGCGTTGCGTGTCGCCGTGCTGCAGCAGTAGCGATGCATTAAGCGCCAGCAGCGTAGGCGAGGCATCACCAATCGGCGAAGCGTTCGCAAGGTTGCCGCCCAGCGTGCCGAGTTGACGAATTTGTAGCGAGGCAAAGCGCGTCAGCATTCCGGCAAAACCCGGAATGCGCGTCGCCATAAAATCGGCAATGTGCTCCAGCGACGCAGCGGCACCCAGTTGATAGTGTTTATCGTCCTCGCCGCAGGCTTTCAGTGCGTCAACCTGCCCCAGGGCAATCATTTTGGGGAGATGCTGGTCGCGCTGGGTAATCAGCAGGCTGAGATCGGTGCCGCCCGCCAGCAATGCGGCATCAGGATGGGCGATACAGCATTCGGCAAGCTGCTGCACGGTTTTCGGGATAAAACAGGTGCGACCGTTCTTTTCCAGCGTCTGGATAGCCTCGTGTGTCAGGTTCATCAGCTGTTCAGTCACCTGCTGTGCCTGACGATCAAAGCTGTCGGGCTGAACATCGCTCAGGCTTTGCTCGGCAGCCGCCATGATGGAACGGTAACCGGTACAGCGGCACAGGTTACCCGCCAGCGCATGTTCGGCCTGCTGACGATTCCACTCAGGCTGGTTTTTTTGCAGACTAAACAGCGACATGACAAAACCCGGCGTACAGAATCCACACTGCGAGCCATGGCAGTCCACCATCGCCTGCTGTACCGGATGCAGGCTTTTTCCCTGGCGTAAATCCTCAACCGTAATGAGTTGCTTACCCTGTAGCCCACTGACCAGCATCAGGCAACTGTTCACGGTCTGATAGGTGAGCTTCCCGTCTACGACACTGCCCAATGTGACGCTACACGCGCCGCAGTCGCCGGAGGCACAGCCCTCTTTGGTGCCGCAGCGACGCTGATGCGTACGCAAATACGACAGGACCGTCAGATTGGGATCGAGCTGCTCTTCTGTCACGGGACGGTCATTAAGCAGGAACTGAATCATGCGGCGTTCTCCTTTGCAGCGGATTGCCAGACGGGGCGACCGTTAACCCAGGTTTGTACGATATTTCTGTCATCGCCGAGCGTCATCAGCACAAACAGTTTTTCCCAGATATCTTTACTGTTTGCCATGCGTAACCTCTGCAAGGCGGACACGGCGGGATCGAGCACCACAAAGTCCGCTTCTTTGCCCGGGGCGAAGTTACCGATGTGTTTGTCGAGATCCAGCGCATGGGCGCCGCCCAGTGTGGCGTGATAAAACGCTTCTGCGGCGCTCAGTTTGTACTGCTGCAGTTGCCCCACTTTGTAGGCTTCTCCCAGCGTTTGCAGCATATTGAAGGTGGTGCCGGCGCCTACATCGGTGCCGATGCCCACGTTAACGCCCTGCTGCCAGCTCCGCTGGATATTGAACAGGCCGCTGCCCAGAAACAGATTTGAGGTGGGGCAAAATGCTATGGCGGAGTTCGTATCATGCAGGCACTGCCACTCCTGTGTTTCCAGATGCAGACAGTGCGCGAATACGCTGCGGCGCCCGGTCAGCTGATACTGATGATACACATCCAGATAACCGTTATGGTCAGGAAAAAGCTGCTTCACCCAGGCCACTTCGTGGGGGTTTTCGCTAAGGTGCGTATGAACCCAGACATCCGGGTGACGCTGGCGAAGCGCCTGAACTTTCTCCAGCAGCGCCGGAGAAGAGGTCGGAGCGAAACGCGGCGTCAGCGCATAATTAAGGCGGCCGCGCTCGTGCCAGCGCGCAATCAGCGCCTCCGTCTGGGCATAGCTCTCTTCTGGCGTTTCTGTCAGGTAGTCCGGGGCATTGCGATCCATCATCACTTTGCCTGCGATAATACGCATATTAAGCGCCTCGGCTGCGCTGAACAGCGCGTCTACCGACTGAGGGTGCACCGTGCCGAAAATCAACGCGCTGGTCGTGCCGTTCGCCAGTAACTGCTGCAGGAAAAATGCCGACATCTGCGCAGCATGATCCGGGCAGTGATACTGCGCTTCCACGGGAAAAGTGTACTGATTCAGCCACTCCAGCAGTTGCTCGCCAAAGGCACCGATCATTTCCGTTTGCGGATAATGAATATGGCAATCGACAAAGCCCGGGATGATCAGCTTACCGCGCAGGTCAATCATGCCGCCTGCATTCAGGCTGTCTGTGCTCTCCTGCCAGGGACGCAGATCGACAACACGCCCTTCACGCAGCGTCAGCACGCCATCGTCCAGATAGCGTGCCTGCGCCAGTATCGATTCGGGATCGTGTGCCACTGCGGCAAAATCGAAGAAGCTGGCGCGAATCGCCGCGTCCGTATATGTCAGCATAATGTTTCCTCTGCCGGGCGGGGTAAATGTCGCCCTGTGCCTTAACCCTGGTCTCTGTCTGAACATTTTGCAAGAGTCATGCCAGCCTTGCTTATAAAATAAAAACTTATATATCAGCAACTTAATCAAAAATATTCGTTGCGCAACGAAAAAACGTCTTAATACACGACGCAAACGGTTGCCATTCTTTCGCAATCGGTTGCCTGGATGATGATGGCCAAAATGCGCCCTGCCGGCCTGGCGCGTTTGCACAATAACGGGGCGGGCTGCACGAAAACGGCGCAGACCGTGGGCGACCGTGCACGTAAAATTCAGCGGACATCGCCAAAAATGCCGTGTTAAGGTGAAAGGAACACCATGAAACGGAATAAGGGAAACACGATGATTATTTTTGTTACGGGGGCAACGGCAGGGTTTGGTCAAAGCATTACCCGCCGGTTCATCGAAACAGGACACAAAGTGATCGCAAGCGGCCGTCGCGCAGAACGTCTGAAAGCGCTGAAAGACGCGTTGGGCGACAACCTGTATACGGTGCAACTGGATGTGCGCAACCGGGCCGCCATTGAAGAGGCAATTGCACACCTCCCTGCAGAATGGCGCGACATTGATGTGCTGGTCAATAACGCGGGTCTGGCATTAGGCATTGAACCGGCGCACCGGGCAGATGTGAATGACTGGGAAAATATGATCGACACCAACACGAAGGGGCTGGTGTATATGACGCGCGCCGTCTTGCCTGCGATGGTTGAGCGTAACGTCGGTCATATCATTAATATCGGGTCGATTGCCGGAAGCTGGCCCTATGCGGGCGGTAACGTGTATGGGGCCACCAAGGCCTTTGTCCGTCAGTTCAGCCTGAACCTGCGCACCGATTTGCACGGCACCGCCCTGCGCGTAACGGATATTGAGCCAGGCCTGGTTGGCGGCACCGAATTCTCTAACGTGCGCTTTAAAGGCGACGATGACAAGGCTGATAAGGTTTATGAGGGCGCGACGGCACTGACGCCGGAAGATGTGACTGAAGCGGTTTACTGGGTGGCAACCCTGCCTAAACACGTCAACATCAACACCCTGGAAATGATGCCCGTCAGCCAGACGCTGGCAGGCCTTAAAGTGCATAAACCCTGATTAAGAGGCCAGCCCTCGGGCTGGCTTTTTACGCTTTGCCCCAGCCCAGCACGATAATCAACATGCCGCTGAACGCAATCAGCGCACCACTCCAGTCCCAGATACTCAGCTTCACCCCGTCTACGATGCGCAACCAGACCAGCGCCGTGAGAACATAAACGCCGCCGTAAGCCGCGTATACGCGCCCACTTGCCGCCGGATGGAGCGTCAGCAGCCAGACAAACAGCGCGAGACTCAGTGCGGCAGGCACTAACAGCCAGGCCGACGCGCCCTTTTTCAGCCACAGCCAGGGCAAAAAACAGCCTGTGATCTCTGCCAGGGCGGTAATAAAAAACAGTAATGCAGTCTTGATCAGCACGTTAATCTCTCAGGCAGGTAAACGACATGCACACTGCTGGTGAGCATCTGAGCGGCAATGGTATACTATTGCGCACAGGCTGCAAAAGTTTACCCACAGGTAAGCCCGTGTTAACTGAAGGATATTACGATGAAAAAATTGCTTCCGGTTCTGATGGTGGCCCTGCTTTCTGTTACGGCATTTGGCGTGAGTGCAAACACCGATCGCCTGATAATTGAAAATGGCAGTAGCGCGCTGAATAATGAAGCGGCCCGTCAGAGTAAAGAGCAGTGGAATGACACGCACATGCTGCGCAATAAAGTGAACCGCCGGGTGGAAAAAGAGTTTGATAAAGCGGACCGCGCGTTTGATACCCGCGACAAGTGTGAGCAGAGCGCTAACCTGAACGCCTACTGGGAACCCAACACGTTGCGCTGTCTGGATCGCCGCACCGGTCGTCCGGTACTGCCGTAATTTTCAGCTATAGTAATGACTGACGCATGACAAAAGGAAAAGGTTATGAAGATGAAGCATGCATTACTGACAGTGACGTTTTTGGCATTCCCGCTGCTGGCGCAGGCCTCCTGTGAATCCGTAAAAGCGGATATCAGCCAGAAAATTATCCAGAACGGTGTGCCCGAATCAGGCTTTAGTCTGGATGTGGTGCCCAACGATCAGGCCGACCAGGCGGGCGGACAGGTTGTCGGTCATTGCGATAACGACACACAGAAAATCGTTTATAAAAAGCTGGGTCGCGATGACGGGGCGGCGGTCCCTGACAGCGCGGGTAGCTCGCAGGACACCTCAACGCAGTAACGCTCAGGGCGACATTGTCGCCCTTCTCTTTTTTTCGTTTTCTCTCCTGTTCCCGTCCGAATCGCACCCTGACGACTAAACGGTCCGGTATCAGTCGGCCTTTTGCGGCTGCTGACGCGGCATTTTTCCGGCGACCCACATCGCCGATAACGCGATAACCAACGCCACGATAAACACCCAGTGCAGTGAGGCAGCAATCGCCTGTAACAGGTGCTGCAGCTCATCCGGGGCCAACTGGTCGCGGGTTGTCTGCGACATAATTTGCTGCACCGGATCCTCTGCATGTGGCAACCGCCACTGCAGGTTGAGGTTTAGCACGGCGCCCATCACCGCCGTTCCCAGCGCGGAGCCAATCATACGGCTGAACATTACCGACGCCGTGCAAATACCGCGAATGCCATATTCGGCATGATTCTGCACAGACACCAGAAACGTCGTGCTGGTCATCCCCATGCCGGTGCCGATGAGGAATGAGGTGAAGCCCGCCTGCAGTAGCGAACTTTCTCTGTGTAACAGCAGCAGTAAGGCGCTGCCTGCAATTAACAATATTGCGCCCAGCTGGGCGGTAAAACGATAGGAAGTGAACAGCATCAGGCGGCCACTGACCGTACTGGCCAGCGGCCAGCCGATGGACATCATCGCCAGCGCGGTGCCGGCCTGAAGTGGCGAACCGCCCGTGACGCCCTGTATCCATGTCGGTAAAAACGCGCTGACGCCCATCATGGTCGCCCCAATCACCAGGTTGCCTATATTGCCGGCAATAATCAGCTTACTCTGCCAGAGACGCATCGGAAACAGGGGCGCCTGTGCCTGCTGTTCATGGCGGGTTAACTGCCAGCCGGCCAGCCCGCCCACAAGTAAAAACAACAGGAGCCAGTAGCCCAGTTGTTCTGCCTGTAACAGGGCAATCAGTACGGCGCTGATGCACAGCGTCAGCCAGCCACTGCCAATCAGATTCAGTGACGGGGCCGGCTGTTTCTGTGGATGTGTTGGCAGCAGGATGGCCAGCAACAGCATACTGATGATGCCAATCGGGACATTGACCCAGAAAATCACCGACCAGTTGAAGTGCTGGACCAGCCACGCGCCCGAGAGCGGCCCGACAATCGCCGCCACGCCCCAGACGCTGGACAGCCAGCCCTGCACGCTGGCCCGCTCACGGGGGGAATAGATATCGGCAACAATCGTGGACGTCAGCGGCATGATGGCCCCCGCGCCCAGGCCCTGAAAGGCGCGGAACACGATGAGCCAAAACATGCTGTGCGCAAAGCCGCATAACACCGACCCTGCCAAAAAAAGCGTGATGCCCAGAAACAGCATCCTCTTTCTGCCCCACAGATCCGCCAGGCGCCCATAAAGCGGTACGCTTATGGCCTGCGTCAGCAGGTAAACCGAAAATACCCAGCCAAACTGCGCAAAGCCCCCCAGCTCGGCGACAATTGTTGGCATCGCGGTGGCCACAATAGTGACTTCGATGGCAGCCATAAACATGGCGAGCATGCAGGCGAAAAGAATCCAGTTGCGGCGCAGCGGCGCGGAAGTGCTGTTGATCATGATGCTCCCTTTTTGCGTTCCCTAAGGCTAGCGCAAATCTGCGCGTCCAGGAATCAATTCAGTGCTTTTGTGACGTTGTCACCTAAATTGGGGCGAATCAGGTAGTTTCGCTGTTAAACCAGTTGTAGTAAGGGTTGCGGCGATTTTGCCCCCATGCTATCTCCATGATTTTACCGATAAAAGCTGGCGCGCTTCGCTTGACGTTGCTATAGGTTTAAAACTGCGTTGACTGTGATTAACGAAATTACGCAGAAATTCGCAAACGTTTTACACGTTTAACAATCGGCATGGTTTTGGACGCGGCGGCCCTTTTTGTGGCGTCTGTCATGTCGGTTCAGGGTTTGATAACAACAGATTGGTCTACAGGGAGAATCCGTATGCATAACGCTTCGCTGGCCAAACGTGCCGGTCTGGCGCTGCTTGCTGTGATAGCAGTGTTGGGCGCACTGGTTTGGGGGCTGGGCTGGGATACACTGGTCGCCCGCCGCGTTGATCTCATCTATCTTGGCCAACAGCACCTGTTTTTAGTGTTCTGGTCAATGCTGTTTGCCCTGCTGGTCGGTATTCCCAGTGGGATCCTGCTAAGCCGTCCCTTTGCCCGTCGCTGGGCAGAATATGTCATGCAAATCTTTAACGTGGGCAACACGTTGCCGCCGCTGGCCGTACTGGCGCTGGCCATGGTGGTGATCGGCATTGGCGATAAGCCGGCGCTGTTTGCCCTGTTCCTGGCCTCGCTGCTCCCCATTGTCCGCAACACCTATGCCGGACTGAGCGCCGTTCCGCCCTCACTGATTGAAGCCGCTAACGGTATCGGCATGACAAAATGGCAACGCCTGCGTCAGGTTGAGCTGCCGAATGCGCTGCCGGTCATTCTGGCAGGCGTGCGCATTGCGACAGCCATTAACGTTGGCACCGCCCCGCTGGCCTTCCTGATTGGTGCCAGCAGCTTTGGCGAGCTGATTTTTCCGGGGATTTACCTCAATGACTTCCCGGTCCTGATTCTGGGCGCGGTGGCAACGGCGTTAGTGGCCCTGATACTGGATATGTTGCTGGCGACGTTAGGCCGTTATCTGAGTCCGCACGCTGCGGCATAAAACAGGAGTTGATGATGCTTACGCGTTGGATTAAGCACTGTACGCTGGCCCTGACGGCGACGCTGGCGCTCAGCCAGAGCGTTCAGGCTGCCGCCCCGCTGGTGCTGGCGACGAAAAGTTTTACGGAACAACACATTCTTTCTGCCATGACCGTGATGTGGCTGCAAAAGAAAGGGTTTCAGGTTATCCCAAAACGCAACATTGCCACGACAATCAGTCGAAATGCCATGATTAACAAGCAAATCGACATGACGTGGGAATATACCGGTACCTCACTGATTATTTTCAACCATATCAACAAGCCCATGTCCTCACAGGAAGCTTACCAGACCGTTAAAAATCTGGATGGCAGGCTGGGGCTGATCTGGCTTAATCCAGCCCCGATGAACAACACCTATGCTTTTGCCATGCAGCGGACGCGGGCGGATAAAGAAGGTATTTCTACCCTGTCGCAACTGGTGGCCAAAATTGATCAGGTGCGCAAAACCGACCCGAAACATAACTGGCGACTGGGGCTGGATCTGGAGTTCTATGGCCGTTCGGATGGGATGAAGCCGCTGCAGAAGACCTACAACCTCACGCTGGACAGACCGCAAATTCGTCAGATGGACCCGGGGCTGGTGTACAACGCGATCCGCGACGGTTTTGTTGATGCGGGCTTGATTTACACCACGGATGGGCGCGTAAAAGGATTCGATCTCAAGGTGCTGCAAGATGATAAGCACTTCTTCCCCAGCTACAACGTGACGCCGGTCGTACGCAAAGATGTGCTGGAGAGCCATCCCGGTCTTGAGGCGGCGCTGAATCAGCTTTCACCGCTGATTACGGATGAGGCCATCACCGAGATGAACAAGCGCGTGGATATCGATCATCAGTCACCGGAACAGGTGGCGCGCGATTTCCTTCAATACAAAAACATGCTGTAAGGAGGCATCGTGGATACCCTTCATTACATCATTGATAACTGGAATAACCTGCTCACGCTGACCTGGCAGCATACCTGGCTGGTGCTGGTCGCTGTGGGCTGCGCCATTCTGGCCGGCGTGCCGCTGGGCATTTTAATTGTCCGCATTAAATGGCTGGCCACGCCGGTACTGGGCATCGCCACCATCGTGTTGACCATTCCGACCATCGCCCTGTTTGGTCTGATGATCCCGCTGTTTTCGCTGATCGGTCAGGGAATCGGTGCGGTGCCTGCCATCACGGCGGTGTTCCTGTATTCCCTGCTGCCGATTGTACGTAATACCCATACCGCGCTGGAAAACCTGCCGGATGGCTTGCGTGAGGCCGGTCGGGGCATTGGGATGACGTTCTGGCAGCGTCTGCGCTGGGTTGAGATCCCCATGGCCCTGCCCGTCATTTTTGGCGGTATCCGCACCGCCGTCGTGATGAATGTCGGCGTTATGGCCATCGCGGCGGTGATCGGTGCGGGCGGACTTGGCCTGCTCCTGCTTGATGGCATCAGCGGAAGTGACGTGCGCATGCTGATTGCCGGCGCACTGATGATTTGCCTGCTGGCAATTGTTCTTGACTGGCTGCTGCACCGTTTGCAGCTGGCGCTGACTCCTAAGGGAATTCGATAATGATAAAACTTGAAAATCTGACGAAAACCTTCAGCCAGAAAAATGGCACGCTGATGAAAGCGGTGGACAATGTAAGTCTTGAGGTGCCGGCGGGCGAAATGTGCGTACTGCTGGGCCCTTCTGGCTGTGGGAAAACGACCACACTGAAAATGATTAACCGCCTGATTCCGGCCACCAGCGGACGTATTCTCATCAACGGTGAGGACACCAGCACCCAGGACACGACCACGCTGCGCCGCAATATTGGCTACGTTATTCAGCAAATTGGTTTGTTTCCTAACATGACGATTGAGGAAAACATTACCGTCGTGCCGCGCATGCTGGGCTGGGACAAAAAACAGTGCCGCGAGCGGGCCACCGAATTAATGAGCATGGTGGCACTGGATCCCACGAAATTTCTGCATCGCTATCCGCGTGAAATGTCGGGCGGGCAACAGCAGCGTATTGGCGTTATTCGCGCGCTGGCGGCGGATCCGCCGGTTTTGCTGATGGATGAACCTTTTGGTGCGGTGGACCCGATTAACCGTGAAGTCATCCAGAATGAGTTCCTGGATATGCAGCGTCAGTTAAAGAAAACGGTCATGCTGGTCAGCCACGATATTGACGAGGCGCTGAAACTTGGCGATCGCATCGCCGTATTTGGCCAGGGCAAAATCGTGCAGTGCGCCAGCCCGGACGAATTACTGGCGACGCCAGCGAATGATTTTGTCGGGTCGTTTGTCGGTCAGGACCGCACTCTGAAACGTCTGCTGCTGGTGCAGGCGGGTGATGTGACCGATCAGCAACCGACCATCACGGTAAAACGTTCGACGCCACTGATGGATGCGTTCAGCACTATGGACGATAACGATATGCGTTCCATTACCGTCGTGGACGACGATGGTAAACCGCTCGGATTTGTTAAACGTCGCGAGGCGCGTAGCGCCAGCGGTCGCTGTGAGGATATCCTGCACACCTTCCGGGTAACCGGCAAAGCCGAGGAGAACCTGCGCGTGGTGCTGTCAAAGCTGTATGAACACAACACGGTGTGGATGCCGATTGTGGATGAAGAAGGCCGTTACAGCGGGGAAATTTCGCAGGATTATATCGCGGACTACCTCAGTTCCGGCCGTACGCGTCGCCGTCTGAATCCCTGAAAAATCAGGGCCGCACCCCGGTTGCGGCCCTTTTCCATCGAGCGGGTTTCGTGTTTCGCATCCTGTGTCACTGTCTTTCTTATTAGCGTGTGTTTTCAGATGAAGGGCGTCAGGCTATTTTCGCCTTTGCAACCGGCAGCTTGTCGGCATCGAGCAGGGAGATATCCAGGTAGCGGGACACATCACGCTGCTCAACACGCGGCAAATAGGGCAACTCACCCAACAGCGGCGCAGGAAGCTTGTCACGCAGGACTGAAATGATCTCCGCATAGTGCGCCAGCCCCGGATTGATCCGGTTTGCCACCCAGCCTGCCAGCGGTAAGCCATCACCCAGAATAGCCTCAGCCGTCAGCAACGCATGGCTGATGCAGCCCGTTTTAATCCCCACGACCAGGATCACCGGCAACTGTTGTTCCACCACCCAGGCCGATAACGGCTGGGCATCATTCATCAGGCTGCGCCAGCCTCCTGTGCCCTCAACCACGACGCGATCGGCCAGTTGATGCAGGTTCTTTAACCCCTGACTGATTCGCGCATAGTTAACCTCACAAGGCGGATAACCCCCGATTTCTTCTTTTTCGAAAATAACGGGATTCACAGCCTGATAAGGCAACGTCATGGACGAGGCGCTTTGTAAAAACAACGCATCTTTATTTCTCAGGCCCTCTTCCGTTTTGACACCACAACGGGCAACAGGCTTGTAGCCTGCGGCACTGAAACCGGCCTGAATAAAACTCTGTAACAGGGCGCGCGACACAACGGTTTTTCCCACTTCGGTATCTGTTCCCGCAATAAATAGCGTTTTCACTCGACGTCTCCTTCACCAGCGGTTTCGACTCATCGGCGATGAGTCTTTCGTGCGAACAGACATTCTAAGGAAGGAAAAGCACAGGCAGATTGCGTTAGCGCAAGGTTAGTGTTGCTTAACCTTGTAGTAACTTCACTAACAGGTAACCGCTATAGAGCGAATCTTTAATGAGCGCCGCCGCACCGAGTGTGCCAGGCTCAGTAAACTCAGTAGGTGCAAGCTGAATGCCTGCGCTGTAAGCCGGTAACGACTGCTGATGAATGGTGTTTTGTACCGCCGGGAACAGGATGTCCGCCGCCTGATTTAGCGGTGAACCGATAAGAATATGTTGAGGATTGAAGATATTTACCATCATGCCAAGCAGCCTGCCCACATGATGCCCTACCGTGGCGATGGCATCGCGGGCCAGCCTATCACCCGCCTGGGCCGCCTCACAGACCGCCTCCAGCGTTAAGGTTTGATGATGTAACAGGCTGTCGGGCTGTCCCGGCAGACGCTGAGCAACAAGGGCCAGCAGACTGCCGGTACTGGCCACCGTTTCCAGGCAGCCATGATTCCCGCAGTAACATTGCTGACCATAGGGATCGACCTGCGTATGGCCCACTTCGACCAGCGCACGTCCGCTTTTGTGCAGTAACTGTCCGTCCGTGATCACGCCCGCCCCCACGGTTTCATCAATGACAATCTGAATGACATCCTGCGCACCGCGCGATGCGCCAAACAGGGATTCTGCCAATGTCCAGGCCGAGATATCATGCTGGATAAACACCGGCAGGCCGGTTCGGGCCGCCAGGGTGCTGCCCAGTGGCATATCATGGCAGGTATAACCGGGTAACCGGTGCACCACGCCTGATGCGACGTTGATCAGCCCCGGCAACGTGATAGCAATGGCGGTCAGCCTTTCCAGCCGCTTTTGATGGCGGATAAAAAACGCATCAACATGGTCGGTCAGTGTGGTCAGTAAGGATTGGGTGGGATCATCCGGGAGGGGCAAATGGTCTTCAACCAGCGCCCTGCTGCTCAAATCGCGAAGCGTCAGGGTTAATGTGCCACGGTGCAGGCGAAGGGCCAGGTAGTGCCAGGCCTCCGTGTCCAGAATTAACCCGATAGCGGGACGACCACGCGCGCCCGGATCCTGGAATTCGGTTTCCTGAACCAAATGGGCATCCAGCATTTCCCGGACAATTTTGGTAATACTGGCTGGGGCTAACTGGGCGCGCCTGGACAATTCAATGCGCGAGACGGGGCCATGCTGATCAATTAATCGGTAAACGACGCCAGCATTGATTTGTTTAATTTGGTCAATATGGCCAGGTTGGCTGTCCGAACTCACACCCTGCTCCGGTTATTTTCGCGCTTCTAAATAAATATCCGCTATGGTGCGGCAGATTCACCTTTTGCGGCAAATATTTGCTTAGATATGTGATTTATCACACATAATTTTTCCGCCTTTAGCGAGAGTGTTCGTTTTCCCGCCGCAACAGCGCCATCATATGGGCCATCTGCGCGCTCATTTCCCGTTGCGCAGACCAGACCAGCCACATTTCCGAAAGTGCATCCGGTTCCTCAAGCGGCAGCCAGACGACATTCGTCAGGCGGGCATGGCTGAACGATGCCGGTAAAATAGACACGCCTAAACCGGTCGCGACCAGACCGAGAATTGTCATCGCCTCGCCCACTTCCTGAGTGATATAGGGTTTGATCTGATAGCGTTGCAGTAAATCGAGTATTTCGCTGTAAAGCGCCGTTCCCACCTGCGGATCGAAAAAGACAAAAGGCTCACTGGCCAGCGCCTGTAAAGAAATCTTCCCGGCGGACGCCAGCGGATGGGCTTTGTGCACCACCGCGCATAGCGGCTCCTGTAACAGGAGTTGATGATGCAGATCCGCAGGCAGCGGCGTGTTGCGCATCACACCCAAATCGAGTTTCCCTTCATGGAGCGGCGTCAGCTGCTGCCGGGTATTGATTTCCTGCATCTGAACATGAACATCAGGCCAGCGCTGGCGAAACAGGTAGAGCGCATCCGAGACGACACCAATAAAAGCGGCAGAGGAGGTAAAGCCAATGCGCAGTTCCCCTTCTTCTCCCCGATGTAGTCGTGCCGCACGCTGGGTCGCCTGCTCAACCTGCAACAGAATGGCGCGCGCATCCTGCAAAAATTGTTGCCCGGCCGGCGTGAGCTGCACGCTGCGGTTGGTGCGGTTAAACAGCTGCGCCCCGGTTTCTGCCTCAAGGTGCATGATTTGCTGACTGAGCGGCGGCTGAGAAATATGCAGCCGCTGCGCCGCGCGGCCAAAATGCAGCTCTTCTGCAACGGCAATAAAATAACGCAGGTGACGCAGCTCGATATTCATAGGTTAAAAATATTATTTGAGATTATTAATATATTAGACAACCTAATCCGCTTTTCCTAGCCTTACGTTATTCGTTGTTTTTACTCATAAGGATTACTGTGAATCGCTCTTCATCGGCTGTCGCCCTGGACAGAAATGTGGCGCAGCAGCCTGCATCACCTTCTCAGGCGTGGATCGTGCGCGGCACTCCGCCCTTTATGCGCGTGACACTGGCGCTGTTTTCGGCCGGGCTGGCCACCTTTGCCCTGCTGTATTGTGTGCAGCCGCTGCTGCCGGTCCTCTCTGCACAGTTTGGCGTGTCACCGGCCGCCAGCAGTATTTCCCTTTCAGTCTCCACCGCGACACTGGCGCTGGGCTTACTGATTACCGGCCCCTTGTCCGATGCTGTCGGTCGCAAATCTGTCATGGTCACCGCGCTGATGCTGGCTTCCGTCTGCACGCTGATTTCGGCCACCATGACAAGCTGGCACGGCATTCTGCTGATGCGGGCGCTTATTGGCCTGTCGCTCAGCGGTGTAGCGGCCGTCGGGATGACTTATCTCAGTGAAGAAATCCATCCCAGCGTAGTCGCCTTTTCGATGGGGCTGTATATCAGCGGAAATTCGATTGGCGGGATGAGCGGTCGCCTGATCAGCGGCGTATTAACCGACTTTTTCTCCTGGCGCGTCGCCATTGCCGCCATTGGCTGTTTTGCCCTGGCGGCCGCCCTGATGTTCTGGAAAATTTTGCCCGCCTCGCGGCATTTTCACCCGACATCCCTGCGCCCCCGCCATCTGGCCATTAACTTTCGCCTGCACTGGCGCGACGCGGGCCTGCCCTTGCTGTTCGCGGAAGGCTTACTGCTGATGGGGGCGTTCGTCACCCTGTTTAACTATATCGGCTATCGGCTGCTGGGTGCGCCGTGGCATTTAAGCCAGGCCGTGGTGGGACTGCTGTCCGTGGTTTACCTGACCGGTTCGTGGAGTTCGCCCAAAGCCGGCGCGTTAACCAGTCGATATGGCCGGGGGCCGGTGATGCTGGGCGCAACGCTTATCATGCTTACGGGCCTGCTCCTGACCGCCTTTCATGCCTTGGTTCTGATCTTTATTGGGATGATGCTGTTCAGTGCTGGCTTTTTCGCCGCACACTCCGTGGCCAGCGGCTGGATTGGGCCACGCGCGCGTCGCGCAAAAGGTCAGGCGTCTTCACTGTATCTGTTCAGTTATTATGTGGGGTCCAGCGTGGCGGGTACGGCAGGGGGCTTTTTCTGGCATCAGTTTGGCTGGCCGGGCATAACCGTGTTTATCTCTACCCTGCTGCTGCTGGCTCTGGCGGTCGCGTGGCGGCTGCATCAACGCAAACTCTAGCAAAACTTAACAAATTTTCCGGGCACAATGCGGCCCGGAAAATCCGCTGTACAAGAATTGTCCGTATTATCAGTATCATTGCTAACTACCGGTGTTTCCCCGCTATAATCGGTTTAATCCCAAAGATTAATGCCATCTTTGAATTCACTGTTAGGGGAGACCTCATGGCGCATTACTATTACGTCAATAAACAATCCGGTTACAACGATAACCACGTGGTACACGCCAAAGGCTGTCGCTACCTTCCGGGTCTGGAAGACCGACTGTTTCTGGGCACGTTTTACTCTGCAACAGCGGCTATACAGCAGGCCCGAAAATATTATGCCAGCGCATTAGGCTGCGACGACTGTTGCCCGGTTATGTCTGCTCAAACCCCACCCCTGCATGACAGCGTTGGACTGAAGCACGGTATCGATTTCTGATCACAGCGCATGCCTTTGCGATCCCATTCAGCCGCGTTTTTCCCGAGGATGGCGGAATATCGCCGCCATCTGCCCTGCCAGCCCGCCGTTCAGTTGCTGCCGACCTGCCCCTGTAGCCGTCCCGCTTTAAGTCGCCAATTCGTTAAGCATTTTGCCTTTTTTCCGTTATCTTAGAGGCCTTACTCTTCATACAGGGATTTAACATGCGTGATAAATATGCGGCGTCTCAAATTGCCCTTCACTGGCTGACCGTGCTGCTGCTGATTATTGTCTATGCCACGATGGAGCTGCGCGGTTATGTGGAACGGGGCTCCTGGCAGCGCTTTGTGATGACCGTGACACACTTTAGCGCGGGCGCAACCATTCTGGTGGTGATGCTCTCACGGTTACTGCTGAAAATTCGCCATCGCAGCCCCGCGATTACGCCCCCCGTACCGCGCTGGCAAACGGGCCTGGCACACCTGACGCACACGTTGATTTATGCCTTATTTATCAGCCTGCCGGTGCTGGGTATCGCCTCACGTTACCTGAAGGGCCGTGAGTGGTTATTATTCGGCATTCCCATGCCGGTCGCTGCGGAACCTGATTTCGATCTCTCTGATACGCTCGTCGACTGGCACGAAACCCTGGCGCCACTGGGCTACTGGCTCATCGGCTTACATGTCGCTGCAGCCCTGTTCCATCACTATGCGCTGAAGGACAATACGCTGCTGCGTATGATGCCGGGACGCGGGACGCGCCAGCCCTGATTCCCTGACGCTGCACATCGGGCTAAAAAAATCACCATAATCTGCGCCAGGTGGTTCCACCCGGCGCTTGATTCCTACACAATAGCCACTAAATTGTGACGCAGGTCACTTTCGTGGGATGATCGTTGTCATCCTCTTTTGACGCACAGACAGATTTAACTTCTCATGCCTTTAACAACTGTTTCCCGTAAAACGGCCTGGCTACGCGTGGTGCTGCTGGCCATCGCCGCTTTTGTTTTCAATACCACTGAGTTCGTACCGGTGGGTTTACTGTCGGATATTGCTGCCGGGTTTTCGATGAAAACCGCTGAAGTGGGCATTATGCTGACGATTTATGCCTGGGTGGTGGCGCTGCTGTCCCTGCCGTTAATGCTGCTGACGCGTAATGTTGAACGGCGGTTACTGCTCACAGTACTGTTTAGCCTCTTTGTAGCCAGCCATGTTCTTTCGACATTCGCCTGGAGCTTCAGTTCGTTAATCGTTTCCCGCATTGGCATTGCGCTGTCACATGCGGTGTTCTGGTCCATTACCGCCTCACTGGCCATTCGTGTGGCGCCTGCCGGTAAAAAAACGCAGGCGCTCAGTATGCTGGCAACCGGTACGGCACTGGCCATGGTGCTGGGGGTGCCCATTGGTCGCGTTGTGGGGCAGGCGCTGGGTTGGCGCACCACCTTTGGCGTGATCGGGCTGTCAGCGTTGATCCTGATGATTATGCTGGCGCGCGTCTTGCCGCGTCTGCCCAGTGAACACACCGGTTCATTGAGCAGCGTACCGCTGTTGTTCCGCCGCCCGGCCCTGGCAGGCATGTACCTGCTGGTTACACTCATTGTGACCGCGCACTATACGGCTTACAGCTATATTGAACCCTTTATGCAACTGGTGGCGAATGCCAGCGAAAGTTTTACCACCCTGCTGCTGTTACTGTTTGGTTCTGCCGGCATTATTGGCAGTCTGCTGTTCAGTTCGCTGGGTAAACGCTTTCCCTCAGCGTTGCTGATCAGCGCCATCGCCCTGGTCACCTTATGCATGGGGCTGTTAATTTTTGCCGCCGTGCGTCCTGGCGCGATTATCACCCTCTGCGTCGTCTGGGGAATGGCGATGATGATGATTGGCCTGGCGATGCAAATCCGTGTCCTGTCACTGGCACCCGATGCCACCGACGTGGCGATGTCGCTGATGTCCGGCATTTACAACATCGGCATCGGTGCGGGCGCGTTACTGGGCAGTCAGGTGAGCGTATATATGAGCCTGTCTGACATCGGTAACGTGGGAGCGATGATCGGCCTGGTCGCGCTGATGTGGTGCGTGTATATTTTCCGGCGCTACCCACAGTTACGCTCTAATGGTTAACTGAAGCAGGCTTCTGCGTCTCGCAGAAGCCTGCGGATGCGTCTTCGTCTGCTATCATGCGCTGCGGCACTGAACGGTCAGACGACCTGTTCCGGCGCCCGAAGGTGCAGCGCGTCAGAAAGGTGCTAAACACACCGGATAACCGCTTATATTGTCAGAGGATGCCCTTCTACCTGACTCATCCATTACATCCGTTAACCTCGAAAAAGGATCAACGTTCATGACGAGAAAGTGGTTAACGCTGTACCTGTCGCGTAGCGTCAGCCGGGTGATGTTGCAGGATCTCCAGGCCATCTTACCTGCTGAGGCGGTGAAAATTTTCACGAATGATTTAGACGACGTTCGCTACGCTACAGTAGAATGCGTGCAGGCAGAAACGACCTGCGCCTTGATTGCCTCGGCGATCATCGTCTGGCGTCAACTGGGGCATATTCATCTGCTGCTGTATACGCAAGGTGAAGTGCAGCGTCAGATCACGGACGCCACGCAGTTTGAATTATTTACTTTGCTGAAGAACAACCGTGCCGCCTTGCGGCTGGCCTGACGTGGCGTAACCTCACAGGATAATTATGAGAATTGGTCTGCTGTTCCCCATCGCTATCATCGTGGCAGGTATTGGCTTTCTCGCCTGGTTCATCGGCAGCGGCCTGGCGATGCCTGGTTCCTGAGATCAGCGTAGCTGGCTGTCTTTACTTCCACGCCGGTTGTAGAGACTGCTCTCTTTTTTCTGCTTATCGATCTTTTCCTGACAGGAAACGCAATAACGCACACCCTTGAGTGCCTGACGGCGGGCTTCGGGAATCGGCTCGCCGCACAGTTCGCATTCTGTGGCACTTTCCCCCTGTCCCAGTGACTGACGCACACGTTCGATACCGTCATTAACGGTGCTGTCGATTTGCTCCTGTACTGCCCCTTCTGCTGCCCAGCCGTTTGCCATTTTTGTGCTCCACTTCATTACCTGTACAGGTTAACTGTACAACATATCAGGGATTTTGCAGGCAAACCGACTCACCTCCCTGTGAAGCCGGTGACGGACATTACGGCTTAATATCGACCTGATAAAAGATATGTTTGCCGAAGGGATCCACTTCGTAACCGGTCACCGATTTGCGGATCGGTTCGAAAATGGTGGAATGGGCAATCATTACGGCCGGCATCTGGTCGTGCATGATTTGCTGCGCCTGCAGATACATGACCGTACGTTTGGCTTGATCGGGTTCGGCACGGGCGGCGGTAATCAGCTTTTCAAAGGGCTGATAGCACCATTTTGATGAGTTCGATCCCCCTTTCGCCGACGTGCAGCTGTAAAGTGGACCAAAGAAGTTATCCGGATCCCCGGTTGCCGTCGTCCAGCCCATCAGGGCCGCCTGATGCTCACCGCTGCGCACACGTTTCAGGTATTCGCCCCATTCGTAACTGACAATATTGGCTTTGATGCCCACTTTTGCCCAGTCTGCCTGGATCATCTCCGCCATTCTGCGTGCGTTGGGATTATAGGGACGCTGTACCGGCATCGCCCAGAGCGCAATTTCCGTCCCTGGTTTCACGCCTGCCTGTTGCAATAACGCTTTCGCTTTTTCCGGGTCGTAATCGTAATCCTTCAGGTCTTTGTCGGCACTCCAGACGCCGGGGGGCAGAATGTTTTTCGCCACCACGCCAGTGCCTTTAAAAATCGCCTCGATAATAGCAGGCTTGTTGATCGCCATGGCCAGCGCCTGGCGAACCTGCACATTATCGGTCGGGGCTTTGGTGGTGTTAAAGGCCAGGAAACCGGTATTCAGTCCCGCGGCCTGTTTCAGCGTGATGTCCGGATTTTGTTTCATTTTTTCGAGATCGGCAGGATTCGGGAACGGCATGACCTGGCACTCATTTTTTTCCAGTTTGGCGTAGCGCACTGCCGCGTCTGGCGTGATGCTGAAAATCAGCCGATCCAGTCTGGCCTTGCCCTGCCAGTAGTCCGGAAACGCCTTATACAGAATGCGTGAGTCTTTTTGATACTGAACCAACTGGAAAGGCCCTGTTCCGATGGGATCGCTATCCACTTTTTCCGGTGTGCCAGCTTTCAGCATCTTGTCTGCATATTCTGCCGAGTGAATGGAGGCGAAATACCAGGCCAGATCGGCCAGAAATGGCGCTTCCGGGTGCGCCAGCGTAAAGCGCACGGTGTGATCGTCAACGCGGTCAATGTGGGTGATTAACGTGGCCAGTTCAAGACTGTCGAAGTTGGAATAGTGCCCGCCCGAGACGTTGTGATAGGGATGGTTGCTGTCCATCTGGCGCATAAAAGAGAAGATGACGTCATCCGCATTAAAATCACGACTGGGCGTAAACAGCTTATTGCTCTGAAATTTAACGTTATGCCGCAGATGGAACGTATAGACTTTGCCGTCGGGACTGATCTCCCAGCGTTCTGCAAGGCCTGGGATTAATTCTGTGGTGCCGGTTTTAAAATCAACCAGGCGGTTAAACACCGGCACGGCACTGGCATCCACGCTGGTTCCCGAGGTGTAAAGTTGCGGATTAAAGTTCTCCGGTGAGCCTTCTGAGCAGTAGACCAGCGTCGTCGCGTTAACACTTCCTGCCAATGCGATACCGGCCGTCAGCAATCCCAGGGTTGTAAACCTGTTTCTCATTATTATCCTCGCTTTATGTTGACTTCTATATATCAGACTCTCTAAATAAACGGTGCAAACAGTGGATTGATAGCATGAATCTTCACCATAGCGAACCCCGCATGTAGTCAACTAATAAGGATTAGTGATGACCGACAAACTTCAGACGCAGTTGATCACGCGTTTTTTCCGTTATCTGGCGGTGAGCAGTCAGAGTGATGCAAAGTCCAGCACCTTACCGAGCACCCCGAATCAACATGCGATGGCGGCGCTGCTGGCGGATGAATTGCGCGAACTGGGGCTTGAACAGGTCGTCGTTGATGAACAGGCGACGGTAACGGCAGTTAAACCGGGCAACTGCCCTGACGCGCCACGCATTGGGTTTATTACGCACATTGATACGGTTGACGTCGGTCTGTCACCTGATATTCACCCGCAGATCCTGACCTGGCAGGGCGAAGATCTGTGCCTTAATCCCGAACAGAACATCTGGCTGCGCCGGGATGCGCATCCTGAAATTGCCCCTTATATGGGCCAGGACATTATTTTCAGCGACGGGACCAGCGTGCTGGGCGCCGATAACAAAGCGGCGGTTAGCGTTGTTATGACGTTAATGGAAAACCTGCAGGGTCAGCACGGTGATGTAGTCGTCGCGTTTGTCCCCGATGAAGAGATTGGCCTGCGCGGTGCCAAAGCGCTGGATCTTAACACCCGCTTTAATGTGGACTTTGCCTGGACCATCGACTGTTGTGAACTGGGTGAAGTGGTCTATGAAAACTTCAATGGCGCGGCGGCAGAGCTGCGTTTCACCGGGGTTCCCGCCCATCCGATGTCCGGTAAAGGTGTGCTGGTCAACCCGCTGCTGATGGCCCACGACTTTATCAGTCACTTCGACAGGCAGGCGACGCCCGAACACACGGAAGGCCGTGAAGGCTATATCTGGTTCAATGAAATGCAGGCCAATGCCAGTGTTGCGACGCTGAAAGCATCAATTCGCGATTTCGATCTGGCGAGCTTTGCCGCGCGCAAAGAACAATTGCAGCATGTTGCCAGCCTGATTGCTGAACGCTATCCCACCGGACAGGTCGAGATAACGATTCACGATATTTACAGCAATATCAGCAATGCCATGGGCGACGACCGCCGGGCGCTGGATCTGATTTTTGCTGCCATGCGCGATCTGGACATTACACCCAAAGTGATTTCCATGCGCGGCGGTACCGATGGCGCGGCCTTATCTGCCCGCGGTATTTTCACCCCTAACTTTTTCACAGGCGCGCACAATTTCCATTCACGTTTCGAATTCCTGCCGGTGAAGTCGTTCGTTAAGTCGTATCAGGTCGCGGAGAAACTGTGTTATCTGGCGGCGCAATCGGGGGGTACGGCAAAGACAGGCAGTTGAAACATCACCGCCTTCATGATGAAGGCGGTAGTCATATTGATTAGAAGGTGACCCAGTCGCCGTTGTCCGCCGTGGCGGCTTTTGGACGCAGTACAGGAGACGGTGCTGTTGCAGGGCCTGCAGACGCCGCTGGCGGCCTTCTGTCCTGTGTCAGCGCTACCGGCGCATCGCTCGATAACCGGAACTGTGCAACAGAAGCCTGAAGCGCTTCCGTCTGCAGCGCCAGCGCGCTGGCGGCGGCAGAAACCTCTTCAACCAGAGCCGCGTTTTGCTGCGTCACACTGTCCATTTCCGTCACGGCCGTACCAACCTGAGAAATGCCCTTGCTCTGCTCTTCCGAGGCGGCGGCGATCTGCTTCATAATTGCATCCACATCCTGGACGGATTTTAAAATGCCGCTCATCGTGCCGCCGGTGGTACCCACCAGTTCCGCGCCCTTTTCCACGCGCTGCACAGAATCGGCAATCAGCCCGGCGATTTCTTTCGCCGCACCGGCGCTGCGCTGTGCCAGATTGCGCACTTCACTGGCGACGACGGCAAAGCCTCGCCCTTGCTCACCGGCACGCGCGGCTTCTACGGCCGCATTCAGTGCCAGAATGTTGGTCTGAAACGCAATACCGTTAATGACGTTGGTGATCTCAGCGATTTTCTTCGAGCTGTCGGAAATGCCGTTCATGGTGGTCACAACTTCATCCACCAGGTTGCCGCCCTGCTTCGCCGTCAGCGTTGCCGCTTCGGTCAGTGCACTGGCCTGACGGGCATTTTCCGCGTTAAATTTCACGGTCGCGGTCAGCTGTTCCATACTGGCGGCGGTTTGCTCCAGCGCGGCAGCCTGCTCTTCCGTACGGGAGGACAGATCGTTATTACCAATAGAGATTTCGGCGGCACCGCGCGAGATATTCTCTGTGCCGCTGCGAATGGCACTGACCGCATCACGCAGGCTGTCCTGCATCGCACTGAGCAGCGGAACCAGTTTACCAACGCAGTTACGGCCCATATCCTGCACGGGTTTACTGAGATCCCCTTTGGCGATTACGGCAAAATGCTCGCGAATTTTCTCCAGCGGTTTGACCAACATTGTGACCAGATAACGATCGGTAAACAGCAGAATCAGCAGACCAATCACCACGGTGGCTGAAATCATCGTTTTAGTCACGGCGGTCAGACGATCCACTTCAACACGGGTTTGTCCCAGTTTCTTGTTCGCCACGTTGTTAAACGCTTCGGTGCTGGCACCGAAGGCGCGGCTGAGCGCAGGTGTGACGTCATTCGCCTGTTGACGATAGGCATCCAGCGAATCCTGACGGGCACGCTGCAACTGCACGGTGACGCCCTGATCCAGCAGTTGCTGCCATTTATCAATGACCTCATTCGTCACGGCCGCGTCCATGGGTCCGGGTGACAGCTGTTTAAACAGCGCCAGTTGATGACGCATGTTATCTAACGCCTGCTGTACCGGAGCAAAGGCGGTGTCATCCTGGGCGACACCGGCGGCCTTTTTCTCCATCACACGCGACAAACGCGTAATCATACGAAAATACTGGTCGTTACCCTGACTTAACGCGGTCATCTGCTCAACGATATGGCGATCCACATCATTGCCATCACTGAGGGAGTTAAGCGAATGAATGCTGAACAGCCCAATGCCGCTCCACAACAGACTAAACAGTCCCAGAATGGTCAACATAACCGTGCGAATAGTGAAATTTTTAAGCATACCCATACAGAAATCCCTTGAACGTTAATCCGTAAAACCGGACACAGGAGATTTATCGGCAGCTCGCGGGAAAATGTAACGGTCTTGTTATTTTTTTTCATCCACCCGCACAGATAATGTGCGGATGGAAATGTGCAGGCCGGTGTAGGTCTGGCGCGCACCGCGCTGGTTCACCCTTTACAGTCGCACCAGGCGGGACATCATCAAACGGAACAAAGCGAGGCGGCGGCGCATAAAACCCGGTAACAGTTTAAGGGCCGCTTGACCTTGCCATCCCAGTGACATTGTCACGTCATGCTTTTTGCGCCACGCGGGCCAGCGTTGTTTGCCATCAATCATCGTCGTGTGCGGGGTTACATCACGTGCGAAGCGAAACCAGTAATCGCAAACCTGTTGAGAAAAAGCATGGTCTGCGGCGGTAAAGGTGCGATCGTCGTCGGCAGGCGGCATCATCGCCAGCGTATTCATCACGTAAGGGATTTCATGATCATGCCAGGTGCCCTGCGGGTAGAGATCGCGCGATCGTTCTGAAACGTAGTCGAACCAGTAGCGCCAGCCCGGCATGCCCGCTTTCTCCTGCGCACGCATGATCAGCCAGGGCACAATGCTAAACGTCATATCCCGCGCGACAGCCCGCCCCAGCAGCGCATCATCCCCGGTACGGTAAATCCAGCGCAGTAACCGATAATGAAAATGGTTATTACGCCGTAGCTGTCCCACCACGGCGGCAGCCTCCACGCCAAACCAGACCAGTACGCTCGCTTCATCGCTGTTACTGCCCGCCATCAGCGGCAGGCGGTGCTGTTTTCCCGCCATCAATGTTTTCAGGACCGGCTCGGGCAGCACCGTATCACCGGCAATGGCCACCGGACCGAGGCCCAGCGAGCTGTCCAGCGGCCAGAAGGCGTCCGCAGGCAGCTCACGCAGCTGCGCCATGCTGGCATCCGCCGGTAAACCCAGCGTGGTCGCCACCATAACGCCTTTTTCACGTGCCGCGTCGCGGGTGACGTCTGGCAGGCTATAGGCACTTTGCACGATCCCTTTGTGGAACAACCCCCGGGACAGCGGTGAGCAGCAAAGCGAAAGCACACTGCGGGCGCCCGACGATTCGCCAAACAGCGTCACGTTGCTGGCATTCCCGCCAAACGCGGCGATATGCTGCTGTACCCATCGTAATGCCGCGATCTGATCAAGCAGCGCGAAATTGTTGATATGGCCCGTGTCAGCCTGCTCTTTTTCCAGTGCGGGATGAGCAAAAAAACCCAGATGTCCCAAACGGTAATTAAGGGTCACCACCACCGCACCCCGCGAGGCTAAGGGTTTTCCACTATAGGGTGCCAGCCCACCTGAACCGATCGTAAAGCCACCGCCGTGAAGCCAGACCATGACCGGGAGTGGAACCTCTGGCTGCAGCTCTGGCGTCCAGACGTTGAGGTACAGGCAGTCTTCACTGAATACACCAGGATCGCCTCCGCCAATCGCCAGGCAGTAGTCACGATTCTGCCAACTCGCTGCAGAAAAGTGCTGTGCATTGCGTACACCGTGCCAGGGCTTAACCGGTTGTGGCGCGCGCCAGCGATACGCGCCGACAGGCGGTGCCGCATACGGAATGCCCTTGAATACAAAGATCCCGTCATCAAGGGTGCCCTGCAGTTCTCCGTCAGTCAGCGCGATTTTCAGGCCGTCATTTTTCATGCAGTGTTCCTTGTTAGCGTGCCTTTTCATTATTTCAGGCAATCTGATGTTGTCCAGTTCTGACGCGTTGTTAAGCAAAACGTTAAATGCGCTGAAAAATCGCCCGAAGGCGTCGCCGTGATTGACCCCTGTCATGAAAATGTTTTTAGTGGAGAGCGTAACGAAAACGCCTTTGAGGAACTGACAATGTTTAGCGGTATCAATCAGGTTTTTGTGCGCATGACCGATCATCCCGATCTCGGCAAACTGTTGCTACGTCTGACTCTGGGGGGATTATTGCTGTTTCATGGTGAGTTTAAGCTCGTGCATGGCGTGGGCTGGATTGCCCATTTGCTGCGACAACACGGTCTGCCGGGCTTTATCGCCTGGGGTGCCTGGATGGGGGAAATGATTGCGCCGCTGATGCTGATCGCAGGCTTCATGACCCGGCCAGCGGCGTTTATCATTGCCGTGAATATGGTTGTCGCCACGCTGCTGGTCAAAACCGGCGCAGTATGGCATCGCACCGATGTCGGTGCCTGGGCACTGGAAACGGAAGCACTTTACCTGTTCGGCGCTCTGGTGGTGATGTTTCTGGGGGCGGGAAGATTTACGCTGGTCCGTGATACGCGCCTGCAGTAAAGGAAAAACGGGGCGGTTCCGCCCCGTTCATATTATAAGGTGATGCCGCAGCGCTGTAAGGACGCCCGCTGCCGCTCCGCATACAGCACCATTTCATCCTGCACGGGGCAGCCCAGTGCGGTTTCAAAGCTGCTCCGGCTTGCCTGTCCCGCCGAACGTGTCGGCGTTTTGTCCCCGAGATTAGATTGAAAAATCCCTGCCGCACTGACAGGCAGAAAATCTTCATAAATAACAGGGTCCGCCAGAATCCGCCCCTGCTCAATCAGACTTACCAGTGATTCCCCACGCTGCGGCGGTTCCGCTCGCCCTTTTTCGCTGAGCCGATAAGTAAACCAGGCTAAGCCGGCTTCACGTAATGCGTTTTCATCATCCGGGAAAGCCGCAAAGGTCGCCGTGAGCTGCTGCTGGTGCTGCTGATTATCCGCACCGCTTCCGGCTTCGCTGAGCAGACGATCGTAAAGCGCGCGGCCCTGCGGCGTTAAGGCCGCACCGCGCTGCTCGATCTCACCGAAGCGCGCCGTGTGCGTGCCCTGAAAACCATCCGTGAAAATGACGGGTTCTTCCAGTGCCTTGAAGCTGGTCTGACGTAACAAAACAGGCACCTTGCGCCGGGGCGGACCTTCGATCACCGTTTTGGGATCAATGCCATACGTCGGCATCAGCGCCTGAACACGATCAATATCCAGCGTGCGTGGCGTAAGATGATTGATATGGCAGGCCGGAAAACACACCACATCCGCGATCAACCGATGTTGTTGGTTCAGCGCCTGATAGGTGCGGCTCTCCACAAGGCTGTGTGAATGCCAGCGGAAGGTTTCCAGCGCTTCGTTGATAAACGCCTGCGCCTGGGGCGCCGTCAGTCCGCCCTGCTGTTGATGCAGCGCGATGAGGTTTCGGCATTCCGGCGTGAAAATATCGCGCGAGGCTAATATCCGTGCGGCTTCATCCCGAAGCGCCGGGTCGGCAATCAGCTCCAGCCGTAACAGCGAGGTAAAAATACGAAAAGGATTGCGCTGCAGCGCTTCATCATCAATGGGGCGAAACGCGGTGGAGTGCACCGGTACGCCCGCCTGCGACAGATCATAATAGCCCACCGGAAACATGCCCATGACGGCAAACATCTGGCGCAGCATGGCAAGCTCGTCCGCGCTACCGACGCGAATGGCCCCGTGGCGCTCCAGACTGAGGCGGCTGAGTTCATCGGCCTCGGTCAGCCGTTGCTCTAGCACGCTATCAGCCGCAAGCGTTGCCTCATTAACCGCTTTCACCAACTGCATCAGCGTCCCGTAGAGCGGCACTTCCTGCTGATACATGTCCGACATGGCCTGGGAGAAGCCCGTGCGAATCGTATCCGCACTGATAAAGTTATCCATATTTACCACCTGACAGCATGAGCGTTGCAGCTACTGTAATCCAACGCGCTGCGGTCAGCGGAAAATATCATGAATTTGTGATCGGCTTAAAACCGTAGCGATTTTTCACCACCAGCATCACGGTGGTCAGCAGTGCCGGTATGGCGAGCAGCAAGAAAATAACGCTGAACGACCAGCCGAGTGACAACATTTCAGCCCCGACAAAGGCACTGAGGATGGCACCGATTCGGCCCACCCCGTGCATCCAGCTGGAACCGGTTGCGCGGGCATGGGTAGGATAGTAGCTGGCGGAAAGCGCATTCATGCCGGTATTCGCTCCGTTAAAACAAAAACCGCTGCAAAAGGCAATGGCGCTCATGATAACGACCTTCGGCGGTGAAAAACCCAGCGCGACAATAGCGATACCGCCGCAGAAGTAGATCACAGCCAGCGACAGACTGGCATTGAAGCGATCCATCAGCCAACCGGCAAACAGCGATCCCAGCGTGCCGCCTGCCTGGTACATCGCGGTGATTATCGCCGCTTCCGTCACGGACATTCCCTGTGTATTGACCAGGGATGGCAGCCAGCTGCCGATCAGATACACCAGGAACAGCCCCATAAAATAGCCGCCCCAGAGCATCAGGCTGCCGATGCGGTAGCGAGGAGAAATGACCGTTGCGATGGCGCTGTGTTCAGCAGGTGATTTTTCCGCTTCGGTCGCATGGAAATGCGTATCCGGGCTCGTACTGCCGGGAATAATACGTTCAAGAATGGCGCGAATGTGCTGCGCGGGCGCACCGCGACTAATCAGGAAACGTACCGATTCAGGAAGCTGACGGATCAGGACCGGCAGGACCAGCAAAGGAAGAATGCCGCCCAGCAACAGAACGGAATGCCAGTCGTAACGCGGTAACAACCATGACGCAGCAAAGCCGCCGCTGGCGGCCCCAAAGGTAAAGCCACAAAACACCACGGTGATAATGAATGAACGGCGGCGCTCCGGCGCATATTCAGCCACCAGCGTACTGACGTTGGGCATGGCCGCTCCCAGCCCCAGCCCGGTCAAAAAACGGAACAGGATCATCTGTTCGATACTATGGGAAAATGCGGTCACCAGCGTCCACAGACCAAAAAACAGGACGCTGAAAATGATCATTAACCGGCGGCCAAAGCGGTCGGCCAGCGGCCCGGCGACCATCGCCCCCAGCGCCAGACCAATCAGCGCTGCACTGATCACGACACCCAACTGATGAGTACTGACGTGCCAGGCGGTTTTCAGCGTCGGCGCGATAAAGCCCATCAGGGCAATATCCATACCATCAAGCGCAACCACGATAAAACAGAGTACAATTAACCGAATTTGGCCACCACTCAGAGTACCCTGATTAATTAACTGGCGAACATCTACCGCCTCGACACTGCTCACGGGTAAACTCCTCAACGGCTGACTTAAACAACTATCAGATTTGGTAAAAAAAACGGCACTTATGATAGCTGATCGTTAATGATAAAACGCATGAAATTTCCGGCCGAAGCAGAAGCAATGCGGTAAGTTGATGTTTTTTCAGCAACCGTGAAAAACGTTGTGTCAGGCAAAAAAACAACGCCTTCATTAATAATCAACCACTTAAAACGCTCCGCTGCAAAAAGTACACATTGTTAATAAAAATTTGCAGCAAAGTTAACAAAATCCAGCTTAAATAGTTGCCTGTCACCTGGCAATGTCATTAAGTTGGGTAAATGGAAAAAAATATCCTTTTCAATCAGCGCATTCGCTTGCGCCATTTACATGCCTTTGTTGCCGTCGCGCAGCAGGGAACCCTGGGGCGTGCAGCCGAGACCTTAAGTCTCAGTCAACCTGCGCTTTCTAAAACCCTCAACGAACTTGAAGAACTCACCGGCGTCCGCCTGTTCGAACGCGGTCGGCTGGGCGCACAACTGACCACCATGGGAGAACAGTTTCTTATCCATGCGGTAAAAGTGTTAGAAGCGCTGAATCATGCCGGCCAGAGTTTTAATGAACAGATCAACGAGCGTCCGGTAGTCATTCGCCTTGGTGCCTTAACCACGGCGGCGATGGGCATGTTGCCACAGATTCTTGACCGTTTTCATCAACTGCGTCCCAACACGACCATTCAGGTTGCCACCTTACATAATAATGTGTTGCTGGCGGGGCTGAGAGCGGGCGAATTTGATCTGGGCATCGGCCGAATGGCGGATAAAGAGATGATGACCGGCCTGACCTATGAACTGCTGTTTCTGGAGTCATTAAAGCTGGTCGTCAGACCGGAGCATCCGCTTTTAAGTGACAACGTCACGCTTTCACGTGCCATGCAGTGGCCTGTTGTGATTTCCCCGGAAGGCACCGCGCCGCGCCGCCTGGCACAGCAGATGCTGGATGAGCAAGGGTGCTGTCTGCCGCCCCATTGCGTCGAAACGTCTTCAACGTCGCTGGCCCGTCAGCTGGCGCTGCGCTATGACTACATCTGGTTTGTGCCTTCCGGGGCCGTCAAAGAAGATCTTAGCCACAATGCCCTGATATCGTTGCCCATCACCTCTCCCGGCCCGGGTGAACCCGTAGGGATAATCACGCGCACCGGTAACACCTTAAGCCTGAGCGCCGAAGTGTTGATGAGTACCATTCGTAAGTTTCACAGCTAGCGGCTGCGTTTAGCATGGCGCTCCCAGTTTTCCTGACGCGCTTTTTCCGTTTTGCGTAGACCGACATAGAGCGCACCGGAGCCGCCATGCTGCTTCTGTGCGACACAAAAGGTCTGGACGTCGTCAAATTCACGCAACCAGCGGTCAAGATAGCTGCGCACAATGTTGGCATGAGAGTCATTGTCCCGGCCTTTGCCGTGAATAATCAGCAGGTTTCTGTATCCGGCTTTACGGACATCCTGCATGAAGGTAAACAAATTTTGACGGCAGGTTTCAACAGGCTGGCGTAGCAGATTCAGGCTGGCATCCAGCGCATATTGCCCCTTGCGTAATTTATCCAGCACGCCCTGCTGGATGCCTTCAGCTTTAAACTCAAGTTGCTGCTCAAGAGGAATGATGTCCAGGTAACCGCGGGTTAAAAAGTTTTCGTCTTCAGGTTCTGGTGACCGAGGCGGCACTTTTTTGCTGGCGGCGCTGTGATTCCAGCGCGTATTTTCTGCATCTTTGAGTGGCGTAACGTCATTCATCGCGTCACGAAACAGATTGTCATCGTCAAGGTTCATGGCTCGCCCCTGGTAAATGATATGACGCAAAATTGACTTGAAACCAAATAGTAGCAAAATCGGTAAAGCCTGCGCTAATCCCGTTTTTATCGTCCCTTCTGGCCTTTCAGATTAAGATAAATTCTGTATGAGATCAAAAATCCGTAAAGATTTGTTTACGATCTTAATAAGATGACATCAAAAAACCCTGTCATAACAGCCTTTAGCAGTATTGCGGAAACCACACTTTTTGTATGCCTAAAAACTGCTCGGATGAGTTCCCTTACACCGAGAAAATGGTAAAATTGACCCCAGTCAATTATCGTCGAGCAAACTACTATGTTCCCTGAAAAACGTATTCAGTCAGGCGGTTGTGCGATTCACTGCCAGGATTGCAGCATCAGTCAGCTATGCATCCCTTTCACCCTTAATGAACATGAGCTGGATCAGCTTGATAATATTATTGAGCGAAAAAAACCCATTCAAAAAGGCCATACGCTGTTCAAAGCGGGTGATGAGCTGAAGTCGCTCTACGCAATCCGTTCCGGCACCATTAAAAGCTATACCATCACCGAGCAGGGAGATGAACAAATCACCGGTTTTCACCTGGCCGGCGATCTGGTGGGATTTGATGCCATTATGAACGCCAGTCATCCCAGCTTCGCCCAGGCGCTGGAAACGGCGATGGTCTGCGAAATTCCTTTCGATACGCTGGATGACCTGTCCGGCAAAATGCCTGCCCTGCGTCAGCAGATGATGCGCCTGATGAGCGGTGAAATTAAAGGCGACCAGGACATGATTTTGCTGCTGTCCAAGAAAAACGCGGAAGAGCGCCTGGCCGCCTTCGTCTGGAACTTATCCCGCCGCTATGGCCAGCGCGGCTTCTCACAGCGTGAGTTCCGTTTGACGATGACGCGCGGCGATATCGGGAATTATCTGGGTTTAACCGTTGAAACCATTAGCCGACTGCTGGGGCGTTTCCAGAAATCGGGTATGCTGGCCGTAAAAGGCAAATATATCACCATTGAGAACCACGCGATGCTGGAAGCGCTGGCCGGTCAGAGCCACCAGGCGGCGTAATCCTCAGGCCGGGTTAACAAATCTTATTTTGTTGATCCGGCTACATCTTTTCACTTTCTTAGTGCACTTAACATAGGCTATCTTTAAACCAGTCGCGTCGGTCTAAGGAGAGTAGCCTATGTCCCAGTATCAAAACATTCTGGTCGCCATTGATCCTCAGCAGGATGACCAGCCCGCGCTGCGACGTGCGGTCTATCTCAACCAGCTTATCGGCGGCAAAATCAAAGCATTTCTGCCCATCTACGACTTTTCATACGAAATGACCACCCTGCTGTCACCAGATGAACGCACCGCGATGCGTCAGGGTGTGATCAGCCAGCGCTCGGAATGGATTCGTGAACAGGCGCAGGCTTATCTGGATGCTGGTGTGGATATAGACATTAAAGTCATCTGGCACAATCGGCCCTATGAAGCAATCATCCAGGAAGTGCTGGCGCATCAACATGATTTAGTGCTGAAAATGGCGCACCAGCACGACCGGCTGGAAGCGGTTATTTTTACACCGACAGACTGGCACCTGTTACGTAAGTGCCCTTGCCCGGTGTGGATGGTTAAGGATCAACCCTGGCCCGAAGGCGGTAAAGCGCTGGTGGCGGTCAATCTGGCCAGCGAAGAACCGCACCACGATGCGCTTAATCAGAAACTCATTCGCGAAACCGTTAAACTGGCCGAAAGCGTCAATCATACCGAAGTGCATCTGGTGGGCGCCTATCCGATTACGCCAATCAACATTGCTATCGAACTGCCCGACTTTGATCCCAGCGTCTACAACGATGCCATTCGCGGCCAGCATCTGGTAGCCATGAAGGCCCTGCGACAAAAATTCTCCATCAGTGAAGAGTTTACCCACGTTGAAAAAGGCCTGCCGGAAGAAGTGATCCCGGAATTGTCCGCCCACCTTGGCGCGGGCATTGTGGTGTTAGGGACGATTGGACGGACCGGACTGTCGGCAGCTTTCCTGGGGAATACGGCTGAGCAGGTGATTGATCACCTGCGCTGTGACCTGCTGGCGATTAAGCCGGATGATTTTGTCTCACCCATTACGCTTGACGACGAAGACGAGCACGATTAACGCGGCCTTCAGTAAAAAGGGCGACGGTTATCGTCGCCCTTTTCTTTTACAGCGCTTTCAGAATACTTTCTACGCTGGCTTTGGCATCCCCGAACAGCATGTGAGTATTTTCTTTAAAGAACAGCGGATTTTGCACACCGGCATAGCCCGTATTCATTGAGCGTTTGAACACAATAACGTTTTGCGCTTTCCACACTTCCAGCACCGGCATACCGGCAATCGGGCTGCCCGGATCATCCTGCGCCGCAGGATTAACCGTGTCGTTGGCCCCGATAACCAGTACCGTATCGGTATCGCTAAAATCATCGTTGATTTCGTCCATTTCCAGCACCACGTCATAAGGCACTTTCGCCTCTGCCAGCAGAACGTTCATATGGCCAGGCAAACGGCCGGCGACCGGATGAATACCAAAACGCACGTTGATGCCGCGGGCGCGGAGTTTTTCCGTGATTTCCGCTACCGGATACTGTGCCTGTGCAACGGCCATACCGTAGCCGGGCGTAATGATCACGGAACGGGAAGATCGGAGCATCTCTGCCGTTTCTTCTGCGCTGATTTCACGATGTTCGCCGGTCTCATCACTTGTCGTTGAAGCTGTGCCATCGCTGCCAAATCCACCGGCAATAACGCTGATAAACGAGCGATTCATGGCCTTACACATTATGTAAGAGAGAATTGCCCCCGAGGAACCTACCAGCGCACCGGTCACGATAAGCAGATCGTTACTGAGCATAAACCCTGCCGCTGCGGCCGCCCAACCGGAATAAGAGTTGAGCATCGAAACAACGACCGGCATGTCTGCACCACCGATGGAGGCCACCAGGTGCCAGCCAAACGCCAACGCAATGATAAGCATGATCACCAGCGCAAACACCTGCGCACCGCGACTTTGCGTGTTAACAAACCACAGTAGCAGTAAAAACGAGACGACCAGCGCCAGCAGATTCAGCTTATGCCGCTGAGGCAGCATTAAGGGCCGCGACGAGATTTTGCCACACAATTTGCCAAAGGCGACCAGCGAGCCCGTAAAGGTGACTGCACCGATAAAGATGCCGATAAAGACTTCGCTGAGATGGATGTTTTCAATAACCGCCGGCAAGCCAGGAGCATGATCGATATAGCTGTTAATGCCTACCAGTACGGCGGCCAGGCCGACGAAGCTGTGCAGTATCGCCACCAGCTCGGGCATTTCGGTCATTTCTACCCGTTTCGCCAGCCGAATACCGATGGCACCGCCAATAACCATCGCCAGCAAAATCCAGACAACATGACTGCTGTCGGGACCAAATACAGACGCGATCAGCGCAATCGCCATGCCGCTGATACCAAATATATTGCCCTGTCTTGAGGTCTCATGTTTTGAAAGACCCGCCAGACTCATAATGAACAGAATTGCAGCAACGATATAGGCTGCCGTCACTAATCCGCCAGACATAGCTTACCCCTTACGAAACATTTTCAGCATACGCTGCGTGACGGTGAAGCCACCGAAGATATTGATGCTGGCGATCAATACGGCAATAAAAGAAAGAAAACTCACCCAGCCGCCGTGCCCCATTTGCAATATTGCCCCTACCACAATAATGCCCGAAATCGCATTGGTGACTGACATGAGCGGCGTATGCAGCGCATGACTCACATTCCAGACCACGTAGTAGCCCACCACACAGGCCAGCGCAAAGACGGTGAAATGTGACAGGAATTCACTGGGGGCAACATTCGCGAGGCAGGCGAAGAGCACGACAGCGCCTGCCAGCAGCCCATATTTACGCCGGGGGGAAACGGGTGCCGCCGGGCTTTTCGTTTGCGCCGGTGCAGCGGCAGCCGCGGTCTTCGGCGCGGCGGAGACCTGAACTGGCGGCGCAGGCCAGGTGATCTCGCCGTCTCGAATCACCGTGACACTGCGGATGACGACGTCATCAAAGTCAATGACGATCTCGCCATTCTTCTCTTTACAAAGCAATTTCATCAGGTTGACGAGATTGCTGCCGTAGAGCTGAGATGATTGCGTCGGTAACCGGCTGGGCAGATCCGTATACCCGATAATTTTTACGCCGTTGTCCGTTACAGTGACCCGATCGGCGACGGTAAGCGCACAGTTGCCGCCGGTTTGTGCCGCCAGGTCAACAATGACGCTGCCAGGCTTCATGCTGGCCACCATTTCCCTGGTGATCAACGTCGGCGCAGGTTTACCCGGAATCAGCGCCGTGGTGACAATAATATCCACCTCCTGGGCCTGCTGAGCGAAAAGCGCCATTTCTGCTTTAATAAAAGCATCCGACATGACTCTGGCGTAACCATCACCACTGCCCGCCTCTTCTTTGAAATCCAGTTCAAGGAACTCTGCGCCCATACTTTGCACTTGTTCCTTCACTTCCGGACGCGTGTCAAAGGCGCGAACAACCGCGCCCAGGCTGCCTGCGGCACCGATTGCCGCCAGACCCGCCACGCCCGCACCAATCACCATCACTTTGGCAGGCGGGACTTTCCCGGCAGCGGTGATCTGACCGGTGAAAAAGCGACCAAATTCGTGTGCCGCCTCCACGATGGCCCGATAACCTGCAATATTGGCCATTGAGCTCAGCGCATCCAGCGACTGCGCACGGGAAATACGGGGCACGGCGTCCATCGCCATAACGGTGACCTTACGCGCAGCCAGTTTATCCAGCAGTTCAGGGTGCTGAGCAGGCCAGATAAAACTGACCAGCGTGCTGCCCTCGCGCATCAGTGCAATGTCGTCTTCACCGGGTGCATTCACTTTCAGCACAATATCGGCTTGCCAGACCTGCTGGCGATCGGTCAGCGTGGCGCCGGCGTTGACATAGCTGTCATCATCAAAACTGGCAGGCTTACCCGCACCCTGTTCAATCGTGACGCTAAAACCCAGCCTGATGAGTTGTTCAACGGTTTTCGGCGTGGCAGCCACGCGCGACTCATTGGCTGACCGCTCTTTGGGTATTCCAATTAACATAGTGTTCCCTTTCATCGATTAAAGGATGATGACCCTTGTGGTACAGACTGCTCTGACGTCATCCGCGTTCAGGCGGTGTGAATAAATGCAAGGCCATAATCGTGTCTAAACCTACTGAAAATGTTACAGGTGATCTACTGCACAGACGCACCAATGTCACATTCGCGGTAATATCCAGTTTTGGCCTCGTTATGCCGCATAACGTCACTGTCTGATCGCATCACTGGCAGATAATTAACTAACTAAGCGCCCTTCGATACGAATATTCCTTTCGGAAAAACCTAAATTTAACAACGCATTAACGGTTTTGATAAAGCTACGAACGTTTATTTCATCTGCCTGTCTTAAGCGTAAGGTAAAATACCGAGTCGTGACGCCGGGATAAAAAAAACCGGATCACAACGAGAGAGAAATCGCAAAAATTGGCTGCGACAGCGTGTTTATAACATGTAATAATCAGCAGCTATTCTGTTATACATCAAGAGTCCAGCACGTTTTCGTACTCATTTTGCGTAAGGCGAAGGATCATTTTTATGAAGCTGAAGAACACTATTCTGGCATCTACATTGTTATCTCTGCTGGCGGGAAATGCGTTTGCCGCTAAAGAGCTGACGCCAGAACAAGCGGCCGCGTTGAAGCCATTCGAACGTATTAATATCACCGGTCGTTTTAATGCAATTGGCGATGCGGCGGATGCCGTCTCCAAACGTGCTGATGAACTGAATGCAGATTCGTATTACATTCAAGGTATTAACGACAGCAACGGTAACAGTGGTAACTGGCGCGTAACCGCGGATCTGTATAAGGCGAATGCGCCTAAAGCGAGTCAGGAAACCGACTACCGGATGTTTAATGGCCTGAAAGAGCTGCCGAAAGCGGAAGCCTATCGCCTTGAACCTTTTGATACCGTGACGGTGACCGGCTTTTTCCCCAGCCAGCCCGATGTGAACGAGGCAATTTCTAAAGCCGCGAAAGAAAAAGGCGCTGCGTCCTTCTTTATTGTGCGTCAGGTTGATGCCAATACCGGTGGCAACCAGTTCATTACCGCTTACATCTATAAGGCGGATGCAAAACAGCGCGCCGTGCAGAGCCCGGATAGCATTCCGGCTGATTCTCAGGCAGGTAAAGCCGCGCTGGCCGCAGGCGGTGCTGAGGCGAAAAAAGTCGAGATTCCGGGCGTTGCCTCCTCTGAAACCCCAAGCAATGCCGTGGGCCGCTTCTTTGAAACGCAGAGTTCAACCGGTAAACGCTATTCTGTGACGCTGCCAGACGGCCGGGAAATCCAGGAGCTGAACGCAGTCACCGCGGCACAGATGCAGCCGTTTGATACGGTCACCTTCAGCGGCCATTTCGGCACACCAACCGAAGTTTCGCAGGAAGCCGCCAAACGTGCGGCTGGCAAAGGTGCGAAGTTCTACCACATCACACGCCAGTGGCAGAACCAGAGCGGGGGTAACCTCACCGTGACCGCCGATCTGTTCAAATAAGCAATTAAGGGCGGCGCAAGCCGCCCAACTGTTTGCATAATCCCTGCGCAATTTTGCATAGTCACGCATTGCCATCCTTCACCGCACTCCGTAAAATCCTCCGCCTGTTTTTCAGCGTATTACACGCGATTTACGCAACACAACACCGATATAATAGGGTGTTTATGCTGGTCACCCAGCCACTTATGCTCGCAGGAAGAATGTTTTGGAGAAAAAATTAGGCCTCAGTGCCCTGACCGCGCTGGTACTCAGCTCCATGCTGGGTGCGGGTGTTTTCAGCTTGCCACAAAATATGGCGGCGGTCGCAGGTCCGGCCGCGTTGCTGACTGGCTGGCTGATCACCGGCGCAGGGATTATTTTCCTGTCGCTGGCGATGCTGCTGCTGACGCGACTCAAACCCGATCTGGATGGCGGTATCTTTACCTACGCCCGCGCTGGATTCGGTGAGTTGACGGGATTTTGTTCCGCCTGGGGTTACTGGCTGTGTGCGGTTATCGCCAACGTGTCCTATCTGGTTATTGTTTTCTCTGCCCTGAGTTTCTTCACCGATACGCCAGACAGGGTTATTTTTGGTAACGGGAATACCTGGCAGGCGATGCTGGGCGCATCCGTAGTGCTGTGGCTGGTTCACTGGCTGGTATTGCGGGGCGTTCAGACCGCCGCCAGCATTAACCTGCTGGCGACACTGGGCAAACTGGTGCCGCTGCTGCTGTTTGTGGTGCTGGCCGTCATGGCCTTCAATTATGACCGCTTCCATTTTGATTTTTCCGGGCTGAGCCTCGGCGTTCCGTTATGGCAACAGGTCAAACAGACCATGTTAATCACGCTGTGGGTGTTTATCGGCGTGGAAGGTGCTGTAGTGGTCTCGTCGCGAGCTCGCCATAAAAAGGATGTCGGACGGGCAACGCTGCTGGCCGTGCTGGCCGCCCTGCTGGTTTATCTGCTGGTCACCCTGCTGTCGTTAGGGATCGTGCCGCGCGCGGCGCTGGCCGAAATGCGTAACCCTTCAATGGCGGGCCTGATGACGCAACTGACGGGAAGCTGGGGTAACGCAATCATTGTCGTGGGCTTGATTATTTCTGTCTGCGGTGCCTATCTGAGCTGGACCATTATGGCGGCAGAAGTGCCGTTTATTGCCGCGCAGCAAGGTGCCTTCCCCCGCAGTATTGCCCGCCAGAACGTCCGTAATGCGCCAGCCGCCTCACTGTGGCTGACAAACGGTAGTGTGCAGGTTTGCCTGATCCTGATCGCCCTGACCGGTGCGGATTACAACATGCTGTTGACCATTGCCTCAGAAATGATTCTGGTGCCCTATTTGCTGGTGGGATTGTATTTGATCAAGGTGGTCAAAGGACAACATAAACCCTGGGCGCTCGTGACAGGCATCGGTGCCAGCGTGTACGGCATCTGGTTGCTGTATGCCTCCGGTCCACTGCATCTGTTTATGTCTGTCGTGCTCTATGCGCCGGGCATTTTGCTGTTTATGTTCGCACGTCGGGGCGGACATGCGGTGGCGCTGCGGCCCGTTGAGCGGGTTGCCATGGTCTGTATTATGGTGGCAACCCTGCCTGCGATGTGGGCCCTACTGACTTAGTGAGACTGACCGAGAACCACGCACAGCAGGTCATCCTGCTGTGTCAGCGTCACGGGCTTACGGTACTCTTCATGAATCGCCTCCAGCTGTTTCTCTGACAGCGGATACGGAAGCTGGATATCCACGCGGGCAATGTGCTGCTGCTCGGCTAACGTAATCAGGCGGGCGATGTTGATTTCGTCGCTGACCTGGGTTGATATGATTTGCAAGGCTAATTCTTTCAGGTGATCTTCACTTGCCTGTAAACTGTGCGCAGATTTGCGTGTCACCATGCCGAATATGGGCAGTACGCCATAGATGGCATCCACAAAGCTCCAACGTTTTTTGCAGGATGCCGACAGGAAATCACTGTAGTTAAAGCGGATGCGATCACGGTATACCGCTGATGCCAGCTCTTTATCAAACACTTTGGCTCCTCAAGGTGATCACAATGAATCCGGAACTCATATTAAACGCAGGGTTAATGATTGCATATTTTGCGGATTATATACCAGTTACTCAAGGATATTTCGTGTGATTGGATAGAGCTCTGCGCCAGGAAAAGTTATGCTTTATCCCTCCTTTTTACGTTAGTGTGAATTATGCATAAAATTGTTTACGTAGAAGATGAACCGGAGGTCGGTTCGCTCATTGCCGCCTACCTGGGACGCCATGATATTGAGGTGATTGTTGAGACGCGCGGCGATCGGGCTGAAGCCACCATTGCCGAACAGCAACCCGACCTGGTCATGCTCGACATCATGCTGCCCGGCAAAGATGGCATGTCAATCTGCCGTGACTTACGGGCAAACTGGCAGGGGCCGATCGTGCTGCTGACCTCCCTTGACAGCGATATGAACCATATCCTCGCGCTGGAGATGGGCGCGCAGGACTATATTCTGAAAACGGCTCCCCCAGCCGTTCTGCTGGCGCGATTGCGTCTGCACCTGCGTCAGTCACAACAGGTGCAAAGTGAAGAAGCCCCTGCGCCGACGAAAAATACACGCATGTTGCGCTTTGGCTCACTGACCATCGATGCCCTGAATCGCCAGGTCGTGCTGTTTGAAGAAAATATCGCCCTGTCCACGGCGGATTTTGATCTGCTTTGGGTGCTGGCCAGCCATGCCGGACAAATTCTTAACCGTGATGCCTTGCTGAAAACCTTACGCGGCGTCAGTTACGATGGCATGGATCGCAGTATTGATGTTGCCATCTCGCGTTTGCGTAAAAAACTGCACGACAGCGCAACAGAGCCATTCCGTATCAAAACCATCCGCAACAAAGGCTATTTGTTTGCGCCGCAGGCCTGGGACACGCGTTCGGTATGAAAAAACTTTTTATTCAGTTCTACCTGCTGCTGTTTGTCTGTTTTCTGGTGATGTCGCTGATGGTCGGGCTGGTCTATAAATTTACCGCCGAACGCGCAGGCCGCCAGTCCATGAACGACTTGATGGCCAGCTCGCTCTACCTGATTCGCAGTGAACTGCGTGAAATCCCGCCGCGCGACTGGAATAAGACGATCAAAAGTCTGGATCTCGGTTTGTCATTTGAGCTGCATATTGAGCCCATGAGCCGGTTCGAACTGGATGAAAATGAGTTACGCCGTCTGCGTGCGGGCGAAATCGTTGCGCTGGACGACAAATACACCTTCCTGCAACACATTCCGCGCAGTCATTATGTCCTGACCGTCGGACCTATACCTTACCTTTTTTATCTGCATCAAATGCGCCTGCTGGATATGGCACTGGTCGTATTTATTGGCATGTCGCTTGGGCTGCCGGTATTTATCTGGCTGCGTCCGCACTGGAAAGAGATGCTGCGACTGGAACATGCCGCTCAGCGTTTTGGTCAGGGGCAACTGGACGTGCGTACTCATTTCGACAGCACCTCCAGCCTGTTTCGCGTTGGCGTCGCATTTAACCAAATGGCTGAGAATATCAATACGCTCGTCGCCAGCAAGAAACAGCTTATTGATGGTATCGCTCACGAGTTGCGTACACCGCTTGTGCGGCTGCGCTATCGTCTGGAGATGAGCGATAACCTGAGCGAAGCCGAATCTGCGGCGCTGAATCGTGATGTGAGTCAGCTGGAAAGCCTGATTGAAGAGCTGCTGACCTATGCCCGTCTGGATCGTCCACGCGTCGACCTTAATTTGCAGTCGCTGGATCTGGCCAGCTGGTTGCGTGAACGCATGGAAGACTTCCAGGCCATCAACCCGGATACGCAGATTGAGCTGGACTTACCCCAGCGGGAAAATTACGGCGTTTCAGACACCCGGCTTATGGAGCGCGTGCTGGACAACCTTGTCAATAATGCGCTGCGCTATGCAAACCAGCGCCTGCGGGTCAGCTTATGGTTTGACGGCGCAGTCGGTAATTTGCAGGTCGACGATGACGGTCCGGGGATCCCCCATGAAGAACGTGAACGTGTATTTGAACCCTTTGTCCGGCTCGATCCGAGTCGCGACCGCGCAACGGGCGGCTGTGGACTTGGCCTGGCCATCGTTCACTCCATCGCCCATGCGCTCAGCGGCCGGGTTTCCGTTGAAACCAGCCCGCTTGGCGGTGCCAGCCTGCGTTTTAGCTGGCCGCTCGATCTCCCCTTTCGGGAACTTCCACGACGTTAACGCATTCAGGAGCTTTGTGTGACTTCAGCCTATCAACACCTTTGTAAGACCTTCCAGCGCCTGTCGCGTTTCAGTCATCTCAGCGCCATCGCCGGATGGGACATGCAAACCATGATGCCCGCCGGTGGCAGCGCCGCACGGGGCGAAGCGCTGGCGGAAATGAGTGTGCTGCAACATCAGATTCTGACGGATAAACGCATTGGTGACTGGCTGGATCAGGCAGAACAGCAATCGCTGAATGATGTTGAACGCGCCAATCTGGGCGAAATGCGCCGCGCTTATGTTCAGGCAACATTACTGCCTGCTGAACTGGTCGAAGCCAAATCCATTGCGGGATCGCGCTGTGAGCATGCCTGGCGTACACAGCGTCCGGCAAACGACTGGCAGGGTTTTGCGACCAATTTGAAAGAGGTCGTACGCTTAAGCCGTCAGGAAGCTGAACTGCGTGCGCAAGCGAACGGCTGCTCCCGCTATGACGCGCTGCTTGACGTGTTTGAACCGGGCATGACCAGCGCCACGCTGGATCATACCTTCGGGCAGTTAAAAACCTGGCTTCCACACTTGTTGCAGCAGGTCGTCGAAAAACAGGCTCAGCAGCCGGTGATCACGCCCCAGGGACCGTTCCCGATAGCCTCACAGCGCGAACTGGGTTTACGCGTGATGGCCGAGCTGGGGTTTGATTTTAACCATGGCCGCCTGGACATTAGCGCGCACCCTTTCTGCGGCGGCGTGCCCGAAGATGTGCGTATTACCACCCGCTACAATCAGGATGAGTTTCTGAGCGCCATGATGGGCGTCATTCATGAGACTGGCCACGCGCGCTACGAACAGAATTTGCCTGAGCAATGGCGCGGTCAGCCGGTTGCGCTGGCGCGATCCACGGCCATCCATGAGTCACAAAGTCTGTTTATGGAAATGCAACTGGGACGCAGCGCACCTTTCCTGCAGCGTATCCTGCCGCAAATCATCAGTCAGCTCGGTGACCAGCCCGCCCTTCAGGCAGATAACTTTGTCCGGCTGACGCAGCAGGTTAAACCGGGCCTGATTCGGGTGGATGCGGACGAACTGAGCTATCCGGCGCACGTCATTCTGCGCTACGAGATCGAACGCGCGCTGATTGAAGGCGAGATTGAGGTTGAAGACATTCCGGCGCTGTGGGATGAAAAGATGCAACAATCCCTGGGTCTGGATACGCGCGGCAACTACCGCGATGGCTGCATGCAGGATATTCACTGGACCGATGGCGCCTTCGGCTATTTCCCGACATACACACTCGGGGCGATGTACGCTGCGCAGCTGTTCCAGGCGTTACAAAACGCAATTCCGCAATCCGCCGAGCTGATACAGCATGGCGACCTGCAGCCGGTATTTGACTGGCTGCAGCAGAATATCTGGCAACATGGCAGCCGTTTCACCACCGAACAGTTGATTGTCAATGCTACTGGCGAAGCGCTCAACCCAGACTATTTCCGCAAACATCTTGAGCAACGTTACCTGAACAGTTAAGGTAGCAGGCGGCCTGAGGGCCGCCTTTTCCTCCCGTACATCCCCTTTGTACAATCGGTTACACAGCGATACCAATCACCCACGGACGCGCCAGTTTTATTTTCATATAGTCTTCTCACCGGCCCCGCAGTGGGCTACACATGAAAAAATAGTCCGAGGATTTTGCAATGAAAAAATTATTTGCACTGGTAATCGCCGCTGCTATGGGTCTGTCTTCAGTTGCTTTCGCTGCTGAGACAACTGCCGCTCCTGCAACTGCTGCTCCAGCGGCTGCGACCACCACCGCTGCACCTGCTAAAGCTGAGCACAAAGCTGCTGTCCATAAGAAGCATCATAAAGCTGCACAGAAAGCGCAGGCTGCTAAGAAACACCACAAAAAAGCTGCCCAGAAAGCACAGGCCGCTAAGAAGAAAGTAGCGAAGAAAGACACTGCACAGAAAGCGCAGGCTGCTAAGAAACACACCAAAAAGCCAGCTCAGAAAGCCCAGGCTGCTAAAAAACACCACAAAAAAGCTGCCCAGAAAGCTCAGGCCGCTAAAAAGCACCACAAAAAAGCAGCCCAGAAAGCTCAGGCCGCTAAAAAACACACCAAAAAGCCAGCTCAGAAAGCCCAGGCAGCTAAAAAGCACCACAAAAAAGCCGCTAAAAAATAAGGTCGCCCTTTAGGGTCCGAGTAAGCGTTAATAATTAAAAACACCCGGTTCTGCCGGGTGTTTCTTTACTGGAGTGGCTAATATGGTCCGTCGCTATCGCTTCGAAATTATTCTGATTGTGATGATCTTATGTGGCGTTATCGCGGCCAGTTTTTTTATTTAGTCGCTGTAGCGTACTGATTCACTGAAAAAACTCCCTTTTTCACGCCTCACTGACTATAGTTATGTCACTTTAGTAATAACAAAAACGTTTTCTTTTTCTCGCTATTGAGAGTTCTATGCGCCTGGCTACCCTGTTAATCGTTGGACTTTTCAGTTTCACCGCGTTTGTTCATGCTGATGATAATGATGATTCACCGACACCCGCCGAAATTAAAATGTTGTTTTTTGGCAAAGATCATCGCCAGGCCATTACCGATGTCAGCGCGGCCCCCTGGGATGCGATAGGACAACTGGAAACCGAGAGCGGTAATCTGTGCACCGCCACGTTAATTTCTCCCCATCTTGCCCTGACGGCGGGCCACTGTTTACTGACACCTCCAGGTAAATTTGATAAACCCGTAGCGCTACGTTTTATGTCTACCAAAAAAGGCTGGCGCTACGAAATTCATGACATCGATGCGCGCGTTGAACCGTCGCTGGTGCATAAGCTGAAAGCGGATGGCGAAGGCTGGATCGTCCCCAGCAATGCAGCGCCGTTCGATTACGGTTTGATTATTTTGCGCAATCCCCCTTCTGCCATTACGCCGATTCCGCTGTTTGAAGGTTCGCGTAGTGACTTAACCGAAGCGCTGAAAGCGGCGGGCCGCAAGGTGACCCAGGCAGGTTATCCCGCCGATCATCTCGACAGCCTGTATTCACACAGCGACTGCCTGATTACCGGCTGGGCGCAACGGGCGGTTTTATCGCATCAGTGCGATACCTTGCCTGGCGACAGCGGTTCTCCGCTCCTGCTGAAAGGCGATAAGGGCTGGCAACTGATAGCGGTGCAGAGTTCTGCCCCGGCGGCGAAAGACCGTTATCTGGCTGACAACCGCGCGATTGCCGTGACGTCATTTAAAGACCGGCTGGAAGCGCTGGCGCAGTAGCTCTCACCGTTACACAAAAAAGCCCGCATTCTTAAATGCGGGCTTTTTTATTCTTACAAGACCCTGTTTGCCGCCGTCAGGCGGTGATCTGCTCCATCGCCTGCATGATGCGCTTATCTGAAATGGGATAAGGCGTGCCAAGCTGCTGTGCGAACAGACTGATGCGGAGTTCTTCCAGCATCCAGCGAATATGCAGCACATCCTCATCATCCTGACGCTGCGGCGGCAGTTTGTTGCGCCAGGCCTGCCAGGCCTGTTCAACAGCCTGAACCCGGAGCATACGGGCGCGGTCGCTGTGGGGATCAACCGGCAATTTTTCCAGCCGACGCTCAATACCGTGCAGGTAACGTAAGGTATCTGCCAGATGCCGCCAGCCATTTTGGGTCACAAATCCCCGGTACACCAGCCCATTCATCTGCGCCTTAATATCGGCCAGCGCCAGTGCCAGTGTCATATCAACCCGACCTTTAAGGCGCTTATTGATATTGAAGACCGCCGTCAGAATCTGCTCAACCTGCTTTGCTATCTCCACCACGGTATCATTCAGCTCGGCGCGGACCTTCTCGCGCAGCGCATCGAAGGCCGCCTGTTCCCAGGCCGGTCCACCCGCCTCGGCAATAAGCTTATCGATACCGCAGGCAATACAGTCATCGATCAGCTCCATCACTTTGCCATAGGGATTAAAATAGAGGCCCAGCTTGGCTTTATTCGGCAATTTTTCGTGCAGATATTTCACCGGCGACGGAATATTCAGCAACAGCAACCGACGCTGACCGCGCCACATCATTTTCTGCTGCTCATGCTCACTGTCGAATAACCGGATGGCCACACTGTCTTTCTCATCGACCAGCGCGGGCCAGGCTTTTACCTGGTAGTTGCCGCGTTTTTGCTCGTAGCTGCGAGGCAAATCGCCAAAGCTCCAGAGGTGTAAACCGCGCTGTTCCAGACCATCATCCGCCACGTTGGACAGCGTTTCCTGCACCTTGCCTTTAAGCAGCACTTTCAGCGCCGCGAGATCTTTACCTTCCTGCAGCTTACGGTTGTGTTCGTCTACCACCCGGAAGGTCATTTTCAGATGATCGGGCACCTGTTCCCATTGCCAGTCGTCCCGCTCCAGCGTCACGCCCGTCATCCGGCGGAACTCGCGCGACAGGGCATCAAGCAGCGGCATTTCCATTGCGGTCACGCGGCCTAAAAACGCCTCGGCATAGTTTGGCGCGGGCACCAGATGACGACGCAGCGGCTTCGGTAACGATTTAATCAGCGCAATAATCAGTTCACGCCGTACACCGGGAATCTGCCACTCAAAGCCGGCTTCATCGACCTGGTTCAGCAGCGGAAGCGGAATATGGACCGTCACGCCATCGGCATCCGCACCGGGTTCAAACTGATAACTCAACCTGAGTTTGAGATTGCCCTGATGCCAGACATTGGGATAGTCGAGCTGGCTGACCGTATCGGCGCCCGCTTTGATCAGCATCTGCTTATCAAAATTGAGCAGTTCCGGGGTGGTTTTGCTGACCTGTTTCCACCAGCTGTCAAAGTGGCGTGCGGAAACCACCTCTTTCCCTACACGTTGGTCGTAAAAGGCAAACAAGGTTTCGTCATCCACCAGAATGTCGCGGCGACGCGATTTATGTTCCAGGTCTTCCACTTCACTGCGCAGCTTCTGATTAGCACGGAAAAAAGCGTGGCGCGTTTGCCAGTCGCCTTCCACCAGCGCGTGGCGAATAAACAATTCGCGACTCAGCGTAGGATCGATCGCGCCATAGTTGACCTTGCGCGCGGCCACAATCGGCAAGCCGTACAAGGTGACTTTCTCACTGGCCATGACGGCGCCCTGCGATTTCTCCCAGTGCGGTTCACTGTAGCTACGTTTGATCAGATGCTGTGCCAGCGGTTCTATCCATTCCGGATCGATACGCGCGGCAATACGGCCCCAGAGTCGGCTGGTTTCCACCAGCTCCGCCACCATTGTCCACTTGGGCGGTTTTTTGAATAAACCTGAGCCCGGAAAAATGGCAAAGCGCGCATTGCGTGCACCGGTAAACTCCTGCTTTTCCGCATCTTTCTGGCCGATATGCGACAGTAAACCGGTCAGTAACGCACAGTGGATCTCGCGATACTCCGCCGGTTCGCTGTTCACCGGAATACCAAGCTCACGGACCACCTGACGCAGTTGGGTATAGATATCCTGCCATTCCCGTACGCGCAGGTAGTTAAGGAAATCGGCTTTACACTGGCGACGGAAGACATTGCCGGACAGCGCTTTTTGCTGCTCGCCCAGGTAGTTCCACAGGTTAACAAAGGCCATAAAATCAGACTCTTTGTCAGCAAAACGCCGGTGTTTTTCATCGGAGGCCTGCTTCTTCTCTGCAAGGCGTTCGCGCGGATCCTGTATCGACAAACCTGCCGCGATAATCATCACTTCGCGCACACAGCCGTACTGCCGGGCAGCCAGCACCATGCGTGCCAGGCGCGGATCCACCGGCAGTTGCGCCAGCTGGCGGCCAGAGCCGGTGAGTTTATAATGGCCTTCTTCGCTCAGGGTCAGCGCGCCCAGCTCCTCCAGCAATCTGACGCCGTCCTGGATATGGCGTTTATCCGGCGCTTCCACAAACGGGAACGCCGCAATATCGCCCAGTCCCAGCGCGGTCATCTGCAGAATGACTGAGGCCAGATTGGTGCGCAGAATTTCGGGATCGGTAAAGGCCGGACGGCTCAGGAAATCCGCTTCAGAATACAACCGGATACAGATCCCTTCCGATACGCGGCCGCAACGTCCTTTACGCTGATTCGCGGAAGCCTGAGAAATGGGCTCTATCGGCAGACGCTGAACTTTGGTGCGGTAGCTGTAGCGGCTGATGCGCGCCGTGCCCGGATCGATGACGTACTTGATGCCCGGCACGGTGAGCGAGGTTTCGGCAACGTTCGTCGCCAGCACGATACGTCGCCCGCTGTGTGACTGAAATACCCGATTTTGCTCACTGTTCGACAGACGCGCATACAGCGGCAGCACTTCGGTATGCGGCAAATCGCGCTTCATCAGCGCATCGGCGGTATCGCGAATCTCCCGCTCGCCGCTCATGAAGATCAGAATATCGCCCCGGCCCTCCTGGCTCAGCTCATCAACCGCATCAAATATCGCCTGAAGCTGATCGCGTTCCTCATCGTCCGCCTCTTCGACGACCGGACGATAACGGACTTCCACCGGATAAGTCCGGCCCGATACTTCAATGACCGGCGCGTTGTTAAAGTGGCGGGAGAAGCGCTGCGGATCGATAGTCGCCGAGGTGATAATGACTTTAAGATCCGGACGGCGCGGCAGCAGCTCACGCAAATAGCCCAGCAGGAAGTCGATATTCAGGCTGCGTTCGTGCGCTTCATCGATGATGATGGTGTCATACTGCATCAACAGGCGATCCTGCTGGATCTCCGCCAGCAGAATCCCGTCGGTCATCAGCTTAATCTGCGTGGTTTCACCGACCTGATCATTAAAGCGCACTTTGTAGCCGACGCAGCCGCCCAGCGACGTTTCCAGCTCTTCGGCAATGCGGTTCGCGACGGTGCGCGCCGCAAGACGACGAGGTTGCGTATGGCCAATTAAACCGGTGATACCGCGTCCCAGCGCCAGGCAAATTTTGGGCAACTGGGTGGTTTTTCCCGAGCCGGTTTCACCTGCCACGATCACGACCTGATGAGCGCGAATCGCATCCGCGATATCCTGCTGTTTCTGACTGACCGGAAGATTATCCGGGAACGTGATGCGCGGTGTGGCGGCAATACGCTGGGCCACGCGCTGTTCAGCCGCGAGAATATCCTGCTCCAGTTCGGCGGCAATACCGTGTTGGGCATCAGGATTTTTCACTTTTCTGGCACCGTGCAACCGGCGTTGCAGCCGCTGCCGGTCGCGCAGCATCAGGGCATCAAGCCGCGACCAAAGCGGCGTTAAGGGAGATGAAACCGGAGAAGACATAGTAATGACGTACCTTACTCAGGCGGTGTGGACTCAGCGTACAGTGCTAAGATAACCCGCTGATTAACGATAATAATTGCGCCTATCATAGCACATTCCCGTTTGCCGCGCGGACCTCGCGCATGACGGGTTGTTCAATTAATTCGAATATAGCTCTCGAAATATTGCGCTTTCCCGCTCCGTTCAATGTTTGTAAAGTGTAAGCCATTGAGCGGGAAGCCTTCCGCGTAACAGACAGGAAACTACGATGAGCAAAGTATTAGTTCTGAAATCAAGCATTCTTGCAGGCTATTCACAATCTGGTCAGCTGGCTGACTTCTATGCTGAGCAGGCAAAGGCCAAAGGCGATCAGGTGACCCTGCGTGACCTGGCAGAAAACCCGGTACCGGTGCTGGATGGTGAGTTAGTGGGCGCGCTGCGTCCTTCCGATGCGCCGCTGTCTCCGCGTCAGCAGGAAGCCTTGTCACTGTCTGATGCGCTGATTGCAGAGCTGCAGGCACATGATGTGGTGGTGATTGCTGCCCCAATGTACAACTTCAACATTCCGACGCAGTTGAAGAACTATTTCGACCTGATCGCCCGTGCTGGCGTGACCTTCCGTTATACCGAAGCCGGCCCGGAAGGCCTTGTCAAAGGCAAGCGCGCCGTGATTCTGTCCAGCCGTGGTGGCATTCACAAAGATACCGCTTCTGACCTGCTGACTCCTTACGTCAAGCTGTTCCTGGGCTTTATCGGTATCACTGATGTCGAGTTTGTGTTTGCCGAAGGCATTGCCTATGGCCCGGAAGTCGCGACAAAAGCCACCGCCGAAGCAAAAGACGCGATCAAACACATCGTTGCGGCCTGATTCGCCGATCTTATCTGGAAACCGGGCTGAGCCCGGTTTTTTTATGCCTGCCGTACAACGTTGTCGCCCGGCTATTTCCTGAGCCACTGTCCGTTGATGCCACGTACATATTCCCCCGCTGCGGCACGGTTTACCAGCTTCTGTCCGGCGATTCTGGCCACCTCATCCGTTGTCAGGTTGTTCTGCTCTGCCAGACGTTGATACTGTGCAGCACGACCGTCATTAATGCGTTTAACCAGTGCCAGCGTGTCGCTGTCATCTGCGCGCGGCGCAATATATCCTGACAGTGTTTCTCCCACCCGGCCTGACTGACGGGCTTCATCCAGCGTCAATGCCCAGGCGGGCAGGCTCATCGTAAGGGCCAGTAAGCATGTGATACCGATGCGTTTCATGCGGGCTCTCCTCAAAACAGGTCGCTCTGATTTTTCAGTAACGCTTCCACATCCTTGTCCACTTTAATGTGGATCTCATGCTCGATTTTCACATTCATGTTGATGGTAATCGGATCTTTTGGCGCGGCAACTTCGATGCGCGGTACACAGCCCGTCAGCGGGAGTCCGGCTATCAGCAGCAGTAAGGCCCTGAGGCTCATGGTGAGGGTTCCTTTTTCGACGGCAGAGTGGCATTTTCCTCCACCCAGGATTGCAAATTATCGCCAAAGCGCAGGCTGCGCCACAATTGGAAAAGGTTTTCCTGATGACGATAGTTTAAATTTACGGTCTGGTTGCGGTTGCTGAAACGGCTGGTGCCCTGCACCTGCGCGACCATGGTCAGTTCGCCCAGATTATCCAGATTCAGCGTGGCCCAGGAACGCGAAATCTCCATATAGCGCAGCCAGTCCATCGCGGCGCCTGCCGCAATGTTATTTTGGGTGATGGCATCGGCCATGTCTTTATCCATCCGGAAGGTCAGCGGCCCGCTGTTGGCAATCCAGCCATTTTCGATGATCCAGCGCGCATTCGTGATCCACAGCGGTAATTCGCCATTCACCCTGCCCGACATCGCGAACTGCCTGGGTTTAATCGCGCTGACGAGTTTACTCAGGCTGATATCCCGAAGCGACACGCGCGCCGGGCTGTGCTGTGGCATCCGCAGAGACGGCATCGTAATTTTCCCGCCCAGCAGATCCATGCTGACATCCTGCAACCAGAGCGGATCGTTTTCCCGCCATGGCCAGGCGCCTTGTAAGTCAGCCTGAATATTCTGCATGGCAAACTGATTCTTGATTTCTGCGATGCGCAATGAAACTGGTCCACGTAAGCCAAAATGCCACTGTTGGTTTTGCAGACGGAATGGCAGCGAGAAATCGATGCCGTTAATCTGGCTGTCTGGCGTCCAGACGCTGCCGTTTTTCACCGTCCAGTGTCCGCCCGCGTGAAAACCCTGCTGAGCGGCGGCAGAAAACGCCACCTGAGCGCGCAGTTCGCCCGCGCGAATTTTCATTTTCAGATCGGGGCTGAGCAACGGCTGAAAAACCGTCAGCGACTGCGTGGGCCACCAGGCCTGACCGCGCAGGCGCTCGCCATCCCAGCGCCCGTTAACCCGTACCGGGCCGACCTTGCCGGCTTTCAGTTCGCCGCCCCAGACAAAATGACCGGGATCGCGCCCGCGGGCGGCAAAATCCAGCGTTGAGTGAGCCAGCCAGCCCCCGTAGCTGAAGTGCGTCTGACCGGCCTGCATCTGAAATTTTCCGTCAAAGGAAGGCTTGTCCGCCTCTCGCTGCCAGTTCACCGGGGCAGTCAGGATTAAACGCGGCTTTTCCACCCGCACGCTGCCGTATTGCATCTGGTTAAAACCGGTCGACAAGGTATCAAGATGGATAAGCGTGCCGCGCCAGCCACCGGTTCCCCTGACATCCCATTTCGCCTGTAACGGATGCATCTCGCCTTCTCCCCAGTAGCGCCAGCGCCATTCACCCGTATCCGGCCAGAAGTCACGGGCCCCGCCGTCCAGATGCAGGGTGAAGCGGCCAAAGCTGGGATCGTGCGCGCGCAGAATGGCCTGCAGGCGTCCAGAAATGCCCCGGGACGATAAGCGCACCCCCGCCAGCGGCCAGCGCGCTTCATCCACGTTCAGCGTTGAAAGTAAACGCCCGCGCAGGCGCAACAGTGCGTTGGGTTTAACAATCAGTTCGGGATTCAGTAATGATTCGGTCAGTTGCCCAGGAATACTGCCGAACAGCTGCATGGCAGCAAATTTACTGTCGCCGGTCAGTTGTAACGGCAGCTGGCTTTGCGTCAGGCTGAGATGACCGGGACCTATGCCCAGAACGACATTGCCTTTGCCGCCCCGCCCCTGCGTCAGCAGGTTAAGGCGGCCAGTGACCGTTGTGGCATCCAGCCCGGCCTGCCAGTTATCCAGCGTCAGCGTCACAAAGCCCGACAAGGGTTGCGCCGTGAGTGGCCAGTAATATTCACCCTTCTCAATAGTGATGCGGTCACGGCTGGCCTGCCACGGAAGACGCAGCAAGGGACGGGCAGCATCCGCTGTGGTGATGTTCAGCAGGCCGCTTTCATGCTGCCAGCTCAGTGCCGCTTTTAGCGGTTGCGGAAACCCGTCCAGGGCCAGCACGCCCGCGATCTCGCCGTTAACCGGCAGGCCGTTAGCGTATTGCGGCAGTTCAAAATGACCTTTGAGGCTGAGCGGCTCGGGAAGCGCCGGATGGGTGATCGTCAGTTGTCTGACCATCAGCTGCTGACCTTCCAGCGTGGCCTCAAGCTGTAAATTATCGCCCCGGTAATGCAGCTGCTGGCTGGCTTTATTGAGGGTCAAATCCAGGCCACCGGCATAGTCCTGCCAGGGCGAGATCGTCAGCTTATCAATGTGAATATCTGCGCCCGGCAGCATGGCCTGCCACTCTGCCAGCGTTTTCGGTGCGGTTGAGGCGGTTTGTGATTCGGGCAGCTGTTGCAGGCATTCGCTTTGCAACGTGACCTGTTGTGCGTTGAGCGTCCAGCGCGACTGTTGCCGGCCCAGCGCCGCGTTTTTGACGCTCGCCAGGCGACAGTCACCGGCTAAATAATGAAGAGATGGGAAAATGAGTTGCCCGTCATGCCAGCGTGGGCTGTTTTCCAGTTCGACGCGCGTGCCTGCAGGTAGCCAGAGGCCCACCAGACGCGGCAGCCACTGTGTAAGAGTCAGCAGTAATCCCAGCAGCAATAAAATCAGCGCCAGAATCGCGGCCAGGCGTCGACGGAAACTCCGTGGCATGAAAACAAGACTCCTTTTTTTTCAATATCCTGGGCGTAATGATGGCACGTAACACGCCGAAGGTGAAGGTTTGACCGGTAAGGTTAAAGAGGTGTCAGCAAAAAGTAAGAGAAAACGTTATCCTTGTTGCATCCCTTTTCCAGGAGCACCACGATGAAAATCGCCGTATACAGTACTAAACACTACGACCAGAAATATTTTGAACAGGTCAATAAACAGTATGGTTTCGATCTGGTCTTTTATGATTTTTTGCTGAGCGAAAGCACGGCCAAGACCGCCGTAGACTGTGATGCGGTTTGCCTTTTTGTGAATGACGACGGTAGCCGCCCGGTGCTGGAGGAACTGGCGGAATTGGGGGTGAAATTTATCGCCCTGCGCTGCGCCGGATTTAATAATGTCGATCTGAAAGCCGCGGCTGAACTGGGTCTGGAAGTGGTTCGCGTGCCCGCCTATTCCCCGGAAGCCGTCGCTGAACATGCCGTCGGCCTGATGATGACATTGAATCGCCGTATTCATCGCGCCTATCAACGCACCCGCGATGCGAATTTTTCGCTGGACGGCCTGACCGGTTTTAATATGCATAACAAAACCGCCGGCATTATTGGCACCGGCAAAATAGGCATAGCCACCCTGCGCATCTTAAAAGGATTTGGCATGCGTTTACTGGCCTTCGATCCCTATCCTTCGGAACAGGCGTTATCGCTGGGCGCGGAATATGTCGATCTGAAAACCCTGTTTGCCGAGTCGCATGTGATTACACTGCATTGCCCGTTAACGCCGGAAAACCATCATCTGCTTAATGCTAACGCGTTTGCGCAGATGCGCGATGGCGTCATGATTATTAATACCAGTCGGGGTGGGTTAATTGATTCTCAGGCCGCCATTGATGCACTTAAGCAGCAAAAAATTGGCGCGTTAGGCATGGATGTTTATGAGAATGAGCGGGATTTGTTCTTTGAAGATAAATCGAATGATGTCATTCAGGATGATATTTTCCGCCGCCTGTCAGCCTGCCACAACGTGCTGTTCACAGGCCATCAGGCTTTTTTGACCGCTGAAGCTCTGACTGCGATTTCAGAAACCACGCTGGAAAACCTCAGCCAGCTTCATCGTGGCGAAGACTGTCCGAACCGGGTGACGGCCTGATAACGCAGGCCGGTCACAGCCGGCCTCCGCGTTTAGCGGGCGCAGTTACCGCCGAGCAATGCCTGCTCGCTGCAGCGGCGTCCGTTGACTAACTGACACATGCCGATGCGCGAGCCGTCCAGTTGATTTGAAAACGCCAGCGTTCCCCCTGCATTGGCACAACTGGCCTCCGCCATTGCAGACATAACCACACGTGGCTGAACGTGGGCGGCGGTAGCTTGTTGTGGCGGCTCGTTGTCATCGCTGTTACTGCTGCAGGCAGACAATAACAACGCGGCAGCAGCCAGCAGAAAAGTCGCGGCTTTCATCAATCAGACTCCGGGAAGGTGAGTTAAAGGCTAAGCAAGAATATGTCAGCCCTGACACGCGGTCGAGAGAAGAAATAGCTTTTTACAAAAAATATCCTGACCTATTACAAGCAGAATTATCCTGTTATCACATAGTCACGTGGCGGAATATAGTTTAACCATGATGTCGAGCGGAGAAAAAGAATGTTAATGGATATGCTGATTCGTATCGCGCTGGCGGGCATTCTGGGCGGTCTGATTGGCCTGGAACGTCAGATGCGTGCCAAAGAAGCCGGATTACGTACTCATATTCTGGTCGGGATTGGCAGTGCGATGTTTATGCTGGTGTCTAAATATGGCTTTGCCGACATGTTGATGAAGGATCACGTTGCACTCGATCCCAGCCGCGTCGCGGCACAGGTTGTCAGCGGCATGGGTTTTCTGGGTGCCGGAACGATTCTGATCCAGAAACAGGTGGTTAAAGGCCTGACGACGGCAGCCGGGCTTTGGGTTACCGCCGCAATCGGCCTGGTCATCGGGAGCGGCATGTATGAAATCGGCATTTACGGCACCGTGCTGGCTCTGGTGGTGCTCGAGGTTTTCCGCCGTTTGAGTCATTTACTGATTGGTAAACACCATACGTTAATTGTTTATCTCAAGGCGAAAAGCGTGCCGCTGGTGCTGTTGGTCATGCAACGCGAAGGCATCCGCTATGGCAATATTTCGGTCATTAACCGGGACGAGGAAAGCGGTTTATGTGAATTAAGCGTTCAGGTTACCCTCTCCCGGAAATCCAGCGATGCGCATCTGTATGACAAAATCATGGAAGTAAAGGGCGTGCAGTCGCTGGAGATGATGTAGGACATGGATGCTGCGTTGTGCCGCTTCCGCACGATAAAAGCGTAGATGCACGTTCTTGTCGGGCGGGATAAATCCCACCCGACAGTAGACATATCCTTACCCTCACCATGAAATCTTCATTTCTGCTTTCATTGCGGCTTATTGTCGGCGTGAATAACGCCTTTATCTGACCGTGTTTATTCTCTGCTTTTCATCTTATCTCTCTTGCCAGTGCAGTTGGCAAAAATAAGACGGAAGGCAAAATATCGTGGTCAGTCACCATCAGGTTTATGCTTAACGATAATTGATATTGGAAATTGCACGCGTAATCCGTACCATACGCGGCATACTTTGCCTGCTGACAATCTTCGGCGGGTGATAACCTGTCATAAAAGCAAATCAGGGGGCACGGCAACAGGCTCAAATGTGCCCCTTTGATTATTGAGAAGCGACGTAATGCTGCAAAATCAAGAAATTAACAAGAAAGAACAATACAACCTCAACAAGCTCCAGAAGCGTTTACGTCGTCACGTAGGCGAGGCCATTGCCGATTTTAATATGATCGAAGAAGGCGACCGCATCATGGTTTGCCTGTCTGGTGGTAAAGACAGCTATACCATGCTGGAGATCCTGCGTAGCCTGCAGAAGAGCGCGCCGGTGAGTTTCAGTCTGGTGGCAGTCAATCTTGATCAGAAGCAACCCGGTTTTCCGGGGCATATCCTGCCGGAATATCTTGAGGCGCAAGGTGTTGAGTACAAAATTGTCGAGGAAGACACCTACTCTATCGTTAAAGAGAAGATTCCAGAGGGCAAAACCACCTGCTCGCTGTGCTCGCGTCTGCGTCGTGGCATCTTGTACCGCACAGCCACAGAGCTGGGCTGTACCAAAATTGCGCTGGGCCACCATCGCGATGACATCCTGCAAACGCTGTTTTTGAATATGTTCTACGGCGGCAAGATGAAAGGCATGCCACCGAAGCTGATGAGCGATGACGGGAAACACATTGTCATTCGTCCACTGGCCTACTGCCGCGAGAAAGATATCATTCGTTTCTCCGAAGCGCGTCAGTTCCCGATTATCCCGTGTAACCTGTGTGGTTCGCAGCCTAACCTGCAGCGTCAGGTGGTGGCAGATATGCTGCGCGACTGGGATAAACGCTATCCGGGCCGGATTGAAACCATGTTCAGCGCGATGCAGAACGTCGTGCCGTCACACATGGCCGACGTGAATCTGTTTGATTTCAAAGGCATTCAGCACGGGGATTCGGTGGTGGATGGCGGCGATCTCGCTTTCGATCGCGAAACCCTGCCGGTGAATCCGGTTGGCTGGCGCAGCGATGAAGACGATGCACCCGATGTCAGTGAACGCCTTGATGTTTTAGAGATTAAATAACGCTGCTGAATACATTAAAGGTAAAGGGCATGCGCGTAAACGCATGCCCTTTTTTTATACGTTGCGGTGAGGCGGCGGGTCCATTATCGGCGGAAACTCCGGATCCGGTGGCGGATCGGGTTGCGGCTGAGGAATGGGGGGCGGATCGGTTGGAATCGGCTCGCTGTTATGTATCGCCTTCATACCGTGCTCCTCTGTAGCGAATGAACATTAAGCTTAGGAAAGATTAGGCCTTTCAGCCAGCAGGTAAAAAAAAAGCCGGCAACAAGGCCGGCGTAGGTCGAATCAACTGTACTATGCAGTTATTCAAAAAAAGGAAGTAAGACAATATGGAGCGCAACGCCCATCGCTTGACGTTGCATTCACCTGCGGGAGAGAGTTTGCGTCAGTTGCCTCCGGCAGGTATTGATGTCGATCAGCTTTACTTCTGTTAAGCCCTCTGTCACTAAGGCAATTCACAGGCTTTGTCTGTCAAAGCCAACGCCGCTTACGTAAATACCCCGCCACGCCTAACGCCAGTATGACCAGTAAAATACAGAACACGCTGAAGCCGTAGCGCCATCCGCCGCCGGGAATGCCGCCCAGGTTGACACCAAACAGCCCGGTTAAAAAGGTAGCGGGCAGAAAAATCATCGCCATCAGCGACATTGTATAGGTGCGGCGATTCATGGATTCGGCCATTACCGAGGCGACTTCATCGGCCAGCACGGCCGTTCTGGCTACGCCCGCGTCCAGATCGTCCAGGCCGCGCCCCAGCCGGTCGGCAATCTCCTGCATGCGGCGGCGCTCACTGTCGTCCATCCAGGGCAGTTTCTCACTGGCGAGCCGGGCAAAAACATCACGCTGTGGAGCCATGTAACGGCGCATCACAATCAGCTGTTTGCGCAGCAGGCCCAGTTCACCCCGCGGGGGAATGCGTTGGTCCAGTAAGGCATCTTCGAGCTCAATGATTTTGTCATGCAGATCTTCGATAAATTCGCTGGTGTGACCGGTTAACGCATCGCAGACCTCGACCAGCCAGCTGCCACAGTTGACCGGGCCGTTACCGTTTTCGAGATCGGTCAGCACTTCATCCACGGCAAATACTTTACGTCGCCGGGTGGACACAATGAGCTGATCGTTAATAAACACCCGCATTGCCACTAACTGGTCAGGGCGCGCATCGCTGTTATGGTTCACGCTGCGCAGGACAATCATAAAACCATCCCCCAACCGGGACACGCGAGGCCGCATGCTTTCACCGGCCAGCGCATCACGCACGGCATCCGGGATCTGAGGCGTGGATTGCAGCCATTCAGCACTGCGGGGATGAGTATAATTGAGATGCAGCCAGCAGGGATGCTCATCGTGCAGCACCTGGGTTTCATCAATCGGTATCATGCCGCCCTTTCCATCCAACTGGCAGGAAATGATGGCATCTGTTACCTGAAGCGATTTTCCTTTCACACCGTCCACACCGTTACCCCGCTATCAAAATCAATACGATACAGTCTAGCGTGGCGGTGTTGAGTTGCAATCCTGAGCCTGTGTACAAAGATGTCAGAAGGCGGCCCGTGGCAGACCGCTTTAGATCAGTGTTTCTCAATCCACAGTTCACGGCTGTAGGCGACGTCTTCCGGGTTGGTGATCGGATAGCCTTTCACCCACGGCTTGATCAGGCGACCATTGGTGTACTGGTAAATGGGCGCGATGGGGGCCTGTTCCGCAATGATTTGTTCGGCCCGGTTGTAATCTGCATTGCGGGCCTGGTCACTGGTTTCCATGCTCGCCTTGGCGATCACGGCATCATATTCGGCATTTTTGAAGCGCGGGATATTACTGCTGTTGCCGGATGTCAGCAGAGTTAAAAAGGTCGACGGCTCATTGTAGTCCCCCACCCAGGAGGCGCGGATGACGTCAAAGCGTCCAGAGTTACGGCTGTCGATATAGGTTTTCCACTCCTGATTTTCCAGCTTCACGTCCACGCCAAGATTCTTCTTCCACATGGATGCAACCGCAATGGCAATCTTCTGGTGGCTTTCAGACGTATTATACAGCAGCGTCAGCTTCAGGGGTTTCGTCGGCCCGTATCCTGCCGCCGCCAGCAACGCTCTGGCCTGCGCGTCCATCTCTTGTTGATTATGCTGTTGCTGCAAGGCAGGCAGCGGTTTAAATCCGGCGGTCACATCTGGTGTAAAGTGCCAGGCCGGTTTTTCACCCGTGCCCAAGACGTTGTCCGCGATAACCTGGCGATCGATACTCCATGACAGCGCTTTGCGTACGCGCGCATCGGCCGTAGGGCCCTGCTGCGTATTAAACGCGTAATAGTAGGTTCCGAGTTGATCCGGCGTATAAACCTGCCCCGGCAGCGTCTTTTTCAGCAGGGCATACATGTTTTTAGGAAACGATTCGGTAATGTCCACATCGCCCGCGCGGTAGCGCTTGGTGGCGCTGGATTCTTCGTTGATGGGCAAAAAGGTCACTTTAGTTAACACGGAGTGCGCGTTATCCCAGTAGCGGGGATTACGCACCAGTACGATTTTTTCGTTAACCACTCGGCTGTCAAGTTGGTAAGCGCCGTTTCCGACCAGCTTGCCGGGCTGTGTCCACTGATCGCCCTCTTTCTCAATCACGCGTTGCGGGACGGGATAGAAAGCCACATTAGACACCATGGCCGGAAACCAGGGCACCGGGCGCGAGAGCGTCACTTTCAGGCGGTGTTTATCCAGCACGGTGACGCCCAGTTTGTCCGGTGTTGTCGTCCCTTTAGTGATAGCGTCCGCCTCACTTAAACCACTGAGCGCGACAAAAGAGGCCTGAGACGAACTGGTTTTAGGATCCACTACGCGCTGCCAGCTGTAGACAAAATCCTGTGCAGTGACGGGCTCGCCATCAGACCAGCGTGCATTATTGCGCAGGGTGAAAATCCAGACTTTGTTATCACTGCTGCTCCAGCTTTGTGCCACACCCGGCACAATTTTCCCGTGAGCATCCTGGCTGGTGAGCCCTTCGTAGAGATCGCGCATCACCTGGATTTCGGGCAGTCCCACGGCTTTAGCCGGGTCAAGTGACGCAGGCTCATCTTTGATGTGACGGACGATCTCTTGTTTTGCGGCGAGCTGCGCGCCTGCGGGCACCTCTGCGGCAAAAACGGGTAAGGTGGCGCTAAGCAGACTCAGGGCGGTTAGCGTTGGAGAAAAGCGAATAATCATGTTCACCCCTTTACGATAAAGAAGTGCTGCATCAGCGTCTCACTGAGTCAGCCTGTTACTGGCCACTTTATCGCAAATTGCTGATTGATAAATAGCTATTTTCCCCCGGCGGCTTTTCCGCTACTTTTAAGGAAACCCTCTGGAGAATGTCACTATGCCGTCAATGCATCCCCGCTCACAGCGCGGAAAACTGGCTATTTCCTGGCAGCAATACGGGCGTTCCGTTCTGGGTGCCCCGCTGCTCTGGTTTCCCGCCAATCAGACTGACAGCAACAGTGGACTGATTCTGGCTGGCACGCACGGTGATGAAAACGCCGCGATTGCGGCCCTTTCTGCGGCGCTGCGCACCCTGCCTGACGGCCTGCGCCGTCATCACGTTGTTCTGGCGGTCAATCCCGATGGCTGCCAGCTGGGGCTGCGGGCGAATGCTAATGGCGTTGACCTGAACCGTAACTTCCCGGCGGCTAACTGGCAGTCAGGTGAAACGGTGTACCGCTGGAACAGCGCGGCAGACGCGCGGGATGTGACGCTTTCGACAGGGGCACATCCCGCCTCAGAGCCGGAAACCCAGGCGTTATGCAGCCTGATTCATCAGCTAAAACCGGCCTGGGTGGTTTCCTGGCATGAGCCGCTGGCCTGTATCGACGATCCGCATCACGCCGAGGTCGGTGCCTGGCTGGCCGCGCAGACGGGTTTGCCGCGCGTCAGCAGCGTGGGCTATGCCACGCCCGGCTCCTTTGGCAGTTGGTGTCACGACCTGAGTCTGCCGTGCGTGACCGCAGAGATGCCCGTCATTGCGGTAGATGAGGCGACGGAAACGTGGCTGGAGGTGATGGTTAATCTGCTACGCTGGCAGCCGTGATTAATGCCCCGTTCTGTACCTTCAGGGCGGGCTCGACATCAACAGCCAGCCAGGTGGCACCATCCAAATCGGCAAAGCGCACCATAGGTACCAGCGGCAAGGCGGCGCGAATCGCCCGGGACGTACAGATCATGCAGCCCAACATCAGCGTAAAGCCCTGATCGCGCGCAGCCTGTGCCAGCGCCAGCGCTTCCGTCAGCCCACCGGCTTTATCAAGTTTGATATTCACCATGTCGTAGCGCCCATGCAGCGCGGGCAGGCTTTCCCGCGTGTGGCAACTTTCATCGGCACAGATGGGTAAAGGGTGAATAAAATTTGCCAGCGCCTCGTCTTCTCCAGCCGGTAACGGCTGTTCCAGCATAGCGATTTCCAGATCGGCTAACAGCTGGCAGCGTGCCGCCAGCCCTTCGGCGTGCCATGACTCATTCGCATCCACGATTAACGTGGCGTCGGGCACAGCCGCACGGATCGCCATCAGGCGCTCGGTGATAAAGTTGTTGTCCATTTTAATTTTGAGCAGCGTTGCGCCATGCTGCCACAGTGCCTGGGCACTGCTGGCCATCGCCTCTGGTGTATCAATGCTGACCGTTTGTGCGGTGACCACTGACGCGATCGGTGCAATGCCGACGACCTGTTCCAGCGTGCGGTGCTGCTGCCGGGCGGCCAGATCCCACAGCGCGCAGTCAATGGCGTTCCGGGCGGCCCCTGCGGGCAACAGCGTTTGCAGTGCCTCGCGGGTCAGGCCCTGCTGAAGCTGGGGCATCACCGTCGCGATGTGCTCCAGCACCAGCGCTTCGCTTTCGCCATAGCGCGTATAAGGCGTGGCTTCTCCCGTGCCTTTTACTCCGTTTTCTTCAATTTCCACCACCACGACTTTGGCTTCAGTGCGGTTGCCGCGCGCGATGACAAACGGCGTATGCAACGGCCAGGCTTCGGGATAACATTTTACCGTCCTCATTAGCGCTCCTTGTTATCAGCGATTCATCACTGTCATTTAAATTCAGGCAACAATTACACTCGTAAACCCTTAAAATTTATGTCATAAACAAAGGCTATATCTGTACTGATGCCCTATTTTTTTGTCAGATAACATCATTAGAAGGAATTCGTATGTCTCAGACTGTTCACTTTCAGGGCAACCCGGTAGCGGTTGCTGGCCAGTTTCCGCAGCCCGGCGATAGCGCTAAACCTTTTACGCTGGTGGCCAAAAACCTCGCGAATGTCTCACTCTCTGAGTATGCAGGAAAACGCAAGATTCTGAATATTTTTCCCAGCGTCGATACTGGCGTGTGTGCGTCTTCGGTACGTAAATTTAACCAACTGGCGGGCGAACTGAATAATACCGTGGTGTTATGCATTTCAGCCGATCTGCCGTTTGCTCAGTCGCGCTTCTGCGGCGCAGATAACCTGAATAACGTGGTCACGCTGTCCACGCTGCGCGGTGGCGAGTTCAAACAGGATTACGGGGTGGAAATTGCTGACGGTGCCCTGCAGGGCCTGACCGCGCGTGCCGTCATCGTGCTGGATGAGCATGACAACGTGCTGTACAGCCAGCTGGTGAATGAGATCACCACCGAGCCGGATTATGATGCTGCGCTTGCCGCACTGAAATAAGACGGGACACAGCGGATAAGCGCCCGCTTATCCGCTGTGTTGTTATTCGCCGTCGCTGTCCCCGCGTTTCTGCCCTAACCCGTATTCCCGCAACTTATTGGCAATCGCCGTGTGCGAAACGCCAAGCCGTTTTGCCAGTTTTCGCGTACTGGGATAAGAAAGATACAAACGCGTGAGGATGGAACGTTCAAAGCGGCTGGTAATCTGATCCAGCGTCCCTTCCATCGCCTCTTCTCCCAGCGATACATCAAGCGCCTGTTCCGGCAGTACGATGTCCTGAGGGCGCAATTCGTGGCCTTCTAGCTGGGTCAGCGCCCGATACAGCGCGTTTTTCAACTGGCGCACATTGCCCGGCCAGTTGTAACGCACCAGAAACGCGTTGAGCTGCGAAGAAAGGCGTGGTTGGGGAATCCCCTGTTCATCGGCAAAACGCGCCACAAACATTTCCGTCAGCGGCATGATGTCCTGCACACGCTCGCGCAGCGGCGGCAGGTTAAGCGTCAGGACGTTAAGGCGATAGAACAAGTCTTCCCGGAACTCGCCACGCTGCACCAGTTCGAATAAATTCTTCTGCGTGGCGCAAATGACGCGCACGTTGACATGCACTTCATGCTCTTCCCCGACGCGACGGAAGGTGCCGTCATTCAGGAAGCGCAGCAGCTTGGTCTGCATCGTGGGCGACATTTCGCCAATTTCATCCAGCAGCACCGAGCCGCCATTGGCCTGTTCGAAAAAGCCCTTTTTGCCTTCCAGCGCATTGGGATACGCGCCCGCCGCGTGACCAAACAGCTCACTTTCCGCCACATCATCGGGAAGTGAAGCGCAGTTAAGTGCCAGAAACGGCATTTTTCCACGCGCACTGCGTAAATGGCAGGCACGGGCCAGCATATCTTTACCCGTGCCGGTATCACCAATAATCAGTAATGGCGCATCATGCATTGCCAGTTTACGTGCCTGCTCCACCACCTGACGCATTTTGGGCGTCACGGCGACGATATGATCGAACTCCGTTTCGTCCGTCACCACCAGGTTTTGTAACTGGCGCCCCATCCTGGCGGTGGACTTCAGCATTACCATCGCACCTACCAGCTGATCCTGCTGTTCGCTGTCGGCAGACAGATAGATGGGATGGGCTTCCATCAGAAAATCGCGCCCTTCAATGACCACATGCTGCGCCTGCGCCTGGACACGTTCGCTTTCCAGCCAGCGGCCAAAATTAAAACCGTTGATCAGGTGGTCGGCATTCACATTGCGGATCTTGTTCTCATCCAGATTAAACAGGTTTTGCGCGGCCGGATTGGCCAGTTCTACCTTGCTTCTGAGATCAACAGAAAAAACCGGCTCGGGCATGGCAACCAGCAAGGCGCTCAGTACCCGATGCTCCCGCTCTGAAGGCATATAGGGCACCGTGCGAACATCCGTTACGCCCGGCGTGCGACGGATTTCTGCCATCAGGTTACTGAACTGCTCAAACTCAAGCGTGGAGAAATTAAGATAGATGCGGCCTGATGAGGCCACTTCGATGCCGCGAAGATCGATTCCGCGCGCCACCAAAAGATCCAGTAATTCGCGCGCCAGGCCGATTCGGTCCTGACAAAACACTTCTAAACGCATTGCGTGGGCCTTATCCGTTTATTATCCGGCGATAATACGCTAAACCCCTACGCCGCAGAAAGGGGGCTGTCAGGAAAAGTTGACAGCCTTTATGCAAGCGCGTTTTTTTTAAACGGCAGGCTGCGGCGATGGCGGGAGAGCCCTGACGGTGACATTCGCTCAACGTTGTCAGGAGATAAAGCACAGAAGGCACAGCATCTGCACTCACGTTTCAGTGCACAACCGTTACTGGCGTTTCTCTCCGCCCCTCTGCAGCGCTTCTTTTATCTGGCCTATCAATTCACGACGGTAGTCGCCCAGGCGGGGTTTGTCGTTTTCCAGCCAGGGTAACGGCCGACACAGCTCCATGGCTTTAATGCCAAGACGCGCGGTCAGCAGGCCTGCGCCAATGCCCTGCGCGGCACGGGCGGACAGGCGCGCCGCGATATCCTGCGACATCCAGTCCATGCCCACTTCACGCACCAGCTCAGACGCGCCGGCAAATGCCATATTCAGCAGCACCAGCCGGAACAGGCGCAGTCGGCTGAAGTAGCCCAGTTCAATACCGTAAATAGCGGCAATACGGTTGACCAGCCTGATATTGCGCCAGGCAATAAAGGCCATATCGACCAGCGCCAACGGACTCACCGCAATCATCAGGGCGGATTCTGCGGCATGACGACTGATTTCCCGCCGGGCCTGGCGATCGAGCACCGGCTGCACCAGTTGGGCATACAACCGCACGGTTTCACCGTCATTATGGGTTTCATGGAGCGAAGCATGCCAGCGTTGTAACGCAGGATGCGCCTGATCGAGTTCGGCCTGGCGAGCCAGTTTTTCGCAAAAATCCCGCCCTTTACCCACGCTGTGGCTGTTAAGCAGTTCCCGACCCAGATCGCGCTCTTCTGCACGCTGACGCAGCTGATACAGTCGTCGCCACTCGCGGGTTAACGCGCCGACACCCGCGGCCACGATCAGTCCCCCGGCCATCCCGCTGCCCAGCGCAAACCAGTCGTGCGCCAGCCAGACGTTGTGGCTCCACTGCACGCCCTGCGCCACGATGCTGATCCCAAACAGGCCCAGCCCGGCACCGACCATGTTGCGCCACAAACTGCGTTTGGGTTTCAGAGCCGCTTCGACGGCGCGCTCCCCTGCGCTTTCCTCTTCCACCACCGTCTCGCTTTCTGCAACGGCTAAAAACGCGTCCCGGGCTTCCGCGTCGAAGGTTTGCGCCGGACGCAACACGTCATTCGGCTTGTCGTTCAGCGGCGTGGCAAAATCAATACGCGGCTTTAACGGATCGCTCATCGCAATTTATCTCCCAGTAAAAACTCCAGTGCCGCATCCATGCGGATGTGCGGCAGAGGACGATCGATATCCAGTTGCTGTGGGCGAAACTGCTCAAACTGAAAACCCTGTTGTTGCCAGAACGCCGCCCCCGGCAGGCGCGGGGGAACTTCACCCGGATAGACCGTCAGTGCCTCGCCATCCGCTAAGCGGTGCCCGCGCAACGCGGGGATTTTTTCACCCTGATGATCAACCTGTCCACTCTGGGTCGCCTGTACCGAAGCCAGACCAATACAGTCCATGCTGATACCTTCAAACGCGGCATTTTGCCAGGCATCCTGCACCAGTTGCTGTAACAGGGACACCATATTGCCGTGCTGGTCGTGAGTAATGTGATCGGCTTTGGTGGCGGCGAACAGCAGCTTATCGATCACCGGCGAAAAGAGACGGCGAAACAGCGTGCGCTGACCGTAGTGAAAACTCTGCATAAGCTGCGTGAGGGCTAACCGCATATCGTTAAAGGCCTGCGGGCCGCTGTTGAGCGGTTGCAGGCAGTCCACCAGCACAATCTGGCGGTCAAAGCGCACAAAATGGTTTTTATAGAATCCTTTAACAACATGCTGGCAGTAGTAATGAAACCGCTGTTGCAGCATGGCGAAATTGCTGCCTTTGTCCGCCTGCGCCAGTTTCGCCGCCTGGGCATCGTCAGCGGTAGGCCACGGAAAAAACTGTAGTGCGGGCGCGCCCGCCATATCGCCGGGCAGCACGAAGCGGCCTGGCTGGATAAAGTGTAATCCTTCGGCTTTGCAGCGATGCAGGTAGTCAGTCCAGGCCTCGGCAATGTCGGCTAAACGGTTCTCGTCAGCCGGTGCCAGCGGATCGAGGCGCTGACACAGGTCGCGCCAGGGTTGCGCCCACAGGGCGCGATCGCCCTGCAACAAGCCGTTCATCTGGCGTGACCAGGTCAGGTAATCCTGTGCCAGCATTGGCAGATCAAGCAACCATTCGCCGGGGTAATCAACGATTTCAAGATAGAGCGTGGCGGTCTCTTTCAGATGACGCAGCAGTGAGTCATGCGGACGGTAACGTAACGCCAGGCGCATTTCGCTGACGCCACGCGTGGGCGTGGGCCAGGCAGGCGGTGAACCGTAAAGCTGCGCCAGCCCTTCGTCATAGGTGAAACGGGCCGTGCCCATGTCACGTTGCGGCACGCGTTTCACCCCTAACAGGCGTTCATCACGCACAACGGAAAACAGCGGCAAACGAGCGCCGCTGTGGACAGAAAGAAGTTGGTTGACCAGCGAGGTGATAAAAGCTGTTTTACCACTGCGGCTGAGACCGGTGACCGCCAGGCGAAGGTGGCGGTCGACGCCGCGATTCATTAATGCTATCAGTTCAGTTTGCAGTCTTTTCATCGTTTTCCCTGATGAAGCGCGACGCTACCCGGTTCATCACGCGTTTCAATAGCGGCTCAAGCGCCAGGCCAAGCAAAATGCGCAGTGGACGGCGCGCGACCGATTTGACGGCCCAGCCGGTCACACCGGCAGGCCCGTAAGTAACAGCATTGATAATGATGAATCTGGCGGCTGACTTCAATGCAGGTGTGGCACGATGGCGAAACGTTGCTGCGCGCGAAACGGTCATGAATACCTCCCGGTCATCAGCAGACGGGCCGGTCTGGCCCGTAGCAGACGATAATTAAATCTGACGGAAACGACTGCGCACACTAAACGTTTCAGAGGTGACGTAACGTTCTATATCGCGAACATTACGCTCATCCTGTTGCAGTGCGGTTTCCAGTTGGTCAAGCAGTTCGCTGGCTGTGGGCTGAGCTTCACCGTTGTCCACGCCAGCAGGTTTTACGTCCAGCACAAAACCCAGCGCAAAGTAGGCGATCACGGTAAACACAAACAGCCCAAAGAACAGCGATAACACCACAATGATACGCAGCAGCCGCACCGGCACATCCAGATACTCAGCCAGCCCGGCACAGACGCCCATCAGCTTTCCTTCGTCAGGCTTACGCCATAATTTACGGCCTCTTATCATGGCTGCCTCCAGTTAGGATGTTCTGCATCCAGGATCGCTTCTAACGCATCAATGCGTTCGCGCATGCGCTGAGCATCCCGGGTCACCTGTTGCAGACGCTGCATCTGACTCTGTGACAGCTCCGCTCCGCCGCTGCGCTTGTTACTGTAGTGTAACCACAGCCAGACGGGGGCCACGAACAGCACAAATATTGTAAGAGGTATCGCCAAAAATAGTGCGCTCATTGACTCTCCTTAATCCTTTCCTACTGTCAGCGGCGGTTTATTCGCTGCGGTTCATTTTGGCTTTCAGCGCATTCAGTTGCTGACTGATTTCGTCATCGGCTTTCAGCTCAGTAAACTGCTGATCCAGGGTTTTAGGTTTACCAAAACCGTGGCTCTCCGCTTCCGCTTCCATATGATCGATTCGGCGTTCAAACGATTCGAAACGCGCCATGGCTTCATCAATTTTACCACTGTCCAGCTGACGGCGGACATCACGGGATGACGAGGCGGCCTGATGGCGCAGCGTCAACGCCTGCTGGCGCGCGCGGGTTTCGCTCAGTTTTTTCTCCAGCTCAGCAATCTCACCTTTCATGCGCGTCAGCGTTTCGTCAACCTGTTCGACTTCGCGTTTGAGCGAGGCGATCAGATCGGTCAGCTTCTGTTTTTCGATAAGCGCAGAACGGGCCAGATCTTCTTTATCTTTGCGAATCGCCAGTTCTGCTTTTTCCTGCCATTCAGCCTGCTGCAGCTCAGCCTGCTCGATACGGCGTGACAGCTGTTTCTTTTCGGCCAGCGCACGGGCTGACGTCGAACGCACCTCGACCAGCGTATCTTCCATCTCCTGAATCATCAGGCGCACCAGTTTCTGCGGATCCTCTGCGCGTTCCAGCAGTGAATTGATGTTGGCATTAACGATGTCAGCGAAACGAGAAAAAATACCCATAATGATGCTCCTCTTGATGGTCATAGTTTTAGCTTGCTGGTGAGGACTAATTCAAGATGCGTGCCAATTTTTATCTTATTGATTTTAATTACGATAATAAGCTGGCAGTTTTTTTTGCCTGACCTAATATAGTTAAATTGATTAATCAGTGGCGAAATTCATCATGTCTGTGAACAACGACAATTTGCTGGGCGAATCAAATAACTTTCTGGAAGTGCTGGAGCAGGTGTCAAAGCTCGCGCCGCTGGAGAAGCCTGTGCTGGTGGTGGGCGAACGCGGGACAGGTAAGGAGCTGATTGCCAGCCGTCTGCACTACCTTTCTGACCGCTGGCAGGGCCCTTTTGTCTCTCTTAACTGTGCGGCGCTGAACGAGAATCTGCTTGATTCTGAGCTTTTTGGCCATGAGGCAGGTGCCTTTACCGGTGCGCAAAAACGTCATCTGGGCCGCTTTGAGCGCGCGGATGGCGGCACCTTGTTTCTTGATGAACTGGCGACAGCCCCCATGCTGGTTCAGGAAAAACTGTTGCGGGTAATTGAATACGGCCAACTGGAACGCGTGGGCGGAAACCACGTTTTTCAGGTTAATGTGCGCCTGATCTGCGCCACCAATGAAGATTTACCCGCGCTGGCCGAAGCCGGTAAGTTTCGGGCCGATCTGCTGGATCGCCTGGCCTTTGATGTGGTGCAGTTGCCGCCGCTTCGGGAGCGCCGCAGCGACATTCTGGTCATGGCTGATCATTTTGCCATTCAGATGTGTCGGGAGCTCAAACTGCCGTTGTTTCCCGGCTTTACGCCCCGCGCACAGCAAACCTTGCTTGAGCATCACTGGCCGGGCAACGTGCGCGAGCTGAAAAACGTGGTCGAACGATCCGTCTATCGCCATAACACCAGCGATACCGCGCTGGATGAAATCATCATTAACCCGTTTGCCCGCCGCAGTGAAGCCGCAGACAGGGCCGCCTCCTTGCCTGCTACCGAGTCGCCAACCGCCCTGCCTTCACTTCCGCTTGATCTGCGCCAGTGGCAGAACCAGCAGGAACGTGACGTGGTGGAAATCAGCCTGCAACAGGCAAAGTATAATCAGCGCCGCGCGGCCAGCTTACTGGGCGTCACCTATCATCAACTCCGTGCCATCATGAAAAAACACGGTATTCAGGCGCGCGACGGACAACATTAGCGGGCTTTTATATACGTACAGAAGCTGACAACGTGCCGGAGCATGCTGTAATGCATTCAGGCGGGTAAAAAAAGGGCCCGCCGAAGCGGGCAACTGGAAGCAATGTGAGCAATGTCGTGCTCTTCTTCGGTAGAGCCCCGTCGAAGTGCAACTGAATAATAATCATTCCTGTTTGCATCTGTAAAGTGTTATTGAGAATTTTTCTCATCTCCACACCAACGCTGCGCCTTTTTGCGCGGGTCGTTTACACCTGCTGTACGAATCGTCGGCAATCGATGACGCAGAGTTGGGACCACGCGCGCTTTGCGATACACTTTGCCCAATGCCCGAGAATCGTTGAGTTCTATGTTAAAACTAATGCCTTCGCTGTTGCTGAGTCTCAGCGTGTTGAGCGCGCCTGTGTGGTCCGCGCCCGCACCTGCCACAGATATTCGTCAAAGCGGCTTTGTCTATTGCGTCAACGGGACGCTAAATACGTTTAACCCGCAGATGGCCAGTAGTGGTTTAACGGTGGACACACTGGCGGCGCAGCTCTATGACCGCCTGCTTGATGTCGATCCTTATACCTATCGTTTACAGGCTGACCTGGCCGACAGCTGGGAGGTGCGTGATAACGGCGCGACCTATCGCTTTCACTTGCGTCACGGTGTGCAGTTTCAGCACACCTCAAACTTTACGCCTACCCGCACGATGAATGCCGACGATGTGGTCTTTAGCTTTGCGCGCATGTTTGACCGTAAACATCCCTGGCATGACGTTAATGGCGGCTATTATCCCTATTTCGACAGCCTGCAGTTCGCTGACGCCGTGCAGAGCGTGAAAAAGATCGATAACTATACGGTCGAAATTCGCCTGAACAGCCCTGATGCGTCGTTTCTCTGGCACATGGCAACCCACTATGCGCCCATCCTCTCGAAGGAATACGCAGACAGCCTGGACAAAACAGGTCATCAGGAAACGCTGGATCGGTTACCTGTGGGCACCGGCCCGTTTCAGCTGAGTGAATACCGCAGTGGGCAATATATTCGCCTGGCCCGCAATCCCTACTACTGGAAAGGCGTACCGCGCCTGCAACAGGTGGTGATTGATCTTGGCGCGGGCGGCACCGGCCGGTTATCGAAACTGCTGACCGGTGAGTGCGATGTGCTGGCCTATCCTGCCGCCAGCCAGATTTCCATTCTGCGCGACGATCCCCGGCTACGTATGACGTTGCGGCCCGGTATGAACATCGCCTATCTGGCCTTCAACACGCGAAAACCCCCGCTCGACAGACCGGAAGTGCGTCACGCGCTGGCGCTGGCCATTAATAATGAACGCCTGATGGAGTCGATTTATTACGGCACGGCAGAAACTGCGGCCTCGATTTTGCCGCGTGCCTCCTGGGCTTACGATACGGATGCCAGCATCACCGCCTACGATCCGAAAAAGGCCAGGGCTGCGCTGGAAGCGGCGGGCGTGACCGATCTTCACCTGCGTCTGGTGGTGCCTGCCGCCTCGCAGTCCTGGAACCCCGCGCCGTTGAAAACGGCAGAGCTGATTCAGGCCGATCTGGCACAAATTGGCGTTAACGTCACTATCGTGCCGGTTGAAGGCCGTTTTCAGGAAGCACAGTTGATGGCGATGAACCACGAGCTGACCCTGGCAGGCTGGGCAACCGACAGTAACGATCCTGACAGTTTCTTTCGTCCCCTGCTGAGCTGCGCGGCGATTGCCTCACAGACCAACTATGCGCACTGGTGCTCGCCTGCGTTTGACAGCACGCTGAAAAATGCTCTGCTGTCGCAACAGTTGTCCGGACGCATTGAGAGCTATGATAAAGCCCAGCAAATTTTAGCTCAGGAACTGCCCGTCCTGCCGCTGGCTTCATCCTTGCGCCTGCAAGCCTACCGGCATGATATTAAAGGCCTGGTACTGAGTCCGTTTGGTAACGCTTCCTTTGCTGGCGTTTATCGTGATGAGCGGGAGGATCGATAAGTGATCATTTATATTTTGCGTCGGCTGGTGTTACTGGTGATTACGCTGTTTTTTCTCTCGCTGGTGAGTTTCAGCCTGAGCTACTTCACACCGAATGCCCCGCTCGAAGGCGCCTCACTGTTCGATGCCTGGTGGTTTTGGTTTAAAGGCATGCTGCAACTGGATTTTGGCGTATCCAGCACCAATGGTCAGGAAATTGGCCTGCAACTGCGCGAGGTCTTTCCGGCCACCATGGAGCTGTGCCTGATGGCCTTTACGCTTGCCTTAATCGTCGGCATTCCGCTGGGGATTTGTGCGGGTGCCCTGCGTCATAAATGGCAGGACAAAGTTATCAGCGCGTTTGCCTTGCTGGGATTTTCGATCCCGGTCTTCTGGCTCGCCCTGCTGTTTACCCTGTTTTTCTCGTTAACGCTGGGCTGGCTGCCGGTTTCGGGTCGCTATGATCTGCTCTATCCGGTCCAGAACATAACCGGTTTTGCTTTAATCGATGCCTGGCTCAGCCCTTCACCGTGGCGGCATGAAATGATGATCAGCGTGCTGATGCACCTGATTTTACCGGTGACCGTGCTGGCGATGGCCCCGACCACTGAGATTGTGCGTTTACTGCGCATCAGCACCAGCGATGTCGTCGATAAAAACTATGTTAAAGCTGCGGCGACCCGCGGGCTCTCGCGCTTTACCGTTATTCGCCGTCATGTGCTGCATAACGCCCTTCCGCCTGTCATTCCGCGCCTGGGTTTACAGTTCTCCAGCATGTTAACGCTGGCGATGATTACGGAGATGGTTTTTAACTGGCCTGGCCTGGGGCGCTGGCTGATTAACGCCATCCGTCAGCAGGACTATGCGGCCATCTCAGCAGGCGTAATGGTGACCGGTGGACTGGTTATTGTGGTGAATGTGCTCGCTGACATCGTTGGCGCGGCGCTGAATCCGCTGAAACATAAGGAATGGTATGCCGTCCGATAACATCTACGCCGAAAAACGCCTGCCCAGTGCGTTTCGCCAGAGCTGGCACCATTTTTATGGCGATATGCCGGCGATGATTGGCCTGTACGGCTTTGGCGCGCTGCTGCTACTGTGTCTGTTCGGCCATTTTCTGGCCCCTTACAACATCGACCAGCAATTTCTGGGTTATCAACTGCTACCGCCCTCCTGGTCGCGCTACGGTGAGGTTTCCTTTTTTCTCGGGACGGACGATCTGGGGCGTGATTTACTGAGCCGCCTGCTGAACGGCGTGGCCCCCACGGTTGGATCGGCCATTCTCGTCACGCTGTTTGCCACCTTCTGGGCGCTGGTACTGGGGATTGTGGCGGGCATGACGCACGGTGTGCGTTCTGCGGTGCTGAATCATGTCCTGGATACGCTGCTGTCCATTCCCTCACTCTTGCTGGCCATTATCGTAGTGGCGTTTCTGGGGCCGCGCCTGGAGCACGCATTACTGGCCGTGTGGCTGGCGCTGATGCCGCGCCTGGTGCGCGAAATCTACAGCGCCGTTCATGACGAACTGGAAAAAGAGTATGTGATTGCGGCTCGCCTGGATGGTGCGACCAGCATCAATATTTTGTGGCACGCCATTTTGCCTAACGTTTTGCCTATGCTGATCAGTGAAATTACGCGCGCGCTGTCGATGGCTATTCTCGATATCGCCGCACTGGGTTTTCTTGACCTCGGCGCGCAGTTGCCCTCGCCTGAGTGGGGCGCGATGCTGGGTGATTCGCTGGAGCTGGTGTATGTTGCGCCCTGGACTGTCATGCTTCCCGGTGCCGCGCTGATGGTCAGCGTGTTAATGGTTAATCTGCTCGGTGACGGCATTCGTCGGGCCGTCGAGGCAGGAGTGGAATAATGCCGTTACTGGATATTCGTAATCTGACGATTGAATTTATGACCGCTGACGGGCCGGTCAAAGCGGTAGACCGCATCAATTTATCACTGACTGAAGGCGAAATTCGCGGTCTGGTGGGTGAGTCGGGCTCGGGCAAAAGTCTGGTTGCCAAGGCGATTTGTGGCGTGACCAACGACAACTGGCGCGTCACCGCAGACCGTATGGTCTTTGATGACGTGGATTTGCTGCGTTTGTCGCCGCGTGAGCGTCGCCGCATCGTAGGTCACAATGTGTCGATGATTTTCCAGGAACCGCAGTCCTGTCTTGATCCCTCGGAAAGTGTCGGCCGTCAGTTGATGCAGGCGATTCCGCGCTGGACGTACAAAGGACCGTGGATGAAGCGCTTTTGGTTCTGGCGAAAAAACCGCGCCATTGAGCTGCTGCACCGCGTCGGTATTAAAGATCACAAAGACATCATGCGCAGCTTTCCCTACGAACTCACCGAGGGCGAGTGTCAGAAAGTGATGATTGCCATCGCACTGGCGAATCAGCCGCGCCTGCTGATTGCCGACGAGCCGACCAACGCCATGGAGCCGACGACGCAGGCGCAGATCTTTCGCCTGTTGAGCCGTCTGAATCAGAACAACAATACCACGATTCTGCTGATCAGCCATGACCTGCGTACCCTGAGTCACTGGGCTGACAGGATCAACGTTATGTACTGCGGACAAACCGTGGAAACGGCGCAGAGTGAAGACCTGATGACCACGCCGCACCATCCGTATACCCAGGCGCTGATTCGTGCGATGCCAGACTTTGGCCGACCGCTTCCTCACAAGAGCCGCCTGAATACCTTATCCGGCGCGATTCCATCGCTCGAAAGCCTGCCCATTGGCTGCCGTCTTGGGCCGCGCTGCCCGTATGCACAGCGAAAATGTGTGGAAACGCCACGGCTGACGGGCTCCCGTTCGCATCTCTATGCCTGCCATTTTCCGCTCAACGTGGAGGGCCAATAGCATGGAAACGCTACTGGAAGTGCGCAATCTGAGCAAAACGTTTCGTTATCGCACCGGTCTGTTTCGCCGTCAGCATGTCGAGGCGGTGAAGTCCGTGAGCTTCACGCTACGGGAGAAGCAGACGCTGGCGATCATCGGCGAAAATGGCTCCGGCAAATCAACGCTGGCAAAAATGCTCAGCGGCACTGTTGCCCCAACTGAGGGGGAAATCATTATTGACGATCATGCGCTGAGCTTTGGGGATTATGGCTACCGTAGCCAGCGCATCCGTATGATTTTTCAGGATCCTTCTACGTCGCTTAATCCCCGGCAGCGCGTCAGTCAGATTCTGGAGCTGCCGCTGCGCCTGAATACCGATCTTGACGCCGAGGCGCGCGAGAAACGCATCATTGGCACGCTGCGTCAGGTGGGATTACTGCGCGACCATGCCGGTTATTATCCGCATATGCTGGCACCAGGCCAAAAACAGCGTCTGGGCCTGGCGCGGGCATTAATTCTGCAACCCAAAGTGATTATTGCTGATGAAGCGCTAGCCTCACTGGATATGACCATGCGCTCACAGCTGGTCAACCTGATGCTGGAGCTGCAGGAAAAACACGGCATTGCCTACATCTACGTGACGCAACATTTAGGGATGATGAAGCATATCAGCGACAAAGTGTTGGTCATGCATCAGGGCGAAGTCGTGGAACGCGGCGGGACGGCCGACGTGCTGGCTTCTCCGCTGCATGATCTGACCAAACGTCTGATCAACAGCCATTTCGGCGAAGCGTTAACGGCCGAAGCGTGGCGACGCGAGCGTTGATTTTTCGGGGTTTTGTGGAAAACTGTGCGCAGTTTTCCTGATTTAAGGCAGACGTGCTAGAATCCGCACGTCGATTAACGTCGGTCGTCTATTATTTAAACAACGCGACCGCCAACTACCATGACCATAAGGATTACAGCTATGGGTTTTCTTTCCGGTAAGCGCATTCTGATTACTGGTGTTGCCAGTAAACTTTCCATCGCCTACGGTATTGCACAGGCGATGCACAAACAGGGCGCAGAACTGGCTTTCACCTACCAAAACGACAAACTGAAAGGTCGTGTGGAAGAGTTCGCCAAAGATTTGGGTTCTGACATCGTACTGCCATGTGATGTTGCAGAAGATGAAAGCATCCAGTCCCTGTTCGCTGAGCTGGCAAAAACCTGGCCGAAATTTGACGGTTTCGTTCACTCAATTGGTTTTGCCCCAGGCGACCAGCTGGATGGCGATTACGTGAATGCCGTAACCCGCGAAGGTTTCAAAATTGCGCACGACATCAGTGCCTACAGCTTTGTTGCCATGGCTAAAGAGTGCCGTGCGATGCTGAATCCCAACTCAGCGCTGCTGACGCTGTCCTACCTGGGTGCAGAGCGCGCTATCCCTAACTACAACGTAATGGGCCTGGCAAAAGCGTCTCTGGAAGCAAACGTACGTTACATGGCCAATGCCATGGGACCAGAAGGCGTGCGTGTGAACGCCGTTTCTGCCGGTCCAATCCGTACGCTGGCGGCTTCAGGCATCAAAGATTTCCGTAAGATGCTGGCTCACTGTGAAGCGGTAACCCCGATTCGCCGTACCGTGACCATCGAAGACGTGGGTAACTCTGCGGCCTTCCTGTGTTCCGATCTGGCGGGTGGTATCACCGGCGAGATCGTTCACGTTGACGGCGGTTTCAGCATCGCCGCCATGAACGAACTGGAACTGAAATAAGTTTCCTCATGGGCGAGCGCTGCTCGCCCTGTCCTTCCCCGCCCGCGCCCTCGTTATTCCTTATTGCTATTAATTATCACTGATCGGTCTTTTGCCGTGCCCTGCCCGTGGGCGAGGATAAGTCAGCCCTGCGGCCTGCGACCGGTTCACTGACTCTGTCCCGCATGTGCCGCATCAGATTTTGCAAAAGGACTGATGATGCAACAACGCCGCTATACTGGCCAGGATCACTGGTTTTACGAGAGCCAGACCTGTCCGCGTACCGTTCCGGCTGCCCCGCTTTTTCCTGAAGCAGCGCATATCGACGATCGGTTCTTGTTGGGGTTAGCGCAGGAAACCTCTTCTGTTCAGCCGTTATTGCAGGCCGGACAACCCGCCATTCAGATTGCTCATGAGATTGTTGACCTGCTCTTTCCCGACCAGGTTGACGTTACGCTGACCCATACGCTGACGCTTTACGATCGGTTAAGCAGCGCGCTGACCGTGGCGCAGGTTACGGGCATTCAGCGGCTCTGCAATCACTACTCTGCAAGACTCAATCCTCTGCCTGGCCCTGACTCGTCGCGCGAGAGCAATAACCGCCTGACACAAATTACCCAGTACGCCCGACTGCTGGCCATGCAACCCACTCTGATTACTGCCGACAGTGTGCGCGCCCTTCACGCCGCAGGTCTGAGCGAAGCCGATATTGTCACGCTTAATCAGTTGGTCGGCTTTGTCTGTTACCAGGCACGCCTGATCGCCGGTATTCATGCTCTGCTGAACATGCCGGTACGCTGGATCCCCGGCATGTCACCTGCACCGGATGCGCCAGCCACCGATGCCCCCGGCGTCTGGCAGCCAGTCCTGAAACCGCTTGAGCCCCGCTATGCCAGCGAGGCGCAGCATAAGGCCGTGGCGCAATGCCAGACATCTTCTGCGCCAGAGGACGCCCTCTGGTTGCTGGCGCACGCACCGGCGTTATTAGAGCATTGGTACAGGTTGAATCATCAGGAGGAGACGGTCTTCACCGCCCGGGTTGAGGCTACAGCGGCCAGCCTGCTGGGAAATCGCTGGCGTCCACCTTCGTTAACGCCCTGTAGCGGCCAGGCTGGCGCCTTTGATAATGCTAACCTGACCGACGCTGACCGGGCGGTCAGCGCGTTAACCGCCCTGCTGACCCGCCAGCCAGAACGTTTTTGCGCCGCCGATCTCCAGCCATTGCAAGAATCCGGCTGGTCCGTTGCCGATCAGTTCGCGCTTATCCAGGCCATCGCGCGGGCAAACTGGAACAGCCGTTTATTTTATGCCTGTGGTGAGGCGCGCTAAAGATCCAGATGACTGCGCGCTTCGTCATAGAAGTGCTGTGCCAGCGGCGTTGCCCGACCCGGTTCAGCGACCACCAGGGCCGCCTGGCGCGCCATCTTTGGCATGATGACAGGTCGCTGTTCCAGTCCGTGTAAAGACGCGGGCAGCAGATGACCGCGTGGCGAAACCAGTACGCCCAACCCGACCTGCGTACACTGCAGCAGTTGCATAATGGAGGCGCTTTCTACCACCACGCGCGGCATCAGCGACATCTCCCGCAGCGCCATATCCAGATAGCGACGAAAATAGCGCGTGGGTTCAGCCAGACACAGCGGCTGACGGGCCAGCGTTGGCAGATCCAGGCTTTCAACCTCGCCTAAGTGCTGAAAATGTCCGGGATGAAACACCGCTTCAACGCCACGGTCCGCCAGCAACGCGGCCTGAAAATGCAGTTCACGCAGCGTCGCCATTTCAAAAAAACCAATCCCGACATCGACCGTATGACTGTTCAGCGCCTCCAGCAGCTGGTCGGCGCTCAGGACGGCAATACGGTAATCGAGTTGTGGATAGCGCACCTGAACCGCTTTGAGCAGCTGGGCCAGCGACACGCTGCACTGCGGTACCACACCCAGCCGCAATGTGCCGTTAACGCCGTGTTTCAGTGACTCGACTTCCAGCTTCAGCCCCTGATAAACGGAGACGATTTCCCGCGCCCAGGCCAGCACCCGATCCCCTTCTGGCGTGAATCCGGCAAAGTTATTGCTGCGGTTGATCAGGGATAACCCCAGTTCGCGTTCCAGATTTTTTAACCGCATTGATAAGGTAGGCTGGCTGACAAAACTCGCCTCAGCGGCACGGCCAAAATGGCGTTCGCGTTCGAGGTTGCAGAGGTAGATGAGTTGCTTAATGTCGATTTTTTGTGCCCGCCATAACGTCGCTCAGTTGAACGTCTATTATGTGCCGAGGGTGCAACAGAATGCCAGTCAGTGTGCGTTCAGGATTCCGGTACAGGCAGAGTGCAGTAATACAGCCCGAGTGTCCGGCTGACAGGAGATACTTTTGGGGGCGAGACGAAAGGCGTAATGGGCGCGCAACAGGCCGGACTCTTTCAGGTCAGGCTGGCAGAATTATTATTTTTTATGGTGTTTTCCCTGGTGTTGCCCGTTGTTACTTCGTTGGATAAGGCCAGGCGTGATCAATGCCCGTTGACGACAGTACGCCCGTCGCCAGTAAATAGATCACGACAAGTGTGAAAACAATAATTGCCGATATTTCAACGACTTTAACTAACCTGTTTTTCGCCATAAATAACCCCCTGTTAATTGCGTGTATTGCACTTTCCACCTCTTACCATAGAGTGTTACCGGTAAAATTCAAGCGCAGATCACAAAATGAAACATAAAGCATTGCTTATATTTTTGTGTTAATCGTGAACGTGAGGGGAACGGATAAAAACGGAGCTTAGAACGGAACGGAATGCCGTAATATGTCAGACAGGGAGGGCGCACCTGCTGCGCCCAATGAGGCCGCCGTCAGCCGACGCCAAGCATCGACTTCACTTCCTGCGCAATCTTTTCGACCTGAGGACCGTAAATCACCTGAACATCCTGCTCACTGACGCGATTCACGCCATTCGCGCCCGTACTCATCAGGGTGTGATCCACCACCTCTTTCATATCTTTTACCCGCACCCGTAAGCGCGTAAAGCAGCAATCGATGTCCTCTATATTGGCAGCCCCACCCAATCCACTGATAATGACCTGAGTGCGTTCACTGCCATCAACGACCTGCGGTTTTTCCTCCTCGGTTTCCCGTCCCGGTGTTTCGACATTCATGCGGGTAATGACAAAACGGAACCCGTAGTAATAGATCGGTGCGTAGATCACGCCAAGCACCAGCGTCCACCACCAGTGGGTTTTACTGCCACCCAGCACACCGAAGACCACCAGGTCGATAATGCCGCCCTGCACGTTGCCAATCATCAGATGCAGCATTGACATCAACATAAATGAAAGGCCGGTCAAAAACGCATGCAACACATAGAGCACGGGCGACACAAAAATAAAGCAGAACTCCAGAGGTTCGGTGATCCCGGTGGTAAAGGAGGTCAGCGCGCCGGCCAGCACCAGCGCTTTCACGCGTTGTTTATGCTCCGGACGTGCGGTGTGATAGATCGCCAGTGCTGCAGCAGGCAGCCCAAACATCATCACCGGTATTTTTCCCTGCGCCAGGAACTGGGTAGCCGTTCGCAGCGTGGCATCCCGGATGAGGCCAGGATGTGTCAGCGAGGCATTGAAAATATTCAATGCGCCGACAATGGTCTGTCCGTCCACAACCGCCATACCGCCAATCGGCGTAAAGCGGACCGTTTCATTGAGAATGTGGTGCAGCCCGGTGGGAATCAGCAGGCGTTCAGCCGCCCCCAGCAGAAATGCACCGTACTGACCACTGTGGCCAATCATCTGTCCCACCCAGGCGATGCCCTCTCCGAGGGTTGGCCAGATCAGCGCCAGCAATACACCCACCAGCGGCAGAACCACGACGGTGACAATGGGCACAAAACGTCGGCCGCCAAAGAAGCTGATCGCTGTAGGAAGTTGCTGCGTATAAAAACGATTGTGCAACATTACGGTGAGCAGGCCGGCCACCACGCCGCCCAGCACGCTCATGTTGTAGGTAAAAATCCCCAGCATCTGGATATATTCCGCCGAGGTCATCATGGCGGTCGTTTGATCCAGTCCCGCCTGTTGCAGCGCCTGAGGCGTCGTGGTGGCCGCCGTTATGCCTTTTGCGGCCAGCGTCGCATTAATCCCCACGTTCATGGCGATATAGCCAATCACCGCCGCAAAGGCGGCGGTCGGTTTCTCGGCTTTTGCCAGACCAATCGCACTGGCGACGGCAAAGAACAGGGGCAGATTGGCAAACAGCGCTCCTGCGACTTTGCGAATAAAACCGATAATGAGCTGGGCCACCTGCATTTGCGCAAAGGCTTCCCCCGTCACTGCGGGGTTCTGCATGGCCGCGGCCAGCCCCAGAAAAATACCGGCTGCCGCGATCACCGAAATGGGCATCATCAACGCCTTGCCAAATGCATGAATCTGGCTGGTCAGGTGTTTCATGGTTTCGCGCCTTTTTGTGTCATAAACAGCAAGTATTAGCGCGATGTGCCGATAACACCTGATACGGAGAAGTTATGAAAGGGTAAAATATGAACAGCATCACAGTTGTTGTGCCGTCACGATAAACGCGACCTATCGCACCATTAAGTCAATCAATTAGACAAGCTATGTCGTCGAACGCACACTAATCTTCACTATCAGGATATATCCTTGCAACATTCGTCCAACAAAAAAATAAGCCTGCACCTATGATGAAATTTAAGCGCCAAATTAAACCATACCGCGCCGCCGCGGGTGGCTGGGGTTCACTGGAAGCCACGACACGTTTTGTTTTCGACAGTAAAGCTGCCCTGAAAAACCTGCGCAATCTCATGCGTATGAACAAGGCGCGTGGCTTTGACTGCCCGGGCTGCGCCTGGGGCGATGACAATAAAAGTACTTTCAGCTTTTGTGAAAACGGAGCGAAAGCGGTAACCTGGGAAGCGACACGCCGCGTTGTGGATGCCGACTTCTTTGCGAAACACAGCGTGACCACGCTCTATGCTCAAAGCGATTACTTTCTGGAGTATCAGGGCCGCCTGACGCATCCCCTGCGCTACAACCGTGAAACCGATCACTACGAGCCCATCAGTTGGGATGACGCCTATGCGCTTATCGCGCAGCACATCAAAGCGATGGACAATCCAGACCAGATGGAGCTTTACACCTCAGGTCGCGCCAGTAATGAAGCGTCATGGCTTTATCAGCTGTTTGGCCGCATGCTGGGCACCAATAACTTCCCTGACTGCTCGAACATGTGTCACGAAGCCAGCGGTGCGGGACTGAAGCGCAGCATTGGCGTGGGTAAAGGCACGATTCGTCTGGATGATTTTGACCACGCGGATGCGATTTTTGTTTTTGGACAGAACCCGGGCACTAACCATCCACGCATGTTGCACAGCCTGCGTCACGCTGCCGATCACGGTGCAAAAATTGTGACCTTCAATACGCTGCGCGAACGCGGTCTGGAACGGTTCGCCGATCCGCAGAAGCCGCTGGAAATTGTGACCTCGAAAGCCGGTACCATCAGCTCGGCCTATTATCAGCCGCACCTGGGTGGCGATATGGCCGCGGTTCGCGGCATGGTTAAAGCCCTGCTGGAAACGCATCGCGCGCGCATTGCGGCAGGCGAAAGCGGCCTGTTCGATCAGGCGTTCCTGAATGCCAAAACGCACGGCGTTGAAGCCTACTTTGACGCCGTGGATAACACCGACTGGATGCAGATTGTGGCGCAATCCGGCCTGACTGAAGCGCAGATCCGTGAAGCGGCCGCGATTTACCAGAGCGCCGATCGGGTCATCTGTACCTGGGCGATGGGTATCACTCAGCACAAACATTCCGTCGATACCGTGCGCGAAATTACTAACCTGCAGCTGCTGTTTGGCCAGTTAGGTAAAAAAGGTGCGGGTCTGTGCCCTGTTCGTGGTCACAGTAATGTGCAGGGTAACCGCACCATGGGCATTGATGAGAAACCGGCAAAACCGTTCCTGGATGCGCTGGGTCAGCACTTCAATTTTGAGCCACCGCGTGCGGCAGGTCATAACACCGTTGAAGCACTGAATGCCATGCTGCGTGACGAAATCAAAGTGCTTATCGCGCTGGGTGGCAACCTGGCGGCGGCGGCACCGGATTCACCGCGCACCGAAGAAGCGCTGTCACGTTGTGGCCTGACCGTACATATCAGTACCAAACTGAACCGCAGCCATCTGGTTCCCGGTCATGAGGGCCTGATTCTGCCTACGCTGGGCCGCACCGAGCGCGATTTGCAGGCGACGGGCAATCAGTATATTACCGTGGAAGATTCCTTCAGCATGGTGCACGCGTCTGAAGGCGTGGGTATTCCGCTGGCGGATACACAACGTTCAGAAACGTCGATTGTCGCCAGCATTGCGCATGCGGTACTGGGCGATGAAAAGGTGAAGTGGCTGGATCTGGCGGCGGACTACAACCTGATTCGCGATCACATCGCAGCCACGATTCCTGGCTTTGCCGACTTTAACAGCAAATGCGATCAGCCTGGTGGGTTCTATCTGGGTAATGCCGCCGCCGAACTGCGCTTCAACACGCCGACCGGTAAGGCCGAGTTCAGCCCTGCCGCGCTGCCTGACTCGCTGTTTCCGCAGTTGGATCAGGAGGTGCCCTTCACGCTGCAAACCCTGCGTTCGCACGATCAGTACAACACGACGATTTATGGCCTTGATGACCGCTATCGCGGCGTTTACGGTCAGCGTGAAGTCGTCTTTATCAACCCGGACGATATGGCGGCATTAGGCTTCAGCGAAGGCCAGAATGTTGACATTGAAACCCTGTGGAATGATGGCGTAACACGGCGCGTGAGCGGCTTTAAGCTGGTGCCTTACAACATCCCGCGTGGCAACCTGGCGGCCTATTATCCAGAAACCAACCCGCTGGTTCCGCTGAACAGCTACGGTGATATTAGCGGTACGCCAACCTCGAAATCGGTGCCGGTTAAGCTGGAATTGTCGCAGGCAACGGTCACCCAACGCATTGCCTGATTCAGGCTTTGCTCCAGGCAAAAAGCCGGTTCGTCCGGCTTTTTGCCTTGCCGCGGGACCGCGATTCGCGTAAAACTGTCAGCCGCTATTAGGCCACGAAACGTAAAAATCATGTTCCAGGATAATCCGCTGCTTGCGCAGCTTAAAGAGAAGCTCCATTCACAAACGCCGCGTGCAGAAGGCGTTGTAAAAGGCACCGAAAAGGGATTCGGCTTTCTGGAAGTCGATGCACAAAAAAGTTATTTCATCCCGCCCCCGCAGATGAAGAAAGTGATGCACGGCGACCGTATTATTGCCGTCATCCACACCGATAAAGATCGTGAAAGCGCAGAACCAGAAACGCTGGTCGAGCCTTTCCTGAGCCGTTTTGTAGGCCGTGTGCAGAAAAAAGACGATCGTCTTTCTATCGTGCCCGATCATCCCCTGCTGAAAGAGGCCATTCAGTGCCGTCCGGTACGTGGGCTGACCCACGATTTCCAACAGGGCGACTGGGCCGTCGCGGAAATGCGACGTCATCCGTTAAAGGGTGACCGCGGCTTTTATGCTGAACTGACCGAATTTATTGTCAGCGCAGACGACCACCTTGCGCCGTGGTGGGTGACACTGTCACGTCACAATCTGGAGCGCCAGGCACCTGAAATGGGTTTTGGCGAGATGCTGGACGAAAACCTGCAGCGTGAAGACCTGACCGCGCTGGATTTCGTGACCATCGACAGCGCCAGCACAGAAGATATGGACGATGCGCTCTATGTTGAGGCGCTGGAAGACAATGCCCTGCGCCTGACGGTCGCCATTGCCGATCCGACCGCTTACGTGGCTGAAGGCAGCGAGCTGGATAAGCTGGCCGCGCAACGTGCGTTCACCAACTACCTGCCGGGCTTTAATATTCCGATGCTGCCGCGCGAGCTTTCCGATGATGTCTGCTCCCTGCGCCCTGATGTGCGTCGCCCGGTACTGGCCTGTCGCGTCACCGTGGCGCAGGATGGCAGCCTGTCTGATGTGCACTTCTTCGCGGCCTGGATCGAATCGAAAGCCAAACTGGTTTACGACGAGGTTTCTGACTGGCTGGAAAACAGCGGCGAGTGGCAGCCGCAGAATGACGCGATTGCGAATCAGATCCGCCTGCTGCATCAATTGTGCCTGTCTCGCGGCGAATGGCGCCAGGCCCATGCGCTGGTGTTTAAAGATCGCCCGGATTACCGCTTCCTGTTGGGCGAGAAAGGCGAAGTGCTGGATATCGTCGCTGAACCGCGTCGCATTGCCAACCGAATCGTTGAAGAAGCCATGATTCTGGCCAACATCTGTGCGGCCGAGGTGCTGCGCGATAAGCTGGGCTTTGGGATCTATAACGTCCATGCAGGCTTCGATACTGCCAACGCCGAGCAGGCCGCCGCCGTGCTGGCGACACATGGGATTACGGCAGATCCTTCAGCGATTACCACGCTGGACGGTTTCCGCGTGCTGCGCCGGGAGCTGGATGCCCAGCCGACCCAGTTCCTGGACAGCCGTATTCGTCGTTTCCAGACGTATGCGGAAATCACCACCGAACCTGGCCCGCACTTCGGTCTGGGCCTGGAAGCCTATGCGACCTGGACCTCACCGATTCGTAAATTTGGCGACATGATCAACCATCGCCTGCTGAAAGCCATCGTGCGTGGTGAGTCGATCGCCCGGCCCGATGACGCTGTCACGGTCACCATGAGCGAGCGCCGCCGTCTTAACCGCATGGCCGAGCGTGACGTGGGCGACTGGCTTTATGCCCGTTACCTGTCACCTTTTGCGGCGACAGATCGTAAATTCAGCGCGGAAATTATCGATATTTCCCGTGGTGGCATGCGCGTGCGTTTGCTGGAGAATGGCGCAGTGGCGTTTATCCCTGCTCCGTTCCTGCACTCCGTTCGTGACGAACTGGTATGCAGCCAGGAAAGCGGCACAGTGCAGATCAAAGGTGAAGTGGTTTACCGCGTGACCGATGTGATCGACGTGACCATCGCCGAAGTGCGTATGGAAACCCGCAGCGTCGTCGCTCGCCCCGCAGCCTGAGTATTATCCAGCGGGACAGGATAGCCTGTCCCGCTCATTCCTGACGTACCGCTTCCGCACACGCTAAATTTGCACTGCGCTTCACAGTTCTCTCCTTATTAACTTTCACTTACATTCCATTACATTAACGTTAGCTCGTTGTATTCGATCGCCTTCCATTCGGTCTCTACAAGGAGTGAGTTATGAAGAACGTCAAAACCGGCGTGATCTGGTTAGCGGTGGCGTTAACTGGCGCGGGCGCGTTCGCGATGCTGGCGCTTAATCGCGGCGAACACGTCAACGCAGTCTGGCTGGTGGTTGCCGCAGTCGCCTGTTACAGCATTGCCTATCGTTTTTACAGCCTCTTTATCGCCCGCAACATTTTCGAACTCGACGATCGTCGCCTGACGCCTGCTGAACGTCTCAGCGACGGTCTGGACTACGTCCCCACCAACAAATGGGTGCTGTTTGGTCACCATTTTGCCGCTATCGCCGGTGCGGGCCCGTTGGTCGGTCCGATTCTGGCCGCGCAGATGGGCTTTTTACCTGGCACGATCTGGATTCTGGTCGGCGTGATGCTGGCCGGTGCGGTTCAGGATTTCCTGGTGCTGTTTATCTCGACCCGACGCGATGGCCGTTCACTGGGCGAAATGGCCCGTCAGGAGCTGGGCGCCTTCGCTGGCGTTATCACTATGCTGGGTGCGCTGGGCGTGATGATTATTATCCTTTCCGCGCTGGCGCTGGTGGTGGTGAAGGCACTGGCGAACAGCCCCTGGGGCCTTTTTACCATTGCCGCAACGATCCCTATCGCGCTGTTTATGGGCATCTACATGCGCTTTCTGCGCCCCGGTAAAATTGCTGAAGTCTCACTGATTGGTTTTGTGCTGATGATGGCGGCCATTATTTACGGTGGCGATGTCGCACAACATCCCTACTGGGGGCCGTTCTTTACCCTGAAAGGCACGTCACTGACCTGGGTGCTGGTCATTTATGGTTTTATCGCATCGGTATTACCGGTGTGGCTGCTGTTAGCACCGAGGGACTACCTCTCGACCTTTCTGAAAATTGGCGTCATCGTTGGTCTGGCTGTAGGTATTGTGTTCGCCATGCCAGAGATGAAGATGCCCGCCGTGACCCGCTTCATTGACGGCACCGGCCCGGTCTTCTCAGGGGCTCTGTTCCCGTTCCTGTTTATCACTATTGCCTGCGGGGCGATTTCCGGCTTTCATGCACTGGTTTCCAGCGGAACCACGCCAAAACTCGTGGAGCGGGAAAGCCACATTCGCTTTATTGGCTACGGCGCGATGTTGATGGAGTCGTTTGTCGCCATAATGGCGCTGATTTGCGCCTCAGTGCTGGACCCCGGCGTGTATTTTGCAATGAATGCCCCGGCGGCGCTGATTGGCACCACCGTTGAAAATGCCGCCCAGGTGATCAACGGCTGGGGCTTTGTCGTTACACCGGAGATGTTAAGTGGAATTGCACGGGATGTAGGGGAAGCCTCAATTCTGTCCCGTGCTGGCGGCGCACCGACGTTCGCCGTCGGTATGGCCCATATCATTACCGAGGTGGTTAACAGTCGCGCCATGATGGCCTTCTGGTATCACTTTGCCATTCTGTTTGAAGCCCTGTTTATTCTGACTGCCGTCGATGCCGGTACGCGTGCCTGTCGGTTTATGGTGCAGGACCTGGTGGGCACCGTGGTGCCGTCGATGGCCAATAACCGCTCCTGGCTGGGTAACCTTGCGGGTACGACCGTTGCGGTGGCAGGCTGGGGATTCTTTGTGTATCAGGGCGTGATTGATCCGCTGGGCGGCATCAATACGCTATGGCCATTGTTTGGCATCGGTAACCAGATGCTGGCCTCCATGGCGCTGATTCTGGGCACCGTGGTGCTGTTTAAAATGAAGAAGCAGCGTTATGCGTGGGTGACCATTCTGCCAACGATCTGGCTGTTTATTACCTCAATGACCGCGGGATGGCAGAAGATTTTCCACGAAAAACCGTCCATCGGCTTTCTGGCGCAGGCCAATAAATTCCGTAAAGGTCTGGATGAAGGCGTGATTATCGCACCGGCGAAAACCGTCGCCGATATGCACACCATCGTTTTCAGCAACCAGATTAACGCGGCCCTGTGCGGGTTCTTTATGCTGGTCGCCGTTACCATGCTCATTGCGGCTTTTTTTGTGATTCGTCGCGCCCTGCGCAGTGAGGTGCCTACCACGCATGAGTCCGCGACCACGCTGCGGAAGGAGGTTAGCCATGTCTGACAGCATTCATCGTGTAACACGGCCAACAGGGACGTGGCAAATTGTGCGCTGCGAATTACGCTATGCTCCCGTCCGCCCTGGCTTTCGCTGGCGGGCATTCTGGCAGGGGCTACAGCAAAGCTTTCGTCTGATGGTGGGCGTTCAGGATTACCAAAAATACCTGCAGCACATGCGGCGGCGGCATCCAGACCTGCCGCCGATGAGCGAGCGTGACTTTCATCGTTATTGTCTGGACGCCCGCTTTCCCAGTCAGGCTGGAAAACTGGGTAAATGTCCGTGCTGAACCGCCTGCCGGCCCCGCTTCGGCGGGGTTTTTTGTTCCTGTTTTTTCTGGAAAGTAAAATAAATACACTTTCATCTTGTGCTGACATCAGTAGATGAATACTGTTGCTAAAATAATGAGATAACGTCAGCTATGGACTTCCCGGAGGGAGTGATCATGACCGATGAACAAGGGCAATCATTGTTGTATACCTTGTTTGGTACAACCAGCCCTCATTGGCGGTTAAGCGCGGACAGCGATGCGCTGCTTTTTGCCTTAGATGAATCATCGAATACGAGTGTTGCTGTGCCGCTGACGCCTGGCCAGTGCAGTTTACTGCGAGCTATGCCAGTGATTACTTCCAGTATCAACCTGACGTTAACAATCCATGGTGAGCAGGTGGCCATGCATTTTGTCGGTCGGCGCATCAATCAGTCTGTCTGGGCCGGTACCGCATCCGCCTGGGGCGATACATCGGCGGTCGCACGCGATCTGACGCTGGGGCTGTCCTTTGCGGAACAGGTGGTTTCAGAGGCCAATTCCGTTATCGTCATTCTTGACCAGCGGGGCAATATTCAGCGCTTTAACCGACTCAGCGAAGAGTACACCGGCCTGTATGAGCAGGATGTGATTGGCCGGAATGTTTTTCAGCTGTTTATGACCAAGCAGGAGGCGGCAGCGTCACGTCGCAACATTGCGGGCTTCTTCCGTGATGGTAACTCTTATGAAGTCGAACGCTGGATCAAAACGATGAAGGGACAGCGACTCTTTCTGTTTCGTAATAAGTTTGTTCACAGCGGCAGCGGAAAAAATGAAATTTTCCTCATCTGTTCCGGAACGGATATTACCGAAGAACGTCGCGCTCAGGAGCGACTGCGTGTCATGGCCAATACGGATGGTATTACCGGCCTGCCCAACCGTCACGCGATACATCAGCAAATCAGTCAGGCGCTGGAGCGGGCGGAAGGCAGTGAAACCGGTGTGGTCTATCTGGACCTGGATAATTTCAAAAAAGTGAATGACGCTTATGGCCATATGTTTGGCGATCAACTGCTGCAGGCGGTGTCGCTGGCTATTCTGAGTTGTCTGAGTAAGAACCAGACGCTGGGACGCCTTGGCGGTGATGAGTTTGTGGTGCTGGCCGAACAGACCAGCCAGGCGGCGCTGGAAGCGATGGCGACGCGCATTCTGGATCGGTTACGTCAGCCCTTCCGCATTGGCCTTATCGAAGTTTACAGCGGCTGCTCCATCGGCATTGCCATCGCGCCGCTGCATGGGGAAGATCGTGAATGCCTGATCCGCAATGCCGATACGGCGATGTATCACGCCAAAGAGAACAATCGCGGTAAATATTGCGTCTTTGCTGAAGAGATGAACCGGCGGGTATTTGAATATCTGTGGCTTGATACCAATCTTCGTAAAGCGCTGGAGCAGGACCATTTACTGGTGCACTACCAACCCAAAGTGGACACGGACGGGAAAGTTCGCAGTGCCGAAGCGTTGGTGCGCTGGCATTCACCCGAGCGCGGACTGGTCTCGCCTGCTGACTTTATCCCCTATGCTGAAGATTCAGGACTGATTGTGCCGCTGGGGCGCTGGGTGATGCTCAATGTGTTGAAACAGATTATCGCGTGGCGCCAGCAGGATATTCATCTGCGCGTGGCCGTCAACGTCTCCGCGCGCCAGTTGATGGATCAGTCGATCTACAGCGATCTGAAGCAGGCGCTGACTGACGCCGGTTTAACGGAAAGCCCGATCGATATCGAACTCACGGAGAGCTGTCTGATTGAGAACGAAGCGGAAGCGCTGAAGTTAATGCACAAGTTCCAGGAGCTGGGTGCCCAGGTCCATCTGGATGATTTTGGTACCGGTTATTCCTCGTTATCACAGCTGGCACGAGTGCCTATTAACGCCATTAAGCTGGATCAAAGTTTTATCCGCAATGTGAATAAACGCCCTGTCTCCCAGTCGCTGGTGCGCGCGATTGTTGCGGTTGCCAAGGCGCTGGATTTACAGGTTATTGCCGAAGGCATAGAAACCGCCGATGAAGAGGCCTTCGTGCTGAAGAATGGCGTCGATGGTCGACAAGGCTATTTCTACGCAAAACCAATGCCCGCCGAACAGTTTGGGCATTGGCTGGCTCAGCATCCTGCCCGCAAGTAAACGCTTAAGTCCCTAACCCGCTTTACGCAGTGATGCGGTGTGGCGGTTTTGTAACTGGACTAAACGCTCCATATAGGCGATATCTTTTGCTTCAAGCGAAAAGGCGTAATCGACCCAGTCTTCCGTGATGTCCATTAACTCGGCGCGGGAAAGCTGCAATACGCGCTGGCGCGCCTTCAGCATAGCGCGCACTCCATTGAGTTTGGGCCGCAAGGTATCAATGAACGTCCGGGTGGCACGGTAGCTGTCGCCTGGCTGAAACACTTTGTCAACCAGTCCCCGCGTTTCGTACCACTCTGCGCTGTGGGATTCGCCTTCGATGATCAGCTCCTCCGCCAGCTTCATGCCCGAACGCCGGGCGACTAATGAATAGCCGCCCATACCCGGAAACAGGTTAAACGCAATCTCCGGAAAACCCATACGGGCGTTGTTTTGCGCCAGGATAAAGTGATGCGCCAGCGCTGCCTCAAAACCGCCGCCCAGTGCACTGCCCTCAATCATTGCCAGCGTCACGGCTCCGGTGTCAAAGCCACGCGCGGCAGAATGAATGCAGTCAACACAGGCGCGTGCATAGGCACGCAACGCTTCCCGGCGATTATTACGGATACACTCCACAAAGAAGCGCAAATCACCACCGGCATTAAACATTTGTGGCACTAACGAGCCGGTGACCCAGAAGTCGATGGGTAAGCCAGAACGCTGGGCCGCGTAACTGAGATTCATGATCTCTTCAATCAGTTCATGATTAAAGCTGGGGCGCGGTTGGGCGCGTAACATCATCCACATGGTACGTCTCCCTTCTTCGTAATAAGCCACTAACTGCGTGGTTTGTCCGGCTTCGGAAAACAGTCTGCATGTGGGTTGGTTAATCACGGTCATTGTCTCATCCTCTGTTATTTTGATGCGCTAATTGCGCCACATCAGCCTAATCCAGAGTGAGGCCAGACCAAATGAGAGATTGATTTACAAGATAAATTCCAGAGTGATCCCTGATGCACGACATTTAATTGATTAGTATGATTTCTTGATAGCACGCGACTCGCTGGCAGAACAGCGCCAACCGATAACGGGCACTGAAGAGACTTTCACGCCACGTAAGCCGTGCATAACGCGCAAATCAGGACGCAGACCAGGCTGCGCCCTCAACCTTATTTCTGGCCGTACCAGGCATTTTCACCATGCTTGCGCAAGTAATGCAGATCGAGCAGGGTTTGCTGGATGGGGGGAAGACCGGCCGTCAGCTGCTGACTGAACAATCCCATATACGCCACCTCTTCCAGCACCACCGCGCTGTGCACCGCCGCATGGGCATCTTTGCCCCACGCGAAGGGGCCATGTGAATTCACCAGCACGGCGGGAATCGCAGTGGGAGAAAGGCCACGCTGCGCAAAGGTTTCAATAATCACTTCACCCGTATTCCACTCGTATTGCTGTTGAATCTCCTCGTCACGCATGGCGCGGGTACAGGGAATTTCACCGTAGAAGTCGTCCGCGTGTGTGGTTCCCCAGGCCGGAATGGCACGACCGGCCTGCGCCCAGATGGTGGCGTGGCGTGAGTGCGTATGGACAATTCCACCTACTTCGGGCCAGGCCAGATAAAGCGCCCGGTGCGTAGCCGTGTCAGAGGAAGGACGTTTTGTGCCTTCGATAACCTCTCCGCTCGCCAGATCCACCACTACCATGTCATCCACTTTCATTACATCGTAACTGACGCCGGAAGGCTTAATCACCAGCAAACCCTGCTCACGATCGAGGGCGCTGACATTGCCCCAGGTGAAGGTAACAAGGTTATGTTTAGGAAGATCGAGATTGGCTTCCAGAACCTGTTGTTTCAGATGTTCCAGCATTTTTTTCTCCTGCTGAATAAGGTCTTAACATTTTGCGGAGCAGGCAGAAAAAACGTTATGGAGCAAATGGCTAAAAAGCAGCGGAAAATAGCTGTGAATGGAAAATTGTGCTGAGAATTAAGAATTATCCCTCTTCGGAAAACCTTCAAAATGAATAGAATTCTGTCAGGCGTCGGGCAGGTCCACCTGCTACTGGTGCTTTTCAGCCGCTACAAACAGATCGTCCATGGTGTCCGCGTTTTTATACTAAAAGGATGCGGTAATAATGCGGCACAGGCGGCCTGAAAAAATTTCAAAGCTATACTTAGTGTGTTGCCTCTGCAAACACAATAAAGGAGAAGTTTATGACAATTACAATGAAAAAATTGACCGTTGCGGTTTTAGCGACCACCCTGGTTGTGGCGTTAAGCGGCTGTTCTAACTGGTCTAAGCGTGACCGCAATACTGCGATTGGTGCAGGTGCGGGTGCCATTGGTGGTTCAGTACTGACCAACGGCAGCGCGCTGGGTACAGTCGGCGGCGCAGCAGTAGGTGGCATTATCGGTCATCAGATTCACTAAGAACCGCAATTAAAACAATTAACGGCTACGCAGCGCATCTACACCATAAGCCGGGCTACACAAGTCGCCCGGTTTTTTATTTAACCGCCCGCCAGTTTTACTTTCATACCTTTGACTTCCAGCAGGCTTTTAAGTAAATCACGTTTGTCGCCCTGAATTTCAATTACACCGTCTTTCACCGATCCGCCACAACCGCATTTCTTTTTTAGCTCGGCAGCCAGAAGATTCAGTGCAACATCATCCATGTCCACGCCAGTTATCAGGCAAACGCCCTTGCCTTTCCGGCCGCTGGTCTGGCGCTGGATACGGACAATGCCGTCCCCTTTAGGACGTTCCACTTTCTGTTCGGGTTGCACAATGCGGCCTGAATCTGTGGAATATACAAGTGGGTTGTCACGACTCATTTTACCGCCTCCAGATCATTGATTATGGCTTTAAGCGTCGCCGCCGGGTTAGCAGACTGTGTAACCGGGCGGCCAATGACCATATAATCCACCCCGGCGAGCTTCGCCTGCTGCGGCGTCATTACGCGACGCTGATCGCCGGCGTCGCTGCCTGCTGGCCGGATGCCTGGCGTGACCAGCGTGAAGTCCCTGCCAATGACCTGTTTAAATCGAGTGGCTTCGTGGGCGGAACAAACCACACCATCCAGGCCACATTCGTGGGTCAGCTTTGCCAGGCGCTCGGCCTGCTCTGCCGGCGAAAGCGTGATACCCAGACCCAGCAAGTCATCTGCATTCATACTGGTCAGGACGGTGACGGCAATCAGTAACGGCGCTTGCTGCCCAAAAGGCACTAACGCTTCCCGGGCGGCGTTCATCATACGCGCACCGCCGCTGGCGTGCACATTCACCATCCAGACACCAAGATCGGCGGCGGCGGCGACAGCATGGGCCGTTGTATTGGGAATATCATGGAATTTCAGGTCGAGGAAGATTTCAAAGCCGCGTTGTTGCAGCGTTTTGACCAACTGAGGGCCAAATAAGGTGAACATTTCTTTGCCCACTTTCAGGCGACAGCTACCTGGCTCTATCTGATCAACAAAATGCAGCGCGCTGTTTAAATCGTGGTAATCAAGCGCCACTAACACGGGTGAAGTCGGGGATAAGGCCATGCTATTTCCTCTGCGGTAGGCACCTGCTGGCGCGTTAGACAAACGGCACGCATTCTACCTGCCCGCATTTCCCATCACAATCCCTGTTATCCTGCGAGGCGATATTCGCACGGTGCTGATGCAGGCTGGTGAACAGGTTCTTTATAGTATGTTGTAACTAAATTAGACACCAGAAAGACTGGCAACAGTGCGCATCACGTGCGCAGTTATTGCCCGTCGAGTCCCCGAATCGGTTTGACCGATGACCAGGTGCGGCAGGAAGGACAATGCCAGTAGAGCGCATGGGCAGTAAACCCACATTTCTGGCAACGGTAGCGCGGCTTGGTCCGGATTTGTTCGCCGACCAGGTCGCGCAGGACCATCAAACTCTCTTTGGCGCGACCGTCTTCCGCCTCATGCAGGTGAAACTCCATCAGGCGATGAAACACGCGCATATTGGGATGACGCTGTAACTGATGATTAATGTAATTTTGTGCGGCTTCCGCGCCCTGCTCTTGCTCCAGAATCGCGGAAAGATAAAGTTCTGCGGCGGCGCCGGTATTTTCTTCCACGCAGCGTTTGAGAAAGGCGGCCCAGGCGTCGGGCTGATTAAGTCGCTGAAAACAGGTCTCCAGCATCGGCAGCGTTTCACTGACCAGTTCTTTGTCCTGATCCAGTACACGTTGCAGATGCTCAACCGCTTTGCCGTACTCCCCTTTCTCCATCAGAATACGTCCCATCATAATGGAGACTCGCGCGCTCTGGCGATCTGCCGCCTCGCCCTTTTTCAACAGCGTCATTGCGCGGTCAAGATCGTCGCTGCTCATCGCCTGCAAAGCCAGTTCACAGTAGAAATGCGCGATCTCGCCCTTCTGTTTGTCTTTGCCTAATTTCACCAGGCGCTCAGCGACCTCAATCGCCTGAAGCCAGTCGCTGGTCGCCTGATGAATAAGCAATAACTGCTGCAGGGCACCAATGCGGAAATCCGTTTCATCGGTGAGCTGTTTAAACATGTCTTCTGCGCGGTCATAAAGCCCCGCGGCCATGTAATCGCGCCCCAGTTGCTGGATAGCTAATAAACGCTGCTCATAGCTCAGAGAGGCACTTTCCATTAACGACTGATGGATTCGAATCGCACGGTCGACTTCACCGCGGGAGCGGAACAGGTTTCCCAGCGTAAGATGCGCCTCAACGGTGCCGCTGTCTTCCTTCAGCATATCAAGGAACAGATCGACCGCTTTATCCTGTTGGTTAGACAGCAGAAAGTTAACGCCCGCCACGTATTCGCGTGACAAGCGGTTGGATTCCTGTTGCTTGTCCTGCTGCGCACTACGGCGTCCCATGTACCAGCCATAGGCCGCCGCAACAGGCAGTAACAGAAACAGCAGTTCTAACATGGAATCTTATTCCTGCACGGTTGGCGGCAACGGTTTACCACCTGTGCCAGGCGCATTCTGATCAACCTGAGCCTGCAGACGTTTAATTTTACGTTGGGCGTTCGCCAGCGAGACGCGAACACGCAGCCAGAACAGCCCACAGATGACCCAGCCCAGCAGGAAGCCCACGCCGAACAACGTTGCCAGTAAAGTGGAGATACGGAAATCGCCCTGCGCCAGCAGATAGTTAAAGGTGATAACCTGGTCGTTGTGTGCGCCAAGGGTCACAGAAATGATAAAAATGACCAAAACCACTAAAAAAATCAGCAAATATTTCACAGTGCATCCTGTTGTGAGGTTGTCGAATCAAAGTATGCCAAAATTACGGCAGAAATACTGCTCCTTGCAGCATCAGGCGAAGCACTTTTGCGCGGTTCAGTCGCAAGATATGAGGCTGAACGGCGCAATTACAATCCCTGGTCGCGTTCTGCCACTTCCTTTTGCTCGTCGGGGGGCAACGTCAGCGGTCCACAAAAGCGCTGGGCAAGCCAGGTGGCGATGACCACCAAAAACCAGGACAGCACGGTGGCAACGGCAAGATCGCGCGGCCAGTGCATACCCAGTAACAAGCGGCTTCCCATAACGCCCACCGCCCAAACGCCGACCAGCACTATCGTTTTATAATGCCGGCGCGGCCATAGCAGGCCAATGACCAGTAATGCCCAGCTCGCCGCGAACAAGGTATGACCTGACGGGAAGGCGAACCCTGTTTCAAACGCCCAGTGCTTTTTCAGCCAGACCGGAATATGCGATTCATCCGCAATCAGTGCGGTAACGCGTTCACCACGCTGGGTGCGGTTTAACTGATAGAAGGTTTTGTCATCCAGACCGTGCGTTTTCTCCAGCCATACCACATAAGGTCGGGGTTCCTGCACCCGCTCTTTAATGAATGATTTGGTATACTGGCCCGCCAGAATCGTGACATTCATGATCAGCAACAGCAGCAATGCCGGTTTAAGCCGAAAGCGAAGACACCATAATACCCAGGCACTTAACACCAGGCTGGTCAGTATGCCCCATGGCCGGGTCACCGTTTCTGTCATCCAGAACAGGACTCTCAGAAACGTGTTACTTTCCTCGGGTTGCCATTGCCAGCCGGACAGCCACACGGCTAATGGCATCATCAGCAGTAACACCATCCCTGCTGTGGTACGTTGCAAAATTTTAACCATCCCTTTTCCCTTTTTGCTGATGAAAAGCCGTCATACCGGTAAAACTTTAGCTTAAAAAAGAATAACATAACCTTTACGGATTAGATAATCGTGCTTTATCACAACAATCGTTTACACAGATTAACAGCCAACCTCGCGGTTGTGGCACAATATTGCACGTTTGTCGGGCCACATCGGCCTGTGCACTATCATGATGATAGTGCATCCTCTGATGGTTCTGGAGAGTCACATGCAGCTTAAACGGGTGGCAGAAGCCAAACTGCCAACGCCATGGGGAGATTTCCTGATGGTAGGTTTTGAAGAACTGGCAACCGGTCACGACCACGTTGCTCTGGTCTTTGGCGATATCAATGATAACGAACCGGTCCTGGCGCGCGTTCATTCGGAATGTCTTACCGGTGATGCGCTGTTCAGCCTGCGTTGCGATTGCGGCTTTCAACTTGAAGCTGCGCTGAATGCCATTGCCGAAGAAGGACGTGGTGTATTGCTTTATCACCGCCAGGAAGGCCGCAATATCGGTCTGCTGAATAAAATTCGCGCTTACGCTTTGCAGGACAAAGGGTATGACACGGTTGAAGCTAACCATCAGCTCGGTTTTGCCGCTGATGAGCGTGACTTCACGCTCTGCGCAGATATGTTTAAGCTCCTTGGGGTGAACGAGGTTCGCCTGCTTACAAATAATCCGCGGAAGGTTGAAATCCTGAGCGAAGCCGGTATTAACATCGTTGAACGTGTGCCGTTGGTGGTGGGACGGAATCCCAAAAATGCGCACTATCTCGATACCAAAGCCGAAAAAATGGGCCATCTGTTGCCGAAGCAGTGAATAAAAAAGCCGGGTTTCCCCGGCTTTTTCGTATCAGTTGAGCATATTTCGAATCACATAATGCAGAATACCGTCGTTGCGGTAATAGGTCAGCTCATTACCGGTATCAATGCGACAGCGGGTATCCAGCTTCTCTTTGCTGCCATCGGCACGCGTGATTGTCACTGGCACGGTGCAGCCCGGCGTGAGTTGTGACAGGTTCTCAACGTCAACCGACTCATCCCCTTTCAGTCCTAATGTTTTACGCGTTACGCCCTGCGGGAATTCCAGCGGTAAGATCCCCATACCGATCAGGTTAGAGCGGTGGATACGTTCGAACGATTCGGCGATCACCACGCGAACGCCCTGCAGACGCGGTCCCTTCGCTGCCCAGTCACGACTCGAACCTGACCCGTACTCTTTACCGGCAATGACGGCCAGCGGCACGCCTTCGGCCTGATATTTCATCGCGGCATCGTAAATGGCCAGTTGTTCACCACTCGGATAATGTTTGGTATAGCCACCCTCAACGCCCGGCACCATTTCATTGCGTATACGAATGTTGGCAAAGGTTCCGCGCATCATGACTTCGTGGTTACCACGACGCGAGCCATAGGAGTTGAAGTCATTGCGCTCGACACCATGCGCCAACAGATAGCGCCCTGCCGGGCTTTCTGCTTTGATGCTACCTGCCGGTGAAATATGGTCTGTTGTGACCGAATCCCCCAGAATAGCCAGCAAACGCGCGCCACGAATGTCTTCGACCGGTTTGGGCGTTTTTTCCATGTCATCAAAGAACGGTGACAGACGGATATAGGTTGATCCTTCGTCCCAGTCATAGGTCGCGGCTTCGCTGACTTTGATGGCCTGCCATTCGGGCGTACCGTCAAAGACTTCCGCATACTCTTTGTGGTACATATCGCTGGTAACCTGCTGTACCGCTGTCGCGATTTCTTCAGGCGAAGGCCAGATACCTTTCAAAAAGACCGGCTTGCCATCCCGATCCTGTCCGAGCGGATCAGTTTGCAGGTTGATCTTCATATTCCCCGCGAGCGCATAGGCCACCACCAGCGGCGGTGAAGCCAGCCAGTTGGTTTTAATCAGCGGATGAATACGGCCTTCGAAATTACGGTTACCCGACAGCACGGCCCCCACAGTGAGGTCGCCCTCTTTAATCGCCGATTCGATCGCATCCGGCAGCGGGCCGGAGTTACCGATACAGGTTGTACAGCCATAGCCGACCAGATTAAAGCCCAGTTTATCGAGGAACGGCGTCAGTTGTGCGACGGCCAGATAGTCGGAAACCACTTTAGAGCCCGGAGCAAGAGATGCCTTGACCCACGGCTGGCGTTTCAGGCCCCGCTCTACCGCCTTTTTCGCCAGTAAACCTGCGGCCATCAGGACACTTGGGTTTGAGGTGTTTGTACACGAGGTAATCGCCGCAATGGCCACCGCGCCGTCGGTCAGGGTATGGGAAAGTCCGGTATCGCTGTCCGTGTAGGTGACTTCTTTATGAGGTTTCTGCGCGTGGTTGACTTCCAGTTCATTGCTGGCGTCGAACGCCGCCGGGACATCGCCCAGGGACACGCGATCCTGTGGGCGTTTTGGTCCGGCCAGACTTGATTCAACATCATTCATGTCCAGCGCAAGACTGCTGGTGAAGACAGGTTCATCGCCCGCATTACGCCACATTCCCTGGCGTTTAGCATAATGTTCTACCAGCGCAACCTGTTCGGCATCGCGTCCGGTTAAGGTCATATAGCTCAGTGTCACTTCATCGACAGGGAAGAAACCGCAGGTGGCGCCGTATTCCGGTGCCATATTGGCGATGGTTGCGCGATCCGCCAGCGGCAGATCGGCCAGGCCATCACCATAGAATTCCACAAATTTGCCCACCACGCCGTGCTTACGCAACATTTGCGTCACCGTTAGCACCAGATCGGTCGCGGTAATGCCCGGCCGCAGTTTGCCAGTGAGTTTGAAGCCCACGACATCCGGGATCAGCATAGACACCGGTTGCCCCAGCATCGCCGCTTCGGCTTCAATCCCGCCGACGCCCCATCCCAGCACGCCAAGCGCATTGATCATCGTGGTATGAGAATCCGTCCCGACTAAGGTGTCCGGCCAGGCATAGGTTTCGCCGTTTATCTGCTGCTGCCAGATTGCTTTCCCCAGGTATTCAAGGTTTACCTGGTGACAGATCCCGGTCCCCGGTGGCACCACCCGGAACTGGTCAAAGGCTTTCTGGCCCCAGCGCAGGAAGACGTAACGCTCATGGTTGCGTTCCATCTCCAGCCGCACGTTCTCTTCAAAGGCATCGTCGTCGCCAAAATGGTCAACGGTGACGGAGTGGTCAATGACCAGATCGACCGGGGACAGTGGGTTGACTTTATTCACGTCTCCGCCCAGTCGGTTCACCGCTTCGCGCATCGCGGCTAAATCAACAACGGCGGGTACGCCGGTGAAATCCTGCATTAAAACACGGGCCGGGCGGTAAGCAATTTCCCTGTCGGCGTGGCCGGTTTTTTGCCAGTCAACCAGCGCCTGGATATCTTCCTCAGTGACTGAGTCGCCATCCTGCCAGCGCAACAGGTTTTCTAACAGCACTTTGAGGGATTTAGGCAACCGATCAATGTTACCGAGATGTTGTGAAGCGCGAGGTAGACTGAAGATGTGATAGTTGTGATTATCTACCTGCAGTGTTTCCTGACTCTGCTCGCGTAGGGATGACGACATAGCTCCTCCTTTATAATACATGGTCTTTAAACCTCAGAGACAACAAGGTTTAGTATAAAGATAGACCACTTTTTTGTTAACGTTTTGATTACAACACAGATTGCTACAATCGGACGCAAACAAAAATGCCCCGCAATGTTGCGAGGCATTATTGAGAAAGAGACACGTTTAAATTATAGCGCTGCCCAGAGCGCTGCCATCCACACGGTAAATGAGAACGCATAAGCACTAAACCAGGTCATTTTAATCATATTCATAGCAATACTCCTGCGTAGAAAGGGCAATAAAAGCCGTACTCGCATCCTGATAAGGGATGACATCATTTATGCAACGTGTGAAGAGCGCTTAATTAAGTAAGTCAGAAAGACAGAAGAAATGTCGAAAGAAAAACGCGATGTAAAATTATTTTGTTTTCGGGTCCAGAAAGGACTCGATGAAATTACGCTGATGCTCGTTCAGATCCCAACTTTCGGGGATAGTCACTTTTTCCGCCTTTGCAACCGGCTCTTTCGCTTTATAGCCAGAGAGACGATGCTGACGAGTCGTCATGGTGTGCTTATGGCAGAGTGCGTTTGCCCACATGGCTTAACCCCAGATGCGCCAAATCATTAATGCTACAACCACCCAGAACAGCGCTGAGGCAGCGAACACAGTTAACCAGGCATTGCGACGAGTGTTACCTGTACGCTTAACCTTGGTGCTTTTAGCCGGGAAGCCCGGATCAACAGTCAGTCTCGTAGCCATAGTTTTTGATAATCACTCTCAATAAAACGATTGATAACATCGATTAAGATTTAGGAGGAATCCTAAACCCGTTAAGGCCAAAAATCCAGTCATTTTTATTGCACAAAACGATTAACGCAATTTATCAAAACTGTAAAATTACTTAAGTAACGATTAATGACTTATTACCCATACTATTAAAATCCGCCTGACAAAAATTTGAGTTAATTTAACTTCAGATCCAGTCATTACTAAAGACCGTGTTAACTGACCCCTAAATAAAAGCTTCTCCATCAAGCGTTAACTGGAGTATGGGAATAATCCTGGCAGCCCGCAAAGAAATCGCGTCAAAAATGTGTCGTATTTCGCATTTAAGATACAGCAAGCTTTAAACATGTGATCGACGTTACATTTACAAAAAGATAATGAAACTTCTCAATATAAACATGGCGCTAACATTCTTGCATAAAAAAGGCTGCACTAAGCAGCCTGAGAATACGCGACGACAGATAACCGTTACTTAAACGGCAGCTTGATATCTTTAAACATGGCCTCAATGTCCTCGTTGGAACGCAACGCCACTGCCGTATCCACAACATCGCGCGTCAGATGGGGGGCGAAGCGCTGGATGAAGTCATACATATAACTGCGCAGGAAGGTGCTGCGGCGGAAACCAATCTTCGTCGTACTGTTGGTGAAGATTTCAGAGGCTTCAATTCTGACGAGGTCAGGATCAGCAACGGGATCCACCGCCATACTCGCAATCACCCCTACGCCCAGCCCCAGGCGAACATATGTTTTAATGACGTCGGCATCCGTTGCGGTAAAGACGATACGTGGCGTCAACCCCGCGCGCATAAAGGCGGTATCCAGCTCGGAGCGTCCGGTGAAGCCGAAGGTATAGGTTACCAGCGGAAAATCGGCCAGCTCCTCTATCGTCACCTGCCCTTTTCCCGCCAGCGGATGGTCTGGCGTGACCACGATAGCGCGGTTCCAGTGATAGCACGGTAGCATAATGAGATCGTCGTAGAGGTGGAGCGCTTCCGTGGCAATTGCAAAGTCTGCGTTGCCTTTAGAAACCGCCTCGGCAATCTGCGTTGGTGAACCCTGATGCATATGCAGCGAGACACGTGGATAACGTTCGATAAAGCCCTTAATCACGCCGGGCAGCGCATAGCGCGCCTGAGTGTGCGTAGTAGCAACATATAACGAGCCTTTATCCGGCCAGGTATGTTCACCTGCGACAGATTTAATGGCATCCACTTTGGAAAGCACTTCGCGCGCGATGCGAATGATTTCTTCACCGGCGGGCGTAACCTGCGTCAGGTGCTTACCGCTGCGGGCGAAAATCTGCACCCCAAGCTCATCCTCCAGCATACGGACCTGCTTACTGATGCCCGGCTGCGAAGTGTAAAGCCCTTCTGCTGTCGATGAAACATTCAGGTTGTGGTTCACGACTTCTACGATATAGCGCAACTGCTGTAATTTCATATCTGTTGTTATCCTGGTCGGTTACAGAGTCGCATCCCCGGGTGGCGTACTGTCGCCCAGGCGGGTGAAAGGTGCTGAGCAGAAAGAAGGGATCGGAAATGCTATAACCACTATAGCATTTTAAGTATCAATGTAGAACGGAATGATATAAGGCGGGGAAAAAAGGCCAGCAATGCTGGCCTTACAGGGTTACTTTTTCGCTTCCTGCCACTTGCCGTCAATGTAAAACGCTGACCAGCCTGTCGCTTTGCCGTCTTTTTCAGACGCCACATACTGCTGTTTCGTTTTACGGCTAAAGCGCACCAGCGTCTTGTTGCCTTCCGGATCGGTTGCTGGCGCTTCGGCCAGATATTTCAACTTCTCAGGTAAACGGTCGTGGAAACGCTGCAGCTCTTCCACCAACGGTGCGCGGGTTTCACGCGATTTGGGGAAGGTATTGGCGGCCAGGAACACACCGGCAGCACCGTCACGCAACACAAAATACGCATCCGATTTTTCACACGGCAGTTCGGGCAGCGGCACGGGATCTTCTTTCGGCGGGGCGACATCGCCATTACGCAAAATCTTACGGGTGTTCTTACAGTCATCATTGGTACAGGCCATGTACTTACCGAAACGCCCCATTTTCAGGTGCATTTCAGAACCACATTTTTCGCACTCGACGACCGGACCATCGTAGCCCTTGATACGAAACTCCCCTTCTTCGATTTCATAACCATCGCACTCAGGGTTGTTACCGCAAACGTGCAGCTTGCGTCCGTTATCAATCAGATAGCTGTCCATCGCTGTGCCACATTTCTGGCAACGACGACGGGCACGCAGCGCGTTGGTTTCGGCATCGTCCCCTTCCAGAATATTCAGAACTTCATTTTCCGGAATCAGGTTGATGGTTTGCTTGCAACGCTCTTTCGGCGGTAACGCATAGCCTGAACACCCCAGGAAAACACCGGTGCTGGCTGTCCGAATCCCCATTTTACGGCCGCAGGTTGGGCAGTCGATGGAGGTCAGGACCATCTGATTCGGCTGCATTCCGCCTTCTTCCGGATCTTTCTCAGCCTGTTCCAGTTGCTGGCTGAAATCGGAGAAGAAGCGATCCAGAACCGCCTTCCACTCCGCCTGATTGTTGGCGACCTGGTCGAGGCTGTTTTCCATGTGAGCGGTAAAGTCGTAATTCATCAGCTCGCGGAAGTTCTCTTCCAGACGATCGGTGACAATTTCGCCCATTTTTTCAGCGTAAAAGCGGCGGTTTTCCACCCTGACGTAGCCACGATCCTGGATAGTGGAAATGATGGCCGCATAGGTCGAAGGACGGCCGATACCGCGTTTTTCCAGCTCACGGACCAGTGAAGCTTCACTAAAGCGAGCCGGTGGCTTGGTAAAGTGCTGGCTGGGTAACAGGTCCTGCAGGCTCAGCTCATCGCCAACGTTAACCGGTGGTAAAGTACGATCCTCATCATTCTTACGCAGCGCAGGCATGACTTTGGTCCAGCCGTCAAAGCGCAGCGTACGCCCTTTGGCCTTCAGTTTGTAATCCCCTGCCGTGACTGTCAGCGTGGTCGAATCGTACTGTGCCGGTGTCATCTGACAGGCGACAAACTGACGCCAGATAAGCTGATACAGTTTCTGCGCATCCGCTTCCATATCTTTGAGCTGCTCGGCCAGCACTTCCACATCTGATGGACGGATGGCTTCATGCGCTTCCTGCGAATTCTCTTTGCTGGCGAAGGTATTCGCCGCATCGGGCAGGTACTTTTTACCAAAATGGCCTTCAATGTAGCCGCGCACCATCGAAACCGCATCCTGGCTCAGGTTCGTGGAATCGGTACGCATATAGGTGATATGGCCCGCTTCATAAAGGCGCTGCGCCATCATCATGGTCTTTTTCACGCCAAAGCCCAGCCGGGTACTCGCCGCCTGCTGCAACGTGGAGGTAATAAACGGCGCGCCGGGTTTGCTGCTGGTTGGCTTGTCTTCACGGTCCGTGACCGCAAAGCGCGCTTTTTCCAGCAGAGCCAGCGCGGCGTGCGTCTGGTCGTGATTGACCGGACGGAACGGTTTATCGCCCGCATGAGTGACGTCCATCGTCAGCTCATCGCCCTTCGGCGTGGTCAGGTTAGCGCTCAGTTCCCAGTACTCTTCGGGCACAAAAGCTTTGATTTCACGCTCACGCTCAACCACTAACCGGACAGCAACAGACTGCACGCGACCGGCAGACAGGCCTCGCGCGATTTTTTTCCATAATAACGGGGAGACCATGTACCCCACGACACGGTCCATAAAGCGGCGTGCCTGCTGTGCATTGACGCGGTCAATGTTGAGTTCGCCCGGCGTTTCAAACGCCTGGCGAATCGCATTTTTGGTGATCTCATTGAACACCACGCGGCTAAAGCGCTTATCGTCACCCCCGATCACTTCCCGCAGGTGCCACGCAATGGCTTCCCCTTCGCGGTCAAGGTCGGTTGCGAGATAGATATGGTCGGCGTTCTCGGCTAAAGCTTTGAGTTCCGCTACCACTTTCTCTTTATTGGGCAGGATTTGATAATCCGCTTCCCAGCCGTGATAGGGATCAACGCCCATACGACTGACCAGCGCGGCTTTCTCATCCTTCTTAACTTTTTTGGCTTTCTTATCTGTCGGGGTTTCAGCACTTTTTTTGGCGGTTGAACCACTGGTCGGCAGATCCCGGATATGGCCCACGCTGGATTTCACCACGTAGCCACTGCCGAGGTATTTATTGATTGTTTTAGCCTTTGCCGGGGACTCAACAATAACGAGTGCTTTACCCATATTTACCTTTACCTAATGAATACATCCTGCTCAACGGGAGAGGATTGGACGCCCTGAAAACCCATCGGGTTCAATATTGCTACGCCTGTTTGGTATTTCAAGACGTGGGGCTCAATCTCTGGTCAGTCGATTCTTTACAGTGCAACTTTATGATAAAAATCGCTTTTTCTGCCTGACTTAATCGCACTTCCCGGTGCAATATCCCTGGAATCTGAAACGCCCACACTGTACCTGATAAAATCTGTTACGCAACTTAATTAGCATCTGGTGTGAGGAAAGCCCTTTTTTTACCCCTGCCCACGATTTGTCGAACAGTGCAGTACGGAAGTAATATAGAAAGAATTATCAGACTGTCAAAAAGGCACAGACATATGCAGAGTCTGACTGAGGGAGTGTCGTCCCATACACTGTTAGATATCGCTAACGCGATGCTCAGGGAACATGATGATTTTATCGCCGGTATTGAAGCTACTGCCGTCAGCCAGCAGGGCGGCGTGCTGGTGTTTAAAGGGCCGTACTTTTTGGACGCGGAAGGCCTGCCGACCGCAAAAACCACGGCGGTGTTCAACCTGTTCAAACACCTGGCCGTTCTGCTGTCACCCCGTTATCACCTGGTATAAAAAACCCGGCCTGAGCCGGGTCGATGCATCACAAAAACCGTTTGTCGCTGCGCTGCCACCATTTGAGCATAATGCGCTCAAGCACCTGCCCTGCGCTTTGCGACAGGCGATCGATTTTTGAACGACGTCGTACATACGTCACGCCCAGTACCGTGAATTTCGCCATATTCGCGATAATGAGATCGTCACTGGTCGAAATGCGATCGATCAGGCCCAGTCCAAGCGCCTGCCGGCCATACCAGTGCTCGCCGGTTGCCACCCGGTCAATGTCGAGGGAAGGACGCATTTCATGAACAAACTGTTTAAACAACAGGTGGGTTTCGTTCAAATCCTGCTGAAATTTTTCACGTCCTTCTTCGGTGTTTTCACCAAACAGCGTCAGCGTACGTTTGTACTGACCCGCCGTGTGTAACTCAACGTCAATGTCATTACGTTTCAACAGACGGTTGAAGTTAGGGATTTGCGCGACAACCCCGATGGAACCGATGACGGCAAAAGGCGCGGCCACGATGGTATTGGCCACACAGGCCATCATATAGCCGCCGCTCGCCGCCACTTTGTCCACGGCCGCTGTCAGGTTCAACCCGGCATCACGCAGGCGCTGCAATTGTGACGCCGCCAGGCCATAACCGTGAACCATGCCGCCCGGGCTTTCCAGACGCAGTAATACTTCATCGCCCGGCTGGGCAACCGCCAGAATGGCTGAAATTTCTTCGCGTAGCGATTTCACTTCACTGGCATCGATGCTGCCATTGAAATTAAGCACGTACAACGTGGGTTTAACGGTGTCGACATTGCCCTGCTTCGCGTCGCGCTTCTCTGCTTTCGCCTTCTGTTTTTCGGCCTTTTTATGGTTTTTTAACCACAGTTTTTGCGCCTGCGGTTTCATTTTCTCAAGCTGCAACGCCTCTTTCATCTTGTTGTAATCGTCATCTAACCGCGTTAATCGCAGTTGTCCGCCCGGGTGACGTTTACGCTGAGCGGCATGTACAACAATCATGACGATGGCAGCAATGGCAACGACCACCGTCACCGCTTTTGCTAAAAACAATCCATAACTCAAAAGAAGATCCATCGTGTCGCCTTATTAAACAGAGGATTACTGACAAACGCCTAGTTTAACGGGTTTATGCTACTGCGTCGCCTGAAATGCCAGCATCTGGCACAGATTGTCCCTATTGCTAATTGCGTCGTGCCCTGAATTAGGGCATAAAGCGAAAAACCCAGACGTTGCGGGAGGTTCCCAACATGCATTATCAACCGAAAGATGATCTACTTGCCCATCGCATTATCCTGGTGACGGGTGCCTCTGACGGCATTGGACGCGAAGCGGCCCTGACCTACGCCCGCTTCGGCGCGGAGGTGATTTTACTGGGGCGCAGCGCTGAAAAGCTGCAGCAGACAGAAGCGTTGATAAACCAACTGAACAAGCGCCCTGCCCATTCGGTGGTATTGGATCTTTCAGACGCCACGCCGGCACGCTGTGCGCAGCTAGCGCAGGAACTGGCGCAAACATTCTCCCGTCTGGATGGTGTGTTACATAACGCCAGTATCTTAGGTGAGATTGTTCCGCTGGCCGACCTGGATCCGCAAATCTGGCAACAGGTCATGAAAATTAATGTTGATGCCACGTTTTACCTCACCCAGGCGCTATTGCCGTTGCTGCTCAAATCCGAAAGCGGCTCGCTGGTATTCACGACGTCAAGTGTGGGCCGTACCGGGCGCGCGGGTTGGGGTGCCTACGCGGTATCAAAGTTCGCCACAGAAGGCATGATGCAGGTGCTGGCCGACGAGTATAAAAATCAGGCATTGCGGGTTAACTGTATTAATCCTGGTGGTACGCGTACGAAAATGCGCGCCAGTGCGTTTCCTCAGGAAGACGCCGGTAAACTCAAAACGCCTGCCGATATCATGCCTCTTTACCTCTATTTAATGGGCGATGACAGCCGCCGTAAAACCGGTATGAGCTTCGATGCGCAGCCAGGCAGAAAACCCGGGGCCGCAGAGTAATGACCAGCGATCGTCATCAACAGCGGCAACAGCGTCTGAAAGAACAGGTGGATGCCCGCATTGCTGCCGCTCAGCAAGTCAGAGGCATTTTGATGGTGTTTACCGGAAACGGTAAAGGTAAAACCACCGCTGCGTTTGGCACGGCTCTACGCGCCTGCGGGCATGGCAAACGTGCCGCGGCCATTCAGTTCATTAAGGGAGAATGGCCCAACGGCGAACGCAACCTTCTGGCCCGGCACGGGGTGGAGTTTCAGGTAATGGCCACGGGTTTCACCTGGGAAACGCAAAATCGCCAGACCGATACAGCGGCCTGCCTGGCCGTCTGGGAACATGCCAGACGCATGCTGTCGGATGACACGCTTGATTTAGTGATTCTGGATGAGATCACCTACATGATCAGTATGGATTATCTGCCACTCGACGAGCTGGTAACCGCTCTGCAAGGCCGTCCTGCCCACCAGAGCGTCATCCTTACGGGTCGGGGTTGCCATCGCACCTTACTGGATATGGCTGACACCGTGACGGAAATGCGTCCGGTGAAACATGCCTTTGACCCCGGTATCCAGGCACAGCAGGGAATAGACTGGTAGCCTTTACCGTAGGCTGGCTGCCCTTATGCATCCGGCCTGCTTATCTTACGCAGTGCCCCCTCTGTACTTCCTTTTCCCTGTTTATCGGCCTGCATGCCCGCTTATTGTCATTGCAGCCTGGCACAGCTGGTCCTCAGGGCTTTTCCCGCTTTTATTTTCCATTCATGTTAATTTTGCGAAACGTTTTACGCGCCTTTTCCAGAAACCCTGCCTGAAAACCGGCGTCATCCGCCGCCGCCATGATTGATCTCAATCACATATTTTTACCGTTGAGAGACGTAAAACCGATCGGGATCACTCTTCAATGTTAAATAAATGATAAAAAATATTTAGCTTTAATATCATCCCATTGCGCGTGGTTAATCAAATCAACAGGTTAATCATTACCGTGCTAATCGATTCCATAATTAAATGTTCTTTCTGATAACAATTGAATAACTTTTGCCAATAAGAGGGCTCTTATTTTGCTGACCATACTGGGCTTTACGATGGTGGTTTGTTTCATGTATCTGATCATGACCAAACGCATGTCAGCGCTAATCGCGCTCATTCTTATCCCGACGCTTTTTGCGCTTATCGGCGGGTTTTATCACGGACTTGGGGAAATGATGCTGAACGGGGTCAAAACGCTGGCTCCGACGGGTGTGATGCTGACGTTTTCTATTCTCTATTTCGGCCTGATGATCGATGCCGGACTGTTTGATCCGCTGGTGCGTTTCATCCTGAAAATTGTGCGTGGCGACCCGCTTAAAGTGCTGGTCGGTACCGCTGTATTAACCTTGCTGGTCTCGCTGGATGGCGACAGTTCCACCACCTATATGATTGCCATTGCCGCGTTTCTTCCCCTCTACCGGAAACTGGGCATGAATGTGCTGGCAATGACCTGCCTGGTTAACCTGGCCAGCGGCATCATGAACCTGTCGCCGTGGGGAGGCCCCACAGCCCGCGCGGCGGCCGCGCTGCGCATTGATGCGCTGGATATATTCATTCCCATGCTACCGGCTATCCTTATCGCCTGTGTTGCTCTTGTCGGTCTGGCCTTCGTGTTTGGGCTACAGGAACGTAAACGTCTGGGCGTCATGCGCATCAGCGACGACCATCTGAATAATATCGAACTGGGCTTGGGTGATGCAGACGAATGCGCAGCAAATCGCCGGCCCAAAATGTTCTGGCCAAACTTTATTCTGACCACGGTACTGCTGGTGCTTCTGGTGGTGGGTGCCATGCCCATCCAGATTCTGTTTATGCTGGCTTTTGCAATTGCCGTCATGCTTAATTACCCCTCGCTTGAAGAGCAAAAAGCCCGTATCGGTTCACACGCCAGTAATGTGCTGGCAGTGACTGCCTTGATTTTTGCGGCAGGTATTTTTACCGGCATACTGTCAGGTACCGGCATGGTGGACGCCATGGCGAAAAGTCTGCTGGCCTTTATTCCGCACAGTTTCGGACCTTATCTTGCGCTATTTACCGCCCTGATCAGTCTGCCGTTTACCTTTTTTATGTCCAACGATGCTTTCTACTTTGGCATTCTGCCTGTCATCGCGCAGACGGCCGCCAGCTATGGCATTTCAGCAGAAGAAATTGCCCGAGCCTCCATTGTGGGCCAACCCTTCCATCTGCTGAGTCCACTGGTGCCGTCGGTCTATCTGTTAGTCGGTCTGGCCAAAGTGGATATCGGTGACCATCAACGTTTTGCCATAAAATGGGGGATTTTGATTAGCCTGGTGCTGATGGCGGGCGGCTTAGTAACCGGCGCGTTTCCCCTCTTCCACCGGTAAGATGTCCGGGAGCGTCAGCCAGAAAGTAAAAAGCCGCAACAGAAGATGTTGCGGCTTTTTTATAGCCTTATATCAACCCGGCAGGCACTCAGGTTGCGTTGCGTTTGCTACTGGCATTACGACGAGCGGGTCTGCCACTGGCCTGGCTGTGACGTTTCACGGCCCGACGAATCTGATTGGCTTTTGTACGACGGCGATCTTTCTCAACCGCCAGTTTGGTGACAGTTTCGTCATCCATTCCTACCAGATTGCGCAGATAATTGACCGCTGGCAGATCCAGTTCCATCCAGCCACCGCGTGGTACACCTTTTGGCAAGGTGATGTCGCCATAGCGGACACGCATCAGGCGGCTGACCTGTACACCCACGGCTTCCCATAAACGGCGAACTTCACGGTTGCGTCCTTCAGTCAGGGTGACGTTGTACCACTGGTTGATGCCTTCTCCACCCGCAAAACGCAATGTTTTGAACGCTGCCGGACCATCTTCCAGTTGCACACCTTTACTGAGCTGACGAATTTTGTCATCGTCAACCTGGCCAAACACGCGCACCGCGTATTCACGTTCCACTTCCCGGCTGGGATGCATCAGGCGGTTAGCCAGTTCACCATCCGTTGTAAAAAGCATGAGTCCACAGGTGTTCACGTCAAGGCGGCCAACGGCAATCCAGCGTGAACCGCGCAGGCGCGGCAGACGATCGAAGACCGTAGGCCGCCCTTCAGGATCGCTGCGTGTGCAGAGTTCACCTTCAGGTTTGTAATACGCCAGCACACGGCACACTTCTGTTGCAGATTCAGCAATCGATACCAGATGGCCATCAATACGGATTTTCAGGGCTTTATTGTTTTCGATGCGATCGCCGAGTGTGGCAAGCTTACCGTCAACGCTCACGCGTCCGGCCGCAATCATCGCTTCAATTTCACGACGCGAACCGTGACCGGCACGCGCTAAGACTTTTTGTAACTTCTCGCTCATGGAGCTACCTCATTGTCGCCTTCCCAGGCGTCGGATGGATTAGGTAATTAAACCTTTAAAATCAATAGGTTATATTTTCCTGTTGGCCCCATTATACAGCATGTCTGAGGCATTGTAACCCGTAATGTGCCGCCCGGAAGCGGCGTACGGGGCATGGCTGCTGACCCGTGACTTACGACACCTGTCCCAGGCGTGACGATCCCTACGCGCTCACGCCAGGTCCGGTTAAGATCTGGTTGAATTAGATGGCTGCGTTGTGTCCTGGTGATCGCGCGAGAAGATCATTATAAACACACACGTTTATTTAGGGTAATTAAGTCAAATGACACAATCGTAGCAGGGGAGGATATTATCTGAATGTCACATTTGGTTACTTCATTTTAATTAATGTTACTTATCGCAGCTATTGGCTTTATTTCCGTCTTTACTCGCTTTTATAAATCATTTCCTGCCAAAACCGGTAGCGCGTTAATGATTAAGTCTCCAGGTATCTGGCCTGATACTTTTCATTAACGGCTCACACTCAGTCGGCGCGCTAAACAGTTTTATTTTTGTGGCTGTTTACAAAAAATAAAAACAAAACACCGCTACTTAAGTCAAATAAAATCATTGTGGGCCCCGGCAGCCCTCTGTTAGCCCGCCTCGCATCTTCAATGCACCCTGTTTACTGTATTATCAACAGGTTGCGTCGGGAAAAGCTATACAACATAAAATCACTGTACAATTTTATTCATCAGCCGATAATGAAAGAATAATAAGGTGGTCATCACCCTGTTTTTTATCATTAAGTCCGCAATGACTTTTTTTTCTACCCTCGTAAAGTTAAAAAAAATTGGACTATTGCAATCTCTTGCCGATAACACATTATGCGACCGGACAGTGAGCAGATTTTAATCCGTACGGTGTCAGTTATTTCTGACCCAGGCATTAAATTGCAGCACGCTAAAGGGTTGTTATTAATCTTAATACTGGCGCATCGGGAAACGCTGCGTTAATACGGCTCACGATGAGCTTTAATTTGCATGTCCTTAATCTTCACCAGGGATTTTACTGGCATGCTTAAGCGAAGACACCACCATGAAAAAACGTTTTGTAAGTTCAGCGTTGATTGCGTTGGCGCTGAGCGGTTGTTCCGTGGGCCATACCGAGTACAGCCGAACGGCAATGCAGCACGTGGATATGAGCGTGACAGGCATTCCGACGATTCTGGGTTTAGGCACGCTGGGCACCACTATTCCGTTGACGCCTGAATACAGCCTGACTGCCGCGCATGTGGCAAAATTTGCCGTGCAGCGCGTGAAGTCTTATCACCCTTACTGCGACCTTGCGATTATTTATCACAAGAATCCGCCTGATACGCTGGCTCACTTCCGCAGCACCGATATTGGCGATCACGTAAAGATGTACGGTTACAGCTATATTTCGGCGCTACCTGTTGAATCAAAAGGTGTGAATCTCGCACGCACCGCCATTCGTAACCTCTGGAATAAAAGTCCGTGCATCGCGATGGCTTCCAATGCTGGCGTGGTTCAGGGGATGTCTGGCGGTGGGGTCTTCAATAGTGACGATACCATCGGCGGCGTGATCGTCGGGTATTCCGATTCAATTAAAAATGGCCGTAGCGGGAAAGTGATACTGAAAGATGTGTCACTCTATATCCCTTACGGCCAGTTTAAAAACTGGTTACAGGCGACGATTCCTGACACCCGTAAAACCTGACTGGCTTACATAAAAGGCGTTGTGTCGCCAGCGCCTTCACGGACAATTTCAGGGGCATCACTGGTCAAATCAATCACGGTGGTAGGCTGCTGTCCCAGCGTGCCGCCGTCAATGATTAAGTCCACCAGCTTACCAATACTGTGCTGAATGTCTTCCGGATCAGATTCAGTGAAATCATTGCCTGGCAGAATCAATGATGTCGACATCATCGGTTCATTAAGCGCTTCCAGTAACGCCAGGGCCACTGGATTCGACGGGACACGTAAACCAATGGTTTTACGTTTCTCGTTCATCAGACGGCGCGGGACTTCTTTCGTCGCCTTCAGAATAAACGTGTAATTGCCCGGCGTGTTATTTTTAATCAGGCGGAACGCGCTGTTGCCCACCTGTGAATACACCGACAACTCAGACAAATCGCGGCACATCAGTGTGAAATTATGATGGCCATCGAGTTGTCGTATACGGCAAATGCGCTCCATCGCCCCTTTTTCTTCCAGACGACATCCCAGGGCATAGCCTGAATCGGTCGGATAAACAATCACGCCACCTTTGTTCAGGTACTCCACAGCCTGGTTAATCAGACGCGGTTGCGGATTATCCGGATGAATATGAAACAGTTGACTCATAAAAACCTCTTGTCACCTTTCCGTGCATTCAGCAGCCGGAGCCAGTGCGGGAAAGCGTTCCCAGACGGGTTCTACGGCTGCGGGTAACCACAGTTTGCGGCCTAACTCAATCCACGGGCAGGGTTGATGAAAATCAGAACCTTGCGATGCGGCCAGATCGTTATCCCGGGCGTACCCGGCTAACGTGGTACGCTCATCGGGTGCCTGCTGACATTGTGCCACCTCGATAGCATCACCCCCCGCAGCGCGAAAATACGCGATCAGGCGTTTCAGCCATTTTGCCGACAATCCGTAGCGTCCCGGATGAGCCAGCACCGCACAGCCACCAGAATGGTGAATGGCATCAATGGCTTGATTAATTGTACACCATTGCGGCGGCACGTAGCCGGTTTTGCCTCGGGCCAGATAATTTTTGAATACCTGCGCCATAGTGCTCGCTTTGCCAACCTCAACCAGATAGCGGGCAAAATGTCCCCGCGTGATCATCCCCCCTTCGGCTAAACGCAGGGCGCCCGCCAGTGCATCGGGAATCTGGGCTTTTTCAAGTCGCTCAGCAATGCGTTGGGCGCGTTCCAGTCGGGTCGTATACTGACCAGCAAGGAACTGCGTCATGACGGGATGATGAATATCGATATTTAATCCAACAATATGGATCTCATGATTTTCCCACAGCGTGGAAATCTCGACGCCGGCTATGACATTGACTGGCAACGAAGCACGTAATGCGGCCTGCTGTGCCTCGGCGACGCCCGCCACGGTATCATGATCGGTAATGGCCAGCACACCTACGCGCATTTCAACCGCACGCTCGACCAGCGCCTGCGGGGATAGCAATCCATCGGAAGCCCGTGTATGACTATGTAGATCGTAAAGCGGAAAACGGGCGATATCGCTCAAAACAACTCCTGCTGGCGATGGAACAGGTCAGCATGATAACGATTTTATGGGTCACTGAAAAAGTGTATTGACATTTTTGTCACGAACCAGTTAACTAGTACACAAGTTCACCGCAGACGGGTATGTGTTTATGAAAATGGTTATTACGCTTTTCACTGGTTGGTGGCGCAATGTTTCCCGGTCGGGCGGCGTTGTCGTGCACACTTAGCGTAAACCTGTGCAGATACCTGAGCCCGCCAACAAGCGGGCTTTTTTTTGGACGACATTCAGAGAAATCATCATGCTCAATGCAAAACCTACAGTGAAGTTAATTACCGGTAACGCCCCTTATCGGGAAGATCCCGCCGCGGTTTTTCATCAGTTATGCGGCGCGCGCCCGTCAACGCTGCTGCTTGAATCTGCGGATATCGACAGCAAGGAAAATTTAAAAAGTCTGATGATCATCGACAGTGCCCTGCGTATCAGCGCGCTGGGTAACTGCGTCACTGTGCAAGCCCTGTCTGATAATGGTCGGGCGCTGCTGCCGCTGCTGGACGAGGCGCTTCCCGCCGAAATCAAAAATGAATCGCGCCCTGATGGCCGGGTGTTAACATTTACGACAACTCACGATCAGCAAGATGAAGACTCTCGCTTACGCGCCCTGTCGGTGTTTGATGCCCTGCGTGTGATTCCGCAGTTAGTGAACTCGCCCGCCGATGAGCGCGAAGCCGTGTTCGTTGGCGGCCTGTTTGCCTATGATCTGGTCGCGGGTTTTGAGGACCTGCCGACGCTCAGCAGTGAGCAGCGCTGCCCTGACTACTGTTTCTATCTGGCGGAAACCCTGCTGGTGCTCGATCACCAGGCACACAGTGCCCGCCTGCAGGCCAGCCTGTTCTGTCCGTCCACCCACGAATTCCAGCGTCTGCAAAGCCGTATTGAGCAGTTACACGGACAAATGCTGCAACCTGCACCTGCGTTGCCCGTCAAGCCGGTCGAAACGATGACGCTGACCACCAGCCAGAGCGATGAGGAATACTGTAATGTGGTGAGGAAGATGCAGGATGCTATTCGTATTGGTGAGATCTTCCAGGTCGTGCCATCACGTCGCTTCTCACTGCCCTGCCCGTCGCCGCTGGCCGCTTACGATACGTTAAAACGCAGTAATCCCAGCCCGTATATGTTCTTTATGCAGGATCAGGATTTTTCGCTCTTTGGCGCCTCGCCGGAAAGCTCGCTCAAGTACGACGCCGCCTCACGACAGATCGAAATTTACCCGATTGCCGGAACGCGTCCACGCGGTCGACATGCGGATGGCTCGCTGGACCGCGATCTGGACAGCCGTATCGAACTTGAAATGCGCACCGATCATAAAGAGCTGGCCGAGCACCTGATGCTGGTCGATCTCGCACGCAATGACCTGGCGCGCATTTGTCGTCCCGGAAGCCGCTACGTTGCGGATCTGACCAAGGTTGATCGTTATTCCTTTGTTATGCACCTGGTCTCCCGCGTGGTGGGGACATTGCGTGAGGATCTGGATGTGCTACATGCCTACCGCGCCTGCATGAATATGGGCACGCTGAGCGGCGCGCCTAAAGTTCGCGCCATGCAACTGATCGCTGAAGCCGAAGGCACCCGACGCGGTATTTACGGCGGCGCTGTCGGCTATTTCACCGCCAACGGTGATTTGGATACCTGTATTGTCATCCGCTCAGCCTACGTGGAAGACGGCGTGGCCACTGTACAGGCCGGCGCGGGCGTGGTGCTCGACTCTAACCCACAGGCCGAGGCCGATGAAAGCCGCAATAAAGCCCGCGCGGTGCTGCGCGCTATCGCCACTGCTCATCACTGCAAGGAGATCTTCTGATGGCTGACATCCTGCTGCTGGATAACATCGACTCATTTACCTACAACCTTGTCGATCAACTGCGCACCTTTGGGCACAACGTGGTGATTTACCGCAACAACGTACCGGCCGCTTTGCTGACTGAACGTTTGCAGAGCATGGACAATCCTGTCCTGATGCTGTCACCCGGCCCTGGCGCGCCGAAAGACGCGGGCTGTATGCCCGAACTGCTGCGTGCGCTACGCGGAAAGTTACCGATTATCGGGATCTGCCTGGGCCATCAGGCGATTGTGGAAGCGTATGGCGGCCATGTCGGTCAGGCCGGTGAAATTTTGCATGGCAAAGCGTCATCCATTATCCATGACGGCGAGGCGATGTTTGCCGGACTGAGTAATCCTCTTCCCGTTGCCCGTTACCACTCACTGGTGGGCAGCAATACACCAGACGAATTAACGGTCAATGCCAGCTACAACGGCATGGTGATGGCCGTCCGTCATGAACACGATCGGGTTTGCGGATTCCAGTTCCATCCTGAATCCATTTTAACCACTCAGGGCGCACGTCTGCTTGAACAGACACTTGCCTGGGCGCTGGCGAAGTAACAGGGAGAACGCAATGCAACCGATTCTGGAAAAACTTTACCAGTCGCATAGTCTGACGCAGGCAGAAAGCCACCAGCTGTTCAGCGCCATTATTACCGGCCAGCTTGAACCTACCCAACTGGCGGCGGCGTTGGTTGCGATGAAAGTCCGGGGCGAGAACCCGGAGGAAATCGCCGGGGCAGCCTGTGCCTTACTTGAAGATGCCAAACCGTTTCCGCGTCCGGATTATGCGTTCGCCGATATTGTGGGCACCGGCGGGGATGGCAGTAACAGCATTAATATTTCAACCGCCAGCGCCTTTGTCGCCGCTACCTGTGGTCTGAAGGTGGCAAAACATGGCAATCGCAGCGTATCCAGCAAATCGGGGTCATCCGACCTGCTGGCCGCTTTCGGGATTAACCTGGATATGCCCGCTGAGCTGGCGCGGCGCGCACTGGACGATCTGAATGTCTGCTTCCTGTTCGCACCGCAGTACCACACGGGCTTTCGCCATGCTATGCCGGTGCGTCAGCAGTTGAAGACCCGCACGTTGTTTAACGTTCTGGGGCCACTGATCAACCCTGCGCGCCCACCGTTAGCCGTTATTGGCGTGTACAGTCCTGAGCTGGTCTTGCCGATTGCTCAGACGCTGAAAGTATTAGGCTACCAGCGTGCAGCCGTGGTACATGGCGGCGGCATGGATGAGGTTGCCCTGCACGATGTGACACAGGTGGCCGAGCTGCGCGAAGGGGAAATCACCCGCTATCAGTTAAGTCCGGAGGATTTTGGTTTCGGATTCCATCCTAAAGACGCGCTGGCAGGCGGCACGCCCGAAGAAAACCGTGACATTCTGACACGTTTACTCCAGGGTAATGGCGAGCAGGCCCATGAGGAGGCGGTTGCCGTGAATGTGGCCATGCTCCTGAAAGTGTTTGGTAATGAAGATCTCCGTGAAAATGCACAGCGTGCACTTAACGCCATCCGTAGCGGTCAGGCTTATGAGCGCGTGGTGGCTCTGGCATCAAGAGGATAATCATGCAGGGTACAGTGTTAGATAAAATCGTGAAAGACAAAGCCGTCTGGGTTGAAGCGCGTAAGCAGCAGCAACCGCTGGAAAGCTTCCAGCCGCGCATTGTTCCTTCCAGCCGTAGCTTTTATGACGCACTGCAGGGCACCCGCACTGCCTTTATTCTGGAATGCAAAAAGGCTTCGCCTTCAAAAGGGCTGATCCGCGATGATTTCGATCCCGAAATGATCGCCGGGGTGTATCGCCATTATGCTTCTGCCGTTTCGGTATTAACCGACGAAAAATATTTCCAGGGCGACTTTGCCTTTTTGCCCGTCGTCAGTGCTGCGATTACGCAGCCGGTGCTGTGTAAAGACTTTATCATCGACCCTTATCAAATTTATCTGGCGCGTTTTTATCAGGCTGACGCCATCCTGCTGATGCTGTCGGTCGTGGATGATGAGCAGTATCGTCAGCTTTCCGCCATCGCACACAGCCTGCAGATGGGCGTTTTGACTGAAGTCAGCAATGAGCAGGAGCTGGAACGCGCGATTGCGCTGGAAGCCAAAGTGGTCGGCATTAATAACCGCGACCTGCGCGATCTGTCGATTGATCTCAACCGGACGCGTCAGCTTGCGCCGCGCCTGGGGCAAGGTGTGACCGTTATCAGCGAATCGGGCATCAACAATTACCGCGATGTGCGTGAACTGAGTCATTTTGCAAATGGCTTCCTGATTGGTTCGGCATTGATGGAAGAAGAGGATCTTCATGCTGCGGTGCGACGTGTCACCCTGGGCAGCAACAAGGTATGCGGACTGACGCGCCCTGAAGATGCCTGCGCGGCCTGTGATGCCGGCGCTATTTACGGCGGAATTATTTTTGCCGAGGGCTCGCCGCGTCAGGTGGATACCGAGAAAGCACGTGCCGTGATAGCCGGTGCCCCGCTTAACTATGTGGGTGTGTTCCGCAATGCGGCAATAAGTGACATTGTCACTAAAGTGGAATCATTGCAGCTGGCTGCTGTGCAGTTGCATGGCGATGAAGACCACGCTTATGTGGCTGCGCTTTATCAGGCACTGCCTGAACAGGTACAAATCTGGAAAGCGCTCAGCATCAGCGACGCGTTGCCAGAACGTAACTGGCCGCATATTGACCGTTACGTTTTCGATAATGGTCAGGGCGGTTCGGGCCAGACCTTTGACTGGTCGCTGCTACACGGGCAGGACCTGAAGAATGTTCTGCTGGCCGGTGGGCTGAGCGCGGATAACTGTGTGGAAGCCGCACAGTTGGGTTGTGCAGGACTCGATTTTAATTCCGGTGTAGAAAGCGCGCCAGGCATCAAAGATGCCAGCAAAATTGCGGCGGTGTTCCGAACGCTTCGCGCCTACTGACTGGACTGGCCCGCCTGAAGGCGGGCACACAAAAGGATAGATCCATGACTTTACTTAATCCCTATTTCGGCGAGTTTGGCGGCATGTACGTGCCACAAATTCTGATGCCTGCGCTGAAGCAGCTTGAAGAAGCCTTTGTCAGCGCCCAAAAAGACCCTGAGTTTCAGGCTGAATTTACCGACCTGTTGAAAAACTATGCCGGCCGCCCGACAGCCTTAACCCTGTGCGGTAACCTGACCAAAGGCACTCAAACCCGCCTTTACCTGAAACGTGAAGATCTGCTGCACGGCGGCGCGCACAAAACGAACCAGGTACTGGGACAAGCGTTGCTGGCTAAACGGATGGGCAAAAACGAGATTATAGCGGAAACCGGAGCCGGTCAGCATGGTGTGGCTTCAGCCCTGGCCTGTGCGCTGCTGGGCATGAAATGCCGCATCTACATGGGCGCCAAGGATGTTGAGCGTCAGTCACCTAACGTCTTTCGTATGCGCCTGATGGGTGCCGAAGTGATTCCGGTTCACAGCGGTTCCGCCACCCTGAAAGATGCCTGTAACGAGGCGCTGCGTGACTGGTCGGGCAGCTATGAAACCGCCCACTATATGCTGGGCACCGCGGCCGGCCCGCACCCCTTCCCGACCATCGTGCGTGAGTTCCAGCGCATGATCGGTGAAGAGACGAAAAAACAGATTCTGGAAAAAGAAGGACGTCTGCCCGACGCCGTCATCGCCTGCGTCGGCGGCGGCTCCAATGCGATTGGCATGTTTGCCGATTTCATCGAGGAAGAGAGCGTCAAACTGATTGGCGTTGAGCCAGCGGGCCACGGTATCGAAACCGGTGAGCACGGCGCACCGCTGAAACACGGCCGGGTCGGCATCTACTTTGGGATGAAAGCCCCGATGATGCAGACCAGCGAAGGGCAAATCGAAGAGTCCTACTCGATTTCTGCCGGCCTCGATTTCCCGTCAGTCGGCCCTCAGCACGCCCATCTGAACAGCATCGGCCGCGCGGACTATGTTTCCGTCACCGACAATGAAGCGCTGGCAGCCTTTAAAACGCTGTGTCGTGCGGAAGGCATTATCCCTGCGCTTGAATCCGCCCATGCGCTGGCCCATGCGTTAAAAATGGCGAAGGCGGAGCCGGAGAAAGAGCAGCTGATTGTGGTGAACCTTTCTGGTCGGGGTGATAAAGATATCTTCACCGTTCACGATATTCTGACTGCGCAGGGAGAAATTTGATGGAACGTTATGATCGACTGTTTACGCGTCTGGCGGCGAAGAAAGAAGGTGCGCTGGTTCCCTTCGTAACTCTGGGTGACCCGTCACCTGCCCTGTCATTACGCATTATCGATGCGCTGGTAGAAGGCGGAGCTGACGCACTTGAACTGGGAATTCCCTTTTCTGATCCTTTAGCAGATGGTCCTACTATTCAAAGTGCAACACTGCGTGCCTTCGCTGGCGGAACGACGACGGCACAGTGTTTTGAAATGCTCGCGGCGATTCGTCAAAAATATCCCGAACTCCCGATAGGTTTACTGATGTATGCCAATCTGGTGTTCAGCAATGGTATTGATGACTTTTATGCGCGTTGTGCCAAAGCGGGGGTCGACTCTGTCCTCGTGGCTGATGTGCCCGTAGAGGAATCGGCACCGTTCCGTCAGGCGGCTATGCGTCACGGTATTGCGCCCATTTTCATCTGCCCACCTAACGCCAGCGATGAACTTCTGCGCGAAATCGCTTCTCACGGTCGCGGTTACACCTATCTGTTATCACGAGCGGGCGTCACGGGTACTGAAAAGCGGGCCAGCCTGCCACTTGATCATCTGATAACCCGCCTGAAGGAATACCATGCAGCCCCGCCGCTACAGGGCTTTGGCATTTCCGAACCTTCCCAGGTAAAAGACTCTCTCGTGGCAGGCACAGCCGGTGCAATTTCAGGTTCCGCTGTTGTGAAAATTATTGAAAAGCATCACGCCGAGCCAGAGGTCATGCTGGACGCATTGAGAACATTTATCCACGATCTCAAAGCCGCCACCCGCTAACAGCCTTCACCTTATGCCTTACCGCCCGGTAAGGCATGATTTCGCTGTTTTTTTTCGCTGTCCGTTTGCCCATTTCGGATTTTCTGCACCACAATTAACAGGCGCCGTTATGGTAACGACGTATCCTATTTGTGACAGGGAGAGAAGCAATGAAATGGTTTAAAGTGCTGGCAAGTGCCATGGTCGCGGCTGTTGTTGCATTAACACTCAGCGCCTGTGCGCCAACGCCAACGAAAGAAGGCACCGGCGGTTACATTGATGACACCGTGATTACCACCAAAGTGAAAGCCGAATTGTTAAAAGATGAGTCGCTGAAATCAACCGAAATCAACGTTGAAACCTTTAAAGGTAAAGTGCAGCTCAGCGGCTTTGTCAGCTCACCACAAATGGCTAACCGTGCCGTTCAGGTGACCCGAAGCGTTGCTGGGGTAAGATCCGTCGTAAATAACATGCAAATTAAATAACGCCGTTTTAAACCCAAAAGGGCCACGCATTGCGTGGCCCTTTTTTCTTCAGAAGCGATAACCTGCGCCAAAGAAGAATACCCAGGGGTCAACACGCATATGAATATTTTGCTGCTGATCGCCCGCTTTAAATTTCACGTTCGTATCAATATCCATGTACCACAATGATGCATTCAGCAGCCAGTCACGGTTAATCTGATAATCCAGCCCTACCTGACCGGCAATGCCCCACGAGTCTTTCACACTGAGATCACTTAATCCCGCATCACGACCGGTCTGATTAAACTTTGCATCGTAAAACGTCGTGTAGTTAATGCCGACGCCGACATAGGGTCGCGCTTTGCTTTGGCTGTCAAAGAAGTAGTACTGTGCCATCAGCGTGGGCGGCAATTGCCGGACCGTCGCCAGCGTGCCCGTTGGGCCAAGGCCAACTTTATGGCGGAACGGTGTGGCGGCCAGTAGCTCGACGCCAATATTGTCTGTCGCCATATAGGTGAACGTTAAACCCAGTTGGGTATCATTACTGGCACTGAATCCGCCCATACCCAGTACGTTATCCGAGCCTTCGTTAGGTCGAACGGTGGCGCTACCTGCGCGAATAAAAAAATCACCTGCCTGGTGGGCCAGTGCCAGTTGAGGTAACGCAAGCGCCAGCAGCATGGCGCATTTAGCCAGTTTCATAGTCACTCCTGTGAGAAAGTAAGGTGCCTGCACTGAATCATTTTTTTGTGCGCACAGGTTTAGCGCGATTTTTTTATAAATGCATCTAAATCAAGACGGAAAAATGATTTAAAAAACAATGGATTGACTCAGATCAATTTTATGCCCGTATCCCGGACACAAATAGTGCTTGCCGAAAAAATGGAGCGGCATTACTTTGCTCATCTCCCCCTGTGATTTTGGTTCGATGCCTTAGAGGTGGCGGGCGATCAAATGAGTGAAACTACAAACCCCTGTATTAGCTGTGGTGCCTGCTGTGCCCACTTCCGCGTCTCGTTTTACTGGGCTGAAGCCGACGATGCGGGCGGCCCCGTTCCCACAGAATTAACGGAACCTTTAAGTCTGATGATGCGAAATATGCGTGGGACGAACGATCGTTCGCCGCGCTGTATTGCGCTTGAAGGGGAAATCGGCCACTGCGTGTCGTGCAGTATTTATGAGAACCGCCCCTCGCCCTGCCGGGAGTTTGCTATGTCCGGCGAAAACGGGATCGGGAATGAAGGCTGCGATCGGGCCCGGGCACGCTATGGCCTTCCCGCACTGTTTCACCCATCTTTACCTGTTATGACAGAAAGTTATCCGGTTGCGGGTGCCAGCGAGCCGCCAGAACATGTACAATCGACGGGTTAATTAACCCGGTTCTTTCAAGGAGTGTACATGTCTATCACGGCAAGCTCGTTATACCGTGACACAGGAAATTTTTTTCGTCATCAACTGATTACCCTGGTGCTGATGTCACTGTTGACCGCGTTTGTCACAGTGATGCTTTTACATGCGTTCACACCGGGTGACGATCAAATGGCGATCCTGCAGCAAGGCGATATCAGCAGTGCCTCGCTGTTTGAAATGGTGCAGAGCATGTCGCCCGAACAGCAGCAGGTTCTGCTGCGTGCGTCTGCTGCGGGTACTTTTGCAGGCCTTGTCGGCAATACGCTGCTGTTGGGCGGTATGCTGTGCCTGATTCCGCTGGTATCGTCTGGCCAGCGCGTGAGCGCGCTGCGTGCCATTGGTACAGCCGCGCCTTTATTACCGAAACTGCTGCTGCTGACCTTTTTGATCACCCTGGTCGCCCAACTGGGTTTTATGGTTCTGGTGGTGCCTGGCGTGCTGCTTACCATCGTGCTCTCGTTGTCGCCAATCATTCTGGCAAATGAAAAACTGGGCGTTATCGCCGCCATGCGCGCCAGCATGCGCATGGCCTGGAAAAACGTCAGACTGATTGCGCCAGCCATTATTCTGTGGCTGCTGGCAAAACTGGCAGTGATGTTTTTCTTTACCTCGTTAGTGGTGCTGCCGATGAACGTGTCGACGGTGATTTTCACCGCTATCGGGAATCTGATTTCAACCCTGTTAGTAATTTACCTGTACCGGCTTTATATGCTGTTACGTTGATTGTCCGTGCGCCTTCGGGCGCACTGGCCGGGAATACCGCCTTAACTGGAATGACTATGAAGCAGTTACTCGACTTTCTTCCCCTTGTGGTTTTCTTTATTTTTTATAAGTTGTACGACATCTTCGTCGCCTCAGGAGCCCTGGTTGTCGCGACCGGCCTGGCGCTGGTGGCAAGCTGGGTGCTCTATCGCAAGCTTGAAAAAATGACCATTTTTACGTTTGTGCTGGTGGCGGTGTTTGGCACGCTCACCCTGGTTTTCCATAATGATGAATTTATTAAATGGAAAGTCACGGTGATCTACAGCCTGTTTGCGCTGGCGTTACTGTTCAGCCAGTGGTTTATGAAACAGCCGTTAATTCAGACCATGTTGGGAAAAGAGCTGGAGTTACCCAACACCGTATGGCGCAATCTGAATATTGCCTGGGCCCTCTTCTTTTTATTGTGTGGTCTGGCGAATATCTATGTGGCATTTTGGTTACCTCAGTCAGTCTGGGTTAACTTTAAAGTGTTTGGGCTGACCGGCCTGACGCTACTCTTTACCTTACTGAGTGGGCTCTATATCTGGCGTAAAATGCCGCAACAACAGCAAAAATAAACCTGCTGCCCGTCTGTGCGGGCAGACTTTCTTTCATTCATTACATAAGAAAACAACACAATGGACGAAAAACATAAATTGCCCCAGGGCGAAATGGTCATGCGGACGCTCGCGATGCCTGCGGATACTAACGCAAACGGCGACATCTTCGGTGGCTGGTTAATGTCGCAAATGGATATGGGCGGTGCCATTCTGGCAAAAGAAATCGCCGAGGGCCGTGTCGTCACCGTCAGAGTGGATGGCATGACCTTTTTAAAACCCGTCGCGGTCGGCGATGTTGTCAGTTGCTACGCAAAGTGCATTCGCACGGGCAACAGCTCAATGACGATCAATGTGCAGGTATGGATTAAGAAAGTGTCGTCTGAGCCTATTGGTCAGACCTATTGCGCAACCGAAGCGGTCTTTATTTATGTTGCGGTGGATAATGAAGGCCATCCCCGTCAACTGCCTGCGGGACGGGACAATCAGTCAGCCCCTGCCTGAGTGCGGTTCAGCCTGACATCGCAGACAGGCTGAATCTGAACCGGACCCGGGTGGGTCCGGGCCCGCTTAGCCGACTTCACATTGCTGAAACGCCTCACAAGCCTTATTCAAGGCTGGCCCCGCCGTTAATTTTAAACACAATATTCATCGTCAGACCGGTACCGGGCTTACCGCTCTGATAGCGCCACGAACGCATGGCCTGTTTGACGCTGCGCTCAAACATGTTGCGCGGTTCCGCAGACAGAATATCGATGTTGTCGACCCGTCCGTCACTGTCCACATCAAATTTCACTCTGACACGGCCTTCTACTCGCAGGGCCGCCGCGCGTGGTGGATAGGCTGGCTTGCTGATATTCAGCGCTTTTGGGCCGGTTGAGGCGGTCTGCGCAGGCGTCGCTGACGGTGTGGTTTTCGGCGCTGTCGCAGGCTTAGTCTGTGTTGCAGGCGCATCCTGCTTAAAGGGGTTGGCCTGGGGCTTCGCTTCCTCACGCGGTTTTACTTCGCGTTTTGACTGTGTATGTTTGGGCTGGTGCCGCGGTCTGGGTTTTGGCTCAGGTTTGGGTTCCGGTTTGGGAATCGGCACTGGCTCAGCTTTAGGCGGTTCCGGAGCAGGTTTCGGCTCGGCAACAGGCTCGGGGGCTGGCTGGGGTTCCGGTTGCGGTGTCGGTTGCGTGATTGCGGGTTCAGGCTGAACCTCGGGCGCGACCATTGTCACACTGATTGGCTGGGATGCTTTGGGCAGTTCTCTGGTTTGATGAAAAGACGCATAGAGAATACCGGCAATGACTGCACCATGGAGCACAACGGACAACATCATGGCGACAGGCGTGCGTTTCGGTAAGGGCATAGTCAGCGTGGTCATAACAATCGCAGTTATCAAATGAAGCCCTGATTTTAAATGCAAATAGCAATCAGTTTCAATAATCACCTTATTGCCGGGCGAAAAAAGCCCCTTTAGCCCATTATGCTCAGCACGTTATTGACGCAAGGTTTCGTTTGCACTCTACTTAACTATCCCTTACCGTGTTGCAAAATTTATAGAGTCAATGGGAGCGCCCTAGTGCTTTACGTCATTTATGCTGAAGATAACGCCGATTCTCTGGAAAAACGCAACGCGGTGCGCCCCGCTCACCTTGCGCGTCTGAAGCTGCTGCATGAAGAAGGCCGTTTGATCGTTGCAGGCCCCATGCCTGCGGTTGACAGTAACGATCCTGGCGTAGCCGGTTTTACCGGCTCCACGGTGATTGCAGAGTTTCCGTCACTGGAAACGGCCCAGGCCTGGGCAGCGGACGATCCCTATATTGCGGCCGGTGTTTACAAACACGTCAGCGTCAAGCCGTTTAAGCGGGTTTTCTGAGCCCGGCGGCAACACTGACGCTTCTACAGAGATAGTCTGAATGCATGCCATTATCATGGCCCTGCTGCTGGTCATCACCCTGCTTGTGGGTGGCGCGTTGTATCTGTGGCGAAAGCACGGCTGGCGAAACAAAAAACACCTGATCGTCATGCTGATTGTACTGGCGGCAGCCGTCCAGTTGGTTAACGTCAACTTATTGATGACCGGACAGTAATTTAACAGCCGCTTCGCGCGGCTGCGTCATCAGAGATTTTGTGTGATAAACAGAATGGAACGACGTTGCTGTTGCGCCAGTTGATGGCGAATCCCATGGATGCGTTTATAGCGGCGTGACTGCCCTTCCAGCCAGCGCGAACGTCGACGCTGCACCTGACGCAACATTCTCCAGCGGGCCACTTCGTTTCTGCTTCGTCTCATAACTTCCTCTCTGACATCTGACTCACGCGCACGCATTATAGAGATCTCTGCGCTAATGCCAAATCGGATCTCGCATTGACATACCACGATGATTAAGGGTTTCACTCCCTACCATCTCCACGTAAACTTCTCAGATTCAAGCGCGAACAGGATGTCCACTTAATGACGACGTTTTATACGCTTATCAGTTGGTTATTGGTATTTGGTTACTGGTTATTGATTGCAGGTATTACCCTGCGCATTCTGATGAAGCGACGAGCCGTAACCTCGGCAATGGCATGGCTGCTGATTATTTTTATTCTGCCACTGGTTGGCATTATTGCTTATCTGTCGTTTGGTGAATTGCATCTGGGTAAACGCCGGGCTGAACGCGCGCGAACGATGTGGCCCTCTACCGCCCGCTGGCTGAATGATCTTAAAAAGCGTACCGAAATCTTTGCCACCGATTACAGCGATGTCGCGCAGGCGTTATTTCAGTTGTGCAACAACCGTCAGGGCATCGCAGGGGTAAAAGGGAATCAGTTACAGCTGTTGACCAGTTCGGACGATGTAATGAAAGCCCTCATCAGGGATATTCAGCTGGCCCGGCACAATATTGAGATGGTGTTTTATATCTGGAATCCGGGCGGACTGGCGGATGAAGTCGCCGAATCCCTGATGGCCGCGTCGCGGCGCGGTGTTCACTGCCGCCTTATGCTGGATTCCGCAGGGAGCGTCGCCTTCTTCCGCAGCCCGTGGGTCGGGATGATGCGTAATGCGGGTATTGATGTGGTTGAGGCGCTACAGGTCAGCCTGCTGCGTGTCTTTCTGCGTCGTATGGATTTACGTCAGCATCGCAAAATGGTGTTGATTGACAACTATATCGCCTATACCGGCAGCATGAATCTGGTGGACCCGCGCTTTTTTAAACAGGACGCGGGCGTGGGTCAGTGGGTCGATCTGATGGCGCGTATGGAAGGGCCGGTATCAACCGCCATGGGGATCGTTTACAGCTGTGACTGGGAAATTGAGACCGGCAAGCGTATTCTGCCCCCACCGCCCGACCGCAATATTATGCCGTTCGAACAGGAAAGTGGTCATACCGTTCAGGTGATCGCTTCCGGTCCCGGTTTCCCCGAGGATTTAATTCATCAGGCGTTGCTTACGGCGGTCTACTCTGCCCGCGAACAGCTGATCATGACCACGCCTTATCTGGTGCCCAGTGACGATCTGCTGCATGCCATCTGCACGGCTGCGCTACGTGGTGTCAATGTGAGTCTGGTGGTTCCCCGGCACAACGACTCTCTGCTGGTAAGCTGGGCCAGCCGTTCGTTTTTTAGTGAGCTGCTTGAGGCCGGCGTTAAGATCTACCAGTTTGAAGATGGCCTGCTGCATACCAAGAGCGTGCTGGTCGATGGTCAGTTGAGTTTAGTGGGGACCGTGAATCTCGATATGCGCAGCTTATGGCTGAATTTCGAAATTACACTCGCCGTCGATGATGCCGGATTTGGCAGCGATTTGGCCTGCGTCCAGGACGACTATATTGCCCGTTCGCGCCTGCTTGACGCCAGACGGTGGGCAAAACGTGCCTGGTGGAAGCGGATTGTCGAACGACTGTTTTACTTCTTTAGTCCTTTACTGTAAAACGAGCGAAATTACGAACTGCCCTCAGATAAACGGGACCGAAAATGGATCTGAACAACCGCCTGACAGAAGACGAAACGCTGGAACAGGCCTACGACATTTTTCTTGAACTGGCAGGTGACAACCTTGACCCTGCAGACATTATTCTTTTCAATCTGCAGTTTGAAGAGCGTGGCGGCGCAGAACTGTTTGATCCGGGCGAAGACTGGCAGGAGCACGTGGACTTCGATTTGAACCCCGACTTTTTCTCTGAAGTGGTCATTGGTCTGGGCGAAGCAGACGGCGAACCTATTACCGATGTGTTTGCGCGCGTACTGCTGTGTCGGGAAAAAGATCATAAGCTGTGCCATATTTTGTGGCGTGAGTAGTCCTCACCTCGTAACGAAAACGCCGGGCAACAGCCCGGCGTTTTGGTTTAAAGCGGATCCACCTTCAGGCAGGACACCGCATGGCGGAAGCTGCCTTCGAGCAGCGGCCGCGTTTTGGCGCATTCCGGTCCGGCAATCGGGCAGCGGGTGCGGAAAACGCACCCGGATGGCGGATTGATCGGCGACGGTAACTCCCCTTCCAGCAACTGAATCTGCTTATTTTTTTCCAGATCCGGATCGGGAATCGGTACGGCTGACATCAGCGCTTTGGTATAAGGATGCTGCGGATGGGTATACACCTCATCGTAGGTGCCCAGCTCCACCGCGTGGCCCAGATACATCACCAGTACGCGATCCGAGATGTGCTTCACCACCGCCAGGTCGTGGGCGATAAAGATCAGCGACAGCCCCATTTCTCGCTGCAGTTGCTGTAGCAGGTTGACCACCTGCGCCTGAATGGACACATCCAGTGCAGAGACCGGTTCATCACAGATGATCAGTTTAGGCTCAAGAATCAATGCACGCGCAATGCCGATACGCTGACACTGACCGCCTGAAAACTCGTGCGGATACCGGTTAATCAGGTTAGGCAACAAGCCCACTTTCATCATCATCGTTTTGACGCGATCTTTGATGTCCTGGCGAGAAAGCTCAGGGTGATAGGTACGTAAGGGCTCGGCGATAATATCGCCGATGGTCATACGCGGGTTAAGCGAGGCCAGCGGATCCTGAAATATCATCTGGATATCGCTACGCGCCTTACGCCACTCTTCCTCACTCTGCCCCAGCAGGTTACGGCCAAGCCAGGTGACACGGCCTTCCGTGGCTTTTACTAACCCGATAATCGCTCGTGCCAGCGTGGATTTACCGCAGCCGGATTCGCCCACCACACCCAGCGTTTCCCCTTCGTACAGGCGCAGACTGACACCATCCACGGCCTTCAGCGTTTTTGGCGGCTGCCAGAACCACTGCTTGTCATCCTTGATGTCGAAATGAACTTTCAGATCGGCAATTTCGAGTAGGACTTTTTTTTCTGCCAGGCTCATACGAGTTCCTCCACCGGCTTAAAGCAGGCGCGCAAGCGCCCTTCTGCAAACGGTAACAGCGGCGGTGCTTTGGAACAGATATCCATGGCATGCGGACAGCGCGGCTGGAACGGACAACCCTGCGGCAGACGCAGCAGGTTTGGTGGATTACCCGGAATGGTGGTCAGGCTTTCACCTTCTGCATCCAGTCTTGGCACCGCATTCAGGAGACCAATCGAGTAGGGGTGAGCCGGCTGATAAAACACATCGCGCGCGCGACCGTATTCCATGGTGCGGCCTGCATACATCACCAGCACTTTATCGCAGATCCCGGCCACCACGCCCAGATCGTGGGTAATCATGATGATCGCCGTATTGAACTCGCGCTTCAGCTCATTCAGCAGCGTCATAATCTGCGCCTGCACCGTAACATCCAGTGCGGTCGTCGGTTCATCCGCAATCAGCAGCTTAGGCCGGCACAGGAGCGCCATCGCGATCATCACGCGCTGACGCATCCCGCCCGAAAACTCATGTGGGTACATCTTCATGCGTTTGCGGGCTTCGGGCATTTTTACCGCGTCCAGCATTTTCACCGACTCTTCAAAGGCCTGAGCGCTGCTCATGCCTTTGTGCAGTTTCAGCACTTCCATTAACTGTTCGCCGACCCGCATATACGGATTCAGTGATGTCATGGGATCCTGAAAAATCATCGCGATTTGTTCAGCGCGCAGCCGGTTTAACTGTTTTTCCGGCAGATTAAGAATCTCTTTACCGTTGAACAACGCAGAGCCGCCAATGCGGCCATTGCTGGCCAGCAGGCCCATCAGCGCAAACGCGGTTTGCGATTTACCCGAGCCTGACTCACCGACAATGCCCAGGGTTTCCCCGGCACGCAGTGAGAAATTGAGATCGTTCACGGCGGTGACATCACCGTCATGGGTGCCGAACGTAACACGTAAGTCTTTCACTTCAAGCAACAGGTCGCTTCCCGCGCGTGCAGCCTGAGCAGGCTGAAATTCATGAATAGTCATCGGGAAACTCCTTAACGATCTTTGGGGTCGAGGGCATCACGCAGGCCATCGCCAATAAAGTTAAAACAGAACAGCGTGACCACCAGGAAAATGGCCGGGAACAGCAACAGCCACGGCGAAACTTCCATGGAGTTAGCCCCATCGCTCAACAGCGCCCCCCAGCTACTCAGCGGCTCCTGGGTGCCCAGGCCGAGAAAGCTCAGGAATGATTCGAACAGAATCATGCTGGGTACCAGCAGCGAGGCGTAAACCACCACCACGCCCAGCACGTTAGGCACGATATGGCGCGTCACGATTTTCCAGGTCGAAACGCCGCCGACATGCGCCGCTTCAATAAACTCTTTGCGCTTCAGGCTCAGAGTTTGTCCACGCACGATACGCGCCATGTCCAGCCACGACACCATACCGATAGCAGCAAAAATCAGCAGGATGTTACGGCCAAAGAAGGTGACCAACAGAATGACGAAAAACATAAACGGGAAGGAGTTAAGGATTTCCAGAATACGCATCATCACGGAGTCGATTTTTCCACCAAGGTAACCGGCAATGGAACCGTAGAGCGTTCCCACCACCACGGCGATCAACGCAGCGGCAATGCCCACCATTAACGAAATACGACCACCAATGGCGACGCGCACCAGCAGATCACGCCCCGACGAGTCGGTGCCAAACCAGTGTCCGGACGTGGTATCTGGCGGCGATGACATCATTCCCCAGTCGGTATCGAAATAGGAGAACGGTGACAACATAGGCGCGAAAATTACAAACAGCGTGATTAACATCAGCACCATCAGGCTGATTAACGCGGCCCGGTTATGAATAAAACGGCGACGGGCATCCTGCCACAGGCTACGCCCTTCGACTTCCAGTTTTTCACTGAATGCATCAAGAGCTTCGCTATTTTTCTTACTTAACATCATGGCGAACTCCAGAATCAGTAGCGAATTTTCGGGTCGATAACGGCATAGAGCACATCGACGATCGCGTTAAACAGAATGGTCAACAGCCCCACCAGAATCGTCAGGCTCAGTACCAGCGAGTAGTCACGGTTAAGCGCGCCGTTGACAAACAGCTGACCGATACCGGGCAGTCCGTAAATAGATTCAATCACCATAGAGCCAGTAATAATGCCCACAAATGCCGGTCCCATATAGGAAATAACCGGCAACAGTGCTGGCTTGAGCGCGTGACGTAAAACGATACGACGTAACGGCAACCCTTTGGCTCGCGCGGTACGGATAAAGTTGGAATGCATCACCTCAATCATCGAGCCACGAGTGATACGCGCGATACTGGCAATGTAAGCCAGGGATAACGCCACCATCGGCAGCAGCATATAGTTCCACTGTCCACCGTTCCAGCCGCCACCCGGCAGCCATTTCAGCGTAATGGCGAAAATCAGGACTAACAGCGGGGCAACCACAAAACTCGGTATGACCACGCCGGTCATTGCCACCCCCATGACGACGTAATCCCAAAGGGTGTTTTGCTTCAGCGCGGCGATAACCCCTGCCGTCACGCCCAGTACTACGGCCAGGATAAAGGCAGCCAGCCCCAGTTTGGCCGACACCGGAAAGGCATGACCAACCAGGTAGTTTACCGAATAGTCTTTATATTTAAACGAGGGGCCAAAGTCGCCATGGGCCAGTTGAATCAGGTAATCAACATATTGCTTGCCAATGGGATCGTTGAGGTGATATTTCGCCTCGATATTCGCCATCACCTCTGGCGACAGCGTACGCTCACCCGTGAACGGACTGCCGGGGGCCAGTCGCATCATAAAGAAGGAGATAGTAATAAGGACGAAAAGCGTCGGGATGGCTTCAAGTAACCGACGCAAAATGAATTTTAACATTGCCGTACCTACCAGGCTGGTGCTTCACATTGCATTAAAAAATACAGGCGGCGCTCATGGCGCCGCCGCTGTTCTTGGTGTTCTGTTAGTGCTTAATGATGTACAGGTTTCTGTCTGCGACGTTATCCAGCGGATCTTTACCGGTATAACCACCGACATACGGTTTCACCAGACGGGTGTTCACGTAGTAGTACAATGGCACGATGGCAGAGTCTTTATCCAGCTGCTGCTCAGCTTTTTCATAGTCAGCCGACCGGGCTTTATCATCGGTCGTGGCCAGGGCATCTTTCATCAGCTTGTCGAAGGCCGGGCTCTTGTAGTGCGCGGTGTTGTTACTGCTGTCAGACAGCATGGTATTCAGGAACGACGTCGGTTCGTTATAGTCTGCACACCAGCCTGCACGTGCAACGTCGAAGTTGCCCTGATGACGCGTATCCAGGAAGGTTTTCCACTCCTGGTTCTCCAGCTTCACTTTCACACCCAGATTTTTGGCCCAAATCGACGAGGCGGCAATGGCCAGTTTTTTATGCAGATCGGAGGTGTTGTACAGGAGCGTAAACGTTAACGGTTTGTCTGCCGTGTAACCGGCTTCAGCCAGCAGCTTTTTGGCTTCAGCATTACGTTTTTCCTGTGACCAGGTAAACCACTCTGGCTTCACCAGTTCCATACCATCTGTTGCAGGTGGCGTGTAGCTGTAGGCTGGCTTCTGGCCCTGCGCCAGCACTTTATCCACGATAATGTCGCGGTCGATACCCAGTTTCAATGCGGCACGTACGCGCGGATCGGTGAAAGGCGCTTTCTGATTATTAATTTCGTAATAGTAGGTGCACAGATAAGGGTCAACATGCAGCTCTTTACCGTTGTCACGCTGTAATTTTTTGAACAGCTCAATCGGCAGATTGTTATAGGTCATGTCACTGCCGTTATCAGAGAAGTAACGGTTAACATCACTGACTTCTGACGAAATAGGCAGGAAGGTGACTTTGTTCAGCACGGTATGCGCGTTATCCCAGTAATTAGGGTTGCGCACAACGGTAATACGTTCGTTAATGACGTGAGATTCCAGCTTAAAGGCACCATTGCTGACGATATTTTCAGGCTGGGTCCACTTATCACCGAATTTCTCAATAACCGCTTTGTTTACCGGCGACATTGAGGAGTGAATCAGTAATTTATAGAAATACGGAACCGGCTCGCTCAGGGTCACTTGCAGCGTATGATCGTCAAGCGCCTTCACGCCCAAATCTGTTGGCGGTTTCTTACCGGCGATAATATCGTCAACGTTGGCCAGGTGACCGTATTGCAGATAGCTGGCATAAGGAGACGCGGTTTTCGGATCGGCCAGACGCTGCCAGCTGTAAACGAAATCCTGAGCAGTCACCGGCTCACCGTTTGACCATTTGGCATTTTTGCGCAGATGGAAGGTCCAGACTTTAAAGTCTTTATTATCCCAGCTCTCTGCCACGCCAGGAATCGGATGGCCGTTGGTATCGCTGATCACCAGTCCTTCAAACAGGTCACGGCTGACGTTCGATTCCGGTACGCCTTCAATTTTGTGCGGATCCAGTGACTGAACCTCGCTACCGTTTCCTTTTACCAGCTCCTGCTTCGCGGCCAGCTCAACCCCGGCAGGGACCGTGGCGGCGATAACGCTGTTGGCTGTGAGCGCACTCATCGCTGCAAAGACGCTGGCAGCAATCAGGGTTTTCTTCGTGATGTTGTTCATTCTTAACTCCAGTTTTTTTATTTTCACCGAGGGTGTTTGCGACCTCAGTGTTCCCCGTATTCGGGCCCCGGTGTTTTCACCTGGGGAGCATTGACCCTGTAGCGTGGTCAGCACGGTAACGCCCTTCCCGGCTGTGCCGCCGGATAAGCGCGTTATCAGTGTTGTTTAATGAAATAATATTTCAGATCTGTCATGTCCTGCGGATCGTGGCCGGTGAACCCGCCAACCCAGGGTTTAACCAGCCTCACGCTGACGCGGTAGTAAACTGGCACAATTGCCGAGTCTTTGTCGAGTTGTGTTTCAGCCTGCTGATACAATGCCGCGCGGTCAGCATCCTTTGTGACGCTTAGCGTGTCTGCCATCAGCCGATCAAAGGCCGCACTACGATAAAACGCGGTATTGGTCGACGACGGACTCAGGAACATATTCAGGAAAGTAGAGGGCTCGTTATAATCCGCGCACCATGTGGCCCGCACCACGTCATACTGTGCCTGATGACGCGTTTCCAGCAGCGTTTTCCATTCCTGATTTTGTAAGGTGACCTGCGCCCCGAGGTTGCGCTGCCACATTGACGCTGCAGCAATCGCCTGGGTTTTATTTTGATCGGAGGTGTTATAGAGCAGCGTAAAACGCAAAGGATTTTTACTGTCGAAACCCGCTTCCGCCAGCAGTTTCTTTGCCGCCTCATTGCGCTGCGACTGGGACCAGGTCATCCATTCCGGTGTGGCTAACGCGGCCCCATTGGTATAGGGCGGTGTAAAACTGTAAGCCGGAATCTGGCCCTGCCCCATAATCTTTTTGGCGATAATGTCGCGGTCCAGCGTCATCTTTATAGCCGCGCGCACGCGCGCATCAGTAAAAGGCGGCTTTTTGTTGTTGATTTCATAATAAAACGTACACAACAAGGGGCTGACTTTGACTTCGTCGCCGATGTCCTTACGCAGCTTCGCGAACATATTGGGCGGGATGGCGCTGTTGGTCATATCCAGGCCACCGCTGCGATAGCGGTTAATGTCGCTGTTCTCAGAACTGATCGGCAGAAATGTCCCCTGCTCAATCACGGTTTGCGCGTTGTTCCAGTAAAGCGGATTGCGCTTCAGGACAATTTTTTCGTTGACGACCCAGTCACTTAAGGTATAAGCACCATTACCAACATAATGCCCGGGTTGAGTCCACGCCTCGCCCCATTTCTGGATAGCGGGTGCATACACGGGTTTCATAGCCGTATGCGCCAGCATGGCAATCAGATAGGGAACGGGCTCTGTTAAAGTGACCTGTAAATGGTGATCGTCAATCGCTTTTACGCCCAGTTGGTCTGGTGCCGCTTTACCCGCAATAATCTCGTCGGCATTGGCAATATGCGCCGCCTGCAGATAACTGGTGTAAGGAGATGCAGTTTTCGGATCGGCCAGGCGTCGCCAGCTGTAAACAAAATCGTTAGCCGTTACCGGTTCGCCGTTGCTCCATTTTGCATCGTTGCGCAGCGTGAAGGTCCAGATTTTTCCTTGCTGATTTTCCCAGCTCTCAGCCACACCGGGGACAACCTTACCGTTATTATCTGTATTAACCAGCCCGTCCAGCAGATTCAGGATAATATTGGATTCCGGCACACCTTCCGTCTTATGCGGGTCAAGTGAGGCCACTTCGGAGCCATTGTTAATGACAATTTGCTGCTGTGGCGATAAGGTCACGCCGGCGGGTACGCTGGCCGCACAGACGGGTAAAGCAGTCATCACACCTAGTGCCAGACAAGACCAATATTGCTGAGCGTTCATTTACCACACCTTGTTGACCTGCCCGTTTTTATTCTGCAATCCCGTCTGCATCAAGAAAAAAATCTTGCTATTTCGACCTTCGGGAAAACATGCTCAATGCGCCGAAAATTAGCAGAAGCTGAATGACGGCGCCAAAACTAAATAGTTAAAATGTTATCTGTTTCTCTTTTATCATGAGATTTTTCCCAGTGGAAGTGTTAATTTTTAGCCTAAAAATACATTAACCTACTGAATTATAAAAATATTCATAGATTTGATGCTATTCTAACCAGAATATTACATTCACCGATTTTGACTGCGTTGTTGTAGCGTCATTCTTTCCCGATGTGCCATTTAAAAAGGCATTAATGGGCCTTTACCAGCATTAATCATGCCAACATGCATCGTCAAAGCAGAATATAAGGTGAGATTGATGACAGGAAGGCCAGGCGCGTACTATCGGGACGCGCACTGAGTATTAGGGAAAGTGATAACCCGGAGGGGATATACAGCGGTGCAAATAATTGCCCGTTTAGAGTGCAATATTGTGTCGTATTGCACTCTTTTGATGCCTGTCTTTTTATGCTTGTTAAAATAAGTGGGTATTCAGCTTACCAGCCCTGGAAAAATCGCTTTAATGCCTGTTACCACAAATTCGATGCCCAGCGCCATTAACAGCAGCCCCATGATACGGGTGATGACGTTGATGCCCGTTTGCCCCAGTACTCTGACCATAATAGGGGCGGCACGAAACAGTAACCAACAACTGAAGGCAAAAATGGCCACTGCCACGGTAAATCCCAGCAGATTTAACCAACTGTGATAGCGCGTACTCCAGACGATAGTTGAGCTGATTGCGCCGGGCCCGGCCATCAGCGGTAAAGCCAGCGGAACAACGCCAATACTTTCGCGAATCGCGGTTTCTGTTTTTTCCTGCTTGTTTTGTTTATCTTCGCCCAGCTTTCCGCTGATCATCGACATCGCTATCGTGACAACCAGAATGCCCCCGGCAATACGGAAAGAATCAATTGAGATGCCAAACACATGCAGAATGGCATCCCCTAAAAACAGCGACGTCCAGAGAATAATGGCCACAGCAAGGTTTGCGGTGAGATTCGTTTTATTACGTTCTGCCACGCCCTGATAACGCGTCATGCTGATAAACACCGGAATGATGCCAATGGGATTCACCAGTGCAAACAGGCCTACGAAAAACTTGATATAGCCAGAAAGATCTAACAGCGCAGGATTCACGGTTCACTCCACATCCCAGATGAAAAACGCGCCTAATGTAAGGTAAAAACGCCGCGCACGCCAGTTGAAGCGAGAGTTATTTATTCTGTTAATTTACTTACAGTTTAGGGCGTTAAACCAGCCATTCCACAATGGCTGGCAGATGTTACTTTTGTTACCGCTTTTAACCTCATCGCCCTCCCCCTCATGAACCGCAGGCTGAAAGGTGTCAGCTGTGGTTTAAATTGATTTGGATCATCATTGCTGTCCCCTAAACCCGATACTCTTTTGTTGTCAGCCACGATACCACCGGAGAAAAAGAATTCTTTTAGTAAACAACTGAAAAACCGCACTTTCATGCTCCGTGATTGAGCGGTTTTTACCCTGGCTATACTTTCCGTTCAGGCTTGTTTCCTAAAAAAGTTTAACTTCCTCAGGAGATCACAATGGCCGTTACTAATGTCGCTGAACTCAATGCACTGGTTGAACGGGTAAAAAAAGCCCAGCAAGCTTTCGCCAGTTTTTCTCAACAACAAGTCGATGCTATTTTCCGCGCAGCCGCACTGGCCGCTGCTGATGCCCGTATTCCCTTAGCGAAGATGGCGGTCGCAGAATCGGGCATGGGCATTGTCGAAGACAAAGTCATCAAAAATCATTTTGCGTCCGAATATATTTATAACGCCTATAAGGATGATAAAACCTGCGGCGTACTGGAAACCGATGATACCTTTGGCACCATTACGATTGCCGAACCCATCGGCCTGATTTGTGGGATCGTCCCGACCACCAACCCCACCTCTACCGCCATCTTCAAAGCTCTGATCAGCCTTAAAACCCGCAACGGTATTATCTTCTCGCCGCATCCTCGCGCCAAAGATGCCACCAATAAAGCCGCCGATATTGTGCTGCAGGCCGCGATTGCTGCTGGCGCCCCTAAAGACATTATCGGCTGGATCGATGCGCCCTCTGTTGAGCTGTCGAATCAGCTGATGCACCACCCGGACATCAATCTGATTCTTGCCACAGGTGGACCGGGCATGGTGAAAGCCGCTTACAGTTCCGGCAAACCGGCTATTGGTGTCGGTGCCGGGAATACACCTGTCGTGATTGATGAAACGGCAGATGTTAAACGCGCGGTGGCGTCCATACTGATGTCGAAAACGTTTGATAACGGCGTGATTTGTGCCTCAGAGCAGTCCGTTATTGTTGTCGATGCAATCTACGATGCCGTTCGGGCACGTTTCGCCAGTCATGGTGGCTACCTGCTGCAGGGCCATGAACTTCAGGCGGTTCAGAATATTATCCTGAAAAATGGCGGCCTCAACGCCGCGATTGTGGGCCAGCCCGCAGTAAAAATTGCTGAGATGGCGGGCATTACGGTACCAACCGATACCAAAATTCTGATTGGTGAAGTTGAACGGGTCGACGAATCCGAACCTTTTGCCCATGAAAAACTGTCGCCAACGCTGGCGATGTACCGGGCTAAAGATTACGAAGACGCCGTCAGTAAAGCGGAAAAACTGGTCGCCATGGGCGGCATTGGCCACACCTCCTGCCTGTACACGGATCAGGATAACCAGTCCGCACGTGTCCACTATTTTGGCGACAAAATGAAAACGGCCCGTATCCTGATTAATACCCCCGCTTCTCAGGGTGGGATTGGCGATTTATATAACTTCAAACTCGCGCCTTCGTTGACGCTGGGTTGTGGCTCCTGGGGAGGTAACTCAATTTCCGAAAACGTCGGACCTAAGCATCTGATCAATAAGAAAACCGTCGCCAAGCGAGCTGAAAATATGTTGTGGCATAAACTTCCGAAATCTATCTATTTCCGTCGTGGGTCATTGCCTGTCGCCTTAGAAGAGGTCGCTACCGACGGCGCGAAACGTGCATTTGTTGTGACTGACCGCTTCCTGTTCAATAACGGCTATGCCGACCAGGTTACCCGCGTCCTGAAATCCCACGGTATTGAAACGGAAGTGTTCTTCGAGGTCGAAGCAGACCCAACACTGAGCATTGTTCGCAAAGGCGCAGAGCAAATGCATAGCTTTAAACCCGATGTGATCATTGCGCTGGGCGGCGGCTCGCCAATGGATGCGGCGAAAATCATGTGGGTGATGTATGAGCATCCCGAAACCCACTTTGAAGAGCTGGCATTGCGCTTTATGGATATTCGTAAACGTATCTATAAGTTCCCGAAAATGGGCGTCAAAGCCCGCATGGTAGCCATCACCACTACCTCCGGCACCGGTTCAGAAGTGACCCCGTTTGCGGTGGTCACGGATGATGCCACCGGTCAAAAATATCCGCTGGCAGATTATGCACTGACCCCGGATATGGCCATTGTGGATGCGAACCTCGTAATGGATATGCCGCGTTCACTCTGCGCCTTTGGCGGTCTGGATGCGGTTACCCATGCACTGGAAGCCTATGTTTCCGTTCTGGCGAATGAGTATTCTGATGGTCAGGCACTGCAGGCGCTTAAGTTGCTGAAAGAGAACCTGCCCGCCAGTTATGCCGAAGGCGCCAAAAATCCGGTTGCGCGTGAACGTGTGCACAATGCCGCCACCATCGCCGGTATTGCCTTTGCCAACGCCTTCCTCGGCGTATGTCACTCGATGGCCCATAAACTGGGTTCCGAGTTCCATATTCCCCACGGACTGGCTAACTCGCTGCTGATTTCCAACGTCATTCGTTATAACGCAAATGACAACCCGACCAAACAGACTGCATTCAGTCAGTATGATCGTCCACAGGCGCGTCGTCGCTATGCGGAAATCGCCGATCATCTTGGTTTGACCGCCACAGGCGATCGTACTGCCCAGAAAATTGAGAAACTGCTGGTCTGGCTGGATGAAATTAAAACGGAACTGGGTATTCCCGCCTCGATTCGTGAAGCTGGCGTGCAGGAAGCGGATTTTCTGGCGAAAGTGGACAAACTGGCTGAGGATGCGTTCGACGATCAGTGTACCGGTGCTAACCCACGTTATCCGTTAATTGCTGAACTGAAACAGATCATGCTGGACAGTTACTACGGCCGCAAATTTGTTGAGCCTTATGCCCAGGTTGAACAGCCCCTGAATCAACCTATCAGCGATATCAAAGCCGCTAAAAAGGTTAAAAAAGCCTAATCAGGAACAAGCCCGTTAGTGCGGGTGCGCCATCCCCCTTGTGGCTCGGTCACAAGGGGGTTTTTTATGGCTGTTGAGGATAAGCAGGCTGTTTGCCCGCTGTCAGTGAATGTGAAATAGTGCAATCGCTATCACACACGAACAGACCGACTCCCAGGTCGCCATAAAGATAAAGAGACGAATGAGGTTCACCAGGAAAGATTTTTGCGACTGCGTGAACCTGAGGTGAGGAACAGGATTACGCGACTGGCGTTTGCGCGCCGTGGATAGCCTGCAAACAGCCCTGCTCAATCGCTTTTTTATAGTGCTTACGGCACACCGAGATATAGCGCTCATTGCCGCCAATCACCACCTGCTCCCCTTCCCGGAAGGGTTTGCCTTCGCTGTCGAGACGCAGCACCATGCCCGCTTTACGTCCGCAATGACATACGGTTTTAAGCTCCACCAGTTTATCGGCCCAGGCCAGCAGATACTGGCTACCGGTAAACAATTCTCCCAGAAAGTCGGTTCTTAACCCATAACACAGCACCGGAATATCCAGATTATCCACCACGTCAGACAAGGCCTTCACCTGTTCCCGTGTCAGAAACTGACTTTCATCCACTAACACACAGTGTACGGGCTGGCGCGCATGCTCTTGTGCAATTTCCACATCCAGCTGGCTTTCGGCATTATAAAGAACGGCCGGTGATGACAAGCCAATGCGTGAACTGACTTTACCGGTACCAAAGCGATTATCAATCTCAGCGGTATAAACCAGGGTCCGCATACCGCGCTCCTGATAATTATAGGAAGACTGCAAAAGCGCGGTTGATTTACCCGCGTTCATTGCCGAATAGTAGAAATAGAGTTGAGCCATTGGCACGGTATCCCAGTGTGGATGAAACAAAATAAGTGCGATTTTACCATATCTGACCGGCAATGCCGTGTTGATTTTCAGCCCGTTACGTTCAGACGAGAGCCAGCGTCGGGTATTGCCTGTCCTGCAACGGCAGCGCATTATTTTTGACTATATGAATATTAAAGACAGTATAGCGTTAAGCTTTATTTTCATTGAACCGTGTCAGGGCTTTATAGGTTGCCGGTTAAACATCAACGTTTCATTGGTCCTTACATCGCGCTTTATCTGGCGGAATTTATAATTTAATAAATTCACCTTTGAACTTTTAAAGCTAAAAATTAATTTAATGTTGAAGTTATTTCCCCCCACCACTACTATTAGCGGGCAGAACAACTCTCCTATTCATTATTCAGAGATCAGGACAATGAGCGAAGCACTAAAAAATCTTAATAATATCCGCACGCTGCGTGCCCAGGCCAGAGAGTGTTCTTTGGAAACACTGGAAGAAATGCTGGAAAAGTTTGAAGTCGTAGTAAATGAACGCCGCGATGAAGCGTCACATTCTAAAGCAGAAACGGAAGAGCGTGCGCGTAAACTTGAGCAATATCGCGATATGCTTTTAGCGGATGGAATCGATCCCAATGAGTTATTCAACGCATTGTCAGAGTCCAAAACGTCTGGCAAAGCCAAACGTGCTGCCCGCCCTGCCAAATATCAGTTTGTTGATGAAAACGGGGAGACCAAAACCTGGACCGGTCAGGGACGTACACCAGCAGCAATCAAAAAAGCCATGGAACAACATGGTAAGCAGTTAGACGACTTTTTGCTGTAAATCCTGGCGTGCTTTAGGCTTTGCTGGCTTCATTTTAGCGACCTGATTACCAATACCAGAAAAAAAAGGAAGCGGTCGCTTCCTTTTTGTTTTTATACCGAATAAAAGTTTCGGTACCAGTCTACAAAACGTCTGACACCTTCATCCACGCCTGTTTGCGGTTTAAAGCCGACAGCGTTAAATAAATCGCTGGTATCTGCGCTGGTAGCTAACACGTCGCCCGGTTGCATTGGCATCAGATTTTTATTTGCCGTTACACCTAATGCTTTTTCAATCGCTTCAATATAGCGAATCAGGCTCATCGGCTGACTATTGCCTAAATTGTAAATACGATACGGCGCTGAACTCGACGCAGCAGACCCGCTCTCTACCGTCCAATTTTCATCCGGCTGCGGAATACAATCCTGCAGACGAATAATGGCCTCGACTACATCATCGATATAGGTGAAATCGCGTTGCATTTTACCCTGGTTATAGACGTCAATCGCCTCACCCGCAATCATGGCCCGGGTAAATTTAAACAAGGCCATATCGGGGCGTCCCCACGGACCGTATACAGTGAAGAAACGTAAACCGGTGGTGGGTAACTGATACAGATGCGAATAGGTGTGCGACATCAGCTCATTGGCTTTTTTGGTCGCGGCATACAATGACACTGGATGATCGACACTGTCTTCCGTAGAGAACGGCAGCTTACTGTTCAGTCCATAAACTGAGCTGGACGACGCATAGAGCAGATGTTCAACACGATGATGACGGCACCCTTCTAGAATATTCAGATGCCCAATAACATTGGCATCCACATACGCATGCGGGTTTTCAAGGGAATAGCGCACACCAGCCTGAGCGGCCAGGTGGATAACGCGCTGAAATTTGTGCTGTTCGAAAAGTGCTGCAATGGCCTGACGGTCGGCCAAATCGGTTTTAACAAACGTAAAAGATGGGTTGTCGCCAATCAAATCAAGACGGGCTTGTTTGAGGCTGACATCATAATAGTCATTCAGGTTGTCAATACCGACAACCTGGTGACCGGCGGCCAACAGGCGTTGGCTCACATGGAAGCCAATAAAGCCTGCTGCGCCGGTTACCAGAAAATTCATAAATCCCTCACTAATTAATTGGCCTGAATAGAAGCTCCGCGGCCAATAGCGTAATAAATAAAGCCGCGCTTGCTGAGACGTTCGGGATCATACAGGTTGCGCCCATCAAAAATCACGGGTTGTTTCAGTGCTTTTTTGATTGTGTCAAAGTCAGGGGCGCGGAAATTTTGCCACTCGGTGCAAATGACAAGACCGTCTGCACCCTGTAGCGCTGATTCTTTGGTCCCCATCAGCTTTAAATCATCACGGTGACCATAAATGCGTTGTGCTTCATCCATCGCTTCCGGATCGAAAGCCTGTACAGAAGCACCTGCTTCCCACAGCGCTTCCATCAATACACGGCTCGATGCTTCACGCATATCGTCGGTATTCGGTTTGAACGACAGTCCCCACAGCGCAAACGTCTTACCTTTCAGATCGTCACCAAAATGACGTTTGATAAAGGCAGGCAGCTTAGTTTTCTGGCTGTCATTGACGTCTTCTACAGCTTTTAACAGACGAGGTGTATAACCAATGGATTCCGCCGTACGAATGAGCGCCTGCACATCTTTCGGGAAACAGGAACCGCCATAGCCGCAGCCAGGGTAGATAAAGTGATAGCCGATACGTGAGTCAGAACCAATCCCCTGGCGCACTTTTTCGATATCCGCACCTAAACGTTCCGCGAGATTGGAAATTTCATTCATAAAGCTGATTTTGGTCGCCAGCATGCAGTTGGCAGCGTATTTCGTCAGCTCTGCACTGCGAATATCCATCAGGATCATACGATCGTGGTTGCGGTTGAAGGGTTCATAGAGCTCACGCAACAGTTCCACGACAGCATCATTATCCGTGCCGACAACGATGCGCTCGGGACGCATACAGTCAGCAACCGCCGCCCCTTCTTTCAGGAACTCGGGGTTGGATACCACATCAAAGCTGATATTGGCATCACGCGCCTGCAGGGTTTCCGTCATGACCGCACGGACTCTGTCAGCCGTTCCAACCGGTACGGTAGATTTATCGATGACCACTTTATGATCGGTCATATGCTGAGCAATGGTGCGTGCCACGGCAGTAACATATTTCAGATCGGCCGAACCATCTTCATCAGGCGGCGTCCCTACGGCGATAAACTGCATCACGCCGTGGTTAACGCCCAGTGCAGCGTCGGTGCTGAACTTCAGGCGACCGGATTCATAGTTAGACTTAACCAGCGGCGTCAGGCCCGGTTCAAAAATAGGAATCTGACCTTTTTTAAGGTTCTCAACCTTTTTTTCATCGACATCAATACAGAGAACGTCATGTCCGACTTCGGCCAACACCGCAGCCTGAACCAGACCGACATAGCCGATACCAAATACAGTGACTTTCATTACGCTATCCTGTGTTGTAAATTTTTAATCGCTAATGGTTTTGTTGAGCCACTCAGAGAACTCTTTGCCCAGCACCGGGTGGCGAACACCATACTCGACGAAAGCCTGCATGTATCCCAGTTTATTACCGCAGTCATGGCTGACCCCTTTCAGGTGGTAAGCTTCAACGGTCTCTTTTTCCATCAGCATAGCGATAGAGTCAGTCAGCTGAACTTCACCGCCTGCACCCGGAGGCGTTTTTGCCAGCAGTGGCCAGATATCTGCGGACAGAACATAACGCCCCACCACAGCCAGATTAGAAGGCGCTTCAGACGCTTTCGGTTTCTCAACCACACCGACCATCGGTGCGCTGTCGCCCGGGTTCAGTTCTGCGCCCTTGCAGTCAACAACACCATAAGCGGTTACATCACTGACAGGCTCAACCATGATCTGACTGCGGCCAGACTCTTCATAACGGCTCAGCATTTCCGCCAGGTTATCTTTGGTTGGGTTTGACTCATATTCGTCGATGATCACATCAGGCAGGATGACGGCAACAGGCTCATCACCGACCAGCGGGTGCGCACACATTACCGCGTGGCCCAGGCCTTTAGCGATGCCCTGACGGACCTGCATGATGGTCACGTGTGGAGGACAGATGGACTGAATTTCATCCAGCAGCTGACGCTTAACGCGCTTTTCCAGCATAGACTCCAGTTCGAAACTGGTATCAAAATGGTTCTCAATAGCGTTTTTAGACGAGTGGGTTACCAGCACAATCTCATTAATACCCGCAGCAATACACTCGTTAACGACATACTGAATTAACGGCTTATCAACCAGCGGTAACATTTCTTTTGGAATCGCTTTCGTCGCAGGAAGCATACGCGTACCCAAACCTGCTACCGGGATTACCGCTTTTTTAACTTTGGTTTTATAGGCAGACATCAAAATACCTCTCTCATAGGCCGTTCAAGTTTTAATGCTTGATATGTCGGTTTAAATTCGGAAATGAGTATATCAGTTACTCGCGAACGGATTTATCCTGGAAGGCATCTATCCGTAGAATTTAAGACTATTACCCAAGTGTAAAGCTAACTTCTGGTACTGTCTTGCGGATAATTATAAAGTAACATCCATTGTTTATTTTTCAGACGATAACATCAGTCGAATACGGCCTCCAGCGCCCCAAATATGGCACTGCCAGTCGTCCGCACGCTGGCTGATCTGGTTAATATGCGTACTGCCCATAGTGCCAAGCGGAACGCCATTACTGAGTTGAATTTGATGGGCCTGAACATGTAATGTGGCATTCAGGCCAGCAGAAACCAGCACCAGGTTTTTTAATCCGCGATGGTAGTACCCAACTAACAGAGGGAACTGTCCGGTTAAATTCGCCTGCCGTAGCAGCAGATTAACCTGTCTGAGTAAACTGCTTAACTCAGGTAATCGCTGTTTCTGTCCTGATAACTGTTCTTGTAATAATCCGTTAAACAGGGCGCGCAATAATAAAGCCGCCAGCACGCCATTGTCGCCCGCACGGGTGACATCGAGACAATAAAAAGCCAAATCTTTGTCAGATAACGCCGCAATATCCAGCACCAGCCCGGGCTGCTCTGCCATGGTTAACTGGCGATAATTTACCCGACAATGGGCAATGCGCTGCTGGACCGGGGGCTGCAATTCTTTCAGTAATTTTGCCGCAGCGGAAGGATCGCGCACCAATGCATCCCAGTCCTGAAACAGCTGTTCATCTTCCTCGACTTTCGAGGTAAACATCGACGGATAGAGGCATTCGTATACCGCTTCACGGAAACGTTCAAAATTCTTCAGGGGTTTTAGCAACACATCCTGTACGCCCAGACGTAAAACCTGCGCGATGTCGGACATATTTTCGGTTGCGGAAATTATCAGAATGGGCAGTGTATTGCCGTGGCTGCGCAGATGTTCGACAAACTGAATTCCGTTCATGCGCGGCATTTCCAGGTCACAAATCACCAGTTCGACGGCATGTTTATCCAGTTGCTCAATAGCTTCCAGACCATCTTCAGCCTCAACAGTGACGGCTCCCATTGATGTTAAAAACTGGTTTAAAAGCGAACGGAAAACGGCCTCATCTTCGACAATGAGTATCTTTTTGCCGATCAGTGGTTTTTCCATTCCATCCCCCTGCGTACCCGATAAATCAATAGTGGTTCATAAAACGCAGTTGCGCCTTTCAGAATAGACCGAAGTAACATCTGTGCGTGAACAACCAGATTATCTTCTACGGACCAGCGGTAATAATTCATCCATTTGTTTCTCAACGGCAACCTTCCCAGCCGCAATTGCTTCTTCTGCACGATGAAAATCCAACGTGGATATTTGTGGACAAAATGGCTGGATAAGCACATCAGGCGGATCGCCTGCCATCCGGTTTCGCTTCAGGCGATTTTCCAGCACCTGGATGGACGTGGCCATGATCTCCATGGCGCCCGGCATTTGCGAGGCCCGGCGCTGCGTAAAATTGACCAGACGCTGTCGCAGTTTCCCACGCCAGTCGAGATTGAGCGCCACAGCCGCCGCATGTTCTTCTGAACTCTGCGGCGTCAGCGCCATCGCATTCTGCGGCATCAGATGCGCGTCGTGCTGAAGATCGACAGCAATCACGACATCCGCCCCCAGCGCGCGCGTCAGGGAGATCGGTACCGGATTCACCACCGCACCATCCACCAGCCAATATCCATTGTAGCCGACGGGCGGTAATAAACCTGGCATACTGCAGGACGCGCGTACCGCCTGATGTAATTCACCCTCGGTCAGCCACAGCTCGCGACCGGTACTTAAATTGGTTGCCACCACACCAAACGGCTTTCCGCACGATTCAATCGCGTCGTGCGTAATGAGTTGCCGGACATGGTTGAATACCCGTTCTCCGCGTAACAGTCCGCCTCGCTGCCAGGACAGATCCATCAGACGGATGACATCCCAGTAGCTAAACGCACTCACCCACTTTTTCATGTGCGGGAGACGATGATTGACGTAAGCTGCGCCCACCAGTGCACCGATGGAACAGCCTGCCACGACATCAATGTTGATACCTGCGCTCTCCAACGCTTCGATAACGCCAATATGCGCCCATCCTTTGGCGGCACCGGAACCCAGAGCCAATCCAATTTTTTGCTTTCTCATCTTACTCGGGTCCTGGCGTCAATACATGGCATCACACGCGTGGGTCGGATAAAGTAAACGATATCATTAACAATCACTGTTATTAACAGGAGAATGTGTGTCCGAATCTTGCCCATGCTGTAGCGGCAAGCAGTATAGCCTATGTTGTCAGCCCTTTGTTAAAGGAACAGAAATTCCCTTATCAGCTGAACAACTTATGCGCTCCCGCTACTGCGCTTATGTCAAACAAGACGTCGATTACCTCGTGGCCACCTGGCATCCCACCAGCCGCGTTCCGGCGCTGGCTGACTTAGTGACTGAAAGTTTCGCGGGTACTGAATGGCTCAGCCTGAACATCACACGTTGTGATGAGGGGCGCCACAAAGACGAATCTTTCGTCACTTTTTTTGCACGTTTTGCTGAAAACGGTGTTAATCGGGCGATGTACGAGCGTTCACGCTTTCTTCGCGAGGACAGTCGCTGGTACTATGTCGACGGAATGACGCCCGCCATCGGGCGCAACGATCGCTGTCCATGTGGCGCCGACAAAAAATACAAAAAATGTTGCGGTTAAGGCAGTTGCCTGCGTAACGGTTTTACCCTTAATGCTTTGACAGGACTCTGATTGAGATGCAAGCGCAAACCATGCAAAGAAAAGTTTTACGAACCATTTGTCCCGATGCAAAAGGTCTGATCGCCAAAATCACCAATATTTGTTACAAGCACGAACTGAATATCGTGCAAAACAATGAGTTTGTTGATCATCGCACCGGGCGTTTTTTCATGCGCACAGAGCTGGAAGGGATTTTTAACGACAATACTTTACTGGCCGATCTCGACAGCGCCCTTCCTCAGGGCTCGGTACGTGAACTGCACAGCGCAGGCCGTCGCCGCGTCGTTATTCTGGTCACCAAAGAAGCCCACTGCCTGGGCGACCTGCTGATGAAGAGCGCGTTTGGCGGGCTGGATATGGAAATAGCCGCCGTCATCGGTAACCACGAAACGCTGCGCTCGCTGGTCGAGCGTTTTGATATTCCGTTTGTGTTGGTCAGTCATGAAGGGCTTTCGCGGGAAGAGCATGATAATAAGATGGCGGACGAAATTGATCGTTACCAGCCAGATTATGTCGTGCTTGCCAAATATATGCGCGTGCTGACGCCGGGCTTCGTCCAGCGCTACCCGAATCAGATCATCAATATTCATCACTCGTTCCTGCCTGCCTTTATCGGCGCACGCCCTTATCACCAGGCTTATGAACGCGGCGTTAAAATCATTGGTGCGACGGCGCACTACGTTAATGACAACCTGGATGAAGGTCCAATCATTATGCAGGACGTCATCAACGTCGATCACAGCTATACAGCAGAAGAGATGATGCGTGCCGGACGTGATGTAGAAAAGAATGTGCTGAGCCGCGCGTTAGATAAAGTGCTGGGTCAGCGTGTGTTTGTTTACGGCAACCGCACGATTATTCTTTAACCGCCACGGGCGCTGGACTGGCTGACATTCCAGCGCTACGCGTAAAAAGTGGGCAAACGGTTCGTGATTTGCCTGAGTCCGCTTTACAGTCTGAATCCATTTGGTATGATGCGCCCCGCTTCAGAGCACAACAATTCAGTCCCTGGTGGGATTCCCGAGCGGCCAAAGGGAGCAGACTGTAAATCTGCCGTCACAGACTTCGAAGGTTCGAATCCTTCTCCCACCACCATCTGAATCTGCTGCCTGAGCCTACAAATCATCCCCGGTGGGATTCCCGAGCGGCCAAAGGGAGCAGACTGTAAATCTGCCGTCACAGACTTCGAAGGTTCGAATCCTTCTCCCACCACCATCTCGCATTTAGCAACTTCATTCCGACATGCAACTCAGTCAGCCTGTTCTGTGCGAAAAGGGATAAGAACCTTTGTTCAGCGTTCGTGGCGGGCATCGCCTGAGTAAACGCGTCTGGAAACCACTCTGGTTTTCTGTTCCCGCTGACCGTGTGTCGTGCTCTCTCGCCCGTGCTGTCCACCACTCGCTGAAATTGCCCTGCTCTGTCATGACATTTCCGGCAAAAATCGCTACCATCCTGCCTATCATTCGCTGAAGGTTATCTCATGAAATTTATTTCATTCAATATTAACGGCTTGCGGGCACGTCCCCATCAACTCGAAGCACTGGTCGAGAAGCATCAGCCTGACGTCATTGGTCTGCAGGAAACGAAAGTCCATGATGATATGTTCCCGCTCGAGGATGTGGCTAAGCTGGGCTACAACGTGTTTTATCACGGTCAGAAAGGCCATTACGGTGTGGCACTGTTGACCAAGGTTCAGCCGGTCTCCGTGCGTCGGGGGTTTCCGGGCGATGGCGAGGATGCGCAGCGTCGCCTGATCATGGCTGAAATCCCCAGCCCGATTGGCGATATTACCGTGATAAATGGCTATTTTCCGCAGGGCGAGAGCCGCGACCACCCGACAAAGTTTCCGGCCAAAGAAAAATTTTACCGCGATCTGCAAAGCTATCTGAGCGAGAGTCTTACGGCGGATAAGCCCGTGCTGATCATGGGCGATATGAATATCAGCAGCACCGACCTGGATATTGGGATTGGCGAAGACAGCCGTAAACGCTGGCTGCGTACCGGTAAGTGTTCTTTCCTGCCCGAAGAGCGGGAATGGATGGACAGGCTGTTGAGCTGGGGGTTGGTCGATACCTGGCGTGCGCATAATCCCGATACCTGTGACCGTTTTTCCTGGTTCGATTACCGTTCTAAAGGGTTCGATGACAATCGCGGTCTGCGCATTGACCTGCTGCTGGCCAGCACCGGGCTGGCCTCGCACTGCATTGAGAGCGGTATTGACTACGATATTCGTGGCATGGAAAAACCCTCTGACCATGCCCCGGTCTGGTCAACCTTCCGCTTCTGATAGCGCTGATGCGTGGTGCGCCCGCCCACCACGCGTTTTCTATTTCACTATTTTCCAGATCAGGTTGTTCGTCCCCAGCGATTTTTCGTCACGCGCGCACTGTAACAGGACGCCTTCTGATTTCACGACTGCGCCCTCGGTATAATTGCGGTTTTCGAAAATACAGCACTGCATACAGTTCTGCTGATTATTTTGTCCCTGAGTCCAGGCTTCCCGCGGCATATCAACAATCACATCCGTATTGGTTCCGCCTGTAGACGGATGATAATTCGCCTGGGCCGGCCCACAGACAATCAGTGCGGCCAGCATGAGCAGTGCAGTTTTACGCATTATTCGGTTTCCTTAGTTTTACGCCGTGCTTTGCGCTGCGGACGTTTTTGTCCGGTGGACGGTAACCCACGAAACGCCTGTCCCGACGGTTGCTGCCGTGCCTGATGAATAAGCCCACTCAGCGTGTGCACCAGCGGTTGCATAAACTCATCATAACGGCAGGCCTTTTCACTAATCCGTGTCAGTGTCGATTCCCACTGGGCGGTCATGTCCGGCCGGGCTGCCAGATCCGGTAACGAATGGATCAACGCCTTACCCGTGTCGGTAGAATGAATATAGCGCCCTTTCTTCTGTAAAAATGACCGGCGGAACAATAATTCTATGATCCCCGCGCGCGTGGCTTCCGTTCCTAAACCATCGGTCGCACGAAGCACTTTCTTTAATTCTTTATCCTGAACAAAACGCGCGATACCGGTCATGGCTGACAGAAGCGTGGCATCCGTAAAATGGCGAGGTGGCTGCGTTTGCTTGGCCAGCACCTCGCCGTGCTCACACAGCAGGACGTCCCCTTCCGCCACGACCGGCAGCGGCATGCCGTCATTTTCTTCATCACGCTCTTTACTGCCCAGCAAAGCACGCCAGCCCGCCTCAGCCAGAAAGCGGGCCTTCGCCACGAATTTACCGCCCGCAATATCCAGTTCAATAGTGCATTTACGAAACATCGCATCCGGGCAGAACTGCATCAGATACTGACGCGCGATCAGGCCATAAACCTGCTGTTCATTGTCATTCAGCCTGACAGCGCTGGCGCGTGCTGTGGGAATAATGGCATGGTGCGCATCCACTTTTTTGTCGTCCCAACAGCGGTTTTTACGATCGGCATCAAACTCCGCAGGCGGCGTCAGATCGGGCTGGTGAACCTGAATGGCATTCAGCACTGCGTGACGACCAGCAAAATGCTCATCGGGCAAATAGCGACTGTCGGAACGGGGATAGGTAATCAGTTTGTGGGTTTCATACAACCGCTGACAAATATCCAGCACCGACTGCGCGCTCAGGCCAAAGCGTTTTGCCGCCTCAATCTGCAGTGCCGAGAGCGAAAACGGGAGTGGCGCAGTGTCGCTTTCGCGCTTATCACTGTATGCGGTGACACGCGCAGGCTGACCGGTAATGCGGGCAACCACATGCTCTGCAAGACTCCGCTTGAGTAAGCGCCCTTCTTCATCCTGCCAGGGCTCACAGGCTTCACTGGGGACCCAGTTGGCGACAAAGCGGATGTCATCTGGCGTCACGATATGCGCTTTAACTTCAAAATAGTCTTTCGGCACAAAGTTTTCGATCTCTTCGTCGCGGCGCACCACCAGCCCCAGCACGGGCGTTTGCACCCGCCCCACCGACAATACGCCATCGTAACCGGCATTACGGCCCATTAACGTCCAGGCGCGGGTCATGTTGATGCCATACAGCCAGTCCGCCCGGGCGCGAGCCAGGGCGGAAACACACAGGGGGATAAACTCACGGTTTTCACGCAGGCGACTGACTGCGCGTTCGACCGCCTGAGGATTGAGATCGTTGATCAGGCAGCGCTGCACCTTACTGCGTTTCTCGGCGGGCAGTTGCAGGTAATCCAGCACTTCGTCCACTAACAGTTGCCCTTCCCGATCCGGGTCACCGGCGTGAACCACTTCGTCCGCCTGCGCCAGCAACCCCTCAACCACTTTAAGCTGCTTAGCGACAGAGGGCCGCGGCTGCAGGCGCCACTTTTCAGGAATAATGGGCAGATCGGCCAGTGACCAGCGTGCATAACGGCCGTCATAAGCATCGGGCTGCGCCTGCTCAAGTAAATGCCCTACGCACCAGGTGACGACCTGATCATTGCCACAGGCAATGAATCCCTCACCGCGGCGGTGCGGTTTAGGTAACACATCGGCAATGGCCCGTCCGAGGCTGGGTTTCTCTGCTATAAACAAACGCATTAAATCGGGTAATCCTTAACGTCAGCGAACAACAATGATGGCAGCGCCTGCCCCGTGCACGACGACAGTGCAGGATCACGGCCTGGCGCCATCGGATGCAGGCAGCCGGTTTCCCCGGACACAGCACGCGGCGCTGCCAGTGAAGACAGCGCTATAGTAGCCTGGCGGCACGCTGCTGATAAGCGTGCCGGATTTGCGAGGAAACGCTTCGCTCATTACGTGCGCAGTTTACCGCGCATCGCGTGATTCAGACAGGTTCAGAAATAGCGGACGAAGGGTGCCGTGTCGGGATGAACCACGGTGGTGCTGGACTTAAGCTGCGGCGTGCCCAGATAAAGAAAGCCCACAATCGCGTCCTGCTCACGGCAGCCGAACGCCTCACGCACCTGCGGATCGTCGGTCCAGACGCCGCTCCGCCAGATGCCATTAAAGCCCTGGGCGACAGCAGCCATCTGCATCGCCATCACGGCACAGCTGGCAGAGGCGATTTGTTCCCAGCGCGGCACCTTGTGATTGATCTCGCAGTGCGCCACGACGGTGATGATCATGGGCGCACGGAACGGCGCCTGACTGGCTTTATTGATGGCTTTCTCATCCATCTGGTTGTCCCGCGCCGCTTTTTCCAGTAGCTGACTCAGGCGATCGCGGCCTTCATTTTCAACAATAATAAATCGCCAGGGTTGCAGGCCGCCGTGATCGGGTGCGCGCATGCCCGCGCGCAGGATGTTATCCAGCGCTTCACCGCTGGGGGCCGGTTCCGCCAGACGCGAGGCCGAACGACGATTAACCAGTAATTCTAGTGCGTCCATGTTTTTCTCCTGACAGTAAAAGCACGGGTAATCCTGGCACAAGTGGATTTTTTGTAACAGTCCAGGGTGATTTCCTGCTGACTTTTGTTTCGCTGCTCTTTAGGATGAGGTCGTTAACGGAGACCTGGCCCGCCTGGTGGCTATTTCCGGCTATATCAAAATGGAGAATGTGATGCGCACACTGTGGCGAATAATTGCGGGTCTGTTCCGCTGGACCTGGCGAGTGTTGAATTTTATCAGGGAATGTATTCTCAACCTGTTTCTGGTTTTCTTAATTATTGTCTGTGTGGGGATCTGGCTTCAGATCAGCGGCTCAGGCAGCCGTTCCTCCGCCCCGGTACAGCAAGGTGCGCTAAAAGTGGATTTGACCGGTGTGCTGGTCGACAAACCCTCCGTCAGCAACCGTCTGAGCAAAATTGGTCGTCAGTTATTAGGCACCAGTAGCGATCGTCTGCAGGAAAACTCCCTGTTTGATGTAGTGGATGCTATTCGTCAGGCCAAAGGTGACAGCAATATTAAAGGTCTGGTTTTAGACCTGCGTGATTTTGCTGGCGGCGATCAGCCTTCTCTGCAATACGTAGGTAAAGCGTTACGCGAGTTCCGCGACAGCGGTAAGCCTGTTTACGCCTTAGGCGACAGCTATAGCCAGGCGCAGTACTACCTTGCCAGCTATGCGACGAAAATCTATCTGTCGCCACAGGGCACCGTTGATTTGCACGGCTTTGCCACCAACGGTCTCTACTACAAAACGTTGCTCGACAAGCTGAAAGTCAATTCACACGTTTTCCGCGTGGGCACCTATAAATCAGCCGTTGAGCCCTTCCTGCGTGACGATATGTCGCCAGCGGCGCGTGACGCAGATAGCCGCTGGATTGGCCAGCTCTGGCAAAATTACCTGAATACCGTGTCTGCTAACCGCCAGATTACGCCTGAGCAGTTGTTCCCTGGCGCTGCCGCTATTATCGCAGGTCTGCAGGCCGTTAAGGGCGATACCGGAAAATATGCGCTGGATAACAAACTGGTCGATGTGCTGGGCTCACGCGCTGACGCGGACCAGGCGCTTATCCAGGCATTTGGCTTCGATAAGCAAAACAACGATTACCGTAACGTCAGCATTTATGATTACAACGTTAAACAGGATGCCAGCCAGCAAAAAGGCAACATTGCCGTGATCCTTGCCAGCGGTGCCATCATTGATGGTGATGAAACGCCGGGTAATGTGGGCGGCGATACGACAGCGGCGCAGATTCGCGATGCCCGACTGGATCCCAAAATCAAGGCCATTATTTTGCGGGTGAACAGCCCGGGCGGCAGCGTTACGGCGTCCGAAGCGATTCGTTCGGAACTGGCCGCAGCGAAAGCGGCAGGCAAACCGATTGTGGTCTCCATGGGCGGTATGGCAGCCTCGGGCGGCTACTGGATCTCGACGCCAGCCAGCTACATTATTGCCAGCCCCAGCACGCTGACCGGCTCTATCGGCATCTTTGGCGTGATTAACACGCTGGAGAACAGCCTGGCCTCGATTGGTGTGCATACCGATGGCGTCGCGACCTCACCCCTGGCAGACGTCGCAAGCACCAAAGCGCTGCCTGAGGAAGTGCAGCAACTGATGCAGTTGACCATTGAAAACGGCTACCACAACTTCGTGGGACTGGTGGCGACATCGCGCCATAAAACACCGGAACAGATCGATGCCATCGCGCAGGGGCACGTCTGGACGGGCAGCGATGCCAAAGCCAATGGTCTGGTCGATGCGCTGGGCGATTTTGACGATGCGGTGAAAAAAGCGGCTGAGCTGGCGAAGGTTTCCCAGCCAGAGCTTGACTGGTATCAGGAAGATCCCGGCTTCCTTGACGTGATGCTGAATCAGATGAACGCGTCTGTTCAGGCCGTGCTGCCTGACACGATGAAAGCCTGGCTGCCTGCGCCCATGTACGATGTGATGAGCGCGATGAAGAATCAGCCCGGCCTGTTTGACCATCTGAACGATCCGCAAAACCGCTATGCCTTCTGCCTGAACTGCGGCGAAGTGCGATAAACCTCTCAGCCCGACTGCTTGTCGGGCTGCTTTTCCCTGCTGTTCCCCTTATACTGCCCGTTTTACGGCAAGTCTGAGTTTACCTATGCAAAAGAAAAATATTTACGTTGCCTACACGGGCGGTACCATCGGTATGCAACGTTCTGCTCAAGGTTATATTCCGGTTTCTGGTCATCTGCAGCAGGAACTGGCGAAGATGCCTGAGTTCCATCGCCCGGAAATGCCTGACTTCACGATTCATGAGTATCAGCCTCTGATTGACTCTTCTGACATGACCCCGCAGGACTGGCAGTCGATCGCCGAAGATATCCGGCTGAACTATGATCGCTATGATGGTTTTGTCATTCTGCACGGCACGGATACCATGGCATTTACCGCCTCTGCCCTGTCGTTTATGCTCGAAAATCTGGCTAAGCCGGTCATCGTTACGGGCTCACAGATTCCGTTAGCCGAACTGCGTTCCGATGGCCAACAAAACCTGCTTAATTCCCTTTACGTCGCTGCGAATTATCCCATCAACGAGGTGACGCTGTTTTTCAACAACACACTCTATCGCGGTAACCGTACCACTAAAGCGCACGCGGACGGTTTCAACGCCTTTGCGTCCCCCAACCTGTCAGCCTTGCTGGAAGCCGGGATTCATATCCGTCGTCTTAATACGCCGCCTGCACCTCAGGGCAAAGGCGAGCTGATTGTTCATACCATTACCCCGCAACCTATTGGCGTGGTGACAATTTATCCGGGCATCTCTGCAGATGTCGTGCGTAACTTTTTACGTCAGCCGGTTAAGGCGCTGATTTTACGCTCGTACGGTGTCGGTAACGCGCCGCAAAACGCCGAGTTTCTGTCTGAACTTCAGCAGGCCAGCGAACGCGGCATTGTGGTCGTCAACCTGACCCAGTGTATTTCTGGCAAGGTCAATATGGGTGGTTACGCCACCGGGAATGCTCTGGAGCACGCTGGCGTCATCAGCGGCTTTGATCTGACGGTTGAAGCGGCGCTGACGAAACTTCACTATCTGTTGAGCCAGGATCTGTCCAGCGATCAGATCCGCGCCAAAATGCAGCAGAACCTGCGTGGCGAACTGACAGACGACTAAGATGGAGTCAACGGCAATGAAACGGGCATTAATCATTATCGACATCCAGAACGACTTCTGCCCCGGCGGCCCAATGGCCGTCAAAGAAGGCGATCATACGGTCGAGGTTGCTAACCGCTACGCCCGTGCTTTTCATGAGAATGGTGAGTGCGTCGTAGCCCTGCAGGACTGGCATCCAGCCGATCACGGTAGTTTTGCTTCCGTATCCGGCGAACCTGTCTATACCCTCGGTGAACTCAACGGCCTGCCACAGATCTGGTGGCCGGATCATGGCGTGCAGCATTCTGCGGGGGCTGATTTTCATCCCGGACTTGATCGCAGCCTGTTCGACGCGGTTTTCCACAAAGGGCAAGATCAGGACGTAGACAGCTACAGCGCCTTTTTTGACAACGGACACCGACGCAAGACAGAACTGGACAGTTGGTTACGCGCACGCGATATCACGCATCTGGTCATGCTGGGCCTGGCAACGGATTACTGCGTGAAGTATAGCGTGCTGGATGCACTTGAACTGGGTTATCAGGTCGAGGTCGTGGCGGCAGGCTGCCGTGGCGTTAATCTCAACCCAGAAGACAGCGACATCGCGCTGGCGCAGATGGCGGCTCAGGGCGCCGTCATTATCTGAAAAAGGGCTGGCTATACGCCAGCCCTTTTTGCTCTTCCATACCATGCCCGCCTGCGCGTGGCTGACTGGCGACTTACCGCGCCATTAATGCAGATGAATGCGCGTGACGTCCGGTTCGATACCAAACTCTTCTTTTAACTGCTTTTTCGATTTGGTCACCATTTCGCCATTTTTTCCGATGGTCATATGCTGTGGCGCATCATTATTGCGCGCCTGCCACATCATAACCAACTGCAGGCTGTTATCACGCTGTTGCTGCGTCAGCGCCACTCCATCCGGCCATTTTCCGGTTTCAACGGCCGTCATCAGGCGTTCATAAATTTCGGGTGTCATAGCCTCAAGCATGGCTTCAAGTTGCTGTTTCATTGTTAGCCCTTAATCTCGTCGCCTTGTGGACTGGTGAAGTTCAGCGAGGCTGAGTTCACACAGTAACGCTCACCGGTCGGCTGCGGCCCATCAGGGAAAACATGGCCGAGATGAGAATCACAGTTGCCGCAACGGATTTCAATACGCTGCATACCGTGCGAGTTATCTTCCAGATAACGAATAGCCTCATCGCTGACGGGCTCATAGAAACTCGGCCAGCCACAGCCTGAATCGTATTTCGTCTCTGAAAGAAACAAGGGCGCGTTGCACACCAGGCAGTGATAAATCCCTTCCTGCTTGTTATGCAGCAGCGCACCGCTGTACGGCGGCTCCGTGCCACGCTGTTGCGTGACATAGCGCTGCATCTCAGTTAACTGGGCGATTTTTGCGTCGGGTGCGGTTTCTTTAGGCATTTGAGCAATTCCGGGATGTCATTCTGAAAAAATCGACTAGTATTCTAACAAATGATCAACATTAGTCGGGTCTTTTTTTGTGCTCTGCCCTTCGGTCCGTCTCTTACAAGGTGGATTTGTGATTTTGATCACCTTTTCTCTGGCATATCCTTATATATTCGGCGAAGGTTTCAACAGAGCACGATGTTCGCGGAAGCGCGCAAGCGGTTGCGCGTCAAATAATTCCTGTTCGGTGGATTGACCTGTCGCAACAATTGACACGATTCCGCTTGACGCCTGGTAAGGTTTTTGTAATTTTACAGCCAACCTTTTATTCACTAACAACTAGCTGGTGGAATATATGACTATCAAAGTAGGTATCAACGGTTTTGGCCGTATCGGTCGCATCGTTTTCCGTGCTGCTCAACAGCGCTCTGACATCGAAATCGTTGCTATCAACGACCTGCTGGACGCTGACTACATGGCGTACATGCTGAAGTACGACTCTACTCACGGCCGTTTTGACGGCACCGTTGAAGTACAGGACGGCGCTCTGGTTGTTAACGGTAAGAAAATCCGTGTTACCGCTGAGAAAGATCCGGCTAACCTGAAGTGGGGCGAAGTGGGCGTTGACGTCGTTGCTGAAGCAACCGGTATCTTCCTGACCGACGAAACCGCACGTAAGCACATCACTGCTGGCGCGAAAAAAGTGGTTCTGACCGGTCCATCTAAAGATGACACCCCAATGTTTGTTCGTGGTGCTAACTTTGACAAATACCAGGGCCAGGACATCGTTTCTAACGCCTCTTGTACCACTAACTGCCTGGCACCGCTGGCAAAAGTCATCAACGATAAATTTGGTATCGTTGAAGGCCTGATGACCACCGTACACGCCACTACCGCAACGCAGAAAACCGTTGATGGCCCTTCTCACAAAGACTGGCGCGGTGGTCGTGGTGCATCACAGAACATCATCCCGTCTTCTACCGGCGCCGCTAAAGCGGTAGGTAAAGTGCTGCCAGAACTGAACGGCAAACTGACCGGTATGGCATTCCGCGTACCTACGCCTAACGTTTCTGTTGTTGACCTGACCGTTCGTCTGGAAAAAGCTGCGTCTTACAAAGAAATTTGTGCCGCTATCAAAGCCGCGGCTGAAGGCGAGATGAAAGACGTGCTGGGCTACGTTGAAGATGACGTGGTTTCTACCGACTTCAACGGCGAAGTTCTGACCTCAGTATTCGATGCCAAAGCCGGTATCGCGCTGAATGACAACTTCGTTAAACTGGTTTCCTGGTACGATAACGAAACCGGTTATTCAAACAAAGTTCTCGACCTGATTGCGCTGGTTGCTGCTAAATAAGGTAGCCAGACACGAGACAATAAGGGTGACTTCGGTCACCCTTTTTTTTGATCCCTTCACTATGGAGTCAGGCATGCAAGACAAACTCTTTTCCCTTCCCGTGGTTAAACAAATCACGCCTTATCTGTCGCAACGTCAGGTGGGTGAACTCCCGGTTATCATTGTCAGCCATCCGCGTGTACGGGCGGCCGTGACCTTACAGGGCGCGCATCTGATTGCCTGGCAACCGAGCGGTGAGAAGCCCGTCATCTGGCTGAGCGATAAGAGCCCTTTCCTGCCTGGTAAGGCGATTCGCGGCGGTGTACCGATTTGCTGGCCCTGGTTTGGACCGGCAGGAGAGCCTGCCCATGGCTTTGCCCGAAATCAGTCATGGACGCTCTCTGCGCATGATGAAAACGAAGACGGCGTGCTGCTGACATTTGTGCTGGAAAGTACCCCACAAACGCTGAAGCTGTGGCCGCATGACTTTACCCTTATTGCCCGCTTCCGTCTGGGCCAGCATTGCGAAATTGAGCTGGAAGCCTACGGTGATTATGAATCGACAGCCGCGCTACACAGCTATTTTAACGTGGCGGACAGTGCGAGCGTTGAGGTCACCGGACTGGGTGAACATTACATCGACAAGGTCCAAGATAACCAGCCGGGTCAGAGCGAGGGTAAACAGCGCTTTACCGAGCGCGTGGATCGTATCTTCACTGCGCCAAAAGACTGTTCAGTTATCAACGATCTGGCTGGAAAACGGCAAATTGAAGTGTACCACCATCATCATAGTGACGTTGTCACGTGGAATCCCGGTGTGGCGCTGTCGTGTAGCATGGCGGACATGCCAAATGAGGGTTATAAAACGATGGTGTGTGTTGAAACTGCGCGCATCAGCAAACCGTTGCGCAGTGCAGGCGATAAGCCTGCCCGACTGGCGACGACAATACGTTTGAAAAATAAGGCCTGAAGCGCGTTCAGACCACATCCAACGGCAGTTTGTGTTGTGGCGGCGGAAAAACCCTGTCGAGTCTGAGACAGTCCTCCTCGCTCAGGGTAATGTCCAGCGCAGCCGCATTTTCACGAACATGTACCCGCGAACTGGCTTTAGGGATGGCAAGAACATTGCCATCCCTAATCGCCCAGGCCAGAAGAAGCTGTGCCACGGTGATGCCTTTTTGGCGGGCAATTGCGTTCAGTGCGGGGTCGGTAAACAGCTGACTGCGTAACCGACCGGCCTGTGCCAGGGGGCAATACGCCATGACCGGCATCGCGCGCTGGCGACAGAGCGGTAGCAAATCGTATTCAATACCGCGGGAACCCAGATGATATAGCACCTGATTGGTCGCACAATTTTCGCCACCCGTTTCGGCCCACAGGGCGTCCATGTCCTCGCTGTCGAAGTTTGAAACACCCCACGCACGAATTTTGCCCTGCTGCTGCAAGGTCTGCATCGCGCTAATGGTTTCGTCGAGTGGCACACAGCCGCGCCAGTGCAAAAGATACAAATCAATTCGATCCGTTTGCAGACGACGCAGGCTGGCCTCGCAGGCGGCGATGGCATTCTGTTTCCCGGCATTCCATGGATAAACTTTCGATACCAGCAGGGCCTCATCGCGCCGTCCCTTCAGGGCATCGCCTACCACTTCTTCGGCGCCACCCTCTGCATACATTTCAGCGGTATCCACCAGCCGCAAACCGGCATCCAGCCCTGTCTGAAGCGCGCTGATTTCCTGTTGCCGGCTGGCGGGATCCTCCCCCATATACCAGGTGCCAAGACCGATTGCCGGAATCTGACGCTGACCTGCAATATCGATATATTTTGTCATCGGGTTCTCCTGCACTGAATGGGGGCATATGCACCCTGAGAGCGCACAGCCTGCACTCCCGGGGTGCGCCGCATCAGAAGGTATAGCTGACGCCTGTCCAGACCGTAAACTGTCCGCTTTTATCAATCATTGGACTGTCTTTGATTTCGCTGGCAAAGCGGGTGTAACGCCCTGAAAGACTGGCATTCCACTGCGGGGTAATGCTGTAGCTGGCGTTCATTTCCACATAAGGCGACCAGCTGTCATCCGGATGATAACGACGAATTCCGGTCCGATCGCTTTCGTTACCCGATACGCCATAGTAGTAGCGGTTTTGATTCGCGCTGTTCCACAATGCACCAATTCCCGGCGTAAAGGTAAAGTCGCCAAAGCTGAAACGGTAAAGATAGGTCAAATCCCAGACGATACCGTTGCTGTTGTTAAGCACATCGCCTAACAATGAGGTCCGTATAATGCCCCAGTCATCCGTGTGCCGGTAAGTCACCCCGCCCATCAACGTCATTCGGCGCTTATCCAGCCCCTTCATATCCCCCAGATCGTTGTCATCCGGGTCGTATTTCTGCGGCGAACCCAACAGCGACAGAGAGAGCTGATCCTGTGGGTCTTTCCACACGTAATAGCCACCCTGCAGCGTGTTAAACCAGAATTTTTCCCCTTCGTAATTGATGATGGGAACAGGCAAATAGCGGTCCTGTCCACCACGATAAGGTGACTGCGCATAAATCACTGATGCACCGAGCGATAAGGGTGCGGCTTGTACTGACTGGCCCAGAAAATAACAAGGGATAAGTGCAATAAGCACGTTAAGTTTGAATTGGTTCACAATTTATTCATTCCATAAATATAACAATCACACATAGAGTCTAACGCTTTTTACAGACTGAATTAACCTTATATCAAAATCATCTACCGCGTTTGCCGCAGAATGTGGCATAACCGGGTTGAAGGCATCACAGAACGGGGGTTAACTGAGGAAAAACGTTTCGCAACAAAATGATTTTGTTATTGATATGTGGCTCACTAATCAAAAATCTATGATGAAATTTCCTGAATGCCTTCTACAGTTAAACTTAATACCCGAGTTTTTGTACTTACCAAGTAACCATAAAAGTTGTGCATCCCGATAAGAACGATCAGGTTGGCATAAGGGTTGCTGTAGTAAACAGATTAATATCTTCCGGGAGCTGTACGAGCACTGATTATTGCTCCTTTACCTGTGCTAAAAACGAAAGGACGGGCATCGCTATGAATATATTCGATCACTATCGTCAGCGTTATGAAGCTGCCAAGGACGAAGAGTTCACACTGCAGGAATTTCTGACTATCTGTAAACAGGATCGCAGTGCATACGCCAACGCAGCAGAGCGACTCTTAATGGCTATTGGTGAGCCAGTAATGGTCGACACTGCCCAGGAGCCACGCCTTTCCAGAATCTTTTCTAACCGGGTTATGGGACGTTACCCAGCGTTCGAAGAGTTTTACGGTATGGAGGAAGCGATTGAGCAGATCGTGTCCTATTTGAAACACGCAGCGCAAGGCCTTGAAGAGAAGAAGCAGATTCTCTATTTACTGGGTCCGGTGGGTGGCGGTAAGTCCTCCCTGGCTGAGCGCCTGAAATCCCTGATGCAACGCGTCCCTATCTACGTGCTCAGCGCCGACGGCGAACGCAGTCCGGTCAACGACCATCCGCTGTGCCTGTTCAACCCGCAGGAAGACGCTAACATTCTGGAAAAAGAGTACGGCGTACCGCGTCGCTACCTTGGCACCATTATGTCGCCCTGGGCCGCCAAACGTCTGCATGACTTTGGCGGGGATATTACACGCTTTAAAGTCGTTAAAGTCTGGCCATCGATTCTTGAGCAGTTAGCCATCGCCAAGACAGAGCCGGGCGATGAGAACAATCAGGATATCTCTGCGTTGGTCGGTAAGGTCGACATTCGCAAACTTGAAAACCACGCGCAAAACGATCCTGATGCCTACGGTTACTCTGGCGCACTGTGCCGGGCCAACCAGGGCATCATGGAATTCGTTGAGATGTTTAAAGCGCCGATCAAGGTTCTGCACCCCCTGCTTACTGCCACGCAGGAAGGAAACTACAACGGTACGGAAGGGATTTCAGCCCTGCCGTTTAACGGCATCATCCTGGCGCACTCAAACGAATCCGAATGGGTAACCTTCCGCAACAATAAAAACAACGAGGCTTTCCTCGACCGTGTTTACATCGTCAAAGTGCCTTACTGCCTGCGCGTGTCTGAGGAAATTAAGATTTATGAAAAGCTGCTGAATCACAGTGAGCTGTCCACTGCGCCTTGTGCACCTGGCACGCTTGAGACGCTGGCGCGCTTCTCTATCCTGTCGCGTCTGAAAGATCCCGATAACTCGAGCATCTACTCCAAAATGCGCGTGTACGATGGTGAAAGCCTGAAGGATACCGACCCGAAAGCGAAATCCTGGCAGGAGTACCACGATTATGCGGGCGTGGACGAAGGCATGAATGGCCTGTCAACGCGTTTCGCCTTTAAAATCCTGTCACGCGTATTTAACTTCGACCATGCTGAAGTTGCCGCCAACCCGGTGCACCTTTTCTATGTGCTGGAACAGCAGATTGAACGTGAGCAGTTCCCACAGGATCAGGCGGAAAAATACCTTGAGCATCTTAAAGGCTATTTAATTCCTAAATATGCGGAGTTTATTGGCAAAGAGATTCAAACGGCTTATCTGGAATCCTATTCCGAATATGGTCAGAATATTTTCGACCGTTATGTAACCTATGCGGATTTCTGGATTCAGGATCAGGAGTATCGCGATCCGGATACCGGACAATTATTTGACCGTGAATCGCTGAATGCCGAGCTGGAGAAAATTGAGAAGCCTGCCGGGATTAGTAACCCTAAAGATTTCCGTAATGAAATTGTCAATTTTGTGCTGCGTGCAAGAGCGCATAATAATGGCAGAAATCCCAACTGGACCAGCTATGAAAAACTCCGTACGGTCATTGAGAAAAAGATGTTCTCCAATACCGAAGAGCTGTTGCCGGTTATCTCGTTCAACACCAAAACCTCTACGGATGAGCAGAAGAAACACGACGATTTTGTCGATCGCATGATGGAAAAAGGCTATACCCGCAAACAGGTTCGCCTGCTGTGTGAATGGTATCTGCGCGTGCGTAAATCGTCCTGATCAAAGTCTGTAAGCAAACCGGTGCGGGACAGCACCGGTCATATTAAGGTCGGGCCAGCCCGGCCTGCTTGCAATGTAGTTTGGGGGAACATCATGGCCTATTTTATCGATCGCCGACTGAACGGTAAAAACAAGAGTGCGGTTAATCGCCAGCGCTTCTTACGTCGTTACAAGTCGCAGATTAAGCAGTCGATTTCCGAGGCCATTAACAAACGCTCGGTAACCGACGTCAGCAGTGGCGAATCCGTCTCTATTCCCGTAGATGATATCAATGAACCCATTTTTCATCAGGGGCGGGGTGGACAACGCCATCGCGTTCATCCAGGCAATGATCACTTCGTGCAAAATGACCGTGTTGAACGCCCACAAGGCGGGGGCGGTAGCGGTTCAGGTCAGGGAAATGCCAGTCAGGATGGTGAAGGTGAGGATGAATTTGTTTTTCAAATTTCCAAAGATGAATATCTGGATCTGCTGTTTGAGGATCTGGCGCTGCCCAATCTGCGGAAAAATCAGCACCGCCAGTTGAATGAGTACAAAACGCACCGTGCCGGATTTACCTCGAATGGCGTTCCCGCCAACATCAGCGTGGTCCGTTCTTTACAAAATTCCCTGGCCCGACGTACTGCGATGACGGCAGGTAAGCGCCGCCAGCTCCATGAGCTTGAGGATGCCCTCAGCGAAGTAGAAAAGTCAGAGCCCGCTCAGTTACTCGAAGAGGAACGCCTGCGCAAGGAGATTGCCGAACTGCGCGCGCGCATTGACAGAGTGCCCTTTATTGACACCTTTGACCTGCGCTATAAAAACTTCGAGAAGCGGCCCGAGCCTTCCAGTCAGGCGGTCATGTTTTGCCTGATGGATGTCTCCGGCTCGATGGATCAGGCGACGAAAGATATGGCAAAACGCTTTTATATTTTGCTCTATCTGTTCCTCAGCCGGACTTATAAAAACGTCGAGGTGGTCTACATACGCCATCATACTCAGGCCAAAGAGGTCGATGAGCAGGAGTTTTTCTATTCGCAGGAAACCGGCGGCACCATCGTCTCCAGCGCACTGAAACTGATGGATGAGGTTGTGAAGGAGCGCTACGATCCGGCGCAATGGAATATCTACGCCGCGCAGGCGTCGGATGGCGACAACTGGGCAGATGATTCACCGCTCTGCCACGAGATTCTGGCAAAAAACCTGTTGCCGGTGGTGCGTTACTACACCTACATCGAGATAACACGTCGCGCGCATCAGACCTTATGGCGCGAATACGAACATCTGCAGTCAATGTTCGACAACTTTGCGATCCAGCACATCCGGGAGCCCGAAGATATTTATCCTGTGTTTCGTGAGCTGTTTCACAAACAGGCAATGGAAGCCTGAGACACTAAGCCGACGCCCAGTCGGCTTTTTTTTATTGTATTTATAACCTCTTAAAATGCGGTCTTGCCTGCTGCAAGCTATCTAACTCCCCTATTAGCCTTGTTAACTGGGATTATCCAGTGCATTAGCAATTAAGATAAATTGCAAAATGACAATGACAACTCATTGATAAAACATTATCTTGCAGACATAGCATGGTTGTTTCTACACCTTAGTTAACATTGTCTGCCGTATCTCAGGAGACCGCGTTTGAACCACACTATTGTTTATAGTCTTTTCATTATTGGATCCGTGTTGGTTGCGTCGAGTATCTTGCTCAGTTCCTTTTCGTCCCGATTGGGCATTCCTATCCTGGTGATTTTTCTGGCGCTGGGCATGCTGGCCGGCATTGACGGTATTGGCGGCATCGCATTTGATAACTATCCGGCGGCCTACCTGATCTCTAACCTTGCCCTGGCAATCATCCTGCTGGACGGCGGCATGCGCACCAAAGCCAGCTCCTTTAAGGTGGCGCTCGGACCGGCCTTATCACTGGCAACCGTAGGCGTGATCATTACGGCAGGCCTGACTGGCATGGTCGCGGCCTGGCTGTTCAGGCTCGATATGATGCAGGGCTTCCTGATTGGTGCGATTATCGGCTCCACCGACGCGGCTGCGGTATTTTCCCTGCTCGGTGACAAAGGTCTGAATGAACGTGTCAGTGCCACGCTGGAAATTGAGTCCGGCAGCAACGACCCGATGGCGGTGTTTCTGACCATTACGCTGATCGAAATGATTGAGCAGGGACGAACCGGTCTGGACTGGATGTTCGTGGTGCATCTGATTCAGCAGTTCGGTCTGGGGATTGTCCTCGGTCTGGGCGGTGGCTGGGCCCTGCAGCAACTGATTAACCGCATGAATCTGGCTCCCGGCCTGTATCCCTTACTGGCACTGAGCGGCGGCATTCTGGTCTTTGCGCTGACCACCGTGCTGGAAGGCAGCGGCATCCTCGCCGTCTATCTGTGCGGCTTCTTACTGGGTAACAGCCCTATCCGCAACCGTTTCGGCATTTTGCAGACCTTTGACGGTATGGCCTGGCTCAGCCAGATCGGCATGTTTATCGTACTGGGATTGTTAGTCACGCCTTCCGACCTCTGGCATATCGCTGTTCCGGCGATGATTCTGTCCCTGTGGTTAATTCTGGTGGCACGTCCGCTGTCGGTGTTTATCGGTCTGTTACCGTTTCGTGGATTCACGGCGCGGGAGCGTATCTTTATCAGCTGGGTCGGTCTGCGGGGAGCAGTGCCGATTATCCTGGCCGTCTTCCCGATGATGGCCGGTCTGGAGAATGCCTCGCTCTATTTTAATATTGCGTTTTTCGTGGTGCTGGTTTCCCTGATGCTACAGGGCACCTCGCTGGGCTTTGCGGCGAAGAAAGCCAAAGTAGTGGTTCCGCCTACCGCCTCTCCGATTAGCCGTATCGGGCTGGATATTCATCCGGAGAATCCGTGGGAGCAGTTCGTCTATCAGCTCAGCGCCGACAAATGGTGCGTGGGCGCGGCGCTGCGGGATTTACAGATGCCACGCGAAACCCGTATCGCCGCACTGTTTCGGGACAACGTGTTAATGCACCCCAACGGCGCAACGCGTTTAAAAGAGAATGACGTGATTTGTGTGATTGGCCGTGAGCGCGATCTGCCTGCGCTGGGTAAAATGTTCAGTCAGTCGCCGCCTGTCTCGCTGGATCAACGTTTCTTCGGCGACTTTATTCTGGATGCCGACGCCCGACTTCATGATGTCGCGCAGATTTATGGCCTTGAACTCGACGAAGATACGAACGCGCAACAGTCGCTGGGTCAGTTGATGATGAGTATGTTAGGCGGGGCACCTGTGGTCGGTGACCAGATAGAATGGAATCAACTGACATGGACGGTGGCGGAGAAAGAAGATAATCATATTGTTAAAATTGGCGTACGCCCCAATGAAGACAAAGAATAATCTTATTTAAATAGCGCGGTTTAATTAGCTGAATTGCACTACGCTTTTATAACATTCAGTTAAAACGGGAGTTATCCATGAGTCACGTGGTTAAAATTGGTCGCTATGAAATTGTTGATGCGGAATTCAGCAGCGAAGACCCGGTGACGGTGAGTATTCCCTGCCACACCAATCCCGGCCTGAGTTATCAGCTTGACGGCTGGGATCAGGAAACCAGCGTACCGGCCTGGATCGACGGTAAAGAAGTGATATTAGCGATCGGTCATTACGATAAACAACAAGACCGCTGGGTATTAAAAAAACCCGCGTAAGCCCGGAGGATTACCGCCAGTCAGCCCGTTTGGCGGTAATTCCTAAAAATGGACCTGAATATCTCCGTGCATCACGCTTATCCCTGATACAATATTCTGCATATCAATAACTTAAATAAAACCCGCGCGATTATCCCCTGACTTTTTAAGAATTATTCCGTATTAACTCTGTCAAACATCTCCTGCATACTCTTCTCCAGTGCTGCATTTTTACGTGACTTGTCTCACGTTTAGAGAATCTGTTTTTTGCAGCGTCAATGGCTCTAATGACTGTAACAAACTGAAAACGTCCCGGTTTCGGGTTTTCAGTCGTTAACCCCTGAACGCGTACTTGATTCTGGTCAGGCCATCTTTTACTTCATTAAAGAGAGCAGGTTTTATGGCAAGTACAATTGTAATGAACAATGCGACTCGCTCGTGGAGCGGTCTTCGTAAAAATATTCTTGTAAAGCTTGCGTTAAGTTTTTCAGATCTCATTGCGCTGAATTTAGCGCTGTTTCTCTCTGCCGCAACCGTGCAGGGAATTTGGGGCGACCTTGATGCCTTTATTCCACCCCATCAAATTGAGAACCGTTTTATTGCGCAGTTTATTATGTCGGTGCTTTGCACCGGTTGGTTCTGGATGCGCCTGCGTCACTATACCTACCGCAAACCTTTTTGGTTTGAACTGAAAGAGATTGTTAAAACCCTCGTCGTGTTCTCTCTGCTGGATCTGGCGTTAATCGCCTTCTCCAAATGGGACTTCTCCCGCATGGTCTGGGTGTTCAGCTGGAGCTATGCCCTGCTGTTGCTGCCGTTAATGCGTGCAGGCGTGAAAAGCGCGATTAACCGGGCCGGACAATGGCAAAAAGAAACCATTATCATTGGCTCGGGCCGTAACGCTACCGAAGCTTACGCCGCATTACAAAGCGAGGAGATTCTCGGGTATAACGTTCAGGCGTTTATTTCCGTTGAAGACGCACCGCTGCAGCAGAGCGTTAATGGTGTGCCTGTTATCTCCGCCAACGATATTAACTGGCAGACCATCGACCGTGACAATGTGCAGTTCATTGTGGCAATGGAATACGAACAGCAGCCTGAGCGCGACCGCTGGCTGAAATTCTTGTCTAAAATGAACTGCCGTTCCGTGTCGGTTATCCCAACATTACGCGGTGTACCGCTTTACGGCACAGACATGTCCTTTATCTTCAGCCATGAAGTGATGATTCTGCGCGTCAGCAATAACCTGGCGAAGCATTCGTCACGCTTCCTGAAACGGGGATTTGATATTGTGGTAGCTTCGCTGCTGCTGCTCTTCCTGGCACCGGTTTTTGCCTTACTTTGCTATATGGTGAAGCGTGATGGCGGTAATGCCATTTATGGTCACGAGCGCGTGGGTCAGGATGGCAAGAAATTTAAATGTCTGAAGTTCCGTTCGATGGTCACCAATTCCAAAGAGGTGCTGGAAAACCTGCTGGCGACCAGCGAAGAAGCGCGTCGCGAATGGGACAAAGACTTCAAGCTGAAAAATGATCCGCGCATTACCCGCATCGGGGGCTTCCTGCGCAAAACCAGCCTGGATGAGTTACCTCAGCTCTGGAACGTGATTCGGGGTGAAATGAGCCTGGTCGGCCCACGTCCGGTTATCGAAGCGGAACTGGAACGTTATGCCGGCGACGTGGATTACTATCTGATGGCGAAGCCCGGGATGACCGGCCTGTGGCAGGTGAGCGGACGTAACGACATTGACTACGATACCCGTGTCTACTTTGATTCCTGGTATGTCAAAAACTGGGCGCTGTGGACGGATATTGCCATCCTGTTTAAAACAGCCGGTGTGGTATTACGCCGCGACGGCGCGTACTGATTTAGCCTGCGATGCCTGTTTCAGACAGGCATCGCCATTTCGCTGGTAATTCGCTTTCCTTTTGCTTTATTAATCATTACCCTCTTCCCTCGCTTTATCGTACGTTTACCCTCTGGTTGCTATGCAAAAATATACCCTGTTGCTGTTAAGCCTGGTGCTCCTGGCGCCTTTAGGCATCGATCTCTATTTACCCACGCTGCCGCAGATCGCAGAAGGTCTGTCAACACCGGTGACGCTGATACAAACAACGATCCCCCTTTTCCTGCTGATAATGGGACTGGGTCAGCTGGTGAGCGGCCCGCTGGTCGATAACTATGGGCGTAAACCTATTGCGCTGCTGGGCCTGACGCTCTACATAGCGGGCAGCGCCATTGCGGCCACCGCCACCTCCTTCCCGCTGTTCCTGCTGGCCCGCGTCGTACAGGGCTGTGCAGTATGTTGTAGTGCCGTCGTTGCGTTCAGCGGCGTACGCGACCGGTTAAGTGGTGATGATGCCGCCCGGGCTTATGGCTTTCTGAATGGCGCACTGAATATCGTGCCCGCACTGGCACCGTTGCTGGGTGGACTGCTGGCCAGCGCCTTTGACTGGCGCGCGCCCTTCTGGTTCCTGTGTACTTATGCCGCCGTCGTGATGCTGATGGTCATTATCTGGCTGCCGGAAACCCGTCCGGCCGATACGCTGCGTGTAAAAGGGCTTCCCGTTAATCAGTATGCCGCCATTTTACGTCAGCCGCGCTTTCTGGCCTTTGCCTTCGCGAATGCGGGCGCACTGGGCATGGTGCTGACGTATGTTTCGCTGGCCCCCCACATTCTGATGACCGAGGGCGGCCTGTCGCCTCTGGCATTCTCTTTTGCCTTTGGCGCGAATGGCTTTTGGATCATGCTGGTGAGCGTGGTGGTAAACAAGGCGATTCGTAAGGCGGGCAGGCCATTTTGCCTGGCGATGGGTTGCCTGACCATGCTACTGGGTGCTGGCCTGCTGCTGGCCGGTATGACACTGCTGCCTGACAGCCTGCAGTCACACTGGGCGCTGTATATGTTCCCTGTCGCCGTAGCCGTAGCCGGACTGGCCTTCACCGTCGGCCCGGCCACCAGCTATGCGCTGGAACCTTACCAACAGCAGGCTGGTGTCGCATCGGCGTTACAGGGTTTTATTCAGATGGCAGGCGGTGCAGCGGGGAGTTTGCTTATTGTCGCCCTGCCACTGGCAGAGAAAATGTCGCTGGCGTTGATGATGCTGCTGGGTGCAGCGCTGGCGTTCCTCGCCTGGCGCTGCAGTAAAAACATGCACAGCCGGATTACAGCGATTAAATAACGTTTACCGGAACGCGTGGAGCCAGGGCACACATCAGCTCATAACCTACCGTTCCGGCCGCTTTTGCTACCTGATCGATTTTGACATTGTTTCCCCACAGCTCGACAGGTGAACCAATGCCCGCCTGTGGGCAGGGTGTTAAATCAACGGTAATCATATCCATCGACACCGCACCCACGACCTGCGTCAGCACGCCATCAACAAAAACCGGCGTCCCGTTGGGCGCATGGCGAGGATAACCGTCGGCATAGCCACAGGCGACAACACCTATTCGCTGCGGCTGGGATGCCCGGTAGCGATAGCCATAACCCACGCCATCTCCGGCCTGAAGCTGCTGCACACCAATGATTTCACTGGACAGGGTCATCACCGGCTGAAGTCCACTGCTGGCCACGTCCTGCCAGTCACCACTGGGTGACGCACCATACAAAATGATCCCCGGTCGCACCCAGTCCCGGTGCGCCTCAGGATGCCACAACGTACAGGCCGAATTGGACAGCGAGACCGGGCTGTCCAGCCCTTCGGTGGCGTCGGCGATTCGCTGTAGCGGTGCCACAATGCCGTCGGGATTCTCGGCATCAGCGAAATGCGCCATCAACGTAATATCCCCGACGTTTTCCAGCGCACGCAGTTTATGCCAGATGCCATTTACCTGTTCAGGGCGAAAGCCCAGTCGGTTCATACCGCTGTTTATCTTCAGGTAAATATCGACAGGCGCCGAGAGCGTCGCATTGGCCAGGGCATGAATCTGCCAGTTGCTGTGCACGCTGGTCGTCAGACGGTAACGATCGATTAAGGTCAGATCGTCAGGGTGAAAAAAGCCTTCAAGCAGCAGGATGGGTTTCTTCCACCCCTGCTCCCGCAGCAGAATGGCTTCTTCCATATTCAGTAACGCGAAGCCATCGGTGCTGGACAGACTTTCCCACACGCGGGCAATGCCATGGCCGTAGGCATTGGCTTTCACCACAGACCAGACACGTGATGCGGGGGCCGCACGACGCACAATGGCCAGGTTATGTCGCAACGCCTGTTGATTGATGGTTGCGACAATTGGACGTGACATACTTCCTCTCCCTGAAGGCTTAACGTGTAGCGTTAACGTTACGAAGCGGTGATCGGCTGGCCGCAAAACCAGGCAAATAACGGAAGACCGTGAGATCGTCCGATGCAATCGCAGGCGACGTGCCGGAAATGACGTCAGCCAGTAACTGACCGGAGCCACAGGCCATTGTCCAGCCCAGTGTGCCGTGTCCGGTATTCAGATAAAGATTGGACAGCGGCGTCGCCCCGACAACCGGCGTACCGTCTGGCGTCATAGGACGCAGGCCTGTCCAGAAACTGGCCTGGCTGACATCACCCCCTTCAGGATAAAGATCTGTAACCACCATCTCCAGCGTTTCGCGACGCGCTTCAGACAGTTTGGTGTTAAAACCCACAATTTCTGCCATACCGCCGACTCGAATACGGTTATCAAAACGTGTGACGGCCACTTTGTAGGTTTCGTCCAGGATGGTGGAGACGGGTGCCGCATCGGCATTCGTCACCGGAATCGTTAAGGAATAGCCTTTCAGAGGGTAGACCGGGATATCCACAATATTTTTCATCAACGCGGTGGACCAGGAGCCCAGCGCAACGACGTAGCTGTCGGCTTTAATCACCTCATCGCCGCACTTCACACCGTAAATCCGGTTACCGTCGCGCAGCAGCTGATCGATGGGTGTATTGAAGCGGAAGACCACACCGGCTTCCTCGGCCATTTTGGCCAGACGCTGGGTAAAAAGCTGGCAGTCGCCGGTTTCATCATTTGGTAAACGCAGACCGCCGGTAAGTTTATGCTGCGTCGCCGCAAGGGCAGGCTCAACGCTGGCCAGCTGATGCGACTCCAGTAATTCATAGGGCACGCCGGCCTCGCGCAGAACGGCAATGTCTTTGCTTGCGCTCTCGAATTGCTGTTGCGTACGGAATAGCTGGAGCGTGCCGCCCTGTCGGCCTTCATAGGCAATGCCCGTTTCGGCGCGGAGGGCCTTCAGGCAATCGCGGCTGTATTCAGCAAGCCGGACCATGCGACTTTTATTCTGCTGGTAGTGCTGCATGTCACAGTTACGCAGCATATGCCACATCCACTCAAGCTGAAAGCGGCTGCCATCCAGCCGGATGGCCAGAGGCGCATGACGCTGAAACATCCATTTCATCGCCTTAAGCGGCACACCGGGTGCAGCCCAGGGCGCCGCATAGCCTGGCGAGATCTGCCCGGCATTTGCCGCGCTGGTTTCCATGGCGGGTTGAGGCTGACGATCGATCACGGTGACCTGATGGCCGGCGCGCGCCAGATACCACGCGCTGGTTACGCCCACAACGCCACTACCAAGAATAACTAAGTGCATAAGTCCCCCGCGAAAATAAAAAGCATAATCCACTATTCACCGGTTAACATTCAGAGTGATCACAAAGTGGAAACATCCTTTACACAATCCATCCATTTCACCTCTTTTTGCGCCTACAGGTAACTAAAATCATTTCACGCCCTCAAATTCAGAGAATTATGCGTCCTTTATTAAAAAATCAGGCATAAATGACACCAGTTCTGGTTAATTATGCCTTTCACAGGAGAATCCTTCATAATCTCCCCCTCTGAAAAAAGTCAGCATTTAATGCTGAAAAGTGACAGATATTCAGTGTGTAGAGCTATTTAATCCCAGCACGGTAAACCTGAAATGATTTTTCTGCCAAAGAATTCGTTTGAGTTCCCGGATCGGATAAGCGACAGTGAACTATCATTGATCTGTTCACTCAGTTTTTTTGGGTTCCTTTCTCAGGAAGAGCCTTAAATAAATCGTAACGGACAACGCGTCAGGGTGAGTCCGTTCGCCAAAACAGAGGTGCGCTATGACAACAATCTTTGACGATTCCATCATGGACAGCAAACGACTCAGCGACGGGCCCGACTGGACATTCGAGTTACTGGATGTCTATCTCGCTGAAATCGACCGCGTAGCGAAACACTACGGTCTGGATACCTACCCGCACCAAATTGAAGTGATTACCTCCGAGCAGATGATGGACGCCTACTCCAGCGTCGGTATGCCCATCAACTATTCGCACTGGTCGTTTGGCAAAAAATTTATTGAGACTGAGCAACGTTACAAGCATGGGCAGCAGGGTCTGGCTTATGAGATCGTGATTAACTCTAACCCCTGCATCGCCTATCTGATGGAAGAGAACACCATGACCATGCAGGCGCTGGTTATGGCGCACGCCTGCTATGGGCATAATTCCTTTTTTAAAAATAACTACCTCTTCCGCAGCTGGACCGATGCCAGTTCGATTGTGGATTACCTGTTATTTGCCAGAAATTACATTGCCGACTGCGAAGAGCGCTATGGCGTTGAAGAAGTGGAGCGCCTGCTCGATTCATGTCACGCCCTGATGAATTACGGTGTGGACCGCTATAAGCGCCCGCAAAAAATTTCCCTGCAGGAAGAGAAGGCCAGGCAAAAAAGCCGCGAAGAGTATCTGCAAAGCCAGGTCAATACCTTATGGCGCACCTTACCGCGGCGTGAAAAAGAAGCCGCGCATTTTGAAGCGGCGCGCTACCCTTCTGAACCGCAGGAAAACCTGCTCTACTTTATGGAAAAGAACGCGCCGCTGCTGGAGCCGTGGCAGCGTGAAATTCTGCGCATTGTGCGTAAGGTGAGCCAGTATTTTTACCCGCAGAAACAAACTCAGGTGATGAATGAAGGCTGGGCGACCTTCTGGCATTACACCATCCTGAATCACCTCTATGATGAAGGCAAAGTGTCAGAACGCTTTATGATGGAGTTCCTGCACAGCCATACCAACGTAATCTATCAACCGCCCTACAACAGCCAGTGGTACAGCGGTATCAATCCGTATGCACTGGGCTTTGCCATGTTCCAGGATATTAAACGTATTTGTCAGTCGCCGACGGAAGAGGATCGCTACTGGTTCCCGGATATTGCCGGTTCTGACTGGCTGAAAACCCTGCATTTCGCGATGCGTGAATTTAAAGATGAAAGCTTTATCAGTCAGTTCCTGTCGCCTAAGGTCATGCGTGACTTCCGGCTGTTCACTGTGCTGGACGACGACCGCAACAATTATCTGGAAATCGCCGCGATCCACGACGAGTCCGGCTATCGGGCCATTCGGCAGCAGCTTTCGGCACAGTACAACCTGAGTAATCTGGAGCCCAATATTCAGGTTTACAATGTGGACTTACGGGGTGATCGTTCCCTGACGCTGCGCTACGTGCCACAAAGCCGTGCACCACTCGATAAGAGCCGTCGGGAGGTGCTTAAGCACGTGCACCGCCTGTGGGGCTTTGATGTGATTCTGGAACAGCAGAATGAAGATGGCAGCGTCGAACTGCTGGATCGCAATCCGCCGCGCAATGTTCCCCTCTAAAACAGGCATAAAAAAACCGGACGCGCAGTCCGGTTTTTTTTAGCGCTTAGCGCCTAAGTCGTTCGGCATACTCTTTTGCATCGAATGCCAGATATCTCCACTCTGGCGTCCGTAGTGCCGGACACACTCCACGATTTCATCCTGAGTGGGCTGTTTGTCACACAGGTCGAGCAGTGTCAGATAAAACTCGCGGGCGACTTTACGGGCTTCCGGATTGGAGAAATAGTGCCGCCCAACGCGCGTATACAGTCCTTTCAACCCATTCAGGATCAGGCCATAAATCGGATTGCCCGAGGCGAACGCCAGGCCGCGAAACACCCGATAATCGAGTTCCGTATAGCTGTCCACCTGATCGTCGGTTTGCGCGACGGCCTGCAGCACCTCACGCGCCTTCTCAGGATAGTGGCGCAGCGCGCGGCTGATAAAGATAGAAGAAATATTGGTGCGCACCGACAACAGGTTATCGATCAAAGCCGGTACACTATCGTGGTCCAGGCGCGCCAGGGTTTCCAGAATGTTCAGACCCGACGTTTCCCAGAAATCGTTAACGCGCGTGGGCTTGCCATGCTGAATGGTTAACCAGCCGTCTCGCGCCAGGCGTTGTAACACTTCACGTAACGTTGTACGCGTTACGCCAATCAGTTCAGAAAGCTCACGTTCGGCAGGAAGGATCGATCCGGGTGGAAAACGGCTGTTCCAGATGCTTTCAATAATATACTCTTCAGCAAATCCGGCTGGACTCTGCGCCTTAATAACCATAACTGTGTGTTCTCATTGCTTTCTGGATCGTAATGGGCACTCATCATACCAGAGCGCCTATAGCGGATATAGCCTTGTCAACGATTAAAAATGCGGTTCAGCACAAAAATAAGACAGATTACCGTGCTGCGCCATACGTGCGAGGATGCCTTAGGTTAAGCCCTGAAAACCGCCTCGGGCAGCAGCGCGTTGATGAATAATCCGCCGAATGAGGCAGAAGGTGTCAGCCGCATTCGCAAACAAACAAAGAATTAATCTGGATCAGGGCCAGGTTAGGTTTGCACACGATTTTTTCTTACCACAGGATGGCGCGCCGCGTCTTTTGGTTTACACTGCGGGGCATTAACGTTTACAGGGAATGCACTATGTTGCGATATTTAAACCAATGTTCGCGGGGTCGCGGTGCCTGGTTATTATTGGCCCTTTCCGCTCTGGCGTTGGAACTGACAGCATTATGGTTTCAGCATGGTCTGGGCTATAAACCCTGCGTCATGTGTATTTACGTGCGTTGCGCGCTTTTTGGCGTGATGGGCGCAGGCATCCTTGGCTTCCTGATGCCACGTTCGCCGGTTCGACTGGTGGCGATTGTGTTATGGATATACAGCGCATGGGAAGGCCTGCGCCTTTCTTACGAACACACCATGATCCTGCTGCATCCGAATCCCTTTGTAACCTGTGACTTTGCCGCCCGCTTCCCCGCCTGGTTGCCGCTGGATAAATGGTTGCCATCGGTATTTGTCGCCAGCGGCGATTGTTCGGAACAGGCCTGGCGCTTCTTATCACTCGCCATGCCACAGTGGATGATCGGCATCTTCGCGGCTTATCTGCTGGTGGGTGTGCTGGTGTTGCTTGCTCAGCCGTTTAAACCTAAACGCCGCGACTTATTCGGTCGTTAATCCGTTAAAAGGCTGCCAGGGGCAGCCTTTATCGTCAGGACTTAGCCATTCCGGTCAGGGCGATCGATAATATGATCTTCCCAGTCGCGCACTTCACTTTCCCGCACTGCAATGTAACGTACAGAAATTCGCTGCGCATGCATCGCATTTTTTGAGCCCGTCAGCAGCGGATGCCAGGCAGGCAGCGGCTTCCCCTCGCCCAGTAAACGGTAGGCACAGGTGCGCGGTAACCAGTCAAAGGTGGTCAGATTTTCGCGCGTCAGCTTGATACAGTCTTCTTCATATTCAAAGCGACGCGCATAGTTACGGCACTGGCAGGTTTTGATGTTGAGCTGATTACAGGCGACATTGGTGAAATAAATTTCATCCGTGTCCGCGTCCTGAAGTTTGTTCAGACAACACTGACCACAACCATCACACAAGGATTCCCATTCCTCATCGCTCATTTGTGCCAGGCGTTTGTGTTGCCAGAAAGGGGTTTCAGTCATGATGATTGTCCAGATTTAGCGTAAACCGCACCTTATAAAGCGATCAGCACGCTGATGCAAGTTTTACAGCACGCGCGTACTGATTCCGTGACCGGCAAAGGAGACTTCCAGCGTGTCGCCTGACCGCATTGGGCCCACCCCTTCTGGCGTACCGGTCAAAATGACGTCGCCAGCATGTAGCGTAAAATACTGACTCATATGGGCAATCAGCGGCAGGATTTTGTGAATCATATCTGACGTATTGCCATCCTGACGGACTTCCCCGTTTACCACCAGCTTCAGATCGGTATTCTGGGGATCGCCCGCAAACTCCGCGACCGGTATGAAACCTGACAGCGGACAGGCGTTATCAAACGCTTTTGCTTTTTCCCAGGGTTGTCCGGCTTTTTTTAAGCCCGCCTGCAGATCGCGCAGCGTCAAATCCAGCGCCACACCATAACCGGCAATGGCTTTCGCCACGTGCGCTTCGCTGGCCTGTTTTAGCGTGGTGCCGATCAACACCGCCAGCTCGACTTCATGATGCACTTCACCAAAGGCATCAGGAATGGATAAAGGCTGCCGCAGATCGCACAAGGCCGAAGCCGGTTTAATAAAGATAACCGGTTCGGTCGGCGTCGCACTGCCCATTTCTTTAATGTGTTTCGCATAGTTGCTGCCCACGCAAACCACTTTGCTGACGGGATAATCTAACAAAGCGCCTTGCCAGTTACGATGCTGATACATGCTAATCCCCTGTTTCATGATGCCGGACGGTCAGTCTTCGACGATTAAAAAGCATACAGGGCAGCACCGCACAGCGCTCCCCTGCGTAGCCATTGCGATGATTTAACCTGACAGATGCGCAGGAATTGTCAACCTGCCCGCCAGGCTATTTGTGCGTCAGTACAGGAAAACGCGGTGCGGCAGGTTACCGGGAAGGGGAAAACAGCAGCGCTGCACAATTAATATTCAGCGCGGATGCAAAATATAAATTTGCTGTTCACTGCCGCACATCAATAATATTAACGGAACAATCCGAGTTAATCTTTTTTGTCCGCCTCAAGATGGGTTTTTAACAAACTTTCAATCGGCGGAGGAATTTGCAAATAATATCCCTGCTCGCTTAACCCCTGCTTAACTTTATTGATGTCGGCGTTGGCCAGCTTGTCGCGTTGGGCAAGGTTAATCACCATGGCCAACTGCGGTTTACCAAAGCCTTTCAACAGCGCGTCAGGCACGCGCGAAAAATCGTCTTTTTTTTCAACATAAAGATAAGTCTGGTCACGGACGGGACTTCTGTAGATCACACAAAACATATTTTTTACTCGAATTAACCCGCGCTGAGGCTTGTTTGAATATAGCGCTAACTATAACATGCTTGCAGTACTTCGAATATTCGCCGATCGCGCTTTAACGATGCTTTTATCATCGCTTAGCACAGGGTAGTAAAACAGGACTGAGTCGGGACAGATGCCGCAATCGCCAATCGAATTTAAGGGAAGCAGTTTTACCTTGTCTGTTGTTCATTTGCATCACCATGAGCCAGAGGTGATCCGCAAAGCGCTTCAGGACAAAATTGACCAGGCACCCGATTTCCTGAAAAACGCACCAGTGGTGCTGAATGTTGCGGCACTCAATGCCGCCGTAAACTGGAAACAGATGCTGCAGGCGGTAAGCGCTACGGGACTGCGTATTGTCGGTGTCAGTGGCTGCAAAGACGAGGCGTTGAAAAAGCTGATCGCCCGTGCCGGTCTGCCGGTGCTGGCAGAGGGGAAAGAGAGCCAGAAACGTGAGGAGCCAAAACCTGAACTCAAACTGGTTGCTGCGGAACCTCTGGCCGCGAAGACACGCATCGTCAATACACCGGTCCGTTCAGGCCAGCAAATCTATGCCCGTAATGCGGATTTGATTGTGACCAGTAGCGTCAGTGCCGGTGCAGAACTGGTCGCTGACGGCAATATCCATATTTACGGCATGATGCGTGGTCGGGCGCTGGCAGGCGCCAGCGGCGACAGAGAATGCCAGATTTTTTGTACCAACCTGTCCGCAGAGTTGGTTTCTATCGCCGGGGAGTACTGGATTATGGATCAGATCCCCGAAGAATATTTTGCTAAAGCAGCGCGGCTTTGCCTTCAGGATGGCGCGCTGACTATCCAGACACTTAATTAGGCCCCTTTTCTTTCGTTAAGGAAATCAATATTTATGGCACGCATTATTGTAGTTACATCCGGTAAAGGGGGCGTTGGTAAGACCACGTCAAGCGCGGCCATCGCCACCGGTTTAGCGCAGAAAGGCAAGAAAACGGTTGTCATCGACTTTGATATCGGCCTGCGTAACCTTGATTTGATCATGGGCTGCGAGCGCCGGGTTGTTTATGATTTCGTGAATGTTATTCAGGGTGATGCCACGCTGAATCAGGCCCTGATCCGCGACAAGCGCACTGAGCAGCTGTATATTTTGCCTGCCTCACAAACCCGTGACAAAGACGCGCTGACCCGCGAAGGCGTCGAGAAAGTCCTGAATGATCTTGCGGAGATGGAGTTCGATTTTATTGTTTGTGACTCCCCTGCGGGCATTGAAACCGGTGCGTTAATGGCGCTCTATTTTGCCGATGAAGCCATCATCACTACCAACCCGGAAGTCTCTTCGGTTCGCGACTCTGACCGTATTCTCGGTATCATTTCGTCCAAATCACGCCGTGCGGAAACCAGCCAGGAGCCGGTTAAAGAGCATCTGCTGCTGACCCGCTATAACCCGGGTCGTGTTAACCGTGGCGATATGCTGAGCATGGAAGATGTGCTGGAAATCCTGCGCATACCGCTGGTCGGCGTCATCCCGGAAGACCAGTCTGTGCTGCGTGCCTCAAACCAGGGTGAACCCGTGATTCTGGACGCGGAGTCCGATGCGGGTAAAGCCTATGCCGATACCGTTGAACGGTTGCTCGGTGAAGTTCGCCCCTTCCGCTTTATTGAAGAAGAGAAGAAGGGTTTCCTGAAACGCCTGTTCGGGGGATAAACCATGGCATTACTCGATTTCTTTTTATCCCGGAAGAAGAACACTGCCAACATAGCCAAGGAACGGCTGCAGATTATTGTGGCAGAACGGAGAAGGGGCGACAGTGAGCCCCACTATCTTCCGCAACTCAAGCGCGACATTCTGGACGTGATTTGCAAGTACGTGAAGATTGATCCGGACATGGTGACAGTTCAGCTTGATCAGAAAGGAGATGATATCTCGATTCTGGAACTGAACGTCACCTTACCTGAAACGGAAGACGTAACGAAATGACGCGTCTGGTTTCCTGAGATTCCCCTGCGCAGTAGCAGGGGAATTTTTTTATATCTCGGCAAGTATCTCGCTAATGCCGGGTTTCAGAAGCGCACCGCGCCAGCCTGCCAGCAGTTCGGGCTCACGGTTCTGTGGCTTTAATCCCCAGTGCTGACTCAACACCTGATTAATCTGTCGACGTGATGCCAGCAGTTCCTGGCTTAATCCGCTCTGTTCACTGACCTGCTGTACCAGTGCTTTAATCGCTTTAAAAGCCCGTTTGTAATGCACGTGATCCACCAGATTCGCTAACGGCGGCGGTAACGCACTGTCCTCCAGCGCGGCGGCTTCAGCAACCCGCGCCAGCATTGCCCTGCCGTGGAAACGGATCTCGTGACCGGACAGGCCCAGATGGTCTAACTCCCCTTGCGAGCCCGGCATAAAGCGCGCCACTTTCCACAGGTTTTCTTCACGCACCACAAAATTGACCGCCATGTCTTTTTCGCGGGCAACGTTAAGCCGCCATGCCGCCAGGCGCTGCAGCGCGGCCAGTTGACGCGGACGCAGTTGCCAGGCGTTGGTGATGTCCCGCCATGCGTCCTCGGGATCAAGCACATCTAAACGGCGCTGACACAGGTTTTCACATTCGCTCAGTGCCGCCGTCACGTTCCCCACCTGCTCCACCTGCGCCATCAGCTGATGCGCAATGGGCAGCAGGTAATGCACATCCGCTGCGGCGTACTGACACTGCCGCTCAGTCAGCGGACGGGCCAGCCAGTCGGTCCGGGCTTCACTTTTGTCTAATTCCACCTGAGTGAAATGCGCCACCATTGAGGCAAAACCCCAGGAAAGTGGCTGACCGCTGAACGCCGCCAGAATCTGTGTATCGATCATGGGCTGTGGCAGTACCCCAAAGCGGTGCAGGAACACTTCCAGATCTTCCCCCCCGGCGTGCAAAAATTTGGTCACGCGGGTATCCGTTAAGAGCGCAATAAACGGTGACCAGTCACGGACAGGTAACGGATCGATCAGGACTAACTGCTCGCCATCAAACAGCTGGATTAACCCCAGCTGAGGATAGTAGGTCCGGGTACGGACAAATTCGGTATCCAGGGCGACAGCCGTATGCTGGCGTGCTTTTTGACACACCTCGGCCAGGTGATCATCGTTATCGATCAGAGAATAGTTCACGTTCAGTTTCCACCGCAGCTGACAACGTGCGGTGCTCCATGTTAAAAGCAATAAAAACGCCGGACAGTGCCGGCGTTCAACCTGAATCCTGACGGCGAATCAGCTTGCGCTGGTTTTCACCTCGTCGCGCAGTTCACGACGCAGAATTTTTCCTACATTCGTTTTAGGCAGTTCATCACGAAACTCAACAATCCTGGGCACTTTGTAGCCTGTCAGTTGACGGCGACAATGGTCCAGCAGCTCTTCTTTGGTCAGCGACTGATCTTTCTTGACCACACAAACCTTCACCGCTTCACCGGACAACTCACTCGGCACACCAATGGCTGCCGCTTCACGCACTTTCGTATGCTGCATCAGGACATCTTCTATCTCATTAGGATAGACGTTGAAGCCCGAAACCAGAATCATATCCTTTTTGCGGTCAACGATGCGGATAAATCCTTCGTGATCAACGGTAACAATATCGCCGCTGTGGAGCCAGCCATTTTTCAGGACCTCTGCCGTGGCCTCCGGATGCTGCCAGTAACCCAGCATTACCTGCGGCCCACGAATGCATAATTCGCCGGGCTCACCAGTGGGGACTTCATTACCGTTTTCATCCAGAATAATGACATCCGTTGAGGGAACCGGCAAACCAATACTGCCGGTGTGGCAGTTAATGTCGTAGGGATTAACCGACACCAGTGGGGAACATTCCGTCAGCCCATAGCCTTCCAGCAGATAGTGCCCGGTCAGTTTTTCCCAACGTTCCGCCACTGCTTTTTGCACCGCCATCCCCCCGCCCGCGGACAGACGTAACGTCGAGAAGTCAAGTTTGTTAAAATTATCGTCGTTGAGTAAGGCATTGAACAGCGTGTTCACGCCGGTTATCGCCGTGAAAGGATACTTCGCCATTTCTTTCACAAAAGCGGGGATGTCGCGCGGATTGGTGATCAATACGTTTTGCCCACCCAGTTCCACGAACAGCAAGCCGTTCACGGTCAGCGCAAAGATATGGTAGAGCGGCAAGGCCGTCACGACGCACTCTTTGCCGTCGCGGAGTAACTTGCCATACGTCGCCTTGGTCTGCTCAAGGTTTGCCTGCATGTTTCGGTGCGTCAGCATCGCACCTTTCGCGACGCCGGTCGTCCCGCCCGTGTATTGCAGGAATGCCAAATCATCATTACTGACCTGTGGACGTCGATACGGCATTGACGCGCCCGTTTCCAGCACATGGCGAAACGATATCGCCCCCGGCAAATGATACTTGGGCACCAGCCGCTTCACATACTTCACCACAAAATTCACCAGCGTGGCTTTTACCGGTGCCAGTTGATCCCCCATCCGGGTCAGCACCACATGTTTGACCGCCGTATCAGCGACGACTTTTTCCAGCGTATGTGCAAAGTTCGACACGATGACGATCGCACTGGCACCGCTGTCATTTAGCTGATGCTTCAGTTCACGCGGGGTATAAAGCGGATTGACGTTAACCACGACCATGCCGGCCCGGAGCACACCAAACAGCGCGACCGGGTATTGCAGCAGGTTCGGCATCATGAGCGCGACGCGCGCGCCCGGTTGTAACCTGAGTTCGTGTTGCAAATATGCCGCAAACGCCCGGCTTTTCTCGTCCAGTTGGCGGTAGGTCATTTTTTGACCCATGTTGTAAAATGCGGGCTGTCCGGCGTAACGCACGACAGCCTGCTCAAATAAATCGACCAGAGACGTATAACGATCAGCATTAATTTCGGCAGGGACGTCTGCCGGGTAGCGTTTCAGCCAAACCTTATTCAAGGATTCACCCCGATAATCTTGTTGTGTACTCATCGCCGCCTCAACAATCGTATTTGTTAACAATATTTTAACTGATTGTACCAGTTTGCTCTTATTGGCATGTTGAGGTTGCGAAGCCCATCACTAAATTTCGTGTTGGTTAACGATGCAAATAAAAAGCCCGGTTGCGAGCACCGCGACCGGGCCTGATCAAAACGGATGTCACACTATTGCGTGAGGATGGTCTCGACCTGAGCCGGACCGGGGTTGTACATGCCCCAGTAAGGATTTGGACCCCAGTAACCACCACGATGGCGCCTAGGGCCATACCAGATCCAGGGATCGAGAGGCTCTGGCGGTGACACGATCTGACGGGTCAAATGCCAGCGCTGGTAACCCCGAACATCAACGACCACAAACGAGTAGTTTGCTTCGCCGATTTTACCGGGCTCCGTTCCCTTAATCGTGCCGAGAACGGTGACGTACTGGTCTTTGACATCCGTCGGGTCAACAAAACCGGGAATGTCGGCATAGATACGCCCTACCGAGCTGGCCCCCAGCACCGGGCGCGCGCCGTCATCCAGCGGCTGGGTCGCAATTTCCAGCCGGGTTTTGCCATTGCGGTTAATTACGTTGACCACTTTACCGCCAAAGCGCGACTCCTGGCCGACATAGAGGGCCGGATTGCTCATCACCCGTAGTAAATCCTGCTGGGGCAACGCTGAGTGACCTTTAATCGTATCCGGTACGGAAACACAACCACTTAACACCAGGGCGCAGACCAACATCACACCGGCAACGCCTCTACGACACATTGACATAGACATTCTCCTGAAGGTTGATGTTTAGAGTGCCCCGATAACAATAAGTTGCGTTGCCTGTCAGCGGCCCGGCAGTTTTTTCCATGCCACTTCATTACGCAGATAGGTTGGCTCAGCCTGTTCGGGCAACACGGTTTGCCCCTGTGCTAAGGCGCGCGCCGCCAGGGGCAACATGTCCTCAGCCGCTGGCAGCAAAACGCCGCTGTCTTTGAGCTGGAGTGCATGGCCCTGCTGCAGTACCGGCCAGGCCTGCCATCCGGTGCCGGCGGTATACCACTCCCCGCTTAGCGCCTGCATGCGCTCCAACGCGGCCTCGGGCGTAAGCACGCTTTCCGTTGCTTCCCCTTGCCAGATACCGTCCTCATCGCGCTGATATTCTGCCCAGTACACTTCACCCATGCGCGCATCAATCGCGGTGAGTACCCGACAGGCACCGTGCTGACGCCAGGCGCCCTGCGCCAGCGTGGCCAGGGTGGAAATACCCGCCATCGGTAACGCCGCGCCGAGTGCCAGCCCCTGGGCAATACCAATCCCGATACGCACGCCCGTAAAACTGCCGGGCCCGCGACCAAAGGCCAGCACATCGAGTTCGGTGAGTTCCAGTTGCTGAGCCTGCAGCAGCTCGGCGACCAGCGGCAAAATGCGCTGTGTGTGATCGCGCGGCGCAATTTCAAAACGTGCGTCACACTCTTGCCCGTTGAACAATGCCGCAGAACAGGCTTCTGTCGCTGTATCCAGCGCTAAAATTCGGACCGACATATCGACCTCTGAAGATTCAAAACGGCGCGCATCTTAGCACACAATTACGCGCCAGGTTGCTGATGAATAAAGGCAATAGCTTGCGCAAGATCACGCGTGCGTGGTGTGGGCGGCAGACTGCTCAGAAAAAGTGCGCCGTAGGGCCGTGACACCAGCCGCTGGTCGCAGATGACCAGAACGCCGCGGTCGTCCGTATCACGAATCAACCGGCCCACGCCCTGTTTCAGCGTAATCACGGCATCCGGCAGTTGCACATCGCTGAAGGGATCGCCGCCGCGGATGCGGCAATCTTCCATTCGGGCCTTAAGCAGCGGATCCTCTGGCGACGTAAACGGCAGCTTATCAATAATGACCAGCGACAGCGCATCTCCCCGTACATCCACGCCTTCCCAGAAGCTGCTGGTCGCCACCAGCAAGGCATTCCCTTTATCGATAAACTCTTTGAGCAACTGTCCTTTGCTGGTTTCGCCCTGCACCAGCACCGGCAATGTCATGGAGGCCCGGAACTCGGCGGCCAGCTCACGCATCATCAGATGGGAAGTGCATAAAAAGAAGCAGCGGCCTTTGTTCGCCTCGATCAGCGGCTTCATCATTTTTGCCAGCTGACGCGCGCCACCAGGGCGATTGGGCTCAGGCAGATTGCGTGGCACACACAGCAGCGCCTGCCGCGCATAGTCAAACGGGCTGTTAAGAATCAGGTTTTTTGCCTGACTGACGCCCAGTCGCTCGGCAAAGTGGTCCATCTTTTCATCTACAGCCAGGGTGGCAGAGGTAAAAATCCAGGCCGCTTTACGGTTATCCATGACCTCGCGGAAACGTTCGGCAACCGATAAAGGCGTCAGCGCCAGCACAAAGTGACGCGATGTACATTCATACCAGTAGCTAAAGCCCGGTTCGCTGATGGCACGAATCCGTTTCAGTCGCGTGCGATAGAGCGCCGCGCGCTCAAAGGCCGCATCCAGCAGGGCAGAACGTCCAAGCGAAAGTTTGATCACGTCGTAACAGAGTTCCAGCGCATCATCCAGCAGCGTAAACATGCGCATGATGTTGTTATCGCTGAGGAGGTCGCGCAGGTTGCCGCGGTAGCCCGGTTCTCCCAGCGTCAGGCGAAAGTCCTGGGCACACTGGGCCAGACGGTCAGCGGATTTTTGCAACTGCTGAACGTCCCGCACTTCCGTGCGGTAGGCGATAATGATGTCTTTGGCGAGATCGGCTAACTGACGACTCGACAGCTGCTGACCAAAATACTGACTGGCGATATCCGGCAGTTGGTGCGCTTCATCAAAAATCATGACGTCCGCTTCAGGGATCAGTTCCCCGAATCCGCCCTCTTTTACCACCAGATCGGCCAGGAAAAGATGGTGGTTGACCACGACGACATCGGCGTCCATCGCTTTTTTACGTGCTTTAACGACAAAACAGTCTTTATAAAGGGGGCAGTCGCTGCCCAGACAGTTGTCGTTGGTGCTGGTAACCAGCGGCCAGAGCGGACTGTCTTCGGTGACGCCGGCACAGGTACTGATATCGCCATCCGGGGTTTGCGAGGCCCAGCTGCGGAGCGTGACAAAATCCGTGAGAGCCTGAACGCTCATATCGCCCCCGGTCGCGGACTGCTGCTCCATACGCTCCAAGCACAGATAGTTGGACCGGCCTTTAAGCAGCGCAGTTTTACCGGTAAACGTAAGCGCTTTCGCAATGGTGGGGAGATCGCGCGCGTAGAGCTGATCCTGCAGGGCTTTTGAGCCCGTTGACACGATCACCTTTTTCTTCGCCCGCAGCGCCGGAGCAAGATAAGCGTAGGTTTTACCGGTGCCGGTCCCCGCTTCGACGACCAGTTCACCCTGATTCTGTACCGCCTCGGTGACCGCCTGCGCCATTTCACGCTGGGCCTCACGCGGTTTAAAGCCCGCAATGCCTTTTGCCAGCGCGCCATCAATTGCAAAATCGTCTGCCACGTACCCTCTCAATTACGGCCGAAAACACTGTATATTATGTCAGCATTGCAGCCCTGAAGGAAATCACAAACGGCAGCATTCTGCATGAAGTCTGCTGACCGGATGCGTTCAGTCAGTCTGACGGGCCAGGCCGCCCGTTATCGTCACGGGCTGATGTAGAGCGCACCCGCAACCAGTATCGCCATCAGGACGACAAGCGTAAAAAAACCGTGTTTTGCGGTACGCGACATACCGACAAACGTGGCGATCACAATAAACAGCAGCGTCAGTGCCCCGAACATTACCCAAAAGAGATAGTGCGTATTGGCCATGCGTTAATCCTGATTGTTCTGAACAAGTAAGCGACGCTTTATACCACTTTTCGCTGACGGTTGCGCGACTGACGGCGACCGTCTTCTGCAAGGGATGACAATCGTACCGGGAATATGTCAGGCTAGGCGTTCAGAAAATCAGGAGAAGAAAATGAGCATTACGCGCGTTGATCCCGAACACCGTATGTCCGAAGCCGTTATTCATAACGACACCATTTATTACACCAGTGTGCCCGAAAACCTCGACGCTGATGCCGAGGCGCAAACGGCTAATGCGTTAGCGGTGATCGATGCCCTGCTAACGCGCGTAGGCAGCGACAAAAGCAAAATCCTTGACGCTACCATTTTTCTGGTCGACAAGGCGGATTTCGCCGCGATGAATCGCGCCTGGGATGCGTGGGTTTCCCCCGATAACGCCCCGGTTCGCTGTACGGTCCAGGCCGGGTTGATGAATCCGAAGTATAAAGTTGAAATAAAAATTATCGCGGCCCGCTGATCCCGAGCCCCGGGCGTCAGCCTTCATCGTCCTCTTCGAAGCGCGCCCGGATCATTTCACCTGTATGGCTTTCACGTATCTCCTGTGCCACAACGGTAATCGCTTCACCGCTGGACATCCCTTCGGCCATTAACTGTTGAATGCGCTCTACGGCGCGCTGCTGCTGATCGTGTGAGAGTGCGGGTAATCCTGTCATCATCATTTTCTCCTGTTAAGGGCTGTCATTATTTCATGGGGAACAAACAGGTGCCAGTCAGGGAAAAATATGTCAGTCTAACGGCCTTACTGATGTCAAATTTCGTGCTCAATGATCGTTCAAACTCATAACCTGTGTTATTCGCCCGACGCTATCACCCACTATTTTTCGCGCATTGCGCATTTACCCTGGGCGATGCTGCTTTCGTCCGGCCAGGCCAGTCACAGTGATAACCGTTTTGATATTTTGACGGCGGACCCGCTTACCACCCTGACAACCCGTGGCAGCATAACAGAAATTCAGCAGGGCGATCGCGTTGAAACGCGTACTGACGATCCGCTCTCCTTATTACAACAGCAGTGTGATGCGCTGGGCGCTAAGCCACCGCGTCATCCCGATTTGCCCTTTCAGGGCGGAGCGCTGGGACTGTTTGGCTATGATCTGGGGCGACGCTTTGAAACGCTGCCCGATACCGCCCTTCACGATCTGACTACGGCAGACATGGCCGTGGGCATCTATAACTGGGCACTGATTGCCGACCATCACCTCGGTAAACTCACCCTGGTCGCCCTGGACGATATCGCCTCGCGCCTTGCCTGGCTGGAAAACTGGCCCGAACGTGACGCGGCGGCGTTTTCCCTCACCAGTGACTGGCGGTCAAACCTCAGCATAGACGACTACGCGGAACGTTTTAATAAGGTACAGGCCTATATTCAGGCCGGTGACTGCTATCAGGTCAATCTGGCACAGCGCTTCAGCGCCAGCTATCAGGGGGATGAATGGCGGGCATTTTGTATGCTCAACCAGGCCAATCGCGCCCCGTTCAGCGCATTTTTGCGCCTGCCCGACAGCGCCATTCTGAGCCTGTCTCCCGAGCGCTTCCTGGCACTGGATCAGCAGGTTATCACCACCCGTCCCATCAAGGGTACGCGTCCGCGTGCGGCCGATCCTGAGGCGGATGCGGCCCAGGCTGAAAGTCTGCGCACGGCGGCGAAGGACCGCGCAGAAAACCTGATGATAGTCGACCTGCTGCGCAACGATATCGGTCGGGTCGCCGTCGCGGGCTCCGTGCACGTGCCCGAACTGTTTGTGGTCGAGCCGTTCCCGGCAGTCCATCATCTGGTCAGCACTATTCAGGCCACATTGCCGGATCATCTTCATGCCTGCGATCTGCTGCGTGCCTGTTTTCCCGGCGGCTCGATTACCGGTGCGCCTAAAATTCGCGCCATGGCGATCATTGATGAACTGGAGCCTCACCGCCGCAATGCCTGGTGCGGCAGCATTGGTTATCTCAGTGTCTGCGGCAGAATGGATACCAGCATCACCATTCGTACGCTGATTGCTGAGCGTCAGCATCTTTACTGCGCTGCGGGCGGCGGCCTGGTCGCCGACAGTGATATGGCCTCGGAATATCAGGAAACGCTGGATAAGGTCAGTCGCATTCTGCCTGCACTGGAAAAAGGAGCCTGAATGGCGCTGACGCTGGCTGATTTTCGCACCCGTTTTCTCCTGCAGCAGCCGCTGCATAACGCCCAGCCGCTGTCGGGGCGACATGCCGCTGTGTTAATCCCCGTCGTTGCCCGTCAACAGCCCGGCTTGCTGCTGACGCAACGTTCGCACGCCTTACGTAAACATGCCGGTCAGGTGGCCTTTCCCGGCGGGATGCAGGATCACGACGACAGCTCACTGGTGGCGACAGCGCTGCGAGAAGCGCAGGAGGAAGTGGGCATCGCACCCGATCGGGTTGAGGTGCTCGGCTGCCTGCCTCCGGTGACCAGCAGCACAGGTTTTCAGGTCACACCGGTGGTCGGCATTGTGCCTGCAACCCTCGAATTGCGCCTTAATCCTGACGAGGTTCAGAGCGCCTTCGAAATGCCCCTGACCGAAGCGCTTCGTCTTAGCCGCTACGCCGAACTTGACTATTATCGTGCCGGCATTCGCCACCCGGTGTGGCTTTCCCATTATCAGGGCTATCTGGTGTGGGGAATGACAGCAGGCATTATTCGTGCCCTGAGCCAGCAAATTGCATTTTAGTTGAGGGCGAGCCCATTTCTGCGTCTGAATTCAGGCTTTTGCGCCATGTCACACTATAATTTTTTCTGGTGGAGTTAATTAGTTTATTTCATGCGAAAAGCAGCACGTTTACCCTGCCTCGCCGTTTACTATTAGCGCCATTAACTGCCACGGCAGTCTGCAAGTTTTTGTGAGGAGTGTCACCCATGATTTCGGTTTTTGACATGTTTAAAGTGGGCATCGGCCCATCCAGCTCTCATACGGTCGGTCCGATGAAAGCGGGTAAACAGTTTGTAGAGTTGTTGTCTGAACAAGGCAAGCTGCATGAGGTGACACGCATTGCGGTCGATGTCTATGGTTCCCTGTCGCTGACCGGTAAAGGTCACCATACGGATATAGCGATTATTATGGGGTTAGCCGGCGAATCGCCTGACAGCGTCGATATCGACGCCATCCCCGCGTTTATTAAGGATGTGCAACAACGTGAACGCCTGCCCCTTGCCAAAGGCGCGCATGAAGTCGATTTTCCGCGTGAAGGCGGTATGGTGTTCCGTAGCGAAAATCTCTCCCTGCACGAAAATGGCCTGCGCCTGCTGGCGTTCTCCGGCGACCTGCTGGTGCTGTCTAAAACCTATTACTCTGTCGGCGGCGGTTTTATTGTCGATGAAGAGCATTTTGGTCAGTCGGCCCTGGACGAAGTCACGGTACCCTGGCCCTTCCACTCGGCCAAAGAACTGCTGGCCCACTGTCGCGAGACCGGACTTTCCCTGTCCGGGCTGGTGATGAAAAACGAGCTGGCACTGCACTCACGTGAAGAGATCAATGCGTATTTTGCGACCATCTGGCAAACCATGCAGGCCTGTATTGACCGCGGTCTGAATACTGAAGGTGTGCTGCCCGGGCCGTTGCGGGTACCGCGCCGGGCGGCGTCACTGCGGCGTTTGCTGATCTCCTCAGCCAAACACTCTAACGATCCGATGGTGGTGATTGACTGGATCAACATGTTTGCGTTGGCGGTTAATGAAGAGAACGCGGCGGGCGGTCGGGTGGTGACCGCACCGACCAACGGAGCCTGCGGTATCGTCCCCGCCGTCCTGGCTTACTATGATCACTTCATTGAACCCGTCACGCCCGACATTTTTATTCGCTATTTCCTCGCCTCCGGTGCCATTGGCATTTTGTATAAAATGAATGCCTCTATTTCCGGCGCGGAGGTCGGTTGTCAGGGGGAAGTCGGCGTTGCCTGCTCAATGGCTGCGGCAGGTCTGGCCGAACTGCTGGGCGCCAGCCCTGAGCAGGTGTGCGTGGCCGCCGAAATCGGGATGGAACATAATCTGGGTTTGACCTGCGATCCGGTTGCCGGCCAGGTTCAGGTGCCCTGTATTGAACGTAACGCAATCGCCTCGGTGAAAGCGATCAACGCGGCACGTATGGCCCTGCGCCGTACCAGCGAACCGCGTGTCTCACTGGATAAGGTCATTGAAACCATGTACGAGACCGGCAAAGACATGAACGCGAAATACCGCGAGACATCCCGGGGCGGACTGGCGATAAAAGTTCAATGTGACTAATCATTCAGCCTATTTATTTTTAAATTGCGCCCGTTAAACAGTGCATTAGCAAGTCCTGCCTGATATAAATATTAACGACGCTAAAGCGACCCGGCAGTCGCTTTAGCGCGTTCTTTACAGCCTTTCATTTTACGCACCGGTCCTAAATTTGCTCCAGGCCGTGCCGATAACAACCCAGCTATATCTATTTTTCTGGTTTTGGGAAGGTGATTCTTGATGTTCATGGCCCAGCAATATGTTGGACAGTACAGACGTAAGCGTTTGCTAATTGCTGTGGTGATTGCTTCTATTGTTCTTACGTTAACGCTGGCTTTGCGCTATTTCGAAGAAAAATCACGGATTCAGCAGCGTGCAATTAGCTTTGCCGATAACGCGATTACGCGTTTTGATCGTATGTTTTCTCCGCTGGATGTGGCAGCCAATAACACGCTGGGTTTAGTGGGCATGCCCTGTGAGGACGCGCGTTTTCCCTTAATCGAAAAGATTGCGTCCTTACAAACCGTGCGGGCGATTCTGCTGGTGAACGATGACTTACTGTACTGCTCCAGTATTTTCGGCTCGCGGGATATCACCTTTAGTCAGACCTACCCTGAACTGGCGCTTAACGATAAGCGCATGATCCTGTCTACAGATGACTATCTGCTTAAAGGTTCGCCGGTCTTATTACTCTGGACGCCAACAACGCTGGATAACCGCTCAGGCATCCTGCAGGCCATCAACATTGAACTGATGAGCAGTTATCTGCTGGAGCCGCAGTCGCCCTGGGTGGAACGCGCCATCTTTAACGTCAACGGCAAGAGCCTGGAATACGGCAATCCGCTTATTGAGTCGGCGGTCCCTTCGGAAGATGAAGTCACCTATAACGAAGCGTCACTGCGTTATCCCTACACGGTAACGCTTTATGGCCCTTCCCCATCCCGTCTGGCACTGGCCTCGTTGCCTTCTCAGTTGCCGCTGGCACTAATGCTGAGTTTGTTAATAGGCTATGTCATGTGGCTGGCAACCGCCAACCGCATGAGTCTGAGCTGGCAAATCAGCTATGGCATCACCGCCAGGGAGTTTATTGTTTACTGCCAGCCGCTCATCAATGCCCGAAACGGTCAGTGTGACGGCATTGAAATCCTGCTGCGCTGGCATAACCCGCGCCAGGGCTGGATCCCGCCCGATGTGTTTATTCCGCTGACTGAGCGCCAGAATCTGATTAAGCCTTTAACCCGTTTCGTGTTAAATCGCGTTGTCGAAGCCTTGCCGGATCTGCCTCACAGCCCGGATTTTCACATTGCTGTGAACGTCGCCGCCAGTCATTTTCGTGACCGCGCCATTCTGGAAGATCTGCAAACTATCTGGTGGCCTGCCAATCCGGTGCCAAAGCTGGTCGTCGAGCTTACCGAACGTGATGCGCTGCCGGTGGTCGATCAAACGGTCATTTCACAACTGCATGAGATTGGCGTACGGCTGGCAATTGATGATTTTGGCACAGGCCACAGTTCGCTGTCTTACCTGAAGGACCTGCAACCGGACGTGCTGAAGCTGGATAAAATCTTCACCGCCTCGATTGGCACGGATGCGATTAACGCGACCGTAACGGATATGGTAATCTCACTGGCGCAACGGCTGAATATCAGCCTGGTGGCGGAAGGCGTGGAAACCCCGGAGCAGGCTGACTATCTGCGTGACCGCGGCGTGGATCACCTGCAGGGCTACTATTTTGCCCGCCCCATGCCGCTGGAGGATTTCCCCGCGTGGCTACGGCAACATCAACTGACCAGCGACCTGTAGTGCCATGCCTGGGGCAAAAAAAACGCATCACAGTGTGATGCGTTTTGCGTTTTCCGGGGAAGTTAACCTTCTTCGTCCTCGTCATGCTGCGGATCGCGCGTCACACGAACCAGATCAATGCGGTATTCTGTCGCTTCAATAATTTGGAAGTGAAGCGGCGCGATATCAATGACGTCACCCGGCTTCGGTAATTGTCCTTTCTGAGCAATCAGCAACCCTGCCAGTGACGCATGATCGTCGTCCGGTTTCACCAACTCATGAAAATCAAGCAGCTGCTGGAGCGAGTGGAGATCGGTTCCCCCCTTCACTAACCAGCCGTCGCCGTCCATGATGATATCCGGCGTTTCGTCTTCATCCGGGAATTCACCTGCTATCGCTTCCAGCACATCCAGCGGGGTAATCAGGCCCTGTACCACACCAAACTCGTTGGTGACGATCACAAAGCTCCCTTTGGCACGACGCAGTACGCCCAGCAGGTTAATCGGATCGAGCGTTTCCGGCACCACGATAATCGGCGTGTTTGCCGCAAAGGTGGCGACATCCACACCATGATCCAGTGCGACCAGCAGCTCTTTGGCCCTGACAACGCCGATAATCTCGTCCAGTTCTCCCCGGCAGACCGGGAACAGGCTGTGCGGTGTGTCCAGCAACTGGATACGAATCTCGTCTACCGGACGACTGGCATCCACCCAGGAGATATCGCCACGCGGCGTCATGATGCTGCGAATTGAACGGGAAGCCAGCGTCAGTACGCCGTTAATCATATAGCGCTCTTCATCCTTAAAGGCTTCCTGTGGGATCGCGACGGCTATCGCCTGCTCTTCAGGGCTGGCCGGGGCCGTCTGTACCCGGTTGCGGCCCCCCATCAGGCGCAAAATGGCCTCAGCGGTACGCTCACGCATAGGACGATGCGACTGATGGCGAAGAAAGTTGCGACGCGCAATCTGGTTAAACAGCTCGATCAGGATCGAGAAACCAATCGCCGCATACAGATAGCCTTTAGGAATATGGAAGCCAAACCCTTCCGCCACCAGCGACAGACCGATCATCAGCAGGAAACTGAGACACAGGACAACGACAGTAGGATGGGCGTTAACAAATTTTGTTAACGGTTTAGAGGCCAGCAACATCACAATCATGGCGATCACCACCGCCGTCATCATGACCGGCAGGTTATTCACCATCCCCACGGCCGTAATCACCGCATCCAGTGAGAAGACTGCATCAAGTATGACGATCTGTGCCACAACGGCCCAGAAGCTGGCATAGCTGCGGTTGCCGCTGTTTTCCAGCTGACGGTTTTCCAGCCGCTCGTGCAGTTCCATCGTGGCTTTAAAGAGCAGGAAGATCCCGCCCGCCAGCAAAATAAGATCGCGTCCGGCGAAACTAAACCCGCCTACGCTAAACAGCGGGCGCGTCAGTGTGACCATCCAGGAGATCAGCGACAGCAGGCCCAGACGCATAACCAGCGCCAGCGAGAGGCCAATCAAACGCGCTTTATCGCGCTGCTTCGGCGGTAACTTATCGGCCAGGATGGCAATGAATACCAGGTTATCAATGCCGAGCACAATCTCGAGCACGATGAGCGTGAGCAATCCCGCCCAGATTGAGGGGTCGAACAGAAATTCCATTAGTGACTCCTGAAAAAGGCTGTGATTACGCTAAAACGTACCAGCGTCTGACGACGTGACGGTGAGCAAGGTGTAAAAGCAAAGAAAACGCGGTCTGGCGTAAATTGACGCGCTGAGGAGCGCAAAGACAAGGTTAAGCAACGTCGGTGACGGTCCATAAGGGTGGGCTGAAGCCCATTACTCCTGAATAATTAACAGATCGCTAATGTATCAGTTCGGTCAACAAGGTCAAAAAATTTTCTTATTTTTACATTCTGTCATCACTTCGTTTATGCGCCATTAAAACGTAATTTCACGCTTTTATGCTGTAAATAGCCAACCGACATCACAAAATTTATTTTTTCGGTCACTAAAATAAATCCGGCATGCACGTAGTGAGTTGGTTATCCCTGCAATGTGGATATCGGGCCGGCAGGCTCAATAAAGAAGTCAGCATTGTTAACGCGATAATTCTTAACGGTTCCTCACCTTATGGAATCAACAAGCGAACGGAGGTAGCACGTGACCATTGCTCTGATCATTGGTACACACGGCTGGGCAGCAGAACAACTGCTTAAAACGGCAGAGATGCTTTTAGGCGAACAGGAAAACGTCAAATGGATTGATTTTGTACCGGGCGAAAATGCAGAAACGCTGATTGAAAAATATCAGGCAAAGCTGGCCGAACTGGATACCTCAAAGGGGGTGCTTTTTCTGGTAGATACCTGGGGCGGAAGTCCTTTTAATGCGGCAAGTCGGCTGGTCATGGATCACGACAGCTATGAGGTCGTGGCCGGGGTGAATATTCCCATGTTAGTGGAAACCCTGATGGCGCGGGATGACAATCCAACCTTCGATGAGCTGGTGGCGATTGCGGTTGAAACTGGCCGTGAAGGCGTCAAAGCGCTGAAAGCCCAACCTGAAGTCAAACCCGCGCCCGTTGCTGCCGCACCGACTCCACCTCCCACCCCTGCCGCTGTCAGACCCCTCTCGCCTGACGAACACATGATTATCTGCCTGGCCCGTATTGATGACCGCCTGATTCATGGCCAGGTCGCCACACGCTGGACCAAAGAGACCAATGTCAGCCGCATCATTGTCGTCAGTGATGAGGTGGCAAACGACAATGTGCGCAAGACACTTTTAACCCAGGTCGCGCCGCCGGGCGTGACCGCGCACGTGGTTGGCGTCGATAAAATGGTGCGCGTCTGGAATAACCCCAAATATGCCCGTGAGCGCGTCATGCTGCTGTTCACCAATCCCACCGATGTCTTGCGGGTTGTGGAACAGAGCGTCGATATCAAAAGCGTCAACATTGGCGGCATGGCCTTCCGGCAGGGCAAAACGCAGGTCAACAATGCCGTGTCCGTTGATGAGAAAGATATCGCCGCGTTCCAAAAGCTCAATGAGCGCAATATCGAGCTTGAGGTACGCAAGGTTTCAGGTGATCCCAAACTGAAAATGATGGATCTGATAGCCAAAGTAGGCGCTTAACGGGCCAGCACTCTTTTCTATCCTGTAGAGGACACGAAGTATGATGGAAATAACCACACTTCAAATTATTTTGATCTTTATTATCGCCTGTATTGCCGGTATGGGATCCATCCTGGATGAGTTCCAGTTTCACCGCCCTCTGGTGGCCTGTACCCTGATTGGGATCGTATTGGGGGACATGAAGACAGGCATCATCATCGGCGGAACGCTGGAGATGATTGCTCTGGGCTGGATGAACATTGGCGCGGCGGTCGCCCCTGATGCGGCGCTGGCGTCCATTATCTCCACCATTCTGGTCATTGCAGGCGGGCAAAGCGTCGGCGCCGGTATCGCGCTGGCTATTCCGCTCGCCGCCGCCGGCCAGGTGCTGACCATTATCGTGCGCACGTTGACCGTGGCATTCCAGCATGCGGCGGACAAAGCCGCAGAGAAAGGCAATCTTACGGCCATTTCGTGGATCCATGTCTCCGCCCTGCTGCTTCAGGCCATGCGCATCGCCATTCCGGCGTTGATCGTTGCGATTTCGGTTGGCACGGACGCGGTGCACTCTCTGCTCAGTTCGATTCCTGAAGTCGTGACGAACGGACTCAACATTGCGGGCGGCATGATTGTGGTGGTGGGTTACGCCATGGTCATCAATATGATGCGGGCCGGTTACCTGATGCCGTTCTTCTATCTCGGTTTCGTGACGGCGGCTTTCACCAGTTTCAACCTGGTTGCGCTGGGGGTGATTGGCGTGGTGATGTCCGTGCTTTATATCCAGCTCAGTCCGAAATATAACCGTACCGCCGGTGCGCCTGCGGCCTCGCCGTCAGCTAACGATCTTGACAACGAACTCGATTAAGGAACAGGTGACAACATGGTTGATATAACAAAAGTCGAAAAGAAACTGACGCCAGGCGATGTCCGTGCTGTTTTTGTACGCTCAAACCTGTTCCAGGGTTCCTGGAACTTCGAACGTATGCAGGCGCTGGGATTCTGTTTTTCTATGGTGCCGGTGATTCGCCGTCTCTATCCTGAAAACAACGATGACCGCAAGCAGGCGATAAAACGTCACCTTGAGTTCTTTAACACACATCCTTATGTTGCGGCCCCGGTCCTGGGCGTGACCATGGCGATGGAAGAGCAGCGCGCCAATGGTGCCGCAATTGATGATGGTGCAATAAACGGCATCAAAGTGGGCCTGATGGGGCCGCTGGCTGGCGTAGGTGACCCGATTTTCTGGGGAACGGTTCGTCCGGTGTTTGCCGCCCTGGGTGCGGGCATCGCAATGAGCGGCAGTTTGCTCGGTCCATTGCTGTTCTTCATCCTGTTTAACCTGGCCCGTCTGCTCACCCGTTATTACGGTGTGGCCTACGGTTACCGTAAAGGGATTGATATCGTCAGCGATATGGGCGGTGGCTTCCTGCAAAAACTGACCGAAGGTGCCTCTATCCTTGGGCTGTTTGTCATGGGCGCGCTGGTCAATAAGTGGACGCACGTCAATATTCCGCTGGTGGTGTCACGCATTACCGACCAGACCGGCAAGACCACAGTCACTACCGTCCAGTCGATTCTGGATCAGTTAATGCCCGGCATCGTCCCGCTCCTGTTGACCTTTGCCTGTATGTGGCTGCTGCGGCGTAAGGTCAATGCCCTGTGGATCATCGTTGGTTTCTTTGCTATCGGTATCTTCGGCTACTGGATCGGCCTGCTTGGGCTGTAATCCTGACGCAATCGGGAGCAAGGCTCCCGATTTTTTTGGCGGTAACATCCACTGAAGCTCGAAAGGAAGCCCCATGTCATTGACGGACATCATCATCGCTCTCTGCATCGCTGCTCTGCTGGTGTTTGCGATCTACGACGAGGCGATTCTGCCACGACGTAAAGGCCCGACGTTGTTACGTGTGCCGCTGCAGCGCCGTCATAAAGCCGACAGCCTGATTTTTATTGGTTTACTGGTCATCCTGCTCTGGAACAACGTCACGCATCAGGGACCCGTGCTGACCACCACACTCTTGATGATGCTGTGCTTTTTGTCCTTCTGGCTGTTCTGGCTCCGCCGCCCCACGCTGGTCATGAAACGGGAGGGATTGTTCTTCGCGGGTATCTGGATCGCCTATTCCCGTATCCAGAGCATGAATCTGTCTGAAGACGGCATTTTAGTCATCCAGCTTGAACAGCGGCGCTTACTGATCGCCGTGCAGCAGCTTGACGATCTTGAACGGATTTATCAAACCCTGGTCGAGGCACGTTAGTCGCGTTGCCACAGGGTTATCACAAAATCCGCTTCGCACTGAAACTGTGTGCTTTCGGCTAACGTCTGCCAGACGTCCGGCCGCGCGCGCCAGGCAAAGGGCGTCATCTGCAATAACGTGGTGGCGGCCTGTCCGGTAAGGGCCATCGGATAGGTTAACGCATGCCGGGCACGTTGCTGAAAGCCCTGATACACTTTCCCTTCCGGTGCGTGCAGCTGAACATCGCGATAGATCAGCGCTTTGAACTGCGCCAGATGGTGCGGGCCCGGCGTAACCGTTAACAGGTATCCACCGGGTTTGATGACGCGATTAAGCTCCGCTTCATTACAGGGCGCATAGATGCGAACCACTGCATCAAGGGAATGGTCCGCAAACGGCAGACGCTGACTGGAGGCGACACAGAACAGGACCTGCGGATAGCGCTTCGCCGCGAGCCGAATGGCCATTTTGGCCACGTCCAGGCCAAAGACCTTGCCCGCTGGCGCAAAGTTATCCGCCAGCGCACCGGTGTAGTACCCTTCCCCACAGCCTGTATCCAGGATCTGAGCGGCCGGTACCTGCAGATGCTGATTCAGCACGTCAACCACCTTGTCCCGCAGGGGCTGATAGTAACCGGCCTGCAGAAAGTCACGTCGCGCCTGCATCATCTCCGCGCTGTCGCCCGGCTCGCGGGAGCCTTTATGTTGAACGGGCAGCAAATTGACATAGCCCTCTTTCGCCTGATCGAACTGATGACGATTTTCGCAACACCAGCTGCGTTCGGTCAGGTTCAGGGAAGAGTGACAAAGTGGGCAAATCAAGGACATAAGGCGCTCCGGCATCTATCGACGCGCAGCAGTGTACTCGACAGGGAACCCGAGCGAAAGCGTAAAAAAAGCCTCGGCCAGAAGGCCAAGGCTTTAATATCTGAGACCGGGCGCAGGGCACCCGTCTGAGGCGAAATCAGATAGCAGTAACGTTAACAGCTGCCGGGCCTTTCTGGCCGTCCTGAATTTCGAACTCAACGTTTTGGCCTTCGGCCAGCGTTTTGAAGCCGTTGCCCTGAATAGCAGAGAAGTGTACGAACACGTCTTTGCTACCGTCAGCTGGAGTGATAAAACCGAAGCCTTTAGACTCGTTGAACCACTTAACCTGACCTTTAATCTTTGCCATTTTACTAATTCCTTAAAGTGTTTATTTGCCCGGAGGCTAACCTACAGATAAAACAGAGACATTACTGAATGAGGCACTGATTAAAGTTCGGCAAGGAAGCGGTATTCAACGTCAACGTCTTTACTCGTAACTTCTTTACTGAAGATGCCATACATAAACAGAACTGTACCTCGTTTAACCCACGAATTGTTATCACATATCCGCTAAATAATGGCAAGCCATTTTTAATATGTCGATCGTTAGTTTTTGCATAATTGCAGGGTAGCTCCCAGAGAATGTACTTTATGGTACAAAATGCTGCGAACCGAAACCCAGCGACCGTCATAACTTCACGATAAAATAAAGGCTTCCTGCATCCCGGATGGGATAACGTACTACTTTTCCTGCTTTTATCATGATGTATGACAATAAATAAATTACATTGCACTAATATGGCAATAATGCACCAAATAAAGGAATGGATAAGGGGAACGGTAAACCCGGACGGCTTCAGCTTGTACAGCTTTTATTATTTCGTACAAATATAAAAATTATTATTAGTAAAATCAAAAGTTGAGACTTCCCCTCCGCACTAATCATTTTCTTGACAGCTGACGTTTGAATTACCCCGAGCGCGTAAAAGAAATAAAAAGCGAATACGCCGGGGCCTTGCCGCTTCACAAACACAGGGCCCCGTATTTCGGATTAGGTCGGATTGAGATCGCTCAGACTGTGGCTCGCCCCAATTTTCCAGGGCGCAAAATTTTGCTGACCCTCGCCGCTCTGCGCGAGTGCTCGCTGGAGTTCAGCCGGGGGCGCATCCAGTGACTCATCCGCCAGTTCGAAAACGCCCCAGTGAATGGGAAGGGTCAGTGGCTGACCTATCGCGCGCCACAACGCCACCGCCTGCTGGGGATCCATGTGTTGTGCCCCCATAAACCAGCGCGGAGCATAAGCGCCTATCGGCAAAGCGGCCAGATTAAAAGGGCCATAATGCTGCGCAATCGCCAGAAGACTGTCGCTGTAGCCGCTGTCACCGGAAAACCAAAACCGCAGCGAAGCGGTCCTGATCACCCAACCGCACCACAGGGTTCGGTTGCGATTAGTAACGGTGCGCATGCTCCAGTGGCGCGCAGGGACCGCATCAAACTGTATTCCCGCAAACCCTTTCTGTTGCCACCAGTCAAGCTCATGCACCTGTTTCACCCCATGACGCTCACACCACTCTGCCAGCCCCAGCGGCACCAGAAAAACAGTGTCCGGAAAGCGGCGCACAATCTGTTTGATGGTGGGCTTATCCAGATGATCGTAATGATTATGGGATATCAGGACGTAATCCAGCCGCGGTAACTGGTCAATGGCCAGCGGAGACGGCGTTTTACGTTCAGGTCCGATAAACGGCAAAGGGGAAGCCCGCCGGGACAGCGCGGGATCAATCAGAATATAGTGTTGGTTTATGCGCATCAGCAGCGCCGCATGGCCCAGCCACCAGAGACGGTCATCCTCCCCGTTCAGATCGGCAGGTTGCCACCACTGCGTAATAAACTGGTCATAGCCCTGACGAGGCGGATGGGGTAATCCCTGGGCTTTGCGTTCACGTCGCCAGCGCTGCAGATCACCCTGCTGGCGGCTGTCGGGCTCAGGGTTACGAAACCCCTCAGCGGTGTGATGGTGTTTACTGCTGTCATACCAGGGATTTTTCCAGGCCATCCGGCCTCCATGCAGGGTTAACGTTCCGGGATTAAACGAATCAGTCCGTCGTTTTCCGACGGCGCTTCGGGGGACGGCTCATCTGCACCATTCTGCGCCTCAATCATCCGCCGCAGCAGTGCATTCTGTTTCTTTTGCTCTTCTAACAATGACGTCAATAACGCAACCTGTTCGTTCGCCCGGACGCTGGCGCGATTAACGTAAAACCACAGCATTAATGCCACAATCAGCGCCAGCAGAAAAACGCCGTAACAGATTACCGGTCCCGCATTCGCGGCTAACTCATTCATAACTGCCTCAAGATACCTGATGAAATCACAAAAAAGGAACGACCGTCTATTCTACTCCGCGCCGCCGCAAAAGATAATGGTGACGTCAGCGATATAGCGCTTTATGCGCTTTCAGTTATCTCTGATCGCATCCTGCCTGAAAGCGAGGCATGCTAATCCTGTACATCATGTTAAGCAGCAGTCACTGGAACGCTGCGTGGGTATCATAAGGAGATACAATGAAACTCTTCATTCGGGCGATTATCGTTATCGGCATCCTCTGGCTGGCTATGCTGTTCACAGGTTACGGCGTGCTGGCGGGCAGCAACAAGAATGCCGCGGGACTGGGGCTGAAATGTAACTATCTGACCGCCAGAGGGATGGTGACCGCGCAATATCTGCATACAGACAGCGGCGTGGTGGGCGTGACGGATTGCCCGCTGCTAAAGAAAAGTAGCGAAGTGGTCGACAACGGATAACGGAAGAGCGGGCCAACTGGCCCGCTTTTTTTTAACCCACGTCATTGCCGGTATAGCCCAGCTCTGACGAAAGACGTTGGCCCGCTTCACGTAACAGCGTCACATACTGTTGCTTGTTCGCGGCAGAAAAGCGCAGCGTGGGAAAGGAAAGGCTCAGTCCGGCGACGGCAACACCAAAGCGATCAAAAACGGGCACGGCGATGCAGCGCACGCCCACCTCCTGTTCTTCGTTATCCTCACCATAACCCTGTGCCCTGACCTGACCCAGTGCTTCGCGTAACGCGCCTGCGTCCGGTAAGGTGTTGGCGGTGTTAATAGTGAACGTCATACGCTCCAGAATGGCATTCACCTCCTCCCGACTGCGCCAGGCCAACAACACTTTTCCCAGTGCGGTGGAGTGCAGTGGATTGCGGTGACCAATTCGTGAGGCCATACGCAGGTTATACAGCGAGTCAATTTTATGCACATAGACCACGCTGTCATCATCCAGCGCGCCCAGATGGATTGTCTCTTTGGTCAGACGCGATAACTCGCGCATGTGTACATCGGCGCTACGGATAAGATCGCTATGCTGCAACGCGTTGGATCCCACCTCAAACAGTTTCAAGGTCAACGAATATTTTTCACTTTCCCCTTCCTGCGCGACATAACCCAATGCTTTCATAGTTTGCAGGAATCGGTAGACCGTACTTTTGGACATCATCAGCCGTTGTGCCAGCTCGGTAATACCGTGATCGCGCTCTTCGCTTAACGCCTGCAAAATCCCGAATACTTTTTGCACCGAAGAGACGGCATCCGGCTGTTTATCCTTTTCGTCAGCGGCCATTTGTCACCCTGAATACGTGTTTCAAAAAAACTGGAACAGAGTTGCAGTATAGAGTGACAGCGCCGATCCCGGCAATCTTCCGGGTTTGAAACATCTCTAAAATATATTTTTTCCGTGGGTACGATGCAATTTGGCGGCCAATTGATTAGCATGATGATATTCACACTCTTTAATATTAGCCTCTATGTCACTTTCCTCTTCTGACGGCGGACTCGCAGTACCCCAACGCTACTGGGCTATTCTGACGATCGCCATCGGCCTTATCATGGCGGTACTGGATGGATCGATTGCCAATGTCGCGCTGCCAACCATCTCACGTGAGCTACAGGCCAGTCCGGCCCAGTCAGTCTGGGTGATTAATGCTTATCAGATTGCCATTGTCGCCTCGCTACTGTCGTTGTCTTTTTTAGGCGATATCGTCGGCTACCGCCGCGTCTACCAGGCAGGGCTGGTGGTGTTTGCCATCACGTCGGTGTTTTGCGCACTTTCGCCCTCCCTTCCCCTGCTTACGCTGGGCCGGGTGCTTCAGGGTTTGGGAGGTGCGGCGATCATGAGCGTTAACACCGCCCTGATTCGTATCATTTATCCCCCACGTTATCTGGGCCGCGGCATCGCGATCAACGCCCTGCTGGTGGCGATCTCGACGGCGGCCGGCCCCACAGTTGCGGCAGCCATCCTCTCCTTTGCCAGCTGGCGCTGGTTGTTCCTGATCAACCTGCCACTGGGCGTTGTCACGCTCTGGCTGGCGTTACGTTATCTGCCGGATAACCCGCAACGGGCCAAAACACAGAAGTTTGATGTCACCAGTGCGGTAATGAATGCGCTTTTTTTCGGCCTGCTTATTTCGGCGCTGGGTGGCTTTGCCCAGGGACAATCGATCTGGCTTATCGCAGGAGAACTTATCACGCTGATTGTGGTGGGCTACGTTTTTATCCGACGCCAGCTGACGATGGCCGTGCCGTTGCTGCCGGTTGATTTGCTGCGCATCCCTATTTTTGCCCTGTCGATGTGCACCTCCGTCTGCTCTTTCTGCGCACAGATGCTGGCGATGGTATCACTGCCCTTCTACCTGCAAAGCGTGCTGGGGCGTACAGAGGTCGAAACCGGTTTATTGCTTACGCCGTGGCCGCTGGCCACCATGCTGCTCTCACCGGTCGCGGGACGTTTAATTGAACGAGTGCATGCGGGCTTACTCGGGGGATTAGGGCTGGCCCTGTTTGCCATCGGGCTTTTTCTGCTGGCTCACTTACCTGCGAAGCCAGACGACATGGACATTATCTGGCGCATGATGCTGTGCGGGGCGGGCTTTGGCCTGTTTCAGTCCCCGAATAACCACACCATTATTACCTCCGCTCCGCGTCAACGCAGCGGTGGTGCCAGCGGTATGCTGGGCACGGCACGGTTGCTGGGTCAGAGCAGCGGTGCCGCACTGGTAGCGCTGATGTTCAACTGGCTGGGCAATGACGGCACCCATGCGGCGCTGTTACTGGCGGCTGGATTCTCAACCGCAGCGGCCCTGCTCAGTCTGTCGCGCATAAAAACACCGCGCGTACAGTGATAAAAAAAGGCGACTTCTCAGTCGCCTTTTTGCCTGGTTACTTCAGGTATTCGCCGCTACGCAGCGCTTCAATACGTTTATCTAACGGGGGATGCGACATAAACAGCTCGCTGAATGACTTCCCTTTACCGTTGATACAAAACGCCATCATGCTGCTGGGCTCCTGCGGCTCGTAGCTGGTTTTCAGGCGCTGCAGTGCCGCAATCATCTTCTCACGGCCCACCAGTTTCGCTGAACCGGCATCCGCATGGAACTCACGGTGACGAGAGAACCACATGGTAATGATGCTGGCAAGGATACCAAACACCAGTTCCAGCACCATAGAAACGGCAAAGTATACCAGCGGATTACCGTTGCTGCTTTCTTCCCCATCGCGGTTACCAGACATGAATCCTGCCGCAATCTGCGCCAGAATACGCGAAACGAAAATCACGAAGGTGTTCACGACGCCCTGAATCAGGGTCATGGTGATCATATCGCCGTTGGCAATATGCGCGACTTCGTGCGCCAGCACCGCTTCAGCCTCGTCGCGGCTCATGTTTTGCAGCAGCCCGGTCGATACAGCCACCAGTGACGCATTACGGCGGGCACCGGTGGCAAAGGCGTTGATGTCAGGCGCGTGGTAAATCGCGACCTGCGGCATCGCAATACCGACCTGCCGGGCCTGCTGGCTAATGGTCTCTAACAACCAGCGCTCGGTTTCGTTGCGTGGTTGTTCAATCACTTCACCGCCGACCGAACGCAACGCCATCCACTTCGACATCAGCAGTGAGACAAACGCACCGCCGAAGCCAAACAGACCTGCCATAATCATCAGGCCCTGAACACTGCTTGACTGAATTCCTGTCAGGCTGAGAATCAGCCCGAATACCAACATCACTGCCAGGTTGGTCAGCAGGAAAAGAGCAATACGCATCATAACGGTTAATCATCCTCAGTAGTTCATGCGCTCATGCGCGGATACATATCCTATGAGCATTGTGCAGGTTTTCAAGCGACCTTAACGTTTAAGTGCCTAAAAAGACATAACTTTACAATATGACATAACCTTTACCGCAACCCTACTGAATGCGCGCAGTACAACCCATTAACGTGACGCATCCTTGCCAGACTTATCATAAAAAAAGCACCGCAGTGCGGTGCTTTTTATTAAACCAGAACGTATCAGTTGCTTTTCGCTGCGGACGCGTCGGGAAGCGTCTTTTCCAGCTGCGCCAGATCGTTGGCAATCTTGACGGTTTCATCCAGATAAGGATCGGGTTCTTTGTAATCCTTAGGCAGGTCATCCAGGCTCTTCAGCGGCTTTTTGCCTTCGGCCTGATAGCGCGCATTAATGCGTTCCAGACGCAGCGCATCGTCTTCGTGGTTCTCTTTCTCGCGTTGAGCAAGATTGAGCGACACGATATTGCGCTTGTCCTTCATGGCATTAAAGCGGGCAATGTCCTTCATGATGTACTGGAACTCACGATCTTTCGCAATACGTTCATCATGTTCTTTCGTCAACTGCGGCACCAGCGCTTTCACATCCCCGGTTTTCGCGTAGGTGGCAGCCGTGATGCTGTCCCACGGTAAGGCGTTATCTTCAAACTTCTCGCCTGTCTCCGCCGCTTCAACGCCGGTAGGCATCAGCAGATCGGGAGTGACGCCTTTACGCTGTGTACTGCCACCGTTAATACGGTAGAACTTCTGAATCGTGTACTGAACCGATCCCAACGCAGGCCATTCCGGACGCAGCATCTGATCGTAAATGCGGTTCAGCGAGCGATACTGCTGAACGGTGCCTTTACCAAAGGTCGGCTCGCCAACAATCAGCGCACGCCCATAGTCCTGCATTGCCGCCGCAAAGATTTCAGAGGCAGACGCACTGAAGCGGTCAACCAGCACCACCAGCGGCCCTTTATAGTACACAATGCCGTCGTTATCGCTGTCCTGACGGATGCGACCATTATTGTCGCGCACCTGCACCACGGGGCCACTTGGGATAAACAGGCCAGACAGTGAGACCGCCTCGGTCAGTGCGCCACCGCCGTTGGTCCGCAGATCAATCACGATGCTGTCGACATTCTGCTTTTGCAGTTTCTGCAACTGCACTTTGACATCATCGGTCAGGCCCACGTAGAAGCCCGGAATATCCAGTACGCCGACTTTCTGTTTGCCCACATTGTGAATACTCATCTTAACGGCGCGATCTTCCAGACGGATTTTCTCACGCGTCAGTGTCACAATGCGGGTTTTAGTACCTTTACCGGCAGGCAGGATTTCAAGGCGAACCTTACTGCCTTTCGGTCCTTTAATTTTGGCGACGACATCATCCAGACGCCAGCCAATCACATCTTCCATTGGCTTGCCTGGCTCACCGACGCCGACAATACGATCGCCAACGGTGATGGCTTTACTTTTCGCCGCCGGGCCACCCGCGACCATAGAATTGATCACGGTATAATCGTCATCCATCTGCAGTACGGCGCCAATCCCTTCGAGCGACAGGCTCATTTCAGTATTGAACTGCTCGGTATTGCGCGGCGACAGATAGTTGGTGTGCGGATCGATTTCGTGGGCAAATGCATTCATTGCCAGCTGGAACACATCTTCGCTGTTGCTCTGTGCCAGGCGACGGATGGCGAAGTTATAGCGTTTGGTCAGCACGTCACGAATTTCTTTTTCGTCTTTACCGGCCAGCTTCAGGCTCAACTCATCGTATTTCACCTTGGCATCCCACAGCGCATTTAATTCGTTCTGGTCTTTTGGCCAGGGCGCTTTGGAACGGTCAATATCGATGGTGTCATTACCGGTAAAGTTCATCGGGCGAGCCAGGACCGTGAGCGCGTACTGATAGCGTTCGAAGCGGCGTTTCTGGGCCAGATTATAAAGATCGTAAAAAATATCCAGCTTACCGCTACGCAGTTCGTCACCCAGCTGTGTTTTCTTGCTGGCAAACTGTGCTACATCCGACGCCAGCAGCACGTTGTGGCTGTAGTCGAGCATGTTGAGGTAGCGGTCAAAAATTTTGGCGGAAAACGCCCCGTCCAGATCGAACTGACGATAGTGAGAACGCGTGAACCGTGAGGTGACGCGCTCGCTGACGGTAGGATCCTGGGGATCTTCATGCAACTGAGGAATTTGATCGGCACGAGTGATGTTCTCGGCGGCAAAGGAAGGGCCTGACAACAGCAGGCCCGCGATCAATCCAACTTTTAACAAGGTGTTCATGCCGGGGTCAGCCTCCGTTTCAGAACTGCAGGTGTTCTGCGCGCACAATCATTGCCATGCCGGAAGCGAGCTGTACCCGGACGCCGTCTTTAGAAACTTCCAGAACGGTTGCGTCCATTGCACTTTTGCCTGCTTTAACTTTAATACTCTGGCCGGGTTGCAAAGTTGAGGTATCAGTGATGGGTTTAGCCTGCTGCTGCTCCGGACGGGGTGCCGGTTTGCGATGCTGCGATGCAGTAGGACGCTCAGCAGACTGCGGACGCGGCTTACGCGCGGCATCACCCTCTGCGGCTTTACGCGGAGCAGGTTTGCGTGGACGACGTGGCGCGCTGGCCCCTTCTTCGCCCTCACCGGCTTCACGACGCGCGGCCCGCTGCTGATCGCGTTGCGCCTGAACACGCGCTTTCGCGTCTTCCAGCTGCTTGCGGGCATGCTCAACGTGCTGCTCATCGAGAACACCGCACGGATTGCCGTCGAGATCCACGCGGGTCGCACCCGCTTTAATACCGTACAGATAGCGCCAGCTGGAGGTATAAAGACGTAATGCTGAACGTAACTGTGTTTTGCTCAGGTTCATTTCGCCCTGAACGCGCTCGACCAGATCCTGAAAGATACCGATTTTGAGCGGACGCGCTTCACCTTCAGCGCTAAAGCAGTGCGGAAAGCGCTCCGCCAGAAAGCAAATGACTTCTTTACTGCTATTCAACTTAGGTTGATTTTCCATGAAATTTCCTGATTACTACGGGTTTGCCGACCAGAGCAGGCATGAACAGGCGACATTATAATGACAACATCGCTAAATGCCATGCAATCCAGTCGATTAGCTACGCGTCAGCTGCAAATATTTTTCTAAGTCCGTGTTCGCGAGCACGTCGCAAAGCCCGTCAGTCAAGGCTACCAGCCCTTTTTCATCATCACTATCAAAGCGATTGTATTCCACACTGTCGATATCCAGCACGCCTACAACGTGACCGTTTACTTTCAGAGGAATCACAATTTCAGCATTACTGGCCGCATCGCAGGCGATGTGCCCCGGAAACGCATGCACATCATCTACACGCTGGACCTGATTTTGCGCCAGCGCTGTACCACAGACACCTTTACCCACGGGGATGCGCACACAGGCAATTTTACCCTGGAACGGGCCAAGCACCAGTGTGTCTGCTTCCGTCAGCAGGTAGAAGCCTGCCCAGTTCACGCCTTCGAGACGTTCATACAACAGCGCGCTAAAGTTACCCATCGCGGCGAGGAACGCCGTTTCTCCCGCCAGCAAGGCGCGCATATCGCGATCTAAATCGGCGTAAAAGGCAGTTTTGTTCATTATTCAACCGTTACCAGTGACATCCGGGCGGCTAACCACTCCGCCAGTTAAAAATAAGCACTAAAAATCCATAGCCATAAGGTGAATCATAGCGTTAGTTACTATAACCTTAACATTCTGTGGATCGAAGCGTGATACCCGAAACAGGTACACAGCAATGTCTTAACAACCCTTTGCGTAAATAACAATAAGCGAACCCTGCACTCTTTATGAAAATTCACGCGATTAGCGAGACATTGCCCCACGCACGTTATCAGCGTTGTCCGCAATGCGATACCCTTTTTTCCTTACCAGATGTGAAATCGCATCAGTCGGCACATTGCCCCCGTTGTAATGCGCAAATTGTCAGCGGCTATGACTGGTCGATGACGCGTCTGCTGGCGATGGCGGCCACCATGCTGGTCCTGATGCCGTTCGCCTTCAGCATGCCGTTGATTGATATCCGGCTGCTGGGTATGCGCATTAACGCCAGCCTGCTGGAAGGCATTGTGCAGATGACGCTACAGGGCAACGTGTTAACGGCCTCCATGGTGGCGTTCTGCACTATCGGTGCGCCCGTCACGCTTGTGGCTGGCATTGGCTACCTGGCGCTGGGCCAGCGTTTGGGCATGAATCTGCGCCCGGTTCTGCTGATGCTGGAGAAGCTGAAAGAGTGGGTCATGCTGGACATTTTCCTGATTGGCATCGCGGTGGCGTCGATTAAAGTTCAGGAATACGCCGATCTCGAAATGGGCTACGGTCTGGTGGCTTACATTGCCCTGACCGTCCTGAGCGTGATGACGCTGATTCATCTCAATATTGAGCAGCTATGGGAACACTTTTATCCGCAACAGCCTCAGGTGACGCGACGGGAGGATCTGCAGGTTTGTCTCAACTGCCATTATACCGATGTTCCCGACGCACGAGGCCGTTGCCCCCGCTGCCATACACCGCTCGACTTCCGTCGCCGTCACAGCCTGCAAAAATCCTGGGCTGCGCTCATCGCCTCCATTGTGCTGCTGATCCCGGCCAATCTGCTGCCCATTTCGGTGGTGTACCTCAATGGCTCGCGGCGGGAAGATACGATCTTCTCCGGCATTCTTTCCCTGGCATCCGGTAATATTCCGGTCGCCGCCGTCGTCTTTATCGCCAGTATCTTAGTGCCCTTTACCAAGGTTTTGGTCATGCTGGCGCTGCTTCTCAGCATTCATTTTCGCTGCGAGCAAGGCCTCAAAACCCGCATCCGTCTCCTGCGTTTTGTAACCTGGGTCGGTCGCTGGTCTATGCTGGATCTGTTTGTCATTTCGTTAACCATGTCACTGGTCAATCGTGACCAGTTACTGGCTTTTACCATGGGACCTGCCGCGTTTTACTTTGGCGCGGCTGTGATCCTGACCATTATGGCCGTTGAGTGGCTGGATAGCCGCCTGCTCTGGGATGCACATGCAACAGGAAACGCCGACTACACCGACTAATGCTACGCTGCGTAATAAGCGTAAAATTTCCCCTTTTTGGCTGCTGCCCGTTATCGCCATGCTGATTGCGGGCTGGCTGCTATGGACGAATTTTCAGGAGCGCGGCACTACAATCACCATTAATTTCCAGACGGCAGATGGGATTGTGCCCGGGCGCACGCCTGTGCGCTATCAGGGCGTGGAAGTCGGTACCGTGCAGGGCATCAACCTGAGCGACGACTATCGCAAGATCCAGATCAAAGCCAGCATCAAAAGTGATATGCGTGATGCCCTGCGTGAGAATACGCAATTCTGGCTGGTGACACCGAAAGCCTCGCTGGCCGGGGTTTCCGGCCTTGATGCGCTGGTCGGCGGTAACTACATCGGCATGATGCCGGGCGATGGTAAAGAGAGCGACACCTTCACCGCCCTGGATACGCAACCGAAATACCGTGTTAATACCGGCGAGCTGATGATCCACCTTCATGCACCGGATCTGGGCTCGCTGAATACCGGCTCACTGGTCTATTACCGCAAAATTCCGGTAGGCCGCGTGTACGACTACAGTATCAACGGTCAAAACAACGGCGTGTCAATTGACGTGCTTATCGAACGTCGCTTCGTCAACCTGGTGAAAACCAACAGCCGTTTCTGGAACGTGTCCGGCCTGAACGCTGATGTCAGCCTGAGCGGTGCCAAAGTGCAGCTGGAAAGCCTGGCGGCACTGGTCAATGGCGCGATTGCCTTTGACTCGCCCGAAGGCGCGGAAGCCGCAAAGAGCGACCAGAATTACACCCTCTATCCTGATCTGGCTCACAGCCAGCGCGGTGTGCTGATTAGCCTCGATCTGCCCAACGGCGATAACCTGTCGGCTAACCGAACGCCGCTGATGTACCAGGGTCTGGAAGTCGGGACGCTCACCAAACTGAATCTGCAGGACGGCGGCAAAGTCACCGGCGAGATGACGGTTGATCCGTCTGTGGTCGGCCTGATGCGCGAAGGCACACGCATTGAAATGCACAGTCCGAAACTCAGCCTGACTGACACCAGCCTGAGCAGTTTGCTGACCGGCAATACCTTTGAACTGGTGCCCGGCGACGGTCCACCCGTACAGCATTTTACCGTGGTTGCGCCTGACAAAACGCTGCTGCAGCAACCCAATGTGCTCACCGTAAAACTCAGCGCGCCGGAGAGCTATGGCATCGATGCGGGGCAACCGCTGATGTTATACGGTATGAAAATCGGCCAGGTCATCTCGCGCGATCTGGATGAAAATGGGGTGAATTTTGTTGTGGCAATCAATCCTGACCACCGGCAACTGGTGCACAGCGACAGTAAATTCATCGTGAACAGTCGTCTTGATGTGAAATTCGGTCTGGACGGCATGCAGGTGCTGGGAGCCAGCGCACGTGAATGGGTCGATGGCGGTATTCGTCTGGATCCCGGCAAGCGCGGCGCGCCAAAAGCCGCCTATCCGCTGTTTGCGGATGCGGAACGTGCGGAGGAAGGTATTGTGGGTGACGGTCCGTCGACCACGCTGATGCTGACCGCGAAAAGTCTGCCGGATGTTCAGGCGGGATCTGTCGTGCTGTACCGCAAGTTCCAGGTGGGCGAAATCACGAAAGTCACACCGCGCGCGGATGCGTTTGATATTGCCGTTCATATCAAACCGGAATACCGTAAGCTCCTCACCAACGAAAGTGTCTTCTGGGCGGAAGGCGGCGCACGCGTGCAGCTTAACGGCAGCGGATTAACGGTGCAGGCCTCCCCGCTGAACCGGGCTTTAAAAGGCGCGATCAGCTTTGACAACCTGACCGGGGCGAAAGTGGATAAAGGCGTAAAACGCGTGCTTTATCCGTCCGAAACGGCCGCTCGCGCGGTGGGCAGCCAGATTACCCTGCACACCTATGATGCCAGCAAACTGTCTGCGGGCATGCCGATTCGCTATCTGGGCATTAACGTGGGTCAGATCGAATCGCTGTCGCTGAGTGATGACAATAATCAGGTGGTGGCCAAAGCCGTACTTTACCCGGAATACGTGCAGAACTTCGCGCGCGTCGACAGTCGTTTCTCCGTGGTGTCGCCCGAGATTTCGGCCGCCGGGGTGAATCATCTGGAGACGATCCTGCAGCCTTACGTTAACGTTGACCCGGGTAAAGGACGCGGCGCGCGGACCTTTGAGCTGCAGGAAAGCACCATCACCGACTCGCGTTACCTCAACGGCCTGAACATCTATGTGGATGCCACCGAAGCGGGTTCTCTGTCATTAGGAACGCCGGTCCTGTTCCGGGGCGTCGAAGTCGGTACCGTGACCGGCACCTCGTTGGGTAATATGGCGGATCGCGTGCAAATCGCCCTGCGCATCAGTAAGAAATATCAGCATCTGGTACGTAATAACTCGGTGTTCTGGCTCGCCTCCGGCTATAACCTGGACTTTGGGCTGATTGGCGGTGTGGTGAAAACCGGTACCTTCCAGCAATTTATCCGCGGCGGCATTCAGTTTGCTACGCCACCGACGGTCCCGCTGGCCCCGCAGGCGAATGCGAACAAGCACTTCCTGCTGCAGGACGAACCGCCGAAAGAGTGGCGTAACTGGGGTACGGCCATTCCTGACCCGAACCAACCTTAATCCTTCCAAAACGGGCAGCCAGGCTGCCCGTTTTCTTTCCGCGTGTTACACTCCCGCCTTTGCCTCAAAGAGAACTTATCCGTGTCCGACGCCGCTTCACGTTTTCCTGCCGATTTCCTTGACCTTATGCGCCAGAGCCTGCCCGATGAGGCCAGCCTGCAGCAGTTTATCGACATTAGCCAGCAGCCGTTACGCCGCAGCCTCCGAGTCAATACGTTAAAAATCAGCGTCAGCGCGTTTCTGGCCCAAACGGCTCACTACGGCTGGCAGCTTACGCCGGTGCCGTGGTGTGAAGACGGCTTCTGGATCAGCCGGGAGGATGAAAGTTTACCGTTGGGTAGCGTGGCAGAGCATCTGAGTGGCCTGTTTTATATTCAGGAAGCCAGCTCGATGCTGCCGGTGACGGCGCTGTTTGATGCCTGTCCCGATGCACAGCATGTCATGGATATGGCGGCCGCCCCCGGCTCGAAAACAACACAGATTGCTGCCCGAATGCACAACCAGGGAATTGTCCTTGCTAATGAGTTCTCTTCCAGCCGGGTAAAAGTGCTGCACGCGAACATTACCCGATGTGGCGTGACCAATACCGCGCTGACTCACTTTGACGCCCGCGTCTTTGGGCCTGCGCTGCCGGAACAGTTCGATGCGATCCTGCTGGATGCGCCCTGCTCTGGCGAAGGCGTGATACGTAAAGATGCGGATGCGCTGAAAAACTGGTCGCTTGCCAGCACCCACGATATCGCCCAGACCCAACGCGATCTGATTGACAGCGCGTTTCATGCCCTGAAGCCTGGCGGTACGCTGGTGTATTCCACCTGCACACTCAATCCGATCGAAAACCAACAGGTTGTGGCCTGGCTGCTGGCGCGCTACCCCGCAGCCGTCGAGGTTGCGCCGCTGACGACGCTGTTTCCAGGCGCAGAACAGGCAGCCACGCCCGAAGGTTACCTGCACGTCTTTCCTCAGCTGTTTGACAGTGAAGGCTTCTTTGTCGCGCGGTTACGCAAAATCGCCTCTGTTGAGCGGCTGCCTGCGCCGACATACAAAGTCGGCAAGCTTCCGTTTACCCCCGTAAACCGCAAACTGGAAAACGATATTGTTCAGGCGGCCGCGAAGGTGGCGCTTCAGTGGGATGAGCGCCTGCAACTGTGGCAACGCGATAAAGAAATTTGGCTGTTTCCCGCCGACATCGTTCCGCTGTTAGGGCAGGTCCGTTTCTCGCGGATTGGCCTGAAACTGGCTGAAACCTTTGCGAAGGGTTATCGCTGGCAACATGAGGCCGTTGTCGCGCTGGCGTCACCGCGTCCAGCGCAGACAGTGGAACTGAATGAGGCGGAAGCGGAAGCGTGGTTTCGCGGTCGCGATATCTACCCTGAAAACCCGCCCACCGTTGATGAGATGATTGTGACCTATCAGGCTCAGCCGCTGGGGCTGGCAAAGCGGGTTGGTAGCCGCATTAAAAACAGCTATCCGCGCGAACTGGTGCGCGACGGTCGGCTGTTCCGTTAAGCCGTCATATCCTGCAAGTGACACTGTCACGCATGCGGCGCTGTTTTGCTGATATCAGCGCCATAAATGTGGCTCAGCGCGGACGGACCTGCACAAGCGGCAGGCATCGCGCCTGTGCATTCTGGCGCGATGCCCGGCGATAACTCAGGCGGTGCGCGCTTTCACCGGATGGGTCAGCAATTTGGCGGCGGGCCGGATGGGACGTCGCACTAATTCTCCCCCGCAGTTGGGACAATGCCCCTGCAGATGCTGCTCAGCGCAGGTCGCGCAGAAGGTACATTTGAACGAACAGATGCGCGCATCACGCGATGCCGCAGGCAGATCGATATCACGACGTTCACAGTTTGGGCGCAGTTCTAACATGACATTCCCCCTTGCGGTAACGGCTTTCAGCGTGGCAAAACCCATGCAGCGTGTCGAGGATTTTCATCGCCCGTAACGCTTATCCGTCAGGAGATGTGGAACCCGACGTGGCCCTGCTGCGGCTTTCATCGTCGCGCGCCTGGGTCACGTCGCCTTCGTCCTCATTCTCACCCTCGTCCTCTGCGCCCTCCTCATCACTGGTGACCATCGCCGCCTGAATCGCCTCGTCTTCCAGCACCGGGTTAAGCGCCGCGCCTAAAGGCGAGGTAGCCAGGCTGTCCGGTAACACCACGTGGGGCAAAGGTACCTCGGTAGTCGGTAACGGAAGCGGCGCTTTCTTCACATAGCTCAGCACAGCAATCAACAGGGTGCACACCGTGAAGAACAGATAAAGCATGTTACTGCCGAAAGGCTGCATCAGCGAGCCCACCAGCAACGGGCCGATACTGGCTCCGATACCAAACGCCATCAGCAGACAGGCCGTCAGTGAAACGCGCTGCTCCGCCGCCACCTGATCGTTTGCCAGCGCCACCTGCAAAGGATAGAGGGCAAACTGCACCATGCTGGCAAGAAAGGCGATGCCGAGCACCCAGTGAAATGACAGCCTGGGCAGCAACACCAGCGGCAAACAGGCCAGCGCCAGCAGCGCTGCAATATAAAACAGCAGCCGCTGACGATCGTAACGGTCGGACAGCCAGCTTAAAGGAAACTGCGATACCAGCCCGGCAAAGATCGTCAGACTCATAAAAATACCGGTCTGCGCATCACTGAATCCCTTGCTGCTGGCATACACCGGCGCCAGGCCATAAAAGGCGCCGACGACCATACCGGTTAATAAGGTGGTGCTGAGTAATTTAGGGATGGTGCGAAGAAAGTAGCCCAGTTCCATCGGCGCAGGTGACATCGCGCGAACATGCGTGCGCGTCGTCAGCGCAATCGGCACCAGACAGAGGGCAAAACAGAGCGCCACGATTAACAACGTCTGAAGACCAAAGTCACTTTGTAAGGTCAGCACCACCTGACCGCTACTTAAGCCAAGGTAGGTCGCCACCATATAGAAGCCAAAGATTAGCCCACGCTGTGACGATTCCGCCTGGTCGTTAAGCCAGCTTTCCAGCACCATGTACTGGCACATCATGCACAGCCCGATGATCAGGCGCAGGAAAACCCAGAGGGGGATAAAATCTGTCAGCCCGTGTCCGATCACTGACGCCGTGATAATGCCGGCACAGGCTACATAGGCACGAATATGACCGACGCGCGCAATCAGGTTGTGACCCACCTTGCCACCGATCACCAGGCCAATATAGTTTGCCGCAATGATGGCCCCAATCAGCGCACCATTAACCTGATCATGGGCCAGACGCAGTGACACGTAGGTAGTGAGTAACCCTGAGCCCAACAGCATCAACAACGTGGTGGTGTAAAGCGGCAGAAATGTTCTGAGAATTTTTCGCATACGACTCCCTGTCCACAACAGTCATTGGTGTCCTGTAAAGTTTAAAGATAGTTGAATTTGCCCCGCTTTAGGTCGGGACAATTCCGACAGTAAACTCCCGTTGTCACGTGGACGGCAGTGATGACACATTTCCCTGTCCCTGGATGTATCGTAGGCCTCCGGCAAAACCTGACTGGCTGTGGACCATGTTTACGCGGCCGGGTTTTCCGTCAGCCATAAAAAACCCGTTAACCTGGCGGCTAACGGGCTGTGGGATCAGGCGCTGGGGAACGTAATGTTGCTGCCCGGTGCCTCTCGATGCAGATGGATAAAGTTCAAGTGGCGCTCATACTGATCGAGTATATCGATGATCACCTGCTCTTTGCTGTAATCCATCAGGTCATTACCCTGACTGCCCTCCAGCAGGAACGTCTCCAGCCGGTAATAGGTAGATTTCCCGCTGCGCGCGCGGTAGGTAAAGCCCGGAATGGAATACTGCTGTGGCCAGACCTGATAGAGGAAATCCTGCTCCTCGCCCAGCTGTACGCGCAGGTCCAGATACCCCAGGGGATGCTCCCCGTCGGCGGCCACGCGGTCCAGCGTGACGCGCGCGCCACGCAGCTCCAGCTCTTTTGCCACGTCCTCCATGGCGGGAAAGATCGTGTGATCCATCATTTTCAGGGTGTAGCGCGAGCCAGGATAGTTCATCAGACGCGACAGACGTTTTTTCCAGGTCAGGCGGTCAGTGGCATGTGCCAGATAAGGCGCCGTATCCCGCGTCGCACTCACGCGGCGATAATCTTCCACCTTGAGCGATTTATACAGCCCTGCCATCACGAAGAAGATGACGAAACTGAACGGCAGCCCCATGATGACCGTGGTATTTTGCAGCGCCGTAATGCCGTTGGTCATCAGCATACTCAGCGTCAGGACGCCGATGGCGACTGACCAGAATATACGCAGCCAGTTCGGCGCATCACTGTTGATGTCTTTCAGTTTGGAGGTGAAATTACCCAGCACCAGCGAACCGGAATCCGCCGAGGTCACATAGAACAGCATACCGGTAATGGTCGCGACGGAAGCACTCAGCTTGAAGGCCGGGTACTGCGCCAAAAGACTGTAGAAACCGCGTTCCGCATGGCCCATCACTTCCTGTGCAAAACCCGCATCGCCATGAAGGATTTCATACAGGGCCGCGTTACCGAAGACCGACAGCCACAGTAGCGTAAAGGTAAAAGGAATCACCAGCGTACCGAGCACAAACTCACGGATGGTACGGCCACGGGAGATACGTGCCAGAAACAGGCCCACGAACGGCGACCAGGCCACCCACCATGCCCAGAAAAACAGGGTCCAGCTGTTCATCCACTCTGTTGGCCGGTCAAAGGCAAACGTATTCAGCGTCATGCCCATAAAGCGATTGATGTAATCCCCTACGTTGAGCACCAGTGCGTTAAGCAGGAAGCCGGTATTGCCAGCGAACAGGACGAACAGAATCAGGCCGAGAGCCAGCGCCACATTCAGTTCCGATAAAATACGAATGCCTTTGTCAACGCCCGACGTCACGGAAATGGTGGCAATGATCACCGACAGAATAATCAATGCCGTCTGTGCCGTTAATCCTTCCGGAATATCGAACAGGACCTTCAGCCCATAGTTTAACTGCACCACACCAATTCCCAACGTGGTAGCGATACCAAAGATCGTCCCAATTACCGCGGCAATGTCTACGCTGTGGCCGATGGGACCGTTAATGCGTTTACCAAAAATGGGATACAGGGCGGAACGGATGGTTAAGGGCAGATTGTAGCGGTAGCTGAAATAGCCAAGGGCAATCCCCATCAGGGCGTACATTGACCAGCCGGTTAAGCCATAGTGGAACAGAGTCCAGACCATCGCCTGACGGGCCGCTTCAAGCGTTTGCCCTGCCCCTTCCGGCGGCTGCATATACTGCGAAACCGGTTCCGCCACCGAAAAAAACATCAGGTCTATCCCGATACCGGCAGCAAACAGCATTGCCGACCAGCTCAGTATGCTGAATTCCGGTTTCGACTGCTCAGGCCCGAGTTTGATGGAGCCAAAACGGGAACAGGCGATATACACCACGAACACGATATAAAGCGTGGCGGCCAACATGTAATACCAGCCAAACGCTTCGGACACCCAGTTTACCGCCCTCAGTATCCAGTTGGCGGCTTCGCTGCTGAATAAAATAGTGATGAGTGAAAAGGTCAGAATCAATCCTGCGGAGGTGTAGAACACCACGGGGTTGATTCTGTCTTTTTCACTCGCTGGTGGACTCATCATCGTTTACCTCTGGTTGTTGGCTTATCAATTTTGCAAGAGTTCAAACCGGTAAAAACATCCGGTTTCCCGAGGGGAAGTGTTTTTTACGCTTCGTTTCCTGCCGTTACATTCTGGTCAAAACTAACGAATCTGCCACACTTACCGCTTCACTTACTCAACTTTTAAGACACAGCATCCTAACAAGGTTTCTATTTATATTGAACATCCAATCAAAAAAAGATTAAATAGGGGACAGATTTTGGGTGGGAGCGAACGCAATGCCAAAGTTAGGGATGCAGCCAATACGACGTCGACAGCTGATCGATGCGACGCTGGCAACGATAAATGACGTAGGTATTAATGATGCCACCATTGCTCAGATTGCCCGACGCGCGGGCGTGTCGACCGGCATCATCAGCCACTATTTCAAGGACAAGAACGGATTGCTGGAAGCCACGATGCGTGACGTCACCCGGCAACTACGTGAGGCAGTTGCCCGTCGCCTGCAGCCATTAGCCAACGCCCCCGCCGAAGAACGACTGCGCGCAATCGTTGAGGGAAACTTCGACGAAAGCCAGGTCGAACGCGCAGTGATGAAAGCCTGGCTGGACTTTTGGTCAAGCAGTATGCACCAGCCTCAGCTTCAACGTCTGGAACGGGTCAGTCATCGCCGTCTTTTTTCATCGCTGGCCGTGGAGTTTCGCCGCCAGTTGCCCAGGGACAGGGCCAGGCTGGCCGCTCACGGGCTGGCCGCCATGATTGATGGCCTGTGGCTACGCGCAGCATTAAGCGGCAAGCCCTTTGACCCGACGACAGCACGGACACTGACCACTCAATTTATTCGCCAGCAGTTAGCCGGCGAACACGCGTAACGGAACCAGGAGAAATTATGTCCCGATTCACCGAACAACACCTTTACATCAATGGTACTTATGTTGCCGCGACGTCTGGAGAAACCTTCCAGACGATTAATCCGGTCAACGGCGAAGTACTGGCTGATGTCCAGATTGCCGGGCGCGAGGATGTCGATCGCGCTGTGGCGGCGGCCAGAAAAGGGCAAAAAGTCTGGGCAGCCATGACCGCCATGGAACGCTCACGCATTCTGCGTCGGGCCGTAGATATTCTGCGCGAGCGCAATGATGAGCTGGCTGAACTGGAAATGCTTGATACCGGTAAGCCGTTCAGTGAAACCGCCAGCGTCGACATCGTTACCGGTGCCGATGTGCTGGAGTATTACGCTGGGCTGATCCCTGCGCTGGAAGGCCAGCAAATTCCTCTGCGTGATACCGCGTTTGTGTATACCCGCCGTGAACCCTTAGGCGTGGTCGCCGGTATTGGCGCGTGGAATTACCCGATTCAGATTGCCCTGTGGAAATCTGCCCCGGCCCTCGCCGCAGGCAATGCCATGATTTTCAAACCCAGCGAGGTCACACCGCTGACGGCCCTGAAACTGGCTGAAATTTACACCGAAGCCGGTGTGCCGGACGGCGTTTTCAACGTGCTGCCCGGTACCGGCGCGGTTACCGGTCAACTGCTTACCGAGCATCCGGGTATCGATAAAGTGTCATTTACCGGCGGTGTCGTCAGCGGCAAAAAAGTCATGGCAAATGCGGCAGGATCGACCCTGAAGGACGTCACCATGGAGCTGGGCGGCAAATCCCCGCTGATCATCTTTGATGACGCCGATCTCGATTTGGCCGCCGACATCGCCATGATGGCTAACTTCTACAGTTCCGGCCAGGTATGTACCAACGGTACCCGCGTTTTTGTCCCGGCCGCATTGCAGTCTGCGTTCGAAGCCAAAATCGTAGAACGTGTTGCCCGTATCAAAGCGGGCGATCTGCGCGATCCCGAGACGAACTTTGGTCCGCTGGTCAGCTTTAGCCACCGTGACAACGTGATGCGCTTTATTGAGTCCGGTATTGCAGAAGGTGCCCGTCTGCTGTGTGGCGGTAAACGCTTAACCGGTGACGGGTTTGATCAGGGCGCGTGGGTGGCACCAACCGTATTCAGCGACTGCCGCGACGACATGAAAATTGTCCGTGAGGAAATTTTCGGGCCGGTGATGTCGATCCTGAGTTACACCTCGGAAGAGGAAGTGATACGTCGCGCTAACGATACCGAATATGGTCTGGCTGCGGGTCTGGTGACCCGGGATCTGAATCGTGCGCACCGCGTCATTCATCAGATTGAAGCGGGCATCTGCTGGATTAACACCTGGGGTGAATCTGCCGCTGAAATGCCCGTCGGCGGTTACAAGCATTCTGGCGTCGGTCGTGAAAACGGCTTGATGACGCTGCAGAATTACACCCAGGTGAAGTCGGTTCAGGTTGAGCTGACGCGCTTTCAGTCTGTCTTTTAATCCCCTTACCTGAGGAGCGACGAATGGAATTTGATTACATTATCATTGGAGCCGGATCCGCAGGGAATGTGTTGGCCACCCGACTGACTGAAGACAGTAGCGTGAATGTTCTGCTGCTGGAAGCGGGTGGGCCTGATTATCGTTTCGATTTTCGGACGCAGATGCCCGCGGCCCTGGCGTACCCTTTACAGGGAAAACGGTATAACTGGGCGTATGAAACTGAGCCTGAGCCGTATATGAACAACCGCCGCATGGAGTGTGGTCGGGGTAAAGGCCTGGGCGGTTCTTCGCTGATCAACGGCATGTGTTATATCCGGGGTAACGCGATGGATCTGGACAACTGGGCAAGCATGCCCGGCCTGGAAAACTGGAGCTATCTGGACTGTCTGCCCTACTATCGCAAGTCAGAAACGCGCGATACCGGTGCCAATGACTACCACGGCGGCGATGGTCCGGTCAGCGTGACCACGCCGAAGAAAGGCAACAACGTGCTGTTTGAAGCAATGATTCAGGCAGGCGTTCAGGCCGGCTATCCGCGCACAGATGACCTGAATGGTTATCAGCAGGAAGGCTTTGGGCCTATGGACCGCTTCGTCACGCCAGAAGGCCGACGTTCCAGCACCGCGCGCGGTTATCTTGACCAGGCGAAACGCCGACCGAACCTGAAAATCGTGACCCATGCCACCACTGACCGTATTTTGTTTGAAGGCAAGCGTGCAATTGGCGTGGAATATATGATCGGTGACAGTAATACGCTGCACACCGTTCATGCGCGACGCGAAGTGCTGCTGTGTGCGGGTGCCATTGCTTCGCCACAAATCTTACAGCGCTCGGGTGTGGGATCGTCCGAACTGTTACAGCAGTTTGACATCCCGGTCGTCCATGACCTGCCGGGCGTAGGTGAGAACCTGCAGGATCACCTTGAAATGTACCTGCAGTATGAATGCAAGGAGCCCGTCTCTCTGTATCCCGCACTGAAGTGGTGGAATCAGCCGAAGATCGGCGCAGAGTGGCTGTTTAACGGCACGGGCGTGGGTGCCAGTAACCAGTTCGAAGCGGGTGGCTTTATTCGCAGCCGTGAAGAGTTTACCTGGCCGAATATTCAGTACCACTTCCTGCCGGTAGCGATTAACTACAACGGCTCGAATGCGGTCGATGCGCACGGTTTTCAGTGTCACGTGGGCTCAATGCGTTCACCCAGCCGCGGACATGTGCGCCTGAAGTCCCGCGATCCGCGTCGCCATCCCGCAATTCTGTTCAACTATATGTCGCATGAACAGGACTGGCATGAGTTCCGTGATGCGATTCGTATCACACGTGAAATCATCAATCAGCCCGCGCTGGATAAATACCGTGGCCGTGAGATCAGCCCGGGCATTGAATGCCAGACGGACGAGGAGCTGGATGAATTCGTGCGTAACCATGGCGAAACGGCTTACCATCCTTGCGGAACCTGTAAGATGGGTAATGACGAGATGGCGGTGGTTGATGGCGAAGGCCGCGTACATGGACTGGAAGGTTTGCGCGTGGTCGATGCCTCCATAATGCCCTTAATTATTACGGGCAACCTGAATGCGACCACCATCATGATCGGTGAAAAAATCGCCGACTGCATCCGTGGTCGTCAACCGCTGCCGCGCAGTACCGCAGACTACTATGTTGCAGGCGATGCACCAGTGCGTAAGGCACCTGAGCGGTCAACCTGATCGCCTCCCTGACCTTAAGCCGGACAACTGTCCGGCTTATTTCTTTTTTCTGCACTTATCACCTGCATTAATCAGAATAATAGTAAGCGTCTCATCCAGACCGTCTTTTATTTTTGCCCGTGTTTTCTACCATGGACACTTTCACGAACATGGACACTACCGTGGACAGAAACACGCCTTACATCAGCAGACCCTGGATCACTACTGCACTCAGTCTGCGTTTTAACGACGCCCTGGCTTACCGTGAAATCGCTGAGCAACTGAACATCAGTACTTCCGCCACGCATAAAATGTTCAAGCGTTTCCGCCGCACGGGTATTAACTGGCCATTGCCGCTGGAATACACGCCCGAGCGCCTGGAAGAGGAACTGTACGCTTTCAATCTTGAAACAAACCTGCCTGTCAAAAAACGCCGCCCGGAATGGCCACTGGAGTTCAAAATTCGCATGGCGGAGCTGAGCATACAGCCGGGGGCCTGCGTGGCAGAACTGGCGCGGGAACATGGCGTTAACGATAATCTGGTGTTTAACTGGCGTAACCTTCATCGACAGGGACTGCTGGACCCTGCCAGCAGAGCCACCCTCATTCCGGTCACAGTGGAGCCTCTGTCGCCGCCATCCAGGCACAACGGGGCCGTATCGGCAGACCTGACACCGGTCATCAGTTGCAAGCTGACACTGCCGGGCGGCAGCCTGAGCCTGACCGGGCCATTGACCCCAGAGCTTCTACGCGTACTGGTCAGCGAACTCAGGGAGGGTGAGTCATGATCAACTTTCCGGTTGGCTCGCGCATCTGGCTGGTCGCCGGAGTGACGGATATGCGCTGCAGCTTCAACGGGCTGGCGGCGAAAGTGCAGAACACGCTACGCACGAACCCGTTCAGCGGTCATCTGTTTATCTTTCGGGGCCGACGGGGCGACCTGATAAAGGTGCTGTGGGCCGACCGGGACGGCCTGTGCCTGTTCACAAAACGCCTGGAGCGCGGGCGCTTCGTCTGGCCCGAGACCCGCGGCGGTAAAGTCCACTTGACGCCGGCGCAGCTGAGCATGCTGCTGGAGGGTATTAACTGGAAACATCCGCAGCGGACGGAACGCCCTGGTCTGCGGATATAACCTGCTGTAAAGTGGAGGCATGGACACCTCATACCCTGATGAAAATGCCCGCCTCAGGGCTCTGCTGCAGGAACAGCAGACCACCATCCGCAAAATGGCGGAGTATAACCGCCTGCTCTTGCAGCGGGTGGCTGCGTACGCCAGCGAAATCAACCGTCTGAAGGCGCTGGTCGCTAGGCTGCAGCGCATGCAGTTCGGCAAAAGCTCCGAAAAGCTGCGGGATAAAACGCAGCGTCAGGTGCGCGAGGCTGAGGAGCGCATCAGCGCCCTGCAGGAGGAAATGGCGGAGGTCCTGGGTGAGCAACATGACCCGGCACTCCCGCAGCCGCTGCGCCATACTTCCGCCCGTAAACCACTGCCGGCCTCACTTCCCCGCGAAACCCGCATTCTGCCGCCCGCCGAAATCGCCTGTCCGGCGTGCGGCGGCAACCTCATAGCGTTGGGCTGCGACGTGTCGGAGCAACTGGAGCTCATCAGTAGCGCTTTTAAGGTTATTGAAACGCAGCGTCCGAAGCTGGCCTGCTGTCAGTGCGACAATATCGTTCAGACCCCGATGTCCTCAAAACCCATAGAGCGCAGCTATGCAGGTCCCGGTCTGCTGGCACGCATCGTTACGGCGAAGTTCGCCGAGCACACGCCGCACTACCGCCAGTCGGAAATATACCGTCGCCAGGGCGTGGAGCTGAGCCGTGTCACGCTAGGGCGCTGGTCCGGTGCGGTCAGCGAGCTTCTGGAGCCGCTGTACGACCTGCTGCGGCAGTGCGTGCTGATGCCGGGTAAGGTGCATACAGACGATATCCCTGTGCCAGTGCAGGAGCCGGGCAGCGGTAAAACCCGCACGGCCCGCCTGTGGGTCTACGTCCGGGATGACCGCAACGCGGGTTCACAGCTCCCGCCTGCGGTATGGTTCGCATACTCACCGGACCGGAAAGGCGTTCATCCACAACAGCACCTTGCCGGGTACAGCGGTGTCCTGCAGGCGGACGCGTACGGTGGCTACAACGCACTGTATGAAGACGGTCGCATAACGGAAGCGGCCTGCATGGCCCATGCCCGGCGAAAAATCCACGACGTTCACGTCCGTACCCCGACCGATATCACAACCGAAGCGCTGAGGCGCATCGGTGAGCTGTATGCCATCGAGGCGGAGATACGCGGCAGTCCGTAAAGCGCAGAGCGTCCCGCTGATGCAGTCGCTGTACGACTGGATACAGGTACAGATGAAGGTGCTGTCGCGCCACTCTGATACGGCGAAGGCGTTCGCGTACGTGCTGAAACAGTGGGACGCGCTGAACCTGTACTGCAGCAACGGTTGGGCCGAGATAGACAACAACATCGCGGAAAACGCGCTGCGCGGCGTTGCCCTGGGCCGGAAAAACTGGCTGTTCGTCGGTTCAGATGAGGGCGGAGAGCGTGCTGCTGTACTGTACTCACTGATCGGCACGTGCCGGCTTAACGGCGTGGAGCCGGAAGCATGGCTGCGTTACGTCATCGGTCATATCCAGGACTGGCCGGTAAACAGGGTGCGTGATTTGCTGCCGTGGAAAGTTGATCTCGCATCTGCTGTATTAGCTCAGAGTTGACCTTAAAACTCTATAGCATGCTTCGAGTAGAGTTCATCAATGGCTCCAGGCCATCCGGGCTGGATGGTCATCAGCATGACAGAAAGTGGTGTGTGCATTAACATCACCGGGGCGGCGCAAACACCTGCGGTTGCCTTATCTGTCGATATCCAAACTGATCTTATCGTACCTGACCTTTGCCGCTGATGCGATTGGTGGTTTGAGACAATGGTCCGGAGAGACAATGCCGTGCCACACGCATTTTTTTGCAAAGAATTCCCGGTAGCAACCTTCCGGAAACTCAGCTATTAACGTCCTCGATCGCGTTTCAGGACGCATTAACCGGGCGTTCGTGACCACAATGCGTCTCTGTTTACTTACCGGAGATCGTTATGTTACGGCCCCTTTTTTGCTTTCTTTTTTCTCTTGTCTTTAGCATCACATCGTATGCCAACACGGCTTTTCGGCAGCTAAATATCCACGAGGATAATTCCCGTCCTCTCGATATCGCTATCTGGTACCCCACAGTGGCAACCGGCTCGCCGGAAAAAATAGGTGACAATATAGCCTTTTACGGCACCTCTGTGCTGCGCGACGCTGCACCGGAAGCGGGCGAGCATCCGTTACTACTGCTTTCTCACGGCTATGGTGGCAACTGGCGCAATCTGAACTGGCTGGCAACGGAAATGGCGGCTCAGGGGTATATTGTGGCGGCGGTCGACCATCCCGGCACGACAACACTTAACAAACGGCCGCAGGATGCGAAGGAACTCTGGCGCCGGCCGCAGGATCTCCGACGGGCGATGGTGAAAATTATCTCAACTCCCTCTCTTGCCGGAAAAGTTGATACGCAGAGAATCGCTGCCGCCGGACACTCTCTCGGCGGCTGGACGGTGCTTGAACTGGCTGGGGCACGCTTTGACTCCGCACGCTTTCAGAATGATTGCCGGGCACACGTCAGGCTGGCTGGCTGCAAGTTAATACAGACGCTGGGTATCGATGAAGCTGACGGGCGGCTGAACGCAGACGAAGGTGAGCCGGCAATCAAAGCGGTTGTCTCACTCGATCTGGGGCTGGCCCGTGGATTCACGCCAGAATCACTTTCTCAGATTGCAGTACCGGTGTTGATTATGGCGGCTCAGGCGGACAGTGATGAGCTACCCGCCAGGCTGGAATCGGGCTACCTGGCTCAGTATATCCCTGCCGCAGTAAGGCGGATAGTAAATGTCGAAGGGGCCACGCACTTTAGTTTTATGCAGCAGTGTAAACCGGGTGCGATGGCATTAATCGCAGAAAAAGAACCGGGCGATGAGATTGTCTGCCAGGATGGCGGCTCCCGGAGTCGCGCTGCGATTCACCGTCAGCTCGCCCTGGATATCAGCGCCTTCCTCAATCAGGCTCTCGAGTTTCAGCCGTGGCCCGGCGGTAATCCGTCGGAGTCACACCGCTGATACGAAGAAACTCGCGATGAAAGTTTGATTTGGTAGCAAAACCGGCCTCCAGCATCACTTCCGTTACCGGCAGGTCTGTATTCCGTAGAAGCTGCTGTGCATAGTCAATGCGCAAGCCGTTAATCCACTGCGAGACATTGCAGCCGCACGTCAGGTTCACCGCTTTTGAAATCTGGCGGGCGGGGACCCCGGTTTTTCTTGCCAGCGTATTCAATGTCAGGTCGGGATTCAGATACAGATTCTGCTCACTTATCAGCGCGTTGACCCGCTGATAAGTCGGGACAAATGCTTCACTATTGTTCTCTTTACGCTCTTCGGGTGGCAATACAGATTCCCCGGCCGGAAATGACGGACGGCCGCTACCGACAATGGCAAAACAGACAAATGGCAACAGAATAGCCTGCGAGGTTGCGACCAGCTGCGGTGCCTGCTGGCCCTGACAAAAATGGAAGTTGAGTGCGATGGTCAGATCGGTCAGTCCGGAAAAACAGAGAAAGCATCCTGCGATAAAAGCAAGTGATGAGGTTGAAGTGCTGTCGCTAAGTCGTCTGAAAATGAACGTATCGCTTCCCGACAGCGCCGTTCGAATCAGGGCACAACCATAGCCGATATAGAGCAGCATCAGTACTACATCCGTGGTTGCCGGAGCAGTAAGGTTCAGCACCAGAGCGAGTGTCGGCGGTCCCACAAAAGTGGCGACTTTTTGCTGTAAGCGCTGTCCTGTAACGCAGGCAAAGCAGTGCCAGGCAAGCGGTGGCAGGGTGATCGCGATGACAGACTGCAGCTGGCGCAGCAGAATAAGATCGAACTGCCAGCGCAGGGCTGACATCATGACCAGCAGCGAACAGCCCGCAATAAAGGTAGCGCTGTTGCGATAGCCTGTGGGGCGTTGCCGGCAAACCTTCAACAGTAAAATAAGTAAAATAGACAGGGTGAACCAGGGAAAGGGAATGGCCAGCATGTGATACCTGTACGCAAAGCATTTATATCAAGGAATATGTTGTGCCATAAACAGGCACAAAAAAACACTACCAGGCATATAAATCGTCAACAATTCAACATGTCCCCCTCTTTCTACGCTTTCCAGACTTATGAATTCGTCATTTTGAATAACGTAAGAATCTGTGTGCTCCCCCCAGCCTGAAATTAATATCCAAAACAGTGCATCAGCTTAAGTCTGAGAAAACACATATCTGCGTATGTATATATACGGTCTAAATGTGACGCTTACGAATAATAAGCATGATTGCTCTGATTTATGTCAATTCAACTTACAATATCGCGCTGTGCTTTTAACGCCAGTAGTGGTATAAAGTGTGGGTGTTTATTACCGGAGGCTTTACCCGTCCACTGAAGAGAAGCAATAACGTGGATGCATTGTGAAATTATGAGCAGGATGTTCATTCCCCGTTTTACCGCCCTTTCGTTCCTCGCATTACTCAGCGTTAACGCCCTCGATCAGCACTGGCGCAGCGCGCTTTAGTCCCCTTTCCGCTCGTTTATTCCTTTCTGCCGTGGCATCACGGTGGGTTAATTACGACGCTAGTTGTGGAGAAAAAACCATGCGCGCATGGGGATTATTAGCACTCGCTATTGTTGCGGAAATCATGGGTACCCTGACCATGAAATGGTCCAGCCTGAATCAAAGCCAGAGCGGCTATCTGATTATGCTGGGCATGATTGCCTGTTCGTATATCTTCCTGAGTTTTGCCATCAAACGTATCGCACTGGGGGTCGCTTATGCCCTCTGGGAAGGTATGGGCATTATGCTGATCACGCTGTTTAGCGTGCATCTGTTTGATGAAACCGTATCGCCGCTGAAAATCTGCGGTCTGGTCACCTTGATTGTCGGCATTCTGCTGATGAAAACCGGCAGCAAGAAGGAGGCCGATCATGACCCTGCCTGATCTGATTCATTTTGCCTGGCTGGCACTGGCTGTCCTGCTGGAAATTGCCGCCAATATCATGCTCAAGTACAGCAACGGTTTTAAAAAGCCCCTGCCCGGCATCGCGTCGTTGGGCTGTGTGCTGCTGGCATTCAGTGCGCTGTCGCAGGCCGTGAAAGGTATCGATCTTTCCGTGGCTTACGCGCTCTGGGGCGGGTTTGGTCTCGTCGCCACCGTTGCTGCAGGCGGCATTCTCTTTGGTCAGCGCCTGAACCGCAAAGGCTGGGCGGGCCTGGCTCTGCTGTTGCTGGGCATGGTTATACTGAAACTGGCCTGAGAACAGGGGACGCAGACGTCCCCTTTCCGCCCTTTACCCGTACGTCTGCAATGCCGTCCTGCCCTGCTGTTTATGAAAATACGTCCCTCTTATCCCCAGTGGCAGGCACGTCTGAGAAAGGGATTGACCTTTGCCATCGACAGTCACTTCTGAGCCACTCAAAGGTGTGTGTATTATCACGCAGATCGATTATTCATCATAATGTCAGAATCCTCTTACTTTTATCATTGCAGGTGGACTTGATCCGACTGTTAGGGCTTAGTGATGCCTTTGGATCCAGTATAAATAATTGATTAACGAGGTTTTACCATGTCTGCAACGCGAGGATGGTCCACGGAACTGGAAGGGTTACGGGGGATTGCTTCTCTTTGGGTACTGCTGGGACACATAAGCTTGCTTATCCATTGCCATATCACTCTACTCTCTTCTCCGGGGATTGGTGTGGATCTGTTTATCCTGCTTTCGGGCTACCTGATGGCAAAAAACTATGTCGAACGTCAGGAAAAAGAGCCGTGGCAAAGCCCGGAAACCATCAAGAAATTCTGGCTACGGCGTTTTTTTCGCATCGCCCCGCTTTACTATCTGCTGCTGGCGGTCGCGCTCATCTCTGGCCCCTGGTTTGGCGAGATGCGCGACACGATCGCACACGTTTATTCGGGCACAGCGACCGATGCCTCGCGCTATGCCGATCAGTCACTCATGAATGTCGTGACGCATTTCTCTTTCCTGTTTGGCGTACTGCCCGCCTATGGCTTTAACACCACGCTGCCCGACTGGAGTATCGGGCTGGAAATGCAGTTTTATCTGCTGTTTCCCTTTATCATGCTGGCGGTTATGCGCTTCGGTTATGCTCCGGCATTGCTGTGCATCATGGCGCTGAGCTGTGCCGGCCGTTATCTGCTGCCTGACTATTACGAAGCTTTTGAAATGCCGTCCATGATTCTGATTAAACTTAATATGTTTATTTCGGGCATGCTGCTGGCGGAGGCCGTACGGCGCAAGTCCCTACTCTATGTGGTCTTTGCCCTTGCTGGCCCGGTGGTCAGTGTGTTTATCGGGTTAGGCGCGATCAAACTTCAGGTGGTGATGGAAGCCTTGATGATTATCGGCATGGCGGCGGTGCTGTGGCAGTATCAGGAAAACAGTCTGATGGCGCGCCTCATTCAGCTTCCACGTAAGGTGTTAAACAACCGCCTGAGTACATGGCTGGGCGATGTCTCTTTTTCCGTGTATTTGCTGCATCTGTTGATTGTGATTCCGGCTATCGCGCTGTTGCTGAAACAAACGGATATTGCTTACCAGAGTGATGTCACGCGTTTCCTGATTGTCTGTGCCGTATCTCTGCCGCTGACGTATGGCCTGGCCTCTTTGCTGTACCAGTATGTTGAGAAACCGGGCATCAGACTGGGCAAAAAAGTGCTGGCTCCCAAACCTGCCCTGTAATACCAATATGGCTCGCCAGGGCGAGCCATTTTTATCCTCACATCATAATGCGTTGCCTACATCATGCTGCTTTTCCCTCACATGCTCATCCGGTGATTCCGGCGTATCGGCAAGGCTACTGTACGTTTTCAGTCCGACGAGATGCGTCGGATCGTGCCTGCTGTGTACCAGGCTTTGTGCGGCAGAACCAAACGAGACAATCAAAAACATCCAGGCCACTGCTAATGATTTCCGCATTGTGCTATCCCATGCTGTGAATGGAGTCGCTATGGTGAAGAAATCAGGGTAAGGGAGTGTCTGATAAACTTAAAATTTTCGTCAATATTGTTACCTGCCTCACATATTTTCAGTCACCCAGGGGACACACATGACGGTCGCGGCCCTGTGCGGGCTCGGGATAATCGCCCCTCACACTTCAGCAAAAAGACAGGCGCGTCCCCCTTACGCATCGCAAAAACGTGCTGAGCTTAACGTTTTTCGGGTCCGGATTCGGCCCAGGCTGTACGGCGCATCAGGGTTAGGGAGGAATCACCACTTATATTTACCTATCATCCCAAAAACACATCCTTTCGCGATGTAATACATAAAGAAATTCTTTGTTTTTCATCATTCATCCCCCTGTTTCACAATGAAATCCTTTTATATGACCATTTATTGATTAAGATCATTTTCAATGGTGCGAAATAAAATATTAACGATATTTATGTAAATTTTGCATTTTCCATTAATTATTTATGCTTCTGATGCCGATAGAGAACGAAACCGCTCCTTATCAGGAATCTTATTATGAAAATCTCTACACGGCTTGCGACGGGTTTCGGCCTGCTCATTCTCCTTTTGATCCTCTGTACTGCCGTTTCTCTGACCTCCCTGCATCATGCCAAAACGGGCATGGACGATGTCGTGAACAGCAAAATGCGAAAATACCAACTTATTCTGGATATGCGTGGCGGACTGCGCGATCTGGCGATAGCCGTGCGAAATCTGGCCCTGCTCACCGACGACAAAGAAATGCAGCCAGAGTTACAACGCCTTAATACGCAGAAAGCATTGTTCATTCAAAACCGCGAGACGCTTGAAACCATGATGCAGACTCAGTCTACAGCGGAAGAACAGGCTGCCTTGAGTCATATCAGGGAACTTGAAGCACCGATGATGGCGTCCTTCGTGACGGCCGGGCAACTGGGACTAAAAAATGAGCAAACAGAAGCGACGCGCTATCTCATGACGACCCTGCGTCCACTGCAACGCAATATGCTGGATGCGCTTAATAAAACCACCGATATTCTGATGCATAGCAGCCGTAACGCCGTAGAAGTTAACAGCCAGTCCACCAGCCGGGCGTCGGTAACGCTGGTGCTGCTAGCCGTGCTTTCTGTCCTGTTCTCGGTAGCAACCGGCTATGTGATTACGCGTGTGCTGATGCGTCAACTGGGCGGTGAGCCCGCCCAGGCGCAGGCGCTGGCCGCTGCAATTGCGGCGGGTGACCTGACATCCAGCGTTTCGCTGCGTCGCCATGACACCACCAGCCTGCTTGCGTCCCTGGATGGTATGCAGGCGAAGCTGCGCGGGCTGGTCTCAGAAATTAAACAAACGTCGGGCAATGTTGCCCTGGCGGCAGAGGAAATCGCCCAGGGAAATACCGAACTCTCCTCGCGTACTGAACAGCAGGCTGCTGCCTTGCAGGAAACGGCGGCCAGCATGGAGCAGTTAACTGCGACGGTAAAAAGTAATACCGCCGGTGCTCAAACTACGGCCTCAACGGCGCGTGAAACGGCAGAGCTGGCCCGCAGCGGTGAGAGTGATGTCCACCGGATGTCAGAAACCATGAACGATATTTCCCTGAGCGCCGCCAAAATTCGCGATATCACCGGCGTGATAGAAGGCATTGCTTTTCAGACCAATATTCTTGCGCTGAATGCCGCCGTTGAAGCCGCGCGGGCGGGTGAACAGGGACGCGGGTTTGCGGTCGTGGCAGGCGAAGTCCGCACGCTGGCCCAGCGCAGCGCCACTGCCGCAAAAGAGATAAAATCTCTGATTGAGCAGGCGGTGGAGCAAGTGGGAAGCGGCGTCAAAGTGGCCAACGGCACGGGTGAAAGTATCCTGAAAATTGTCAGCATGGTGGGCGACCTCGCGAGTGCGATGGATGAAATTTCCCTTGCCTCCGCCGAACAGATGCAGGGCATTTCACAGGTCAGCGTCGCGGTGAGTCAGATGGACAGCGTAACGCAGAATAACGCGGCACTGGTGGAAGAATCGTCTTCGGCTTCACAATCTCTGTCCGAGCAGGCCCATGCGCTGCGCGGCATGGTAGAAGCCTTCCGCGTGTAACGCACGCCATTGCGCCACGTCATCGCAGGTAAGGTATGACGTGGCACGACGTTATTTTACTTTCTCGACTGACGGGGACGAGGCCAGAACAAGGCGGCCTGCCCCCAGTCCGCTTCGTGTTCTTCTGACTGCCAGACTTCACCCTCGTAGATGGTGAAGGTCTCACCCTGTTTATTGACGCGCGGGCCACTATAACCTGTGGCGGTGCCATTGCGCCTCACGCTGTCCAGCAAACGCTGCCGCTCCGCCCTGTCGGCAGGCCCGGCGCTGAGCCGTGAGGGCAGTTGCAGCATCTCCGCCAGGCTGTAGTGAAAACAATCCAGCGCACAGCGGTTGGCATAGACAAAAACCGGATCGGCCTCACGGTTATGCGCGAGAATACTGTACGGCGCATCCTCGTGGAGCCAGCGGTAACGATCGGCTACGTGCTCAGGACAGTATAACCCGCTGCCGGTCAGCATCCGGTAGCGGTCATCAATGCGTTTCAGTAAGGCGATTTGCTGTTCAGACGACATGCTTCTCTCCGTAACGAAAATCAGAATGCGAAACGCTAATGTGGCGGGATTACAGGGGGAGATCAAGGGCGGGAAGATGACAGTGCCTGGTGCGTTCCGGCTTATTGGCGACCGGGATAGATATTAAGACGCGTCGGGTATAAAAAAAGACCGAACACTATTCCAGGTATTCGGTCCAGGGAAAGGGCTCTCAAGGAGCCGTGCGCTAAAAGTTGGCATTCGTTCAGGCTTTCGCCTTGCCTGTAAAGCGTAGGCCAAGACAGGAGATTTTCCAGCCAGCGCAGCGGCGCTGTGCAAAAAACCGACAGGTTTGTGATCGGCTAAACAATTTTGCCGACAACCCTGCTGTATCGCGTGTTATTTCGCGCACAGCGCCTGAGCACGATCGACGATGGGCTGCAGACTCATCATCTGACCCGGATGGGCTTTATCCGGGGCCTGAATCACGCTGATCGGCTGCGCTTTAACCTGACCGGCCTTGAACTGCGCATCCGCTTTGTCGTTGAGGGGATACTGCATCAGCGTGCTGGGGTTAATCGCAAACAGCGCGCCGTCTTTCTCGCAGGTTAACATCACCTCTTCCCGGTTAAAGGGCCACTTCTCTTTGCCAATTTCGAAGCGGCTGACGGTGATAATTTGTGCCGCCAGCGCCTGGCCAGCCAGTGTGAATAACAGCAATGCAGGGATCGCTTTTTTCAGCAACATAACGTTCCTTTCTTGAATGTCGGTCATTTCAGGTTGGCGACAGCGTAGCAAACACACTCACCAACCCCACTACGCCGCATGCCAGCACAATTTCCAGCTGAGTCATGCGAATAAACTGCTGCTGTGCGCCCAGGCCAGCGACATGAAAACGCGGAACTAATCGGTAGCGGTTCCAGAGCGCAATCATCACCATAAGGCCCACCAGCGCGACTTTACAGAGCAACAGTACAACATAACGGTTAAGCGACCAGTCACCCGGCCAGCCTGCAATCAGCAGGCTGTTTACCAGTCCGGTGACCAGCGTCAGGGCCACAGCCAGATGCCCGTAGCGGGAAAAACGCATCATCGTGCGGATTGCGGTGGTTCGGAAGGCAATGTTCCGTGCCATCTGCATCAACACCAGTAACGGCACCAGGCCACCCGTCCAAAAAGATGCGGCGATCAGATGTACAACGTGATTACCTTGTTGCGCGATGCCAGCTAACCCCTCCCGCATCGCGGCATGGCCGATGAGCGCCAGACAACCACACTGTAGCAGACTGGTCAGCCACCCGATCCACTGCCGCTGCGGGTCACGCATCAGGATAGCGGCTACGCTGCACAACGAAAAGAGGAGTTGCCATTGCCACACCGCGCCCCAGTGTGTAGACAGCACCGCCATCCATACGTCCGGCACGGCCAGGTTGTGCCAGTCGCCACTCATCAATGCCGTCTGCGCGGCCAGCATACACAGCGCAGTCAGGAGTGCCAGGATTGCACTGCCTGTCATCAGGCGTGACAGGCGCGATATCAGCGCCGCCCGTAACGAAACGGGCGCCAGCAGCGTCGTACAAAAATGGCTGCCGACCAGTACTATAACCGCCGTAAAATGCAGTGCCCGCAGCACCACCCACAGTGTCGTCACAGGATTACTTCACGGTGAACGTATAATTTCCGTTTGTTTTATGCCCGTCCACGGACAGCACATGCCAGTTTACCTGATACGCGCCCTGAGTCAGCGGCTGAGCGAAGTTAACCCGTAACTGGTTATGCCGGGCTTTATCGCGGCTGATCTTGCCCGCAATCGTTTTATGCTGAGCATCCACCACCTCAACGCCGCTGAACGCGGGCTCAACATCTTCCGTAAAATTCAGGGTTATCTGCTGCGGCGCGGGCGATATTTCGGCTTTTGCGGCGGGGACAGAGGACGTAAGATGCGCGTGCGCCAGCGCGAACGGACTAAAAGCCAGTGTCGAGGTCGCAAACGCGATCATTGCGCCATGCGAAAGTAATGTTTTCTTCATAACATCATCCTGTTAACGCCTGGTAAGGCCATAAACGTGGCGCAAGAATACGCCGCTGCAATTTAACTGTCGAGGCCAGCAATGCTATCCTTTACCTTGCGTATGGCGGAGGAAAACATTACTTTTGCGCACGCATATCAGGAGAATATCATGAGTCATAACCTTGCCTTGCTGTCGCAGGAAGAGAAAGACAAAGTCAACGTTGATCTGGCGGCGGCAGGCGTTGCATTTAAAGAACGCTATAACATGCCTGTGGTGGCTGAAATGGTGGCCAGTGAACAACCCGAAGCCCTGCGCGACTGGTTTCGTCAGCGCTTGATGCACTATCGCCAGGCCTCTCTGAATCTGTCCCGCCTGCCCTACGAGCCTAAACAGAAATAATGTTACGTGTCATTGATACAGAAACCTGCGGGCTGCAAGGCGGCGTTGTCGAAGTGGCATCCGTGGATGTGATTGACGGCCAGATCGTCAATCCTATGAGCGATTTGGTTTCACCCGACCGCCCTATCAGCCGCCAGGCGATGGCCGTTCATCGCATCACTGAAGCGATGGTGATGGGTAAGCCGCCGATTGAAGATGCCATTACGCGCTACCACGGCAGTGCATATTATGTCGCGCACAATGCCAGCTTCGACCGCCGGATGTTGCCTGAGATGGCCGGCGACTGGATCTGCACCATGACGCTGGCACGCCAGCTGTGGCCAGGCATCAAATACGGGAATCAGGCGCTGCGGCACAGTCTGAAGCTGGAAGTGACGCCGCCCGCAGATTTACATGCTCACCGCGCACTTTACGACTGCTATGTTACGGCGGCCCTGTTGATCCGCATTATGGACCTGTCTGGCTGGAGCGCCGCTGAAATGAGCCAGCGCTCTCAGCCTGCCGCCCAGCGCGATGATGTACTGCCGTTTGGTAAGTATCGCGGCCAGGCGCTGGCCGTTATTGCCCGCAAAGATCCGGGTTATCTGAAATGGATGCTGGAGAACGTCAAAGATTTGCGCCCGCCATTGCGACAGGCGCTGCGTAAATATCTCAGTCAGCTTCCCTGAGGTCAGGCGGGGGCAGACTCCCCTGGGCCAGTGCAATGATAAAGGTCAGCTCCAGCGCGACGCCTTCGTAGGCTTTATAACGCCCTGACTTGCCACCGTGCCCCGAGTCCATATCGGTACAGAGCAGGAGCAGTGTGTCATCCGTTTTATGTTCACGCAGTTTTGCGACCCATTTCGCCGGTTCCCAGTACTGCACCTGTGAATCGTGCAGGCCTGTGGTAACCAGCAGATGAGGACAGGGCCGGGCGTCAATATTGTCGTACGGGCTGTACTGACGAATAGCGTGGTAATACTTCGCCTCATTTGGGTTGCCCCATTCGTCATACTCGCCCGTAGTCAGCGGAATTGATTCATCAAGCATGGTGGTTAACACATCGACAAACGGCACCTGCGCAACGACGCCGTGATACAGGGTCGGTGCGAGATTAATGACCGCCCCCATCAGCAGTCCGCCCGCACTGCCGCCCATGGCATAAAGCCGGTCCGGGTGCCCGAAACCCCTTGCCACCAGTTCATGGGTAACGTCAATAAAATCGGTAAAACTGTTCATCTTGTTGAGCAGACGACCGCCGTCATACCACTGTTGCCCCAGCTCACCGCCGCCACGCACATGCACAAGTGCATAGACAAAACCGCGATCCAGCAAACTCAGCCGGCTGACGCTGAAGTCCGCATCCATGCTGCTGCCATAGGCACCATAACCGTAAACCAGCATCGGATTCTGTCCCTTCTGATAGTACTTGCGGTTATAGACCAGCGAGACCGGCACTTCGGTGCCGTCAGTCACGGTAATCCAGTGATGTTCGCTTTTGTACTCATCCGGATTGAAGTCTTTGACGCTGCTCTGCTTTAAAATACGGCGTTCACCCGTGTCCATATCCAGTTCGAACAGCGTGGCAGGCGTGGTCATGGAGGAGTAGCCATAGCGCAGTTTACTGGTGCGTGGCGTGGGGTTGTAAGCCAGCCAGGTTACGTACGTAGGATCGTCAAATGCGATACCGCTGGTTTCGCCCGTGTGCCAGTTCATTTGCCGCAGGCTGGTGAGGCCGCGCTGGCGTTCCTCGACAACCAGCCAGTCACGGAAGAGCTGAAAGTCTTCCATCACCACATGGTCACGCGCGGGGATTACGGTTTCCCAACGCGATTCGTCGAGGTAACGCGTGCGGTACAGGCCAAAATTTTTGCCTTCACGGTTTGAGCGTATAAAAAACGTAAAGTCATAGTGGTCGAGGCTGTACTCGTGATCGCGTCGCCGTGGCAGAAAGACCTGTGGAAGGGCATCCGGCAAATCGGCGTCCAGCAGCTGAATTTCACTGGTATTGGTACTGTCCAGTACGATCAGGATGAACTGTTTTGAGGTGGTTTTATGAATGCTGAGGTGAAACGTATCATCCTTTTCTTCATAAACCAGCTGGTCATCGCTTTGTGGCGTGCCCAGTTCATGCCGCCAGAGCTGGTAAGACAGCAACGTTTGCGGATGCTTGCGCACATAGTAGAGCGTGCGTGAATCATTCGCCCAGGCAAAGCTGGAAGAGGCATCATTCAGCACCTCAGGATACCAGCTCCCGTTTTCCAGATTGCGAAAGCGAATGCCGTACTGGCGGCGGGAAAGGAAATCTTCTGCCAGGGCCATGACCTGATTGTCCGGGCTGATATGCAGCGCGCCCATAGTATAAAAATCACTGTGTGAAGCCCGCTGATTGGCATCCAGCAGCAACGTCCATTCATCAGTTTCCTGATAACTGGCAGGCTGCCGGTAATAGGCGGCGTATTCGTTACCACTTTCATAACGGCTTTGGTAGCGGTAGCCATTTTTTACGTAGGGAACGGAATGGTCCTGAGGCGGCAGTCGGTCAATGATCTCGTGGAGAATACGGTTTTGTAATGGCTCCTGTGACGCCATGATTTTCTGACCATAGTTGTTCTCAGCACGCAGGTAGTCCAGCACATCGCTGTTTTCGCGTTTGTCATCACGCAACCAGTAGTAGTTATCGACCCGCGTCTCGCCATGCAGCGACATCTCGTAAGGTATTTTTTTCGCGTCAGGTGCTTTCATATCATCCATCCTGCTGAACATCATCAACATTAAGGGTGGCACTAATGTCTTCAGATGCCAAGTCAGGGATAGTGAGTATGAGCGTGTTCAGGGCCCTGTTACGGGCCCGGACATGAGTTAACTGGCCTTCTGCTGATCAATATCCTGCTGGATACCTTTTCGGACATCCTGCGGAATTTTTAGCGCGTCGCCCAGTGCCGACAGGTAGCTGCGCTCCATAAAATGGTCGACATCAATGGCGGCACAGCTGAGAAAATAGAGTTCCAGTGCTTCTTCTTCATTTTTAACATCCGCCGCCAGCCATTCGGGGTCCAGCGGCCGCTGCATGGCCTGCTGGATCAGTTTCTCCGCATCCTGACCATAGCCTGCCTGATGAATGTTCTGCTCAATCGCCGCACGTTCACGGTCATCAATATGCCCGTCGCTTTTGGCGGCAAACACCAAGGCCGTGACCAGTCGTTCTGCGCGCTGATCAACCGGCGTCTGTAACTCACCAAAACCCGGTTCGTCCTGATGGGTTTCACGCACCCGCTGTTTGTATTTGTTCCACAACACCGCGCCCGCTGCTGCCCCGCCGCCGATGATTAAGGCTTTGCCGCCATATTTAGTTAACAGCTTGCGTGATGATTTACTGGCCACCAGCAATCCCGCCAGGCCACCCAGCGCACCGGGGGCCAGCATCTCACTCAGCCCGCCGCCGGATTTGCCGTCACCGCTCTTTTTTGCCAGTACTGATTGAATCTGTTGCAGCCAGTTATTCATTATTTACTCCCGTTACCATCCAGAAACATCATCATTACCAAAAAGATGTCAGGAAACGTCAGAGCAGGAAAAGTAGCGCAAACGAGATGAAATGTGCGCAAGGGGTGAGAACGCAAACGTTTTCGTTTATACTGCGCGCGAATTTTGACTGGTTGACTGCTTAGGTGAAATGATGACGACTCTCGGAACTGCGCTACGCCCTGCTGCCACGCGCGTCATGCTGTTAGGCTCAGGAGAACTGGGCAAAGAAGTCGCGCTGGAATGTCAGCGTCTGGGTGTGGAAGTGATTGCGGTTGACCGCTACGCCAATGCGCCTGCGATGCATGTAGCGCACCGTAGTCATGTGATAAATATGCTGGACGGCGACGCACTGGCCGCCGTTATTGCCCAGGAGAAACCAGACTTCGTGGTGCCTGAGATTGAAGCCATCGCAACAGAGAAACTGCTGGAGCTGGAGCAGCAAGGTCAGCGCGTCGTGCCCACTGCCCGCGCTGCCCGCCTCACCATGAACCGCGAAGGCATTCGTCGTCTGGCCGCAGAGGAGCTGGCGCTGCCCACTTCAACCTACCGCTTTGCCGACAGCAAAGAAAATTTTGTCGCTGCCGCCGCCGGGATTGGTTTTCCCTGCATCGTCAAACCCGTTATGAGTTCATCCGGCAAAGGCCAGAGTTTTATTCGCGATGCCAGCCAGCTGGATAAGGCCTGGGATTATGCGCAACAAGGCGGTCGCGCCGGGGCGGGACGCGTTATCGTTGAAGGCGTGGTGAAGTTTGATTTTGAAATCACCCTGCTGACCATCAGGGCCGTTGACGGCATTCATTTCTGCGCCCCTATCGGTCATCGCCAGGAAGACGGCGATTACCGTGAGTCATGGCAGCCGCAGCAGATGAGCGCCCTGGCGCTACAGCGTGCCCAGCATATCGCGGAAACCGTGGTCAACGCACTGGGTGGCTATGGATTATTTGGTGTGGAGCTGTTTGTATGCGGCGACGAAGTGGTATTCAGTGAAGTCTCTCCGCGTCCGCACGACACCGGCATGGTGACGCTGATCTCGCAGGATCTGTCAGAATTCGCCCTGCATGTCCGCGCGTTCCTGGGGCTGCCTGTAGGGGCCATTCGCCAGTACGGCCCTTCTGCTTCAGCCGTTATTCTGCCGCAGTTAACCAGCCAGAATGTCCGGTTTGCGAATGTAGAAGCAGCACTGGGGGCGGGTTTGCAGTTGCGCCTGTTTGGCAAGCCCGAAATTGAAGGTCAGCGTCGTTTAGGTGTTGCTCTGGCCTGCGCCGAGACAACGGAAGAGGCTGTTGCGCGCGCGGTAGCCAGTGCGGCTGCCGTCAACGTTCAGGGGTAAGTGAGTGCGGTGAGCCTGCGGGCTCACCGTCTGCCCGTTAGCGGGCCCCCGCGACGGCCTCGCTGGCCAGTTGCGTAATACGCTGCCAGTCCCCTGCTTCCAGCGCCTCGTTCGGCACCAGCCAGGAGCCGCCGATACAAAGTACGCTTTTCAGCGCCAGATAATCACGGTAATTCGCTGGTGAGATACCGCCCGTCGGACAGAAACGCACCTGAGGGAAAGGCCCACCGATGGCCTGTAGCGCTTTTACCCCGCCGTTGGCTTCGGCCGGGAAAAATTTAAACTCTCGCAGACCGTAATCCATGCCGGTCATTAATTCTGACACCGTGCTGATGCCGGGAATAAGCGGAACTGGCCCTTCAACGGCGGCCTTGAGTAAGGACTCGGTGATACCAGGGCTGATTACAAACTGTGCGCCCGCTTCCGTCACTTCCTGGAGCTGCTGTGTGTTCAGCACCGTCCCCGCACCGACAATAGCCTCTGGCACCTGTTTGATAATGGCGCGTAAGGCATCCATCGCAACGGGCGTGCGTAAGGTCACTTCCAGCACCCTGACGCCGCCGGCGACCAGCGCCTGAGCCATGGGAACCGCATGTTCCAGCTTGTTAACCACGATTACCGGCACGACCGGTCCGGTTTTCAGAATCTGTTCTGCACTCGTTTTCCAGTTTTTCATCACTTCCCCTGGTAAATAACATTGTGATCACTGCGCCGAAGCCTTTACAGCGCCAGTCCGGTTAACAGCACGACTACCATACAGGATTCTCCGTTTCACCGTCCATCAACGGATAAAATTTTTAAAACAGCAGTTCATTTTTGAGAGATGGTGCAAAAAAAAGCCCGCATTATGCGGGCTGGGAAGGGATTATTCGAATTCATTCCAGGAACGGCCGTCTCGCGTGATCATCGCGACGGACGCCACCGGTCCCCAGGTGCCGGCCTGATAAGGTTTGGAGGAATCACCATCTGCGGCCCAGGCGTTGATGATGGAGTCAACGTAAGTCCAGGCGGCTTCCACCTCGTCACGGCGCACGAACAGTGCCTGAATGCCGCGCATCGATTCCAGCAGTAAACGCTCGTACGCATCCGCCAGATGAGACTGGTTAAAGGTTTCTGAGTAGCTCAGATCCAGCTTGGTCGTCTGCAGTTTGTGTTTGTGATCCAGACCCGGCACCTTATTCAGGATCTCAATGTCCACCCCTTCATCCGGCTGCAGACGGATGGTCAGTTTGTTCTGCGGTAACTCGGAGTAAGAGTCTTTAAACAGGTTCATCTCCGGGTTTTTGAAGTACACCACGACTTCAGAACACTTGGTCGGCAAACGCTTACCGGTGCGCAGATAGAAGGGCACGCCCGCCCAGCGCCAGTTGTCGATATCGACGCGAATGGCCACAAAGGTTTCCGTAGAGCTGGTTTTGTTGGCGCCCTCTTCTTCCAGGTAGCCGGGGACTTTTTTGCCCTGCACAAAGCCGGCGGTGTACTGACCCCGCACCGTTTTCTCACGGACATTCGTCTGATCGATAGGACGCAGCGAACGCAGCACCTTCACTTTCTCATCGCGTATGCTGTCGGCACTGAGATCGGAAGGCGGAGACATTGCTATCATGGTCAGCACCTGTAACAGGTGGTTCTGGATCATATCGCGCATCTGCCCGGCTTTATCGAAATAACCCCAACGGCCTTCAATACCCACCTCTTCAGCCACGGTAATCTGCACGTGATCGATGGTGCGGTTATCCCAGTTGTTCACGAAGATGGAGTTTGCGAAACGCAGCGCAAGCAGATTCAGAACCGTTTCTTTCCCCAGATAGTGGTCAATACGGAATACCTGACTCTCATCGAAATACTCGCCTACGCTGTCGTTGATTTCTTTTGACGTTTCCAGCGACGTGCCGAGCGGTTTTTCCATCACCACGCGCGCCGGTTTCGCATTGAGCTTGGCCATGCCGAGGCCCTGACAAATGGCCCCGAAGGTGCTGGGCGGCATGGCGAAATAGTTAATCGTGGTGCGGTTTTTCTGATCCAGCATCTTACCCAGTCTTGGGAAATGCGAAGTATCGTTGACATCAAGGTTACAGAAATCGAGACGGTTACTGAGCTTATCCCAGAGCGCTTCGTCAATCTTTTCCTTCATGAAGGTTTCTAACGCCTCACGCACCACTTTGGTGTATTCAGCTTTATCCCACTCTGCACGGCCAACGCCGATAATCCGGGTTTCTTCATGAATCTGACCCGCTTTCTCTAACTGATACAGCGAGGGCAACAGTTTACGACGGGCGAGATCGCCTTTGGCGCCGAAAATTACCAGATCGCATGCCTGGGCTATTTGTGTTACCGCCATTTTCCTCTCCTCGTTGCAGGATAGTCCCGGTGGCGATGCATCCTGAGCACCGGGTCCATGTTGTTATTTACTTTCAGCACAATGTACTTTTTTCCCCAGGCCAGGTAAACCAGCCCGCGGCGTCACCCTACTTACTCTGCGCGTAATTCGCGTCTGTGGTAGGTTGACCCGTGCGCTTTCGCTTATTTTTCTGTGTCAAAAATTGTCTGGCTGCAGCTAGTGCGACGCTGATTATGGCAAAAAAAGGGCCAGCCGACTTATCAGACCTTGCCCCGCGGCTGATTCTACAGGGTCACCCCGGCAGCATTGCCTTTCATCTCAGCATTTATCCATTCTAACAGATATTTACTCCCTATCTGGTCGGGATAATGCGCCGGTGCAACACTTGCCGCTTTGCGCTTTTCGCTGTTTACACCGGCTTCGTGGGCCAAACAACAGACGATGCCTTCCCCACCGGCAAACAAACGACCGCAACACTCTGATCTGTTACGCGCGGCCCGGCTGTAACTACGATACAGATGAACGGGCTGTTCAGCCTGCCGCGTTGTGACACGCAGAATGGCTGCGTCACTTGCGTCTGGTCAATTAAGCTGGCGCTAGCGTCGAAGGGGGGATGACTTCCTCGGTGAGTCTCAGTATTGTATCTGACAAAAGCGCCTTTACTGGACGTCTTCCGGGCGCAGTGCCACAGTTCTGACACACTCGAATGTATAATAATACCTCTGTGTGGTAATCAGTATCTGACGGGCTAATACCTTAAAAAGTAACGATTCAGCTCAGTTCCAAAATTCAAAGGAATCTCTATGTCCCGACGTTTAAGAAGAACCAAGATCGTAACCACTCTCGGCCCAGCCACTGACCGCGACAACAATCTCGAAAAAATCATTGCTGCTGGTGCCAACGTTGTGCGTCTTAACTTTTCACACGGTACGCCCGAAGATCACCAGATGCGTGCCGATAAAGTGCGTCAGATTGCGGCAAAACTCGGTCGACATGTGGCCATTCTGGGCGATTTGCAAGGCCCTAAAATTCGTGTCTCCACCTTTAAAGAAGGTAAAGTCTTCCTGAACGTGGGCGACCGATTCCTGCTTGATGCGGCGCTGGGCAAAGGCGAAGGCGATAAAGAACGCGTCGGCATTGACTATAAAGGTCTGCCCGAGGATGTGGTACCCGGCGATATCCTGCTGCTGGATGATGGTCGCGTCCAGCTGAAGGTGCTGGAGGTTCAGGGCGTCAAAGTGTTTACCGAAGTAACAGTAGGTGGCCCGCTTTCTAACAATAAAGGCATCAACAAACTGGGCGGAGGCCTGTCGGCTGAAGCCCTGACGGAGAAAGACAAAGCCGATATTATCACGGCCGCCAAAATCAACGTGGACTATCTGGCGGTGTCCTTCCCGCGTTGTGGTGAGGATATGCACTATGCCCGCCGTCTGGCGCGCGATGCGGGCTGTGACGCGTTAATGGTCGCGAAAGTAGAACGTGCCGAAGCGGTCGCCTCGCAGGAAGCCATGGATGACATCATTCTGGCCTCTGACGTGGTGATGGTTGCCCGTGGCGACCTGGGCGTGGAAATTGGCGATCCGGAACTGGTCGGGATTCAGAAAGCCCTTATCCGTCGTGCGCGCCAGTTGAACCGTACCATCATCACCGCGACACAGATGATGGAATCAATGATCACCAATCCTATGCCGACCCGCGCTGAAGTCATGGACGTCGCCAACGCCGTGCTGGACGGCACCGATGCGGTAATGCTGTCAGCCGAAACCGCTGCCGGTCAGTATCCGGCGGAGACCGTTGCCGCCATGGCAAAAGTCTGTCTGGGTGCCGAGAAAATCCCAAGCGTGAATGTCTCTAAACACCGTCTGGATGTGCAGTTCGATAATATCGAAGAAGCGATCGCCATGTCAGCCATGTACACGGCGAACCACCTGCAGGGCGTGACCGCCATTATTACCATGACGGAATCCGGTCGTACGCCATTGATGACCTCACGTATCACATCAGGTTTGCCGATCTTTGCCATGTCGCGCCACGAACGTACGCTGAATATCACCGCGCTGTATCGCGGCGTGACGCCCGTGTTTTTCGACAGCGATAACGAAGGCGTGGCCACCGCCCATGACGCCGTTAATCTGCTGCGTGACAAAGGCTTCCTCGTCTCCGGTGATTTAGTAGTCGTCACGCAAGGGGATGTGATGGGGGCAACCGGCACGACTAACACCGGCCGGGTGCTGCGCGTCGATTAATACCGCTTTTCATACACATCTGTATTACCATTTAAACGCGGCTGCCTTGCAGTCGCGTTTTTTGTTTTTTCATAAGGAGGCCAGATGGCCCGTTATCAACCCATCCGCCAGTTGACCGGACGCGTGATGCTGTTTCCGCTGGCGATGGTGCTTTATGAGTTCGCCACCTATATTGCTCACGATATGATCCAACCCGGCATGTTGCTGGTCACCGCCGAATTCGACGTAGGCGATCAGTGGGTTTCCACCTCTCTCACGGCCTATTTACTGGGTGGCGTGGTTTTACAATGGCTGCTTGGCCCGTTGTCCGATAAATATGGCCGCAGGCCTGTGCTGCTGTCCGGCATTCTGTTTTTTGCCGCCGCCTGTATTCTGACTACCTGGGTCAGCGACATTGAGCAGTTCGTCAGTCTGCGTTTCCTGCAGGGAATTAGCCTGTGTTTTATTGGTGCGGTCGGCTATGCAGCCATTCAGGAAGCGTTCGAGGAAGCACTGGCCGTGCGCATTATGGCGCTGATGGCGAATGTCGCCCTGCTGGCACCGCTCGCCGGGCCTCTGGCCGGCGCCGCCTGGCTCACGGTCGGAAGCTGGCGCAGCATGTTCTGGCTGTTTGCCGCCTGCAGCGCCGTGGCGTTTATCGTACTCTGGCGGGTCATGCCTGAAACCGCCGGCGATCGTCACCAGTCCATTGCGCTGCCGGTGCTGGCGCGCAATTATGGCCGACTGATAAAAGATCGTCAGGTGATGTTTGGTTCCTTTGCCATCGGACTGGTTTTCATTCCCATTCTGACCTGGGTGGCCCTGTCCCCGGTCATTCTGATGCGTGATGAAGGACTTTCACGAATGGAGTACGCCATGCTCCAGCTGCCGGTATTTATGGCAATGATTGCCGGTAACCTGACCCTGAGCAAACTGGTTGGCCGGATGCCGATTGAGCAACCCGTGAAATTTGCCGCCTGGCCCATATTACTCGGGTTAAGCCTTGCTTTATTTTCCACGCTGATAAACACACACAGCTATTTGTTGATTACCGCAGGATTAAGCCTGTACGCGTTCGGCGGCGGGATGGTGAATGCCGGACTTTACCGGCTGACGCTCTATGCCAGCGATGAAGGTAAAGGCAGCGTCGCGGCCATGCTGGGCATGATCAGCATTTTGACACTGGCTACCGGCATTGAGCTGGCGAAGCACTTCTATTTTAGCGGTGGGGTGATCTGGTTTAGCCTGATCAACTTTATCAGTGGTGTCCTGTGGTTTGGCCTGGTGCTGATGTTTCTGCGGGAACGCAGGCGTCACGCCAAAGTAACGCCCGTCTAAATCAGAAAGGCCGCCATGCGGCCTTTCTTTATTTACGAGGATAAAGCTCGTCTCGCGAGTAGGGTTCGACATCACCCGCTTTTCGGGTTTTAAGCAGTTTCAGTATCCAGGTATATTGTTCCGGATGCGGACGCACAAACACTTCTACCTCTTCATTCATCCGGCGCGCCAGTTGACGGTCATCCGCTTCGAGTAAGTCATCCATCGGCGGACGAACGTAAATTTCCAGCTTATGCCTTGCTCCGTTATACACCGGAAACAGCGGCACGACGCGGGCGCGACAGACTTTCATCAACCGGCCAACGGCGGGTAAGGTAGCTTTGTAAGTGGCAAAGAAGTCGACAAACTCACTGTGTTCCGGCCCGTGATCCTGGTCAGGCAGATAATAGCCCCAGTAGCCCTGACGGACCGAACTGATAAACGGCTTAATGCCATCGTTGCGCGCATGCATACGACCACCAAAACGACGGCGGACACGGTTCCAGACATAGTCCACCAGCGGATCGCTCTGGTTATGGAACATCGCGGCCATTATCTGTCCCTCTGAGGCCAGCAGCATGGCCGGAATGTCCACAGCCCAGCCATGCGGCACCAGAAAAATCACGTTCTGCTTGTCGGCCTGCAGTTGATCAATGATTTCCCGACCGTGCCACTCAACCCGCTGTCGGATCTGTGCCGGATCGCGCATACCCAGCTCGGCCATCATGGCCATGGCTTGCGGTGCGGTGGCAAACATCTGATCGACGATCGCGTCACGCTGAGATTCGCTTAATTCAGGCAGGCAGTAATAGAGATTGATGAGCGCACGGCGACGCGCGCCCTTCGCCAGCTTACCAGCAAACTTGCCGAGCCCTCCCAGAAGCGGATCGCGCACGCGAGGCGGCATCAATGCAATACCCGCCAGCGCGCCAATGGCCAGCCAGCTGCCCCAGTATTTTGGCTTTAAAAAAGAACGTTCAAAAACGGGAATAAATTCAATGTTATTTTTTTTACGGGTTTCCATGCACTCGCCTCAATCAATGACGGGCTAATGATAGTGGCGACGAGTAAATTTGCAATCATCCTGCGCCAGAGATAAAAAAGTCGACGGCCATGCCGTCGACGTTATCAAAGTATTTACTTCATCCCCAACTGCGGTAACCAGCCTTTGACCTGAGCAAGATACTGCGAACGATCTTTGCCCGTCAGACCTTCCATGCGCGGCAGCTTGGCCGTCAGGGGATTAACAGCCTGATTATTAATCCAGATCTCAAAATGCAGATGCGGTCCGGTTGAACGGCCGGTATTGCCGGAGAGCGCAATACGATCGCCACGCTTTACCTTTTGCCCCGGTTTCACCAGCACTTTTTTAAGGTGCATGTAACGCGTCATATACTGACGGCCGTGACGGATGGCCACATAGTTACCGGCGGCACCGCCGTTTTTGGCCACCACGACTTCGCCATCGCCCACAGCCAGCACAGGCGTACCAACCGGCAGCGCGAAATCGACACCTTTGTGTGGTGCAATTCGGCCCGTCACCGGATTAAGACGGCGCGGATTAAAGTTCGACGAGACACGATACTGTTTCACAGTGGGGAAACGCATAAAGCCCCGCGCCAGGCCCGCACCGCTGCGGTCGTAATATTTGCCGTCTTCGGCCCGGAACGCGTAATAATCTTTGCCGCCGCTGCGCAAACGCACACCCAGTAGCTGGCTTTGCGCGCTCTTGCCTTCCAGCATTTCGCGCGACATCAGCACGCTGAATTTATCGCCCGCGCGTAACTTACGAAAATCCATCTGCCACTGCATGGCTTTGATCACGCTGCTGGCCTCTGCACTGCTTAAACCGGCACGCATAGCGCTGGCGGCAAAGCTGCCGCGGACTTCGCCCTGAATCACACTGTTGCGCCATTCACCCTTTTGCATCTGCGACTGCATGCTAAAGCCACCTTTATCGGTGCGCGTATAGGTGCGGGTTTCACGACGCGAGATTTCCCAGGTAAAGGTATCCAGTGCGCCGGCATCATTGAGCGTCCAGCTGAGCTGCTGACCGACCTGCAAATTACGCAGATCTTTATCGCTGGCCACCAGCGCATTAATGTCGCTCATGTCGATGCCATACTGGTTCAGTGCGCTGCTGAGCGTGTCACCAGAGGAGACGGTGTAATCGTGCGTGCCTGCCGTATCGGCGACATCCTGATCGACGTCGTCTGAAGGCAGTTCTTCATCGGGTTCGGGCGTGGTTTGATCGATAGGTTCACTGGCTTCAGGAAGCAGTGTGCGAAACTCGTTTTTGTCTAACTCAATGGCTTTGACGATGGGCGTAACATCATCATTCGGATGGTAAACATAAGGCCGCCAGACTGCGACGGCCAGAGTAACAACGGTTAACGATCCCAGCATAACGCGGTGGGGGCGCGGCAAATTATTAAATGCGAGGGCGACAGAGCGGGCTATCTGCTGCACGTTAAACTATTCCTCTATGCTCCTTTCAGGCAGGTCTCATACTGGCTCGACAGCTGTGAGAGGAATTTCACATAGCTGTCTTTTCCTAAGCTGATGTCTGTGCCCAGTGGATCGAGCGTGCCTTTACGCACCTGCGTTCCACGGGCAACAGCATCGATGACCGCCGGCCTGAATTGTGGCTCAGCAAAGACGCAAACGGCCTTTTTCTCAACCAACTGTGTTCGAATTTGATGTAAGCGCTGTGCACCCGGTTGAATTTCTGGGTTAACGGTAAAATGCCCGGTGGGCGAGAGACCGTAGTGTTTTTCAAAGTACGTGTAAGCGTCGTGAAAAACGAAATACCCTTTATCTTTAACGGGGGCAAGCTGTGAGATAATGCGCTTATCTGTGTCCGCTAATTCTGCCTCAAAATGCTGCAGGTTGGCGTCAAGTTTGGCTTTATCCTGCGGCATAAGTTCCAATAATTTTTCATGGATTGCAACCGCGGTTTTTTGCGCGATTTCAGGTGACATCCACAAGTGCATATTAAACTCACCGTGATGGTGATGATGCTCTGCATCGTGATCGTGCTCTGCTGCCTCATGGTCATCGTGATCATCGTCTTCACTGCCCCGCAGCAGCATCGTTTTTACGCCGGGAATTTGTACTATCTCAAGATTCTTTTTTTCTGGCAGGGCGGCGGCTGATTTGGTCATAAACGCTTCCATTTCTGGTCCCACCCAGACCACTAAGTCCGCGTTTTGTAAGCGTTTTACATCAGACGGACGCAGGGCATAATCATGTTCGGATGCGCCATCAGGCAGCAAGACCTCCACCGGTGTTACCCCGTCCGCAATCGCAGAGGCAATGAAGCCAACAGGCTTAATGGAGGCCACTACATTGGCATGAGCGGGCAAAGCAACGGCGGTAGCAAAAGCAAGCGCAGCCAGGGTAAAACCCACCCCTTTTTTATTATGTAACATAATGCGTCATTCCTTCGTCATCAACAGATTGGATGTGATATTATAACATTCGAAATTCTGCGCAACCTGTAAATCTTATGCCATCACTTGTCACACTTGAAAATGTCTCCATCCAGTTTGCTCAACGCACCGTCCTGTCTGGCGTGAGCCTGGCGCTTCATCCTGGTAAAATTTTGACGCTGCTGGGTCCCAATGGCGCGGGTAAATCGACGCTGGTGCGCGTGGTACTCGGCCTGCTCGCGCCCTCATCCGGTCAGGTGCATCGCAGTGCGAACCTGCGTATTGGTTATGTGCCTCAGAAACTGCACATCGATCCGACGTTACCGGTTACCGTCGAGCGTTTTATGCGTTTGTCACGTGGCGCACGTCATCAGGACATTCTGCCTGCGCTCAAACGCGTTCAGGCCGGTCACCTGCTGACCTCTCCCCTGCAGAAACTGTCCGGTGGCGAAATGCAGCGCGTCCTGCTTGCGCGTGCGCTGCTTAATCAGCCACAGTTGCTGGTGCTGGATGAGCCGACACAGGGCGTGGACGTCAATGGTCAGGTCGCGCTCTATGATTTGATTAACCAGCTTCGTCATGAGCTGAACTGTGCGGTATTGATGGTCTCTCATGATTTGCATCTGGTCATGGCCAAGACAGACGAAGTGCTGTGCCTCAATCATCATATCTGCTGTTCCGGCACGCCCGAGGCTGTCTCTCAGCATCCGGAATTTATTGCCATGTTTGGGCCACGCGGCGCACAGGAACTGGCTATCTATCGTCATCACCATAATCATCGTCACGACTTAAAGGGACGTATCGTACTTCGTAAGGGACCGGGTCCACTATGATTGAATTATTGCTACCGGGCTGGCTGGGCGGCGTCATGCTGGCGCTGGCTGCCGGTCCTCTGGGTTCGTTTGTCGTCTGGCGCAAGATGTCTTACTTTGGCGACACACTGGCGCATGCCTCACTGCTGGGCGTTGCGTTTGGTTTAATGCTGGATGTAAATCCTTATTATGCCGTGATTCTGGTCACGGTTTGTCTGGCGCTGGGGCTGGTCTGGCTGGAACGCCGACCGCATCTGGCCATTGATACCTTGCTGGGCATTATGGCGCACAGTGCGCTGTCACTGGGACTGGTGGTCGTCAGCCTGATGTCGAATGTGCGGGTCGATTTGATGGCCTACCTGTTCGGCGATTTGCTGGCGGTCACCCCTGCCGATCTCGGGGCAATGGCTGCGGGCGTAGGTTGTGTTTTAGCGGTCATGGCCTGGCAGTGGCGCGCGTTGCTGTCGATGACCATCAGCCCCGAACTGGCGCAGGTCGATGGGGTGAATATTCAACGCACCCGGTTAATCCTGATGCTGGTGACCGCGCTGACTATTGGCGTGGCGATGAAATTTGTCGGGGCGCTGATCATCACCTCGCTGCTGATTATCCCGGCTGCGACGGCGCGACGCTTTGCACGTTCACCGGAAATGATGGCCGCAATTGCGGTGCTGATCGGGGTAATGGCAGTGACCGGCGGGTTAACCTTCTCGGCGTTTTATGACACGCCTGCGGGGCCGTCTGTGGTGCTGTGCGCAGCCATACTGTTTATCGTCAGTATGGTGCGCAAACCGGCGCTGTGATTACGCCTCTTTGGTGATACCGAAATGACGGTAAGCATGCTGCGTGGCCATCCGGCCGCGCGGTGTGCGTTGAATAAAGCCCTGCTGAATCAGGAAGGGCTCGATGACATCTTCGATCGTTTCCCGCTCTTCACCAATCGCCGCCGCAAGGTTATCCAGACCCACCGGCCCGCCGGTGAATTTATCAATAATCGCCAGCAGCAGTTTACGATCCATATAGTCGAAACCTTCGCTGTCAACGTTAAGCATGTCCAGCGCGGTCACTGAGACTTCGCCGCTTAAGTTACCGTTTGCCCGCACTTCTGCAAAATCACGCACCCGGCGTAACAGTCGGTTAGCAATACGCGGCGTGCCGCGAGAGCGACGGGCGATTTCAAGGGCCCCCTCCTCGCTCAGCGCCAGGCCCAGACAGGCGGCACTGCGCCCGACAATATGCTGCAAATCTTTCACCTGATAGAATTCCAGCCGCTGCACGATACCAAAACGATCGCGCAGGGGCGACGTCAGTGAGCCCGCGCGCGTAGTGGCACCAATCAGCGTAAACGGCGGCAGATCAAGCTTAATCGAGCGCGCTGCCGGACCCTCGCCAATCATGATATCCAGCTGATAGTCTTCCATCGCCGGATACAGCACTTCTTCAACGACCGGTGACAGGCGGTGAATCTCATCAATAAACAGCACATCATGCGGCTCAAGGTTAGTCAGCATCGCCGCCAAATCGCCCGCTTTCTCCAGCACCGGACCGGAGGTGGTGCGCAGATTGACGCCCATCTCATTAGCCACAATGTTCGCCAGGGTGGTTTTTCCCAGCCCGGGTGGGCCAAAAATCAGCAAATGGTCCAGCGCATCGCCACGCAGTTGGGCCGCTTTGATAAAAATTTCCATTTGCTCCCGCACCTGCGGCTGGCCGACATACTCGGTCAGCATCTTAGGCCGGATGGCGCGGTCGAGGCTCTCTTCTTCGCTAACGCTGGCGGCGGAGATCAGGCGATCGGCTTCAATCATGAATTACCTCAAATAGCGGCGCGGAGCGCTTCGCGAATTAATGTTTCACAATCCGCGTCAGGGCGACCCACTTTGCTGATCATGCGGCTCGCTTCCTGCGGTTTATAACCCAGGGACACCAGCGCTGCAACCGCTTCCGCTTCGGCGTCGTTGGTTTCGGGTTCCGGGCCCGGCGTGGTCAGCGTAAAGGCCGAGTCACCGCCAAACAGATCGCCATGCATCCCTTTAAAGCGATCCTTCATCTCGACAACCAGACGCTCGGCGGTTTTCTTGCCCACACCCGGCAGTTTGACCAGCGCGGCAATCTCTTCTTTTTCCACCGCCGTGACAAACTGCTGAGCGGACATGCCCGACAGAATAGCGAGCGCCAGTTTCGGCCCAACGCCGTTGACTTTTATCAGTTCGCGAAACAGGGCACGTTCCTGTTTGCTGTTAAAGCCGAACAGCAGTTGCGCGTCTTCACGAACCACAAATTGCGTAAAGATTATCGCTTCGTGATTAAGCTCAGGCAGTTCATAAAAACAGGTCATTGGCATATGGACTTCATAACCAACGCCATGCGCCTCCAGCAGGACCAGCGGTGGCTGCTTTTCCAGAATGGTTCCCCGTAAACGACCTATCACCTGATGCCTTCCTTATTCAACGTATGTGGCGGAATTTATACCATAAAAAAGGCTGGATGAATATCCAGCCTGACGGGCATATTGCGGGGATTACCGTTAGCGCTGCCGCAGCCGGCCGCGGGTCAGCACCAGCGTGTTCTCACTCATGCGCGCGGCATTCTGTGCAACATGGCAGTGCGTAATCGCGATAGCCAGCGCATCGGCGGCATCAGCCTGCGGACTGGCTGCAAGCTTCAGTAAAGATTTGACCATATGCTGAACCTGACTTTTTTCTGCCCCGCCGGTTCCGACAACCGTCTGCTTCACCTGACGTGCGGCATATTCGAACACCGGCAGGTCATGGTTTACCGCCGCGACGATGGCGGCACCGCGCGCCTGGCCAAGCTTCAGCGCCGAGTCGGCGTTCTTCGCCATAAACACCTGCTCGATGGCGAAAAAATCAGGCGAAAACTGCGTGATAATTTCGCAAACGCCAGCATAGATCAGCTTCAGGCGCGCCGGCAATTCTGTCGTATTGGTGCGGATACAGCCGCTGCCCAGATAGGTGAGCTGGCGGCCGGTCTGACGAATCACCCCGTAACCGGTGACGCGTGAACCGGGGTCAATCCCCAGGATAATAGACATGACGCGTCTCCAGCCAGCGATGAAAGCGGTACAGCATTACAGCGTTTCCGCCACCTCATCGGAGATCTCACCGTTGTGATAAACCTCCTGCACGTCGTCGCAGTCTTCCAGCATATCGATCAGACGCAGCAGTTTCGGTGCGGTTTCCGCATCCATTTCCGCTTTGGTTGACGGAATCATCGCAACTTCCGCCGTATCCGCTTTCAGACCGGCGGCTTCCAGCGCATCGCGCACGGTGCCCATCTCTTCCCAGGCGGTGAAGACATCGATAGCGCCATCATCATACGCCACCACGTCCTCTGCACCGGCTTCCAGCGCGGCTTCCATCACCGCATCTTCATCCTGGCCTGGCGCGTAAGAAATCACGCCTTTTTTGCTGAACAGGTAAGACACGGAGCCATCGGTTCCCAGGTTGCCGCCGGTTTTGGTGAACGCATGACGCACTTCACCCACCGTACGGTTTCGGTTATCACTCAGACACTCGATCATGATGGCCGATCCCCCCGGACCGTAACCTTCATAGATGATGGTTTCCATGTTGGAATCATCTTCGCCGCCCACGCCGCGTGCAATCGCACGGTTCATGGTATCGCGTGTCATGTTATTAGACAGCGCTTTGTCCATGGCAGCACGTAAACGTGGGTTAGAACCGGGATCGCCCCCACCCAGTTTCGCGGCGGTCACCAGCTCGCGAATGATTTTGGTAAAGATTTTACCGCGCTTGGCATCCTGAGCAGCCTTGCGGTGCTTGGTATTCGCCCATTTACTATGTCCAGCCATCTTGCATATTCTCCGATCTTAACAATCGCACGGGCTATCTGACTTACGATCCGCCTCCCGACAGTGCCTGCCATCCTCACGTCGTTATAAACGTTCCGGTTGCACTGCACTGACGGTCGCGGCTTCGCGATACCGATGATGCCCGACTCTTCAATTTTAACGGCGCCGGTTTATCACCGGCACCCGGTTTAGGGAACGAAGGATGAGCTTCGTCGAATTCGTGAAATTTAACGTTACTGCCGTCTGAAAAACGCGTTACGGCAGGCATTCAGATAAATTCCTCAATCGCCTGGCGGTTACTCCAGGACTTGGTCAGGGCAGCAGCAGCGGCGGGCTCAAGCCAGCGCGCGGCAAGATGCTCGGTGAGCAGCAGGTCGCGCTCTGCGGGTAACGCCAGCCTGAACCAGTGTTCACGGTTATGCGTAATGCCCGGTGCGTAACGGTGGCGATAGTGCGGGAAAATTTCAAACTCGATCTGTTTGTGACAGTCTTCCAGCACTAACTTTTCGTCCGCAATGTTGATGGACAGCTCCTCTGACACCTCACGCTCGGCCGCCTGGCGCGGGGTTTCCCCGACTTCCAGGCTGCCTGTGACCGACTGCCAGAAGCTGGCATCATCACGTCGCTGCAGCATTAACACCCGGCCAGTATCTTGCGCAAAAATCACCACCAGCACCGATACCGGATGTTTATTGCCCATTACTTGTTCTCTGACTTTTCTTTCTTCGGCGCCACCAGAATGCCCAGATCCAGCAACGCGGCAGGATTGGCTTCGCTCGGTGCTTCGGTCATCATGCACGCGGCGGCGGTGGTTTTCGGGAATGCGATAACATCGCGAATGTTATCGGTGCCGGTCAGCAGCATCGTCAGACGATCCAGACCAAATGCCAGGCCCGCGTGCGGTGGTGTACCGTATTTCAGCGCGTCAAGCAGGAAGCCAAACTTCAGGCGCTGCTCCTCTTCGGTGATCCCGAGGATACTGAACACCGTCTGCTGCATTTTGCTGTTGTGAATACGCACGGAACCGCCGCCCACTTCGTAGCCGTTAATCACCATGTCGTAGGCATTTGCCACCGCCTGAACCGGATCGCTGGCCAGCGCCTCTGCGGTCATGTCTTTCGGTGAGGTGAACGGATGGTGCATCGCAGCCAGACCGCCTTCTTCATCTTCCTCAAACATCGGGAAGTCGATTACCCACAGCGGTGCCCAGGCGTTTTCGTCGGTGATCCGCAAATCGCGGCCGACTTTCAGGCGCAGCGCACCCAGCGCATCCGCCACGACTTTCGCGCGATCGGCACCGAAGAAGATCAGGTCGCCATCCTGTGCGCCCGTGCGGTTCAGTATCGCTTCCACGATGTCGGCACTGAGGAACTTGGCCACCGGACTCTGCACGCCCTCGAAGCCGTTGGCACGTTCGTTAATCTTCATCCACGCCAGCCCTTTGGCCCCGTAGATTTCAACAAACTTGCCGTATTCGTCGATTTGCTTACGCGTCAGCGCCGCACCGCCGGGCACGCGCAGCGCAGCTACGCGGCCTTTCGGGTCATTTGCGGGACCCGCAAAGACCTGGAATTCGACGCTTTTCAGCAGATCGCCTACGTCCACCAGCTCCATCGGGTTGCGCAGGTCAGGCTTGTCCGAACCAAAGCGATGCATGGCTTCGGCAAAGGTCATCTTTGGAAACGCCCCCAGATCCACCCCTTTGATGTCCATCCACAGTTCACGAATCAGACGCTCCATCTTCTCACGCACCTGTTCGGCGGTCATGAAGGAGGTTTCAACGTCGATCTGGGTAAACTCTGGCTGACGATCAGCACGCAGGTCTTCATCACGGAAGCACTTAACGATCTGATAATAGCGGTCGAAGCCGGACATCATCAGCAACTGCTTGAACAACTGCGGTGACTGCGGCAGCGCATAGAACTTCCCTTTGTGCACACGGCTGGGCACCAGATAGTCGCGCGCGCCTTCTGGCGTTGCTTTAGTCAGCATCGGCGTTTCAATATCCAGAAAGCCTTCGTTATCCATAAAGCGACGCACAAAGCTGGTGATTTTCGCACGGGTTTTCAAACGCTGCGCCATCTCCGGACGACGCAGGTCCAGATAGCGATACGTCAGACGCGCTTCTTCGCTGTTGGTCTGGTTAGAATCCAGCGGCAGAGGGTCAGCACGGTTGATGATGGTCAGCGCGTGGGCGAACACTTCCACGTCGCCGGTCGCCATGTCGCTGTTTCGGTTCTTTTCGTCACGGGCACGGACGGTACCGGTGATCTGGATACAGAATTCGTTACGCAGTTCAGATGCCAGCTGGAACGCTTCTTGATGATCGGCATCGAAAAACACCTGGGCGATGCCTTCACGGTCGCGCATATCGATAAAGATCAGGCTTCCCAGATCGCGACGGCGATTGACCCAGCCGCAAAGCGTAACTTGCTGACCCACATGAGACAGATTGAGCTGTCCACAATACTCTGTACGCATAACACTATCCTTTTAACTTCGCCGCTGCAGCAGACAGCACCAGGCCGCGTAACCTTATTAGGTGCTGTCGCAAAAAAGGCCGCTATTATAATGGAAAAAGGCTGACAGGATAAGTGGAGCCACGCTAAAGCACGGCATTTCCTGTTCCCTTTTCACCGGGTTGCGTCAATATACTGCCTTACAGGATAATTACCATCACACTCAACGACAGGAGTCAGGCGTGACACTTCGTATCGGTTTGCCGCAATGGCACCACGCACACTGGAAACGCTGGGGAATTGAAACCCTGGCGGACTACGCGCGTTATTTCCAGACCGTTGAGGGCAATACCACGCTGTATGCACTGCCGGATCCCGAAACCGTGTTGCGCTGGCGGGATATGACGCACGAACAGTTTCGCTTCTGTTTTAAATTCCCCAGCACAATCAGCCATCAGGCAGCACTGCAAAACACCGATGACTTACTGACCGACTTTTTTCGCCTGATGCATCCGCTTGCCGATCGCATCGGTCAGTACTGGCTCCAGTTGCCTGCCAGCTTTTCTCCCGCCCAACTCAGCGATCTGTGGCGTTTTCTGGATAGTCTGCCCGCCTCTTTTTCCTATGGCGTGGAAGTGCGGCATGCCGCTTTTTTCGCGAAAGGTGAGGCTGAGCGCGCGCTGAATCGTGGCCTGCTCCAGCGCGGCGTCAATCGTGTGGTGCTGGACAGTCGTCCGGTTCACGCCTCAACGTCACAAAGCGCGGCGGCGCTGCACGCCCGCCAGCAAAAACCGCGCGTCCCGCCGCATGCGCTGTTAACAGGACCGCGCCCGATGATCCGCTTTGTCGGCAGCGATAGTCTTGAAGAAAGCCTGCCGCTGTTTCGCATCTGGCTGACGAAACTGGCTGAATGGCATACGCAAAGTGAACCGCTGGTCTTCATTCACACGCCCGACATGGGCCAGGTCTTTCCGCTGGTGCAGGCCTTGTGGCCTGAACTGCAAAAAATTGATGCCAGCATCGGTCCCGGGCCGGACTGGCCGCAACAGGATTCGCTATTCTGATAGCGACCGGCAGCATCACACCTCTGGCAAAAGTAAAAATAAGGAATCAATAATGATAAGCGCGTTATATGTGGTGATCGGGGCCTTACTGATCATGAAATTTACCCTGAATGTTGTGCGCTTACGGCGACAGCATCATGTGGCTTATGGCGATGGCGGTCATCACGATTTACATATGGCCATCCGGATTCACGGCAATGCCATTGAAACGATCCCGCTGGGGTTATTATTGCTGATTGTGCTGGAGATGAACGGCGCGAATATCTGGATGGTGCACCTGACCGGCATCCTGTTTTTCATTGGCCGGGTGTTGCATGCACAGGGCCTGCGCAGCGATGTCATGAGCAAACGCAAATATGGCATGATGCTGACGTTATTCTCGCTGTCCGGTATGGTAATTTTTAACCTGATTTACCTGCCCTGGCCACTCTTGCTCAGCTTGCGTTAATGTTAACGGCGTAAAGGGTGCAGGCCGCGGCAGTTTCTGCCAGAATAGCGCCCTTTCCGCCGTCTCTTCGGATTTTCGTTATGTCTGATCGCGATCAACTCTTTTCTGCGCCCATTGAAAAACTGGGCGACTGGACGTTTGACGAGCGCGTGGCTGAAGTGTTTCCCGACATGATTCAGCGCTCAGTGCCGGGCTATTCCAACATCATTTCGATGATTGGCATGCTGGCAGAACGTTTCGTCCAGCCCAACAGCCAGGTATTTGACCTGGGCTGTTCACTAGGCGCTGCCACGCTCTCGGTGCGCCGCAATATTCACGTGCCCGGCTGTCAGATTATTGCTGTGGATAATTCGCCGGCCATGGTGGAGCGCTGCCGCCGTCATATCGATGCGTTTCGGGCGGATACGCCGGTTACGGTCGTCGAAGCGGATATCTGCGATATCGCCATTGAGAACGCCTCACTGGTGGTGCTCAATTTCACCCTGCAGTTTCTTGAACCGCCAGCCCGCCTGACGTTGCTGACCAAAATCTGGCAGGGGCTGAATCCCGGCGGCGCGTTGGTGCTCTCTGAGAAGTTCAGCTTTGAAGATCGTGACGTCGGTGAACTGTTGTTCAACATGCATCATGACTTTAAGCGCGCCAACGGCTACAGCGAACTGGAAATCAGCCAGAAACGCAGCATGCTGGAAAATGTGATGCTCACCGATAGCGTAGAAACGCACAAGGCGCGCCTGAAACAGGCCGGCTTTTCTCATGCTGAGCTGTGGTTTCAGTGTTTTAATTTTGGTTCGTTGGTGGCATTAAAATGATCGACTTTGGCCGTTTTTATCAGCAAATCGCCGTGGGTCCCCTGGCAAAATGGCTGGAGGTGCTGCCTGCGCAAATCAGCGAGTGGCAGCGTGAAAATCTGCACGGGCACTTCCGTGACTGGTACAAGTCGCTGGAATATTTACCCCAGCTGGAACCTCAGCGGCTGGACCTGCTGCACAGCGTCAGCGCCGATCGGGACGATATCAGCGATCGGCACCGTCAGGGCATTGAGAAACTGCTGCGCAATCTGATGCCCTGGCGCAAAGGCCCCTATTCGCTTTACGGCACCGAAATTAATACGGAATGGCGCTCAGACTGGAAATGGGATCGCGTGCTGCCACACATCTCCTCGTTAGCCGGACGCACTGTACTGGATGTGGGCTGTGGCAGTGGCTACCATATGTGGCGCATGATCGGGGCAGGCGCGCACCTTGTGGTCGGTATCGATCCCATGCAGCTGTTTCTGTGCCAGTTCGAAGCCGTCCGCAAGCTGTTAAATGACGACCGCCGCGCCCACCTGCTGCCGCTCGGCATCGAACAGCTGCCGGTGCTTCAGGCGTTCGATACCGTGTTTTCCATGGGCGTGCTTTATCACCGCCGTTCGCCGCTGGATCATCTGATGCAGCTGAAAAATCAGTTAGTGAGCGGCGGCGAACTGGTCCTGGAAACGCTGGTGATTGAAGGCGATGTGAATCAGGTGCTGGTGCCAGGCGAACGCTATGCTCAGATGCGCAACGTCTACTTTATCCCCTCCGCCGAGGCGCTGAAAAGCTGGCTGGAGAAATGCGGCTTTGTCGATGTGCGCATTGTGGACTTTGCCGTAACGACCACAGATGAACAGCGCCGGACCGACTGGATGACCAGCGAATCGCTGGCGGAATTCCTTGATCCTGCGGACAGCAGCAAAACCGTTGAAGGTTATCCCGCACCGCTGCGTGCGGTGCTGGTCGCCACAAAGCCGTAATGCTCAGCGGCGAGACAGCGCCAGTTTCGCCGCGAAGCCAATAAAGACGCAGCCCGTCAAACGATCCATGATTATTAACACGCGTGGCTTCCTGAGCTGTGCCGCAAAATAGTGACTGCTGCCAATCAGCACGCTGCTCCAGATCAATCCAGTCACCATATGTGTCAGGGCCATCAGGGTGCACCAGACCGGGACCGAACCGCCCTGAGGGATAAACTGCGGTAAAAATGTTACGTAGAAAACGCCCACTTTAGGATTCAACAGATTCCCCAGTAACCCACGCAGAAAGCAGGCCAGATGCGTTTGCTGCGACGGCGTTTCGGCGGGCAGCGCTGCATTCTGGCGACGCGGATGCCACAGTAACCTGACGCCCAGCCAGAGCAGATAGGCTGCGCCAGCCCACTTCAGCAGGTTATACGCCGTTTCCGATGCCAGCAGCAGCGCCCCCAGCCCCAGCCCTACCGCAATGCCCCACGACAGACAGCCCGTCGCCACGCCCAGCGCGGTCGCACTGGCTCCTCGCCAGCCCTGTGCCGCCGCCGATCGCAAAATTAATGCCGTATCGAACCCCGGCGTCAGGGTCAAAATGATGATCGCAAACAGAAAAGAGAGGAATGAAGTCGTCACAGGCGTACTCCTGATTAGAAGTGCTTAACAATAACAAGCGTTTTTCACGCTGTACAGACAGCCAGGCGCGATTAACTGCTACGCTTTTTAGTGGCGTTATTAGCGGGCCGGTAACGGTCTCAATTGAAAAACCAGGAGCTACGATCATGAGTAAATTTATTTTCTCTTCGCCTCGCAAATATGTACAGGGTGCGGGCGTGCTCGATGAACTGGGAGAGTATGTCACGGAATTGGGCAATCACGCTTTCGTGGTGGCTGACGATGTCGTCTGGGGGCTGATTGGTGAGCGGGCGCAGTCTACGCTGGAAAAAGCAGGCATTACCCTCAGCCGTCAGCAGTTCAATGGCGAAGCCTCCAGTAATGAAATTACCCGGTTAAGTCAGCATGCGCAGCAGCAGGGCTGTAACGTGGTGATTGGTTTGGGTGGCGGCAAAACGCTGGATACGGTAAAAGCCGTGGCCGATGAACTCAAACAGCCGGTAGTGATTGTGCCCACCATTGCCTCAACCGATGCGCCCTGTAGCGCGCTGTCTGTTATCTATTCCGACAGTGGCGTTTTTGAAAGCTACCGTTTCTACAGTAAAAATCCCGATCTGGTGTTAATTGATACCGCCGTGTGCGCCGCCGCGCCCGCCCGCCTGTTCGCGTCCGGCATCGCCGATGGTCTGGCGACCTGGGTGGAAGCCCAGGCGGTGGCCCGTAGCCATGCGAAATCGATGGTCAATGGCGATCCGACTATTGCCGGTCTTGCCATTGCCCGGGCCTGTGAAGAGACGCTGCTGACGTGGGGCTACAGTGCCTATATCGCAGTCTCGGAAAAACGCGTCACGCCAGCGGTAGAAGCGGTAGTGGAAGCCAATACATTGCTGTCCGGTTTAGGCTTTGAAAACGCCGGTCTGGCAGGTGCGCACGCGATTCATAACGGATTCACCGCAATTGACGGCGATATCCACCATCTTACTCACGGTGAAAAAGTGGCCTACGGTACGTTAACTCAGATGGTGCTTGAGCAGCGTCCCGATGAAGAAATTGCCCGCTACATCCGCTTCTACCGTTCGATCAATATGCCGACCACGTTAAAAGAGATGCATCTGGACGGGGTGAGCTGGGAAGATCTGGTAAAAATCGGCGCGCTGGCGAACAGCGAGGGCGATACGCTGAAAAACCTCAATCCTAACCTGGCACCGGAACAGATCGCCCATGCGCTGCTGGGCCTGGATGCGTTCAGTAAAACGGTAAAATAGGGGCTATTCCGTCGCCTCAGTGGGTTTGTCCCAGTACTGATACTTATAAACCGCACTGAGGTGACGCTGCACCGTGCCTTTCTCAAAAACTTCGGTTTCATTCAGGTAACTCAGGGTGCAGTTGCCCTTGTCATCCCAGAACTGGCATTCATCCACGGTACGCAGAGTGCTGACGTCGGTTGATGCCGTGCCGTTGAGGCGCAGCTCCCGCCCTTTATCGTCATAGGTATAGGTGTCTTTTCGCCGGGCAGAGGTGGTGCGGGTGACGAGGCCCTGCGGACTCCACGCGTAACGGTATTCCCCGTTGCTGACGGGATCGGTTCCGCGCGCAATGCTTTTCAGCAAACGATAGTGTTTATCGTAGCGGTACGTGGTGTCCGTGAATCCCGATTTGCCCATGCTGATGAATTTGTCTGAAGCGCTGATAATATTGCCGTTTTTTCCCTTGTGCCAGTTGATGGTGCCTTGTCGGTTATCCACCACCACTTCCTTTCCCTGTTTCAGCACTTTTACCAGATACGCATATTCGGCCACCCAACCTTCCTGCACACGCACCAGATGTTGTTCCATGCTCAGAATGACGTTACGCTCATTTTTGTCATAACTGATATCCGCCACCAGCAGGTCGCCACAGGGATCAAACTGCCCCAGCACCCGCTTTTGCGAATTGACGTCTTTGCCAAACTCCCCTGCGACAACCTGACGTACCGCCCCTTTCGCACTGCCGCCCAACAGAATCCAGTTATTACTGTCAGAGACCGCTTTACTGTTTGATTTGCACGCGGCAAAGGTTAAGGGCGCATGGCATCCCATCACGGTGAGAACAGCGGAAAGCAGAATGCATCGCATGGCAGGGCCTCTGACATCAATGTCGATTAGGGTTAAGCTGATGACCCGCAAACGGGGGAACAGAACAGGGAAAGCAAAGCCGCGTTGACGGCAAACGGCGACACAGAATGCACGCAATGCGTTGTTTCATCATCCACTATAGCGGAATACCGGACAAAAAATACCCCAGCAAATGTGCTGGGGTTTGGTACTTGCAAACATCACGTCATCAATCGGCGTGCTGCGCGGCAAAACTGGTTATGAGTCAGGCCACCCGGGCGGTATTCATTTGCATGACACTTTTCATTGCCTCTACAACATCACCATCGACGCAGTAACGGCTGAACTCATCAATTTCGGCTTCGGAACACATGGAAACACCCGCTTTGCGGTAACGCATCGGTGATGCCACCAGGTGGCTTGCCGAGCTGTGTACCTCACGAATATCTGCATCAAGAAACTTTTGCAGGTTACTTAATCGAACGCCAGCACCTGCCATAATGATAGGACCGCTGCTGTATTCATTAAGTTCCCTCAATAATGCAATTCCGTTTTCCGCGCTCTGCTGCTGCCCGGAAGTGAGGATACGTTTCACGCCAAAATCGGTTAAAACATCGAGCGAACGTTTTGGCCGGTGGCAGAGATCGAAGGCGCGATGGAAGGTCACCGCCATGCCGTCGCACAGCGCCATGATCTGCCGCATCTGCCCCACATGAATATGGGCATCTTCATCCAGCATCCCTAACACTACGCCCGGAAAGCCCAGTTCGCGAATCCGCGCGACATCCGATTTCATTGCCTCGAACTCCCGGCTGGAATAGCAAAAATCTCCGCCGCGCGGGCGGACAATAGGATGCACCGGAACAGAAATGTCACGACGGGCGACTTCCAGCATGCCAGCAGAAGGTGTCAGGCCGCCTTCACGCGGTGCCGCACAGAGTTCAATTCGATCGGCCCCCGCCTGTTGAGCGGTTAAGGCACAATCCACCCCATAGCAACAAATTTCCAGTGTGGTCATTCTCTTCTCCTTTACATGACGTCCTGTTCACGCCAAATTCGTCAGGTATGCTTATCCCTTAGAACAGTTTACGTGGAAAACTAACTATGACATTCAATTTTGACCAACGGATAGACCGCCGTCACAGTGATAGCCTTAAATGGCACAAATATGCGGGCCAGGATATTCTGCCGTTGTGGGTAGCGGATACGGATTTCCGATCGCCTGCCCCCATCATTGAGGCCATTAAAGCCCGCGTTGATCATGGTGTTTTCGGCTATGGCGATAAGCCTCAGGGATTTATCGATGCGCTGATTGCCCGCTGTAAATCACGCTATCGCTGGGAAGTTAAACCGGAATGGGTGGTCGTGTTGCCCGGCGTAGTCTGCGGGTTAAATCTGGCCGTGCGGGCGTTTACCGCGCCGCACCAGGGTACCGTCGCGCCGCATCCCATTTATCCCCCTTTCCGTTCAGCCGCGAAGCTGGCTGAACGTGATCAGTTGAATCTGCCTCTGACGTTGCAGGAAGGCCGCTGGGTCATGGATCTCACTGCAGCAGACGGCCACATGCAGGACAAAACGTTGCTGATGCTTTGCAATCCGCAAAATCCTGGCGGCACGGTTTACCGCCGGGAAGAACTTGAAGCGCAGCTGGCCTTTGCGCAGCACCATGATTTAATCGTCTGCTCTGACGAAATTCATTGCGATTTACTGTTAACGCCGGGGCTGCAACATATCCCCTTTGCCTCCCTGAGTGATGATGCGGCCCAACGGAGCATTACGCTGCTTTCGCCATCCAAAACCTTCAATATTGCCGGGCTGGGCGCTTCCGTCGCTGTGATCCCGGATCCTGAACTACGGGCGCGATTCACCGCCGTGCGCCAGGGCATTGTGCCCTCAGTCGATATTCTGGCCCTGGTTGCGGCGGAAGTCGCCTGGCGGGCCTGTGATGACTGGCTTGATGCTCAGCTTGATTATCTGCGCGGCAACCGGGACTGGCTGGTTTCCGAAGTCAATGCGCTGCCCGGCCTCAAAATGACCTCTCCGGAAGGCAGTTATCTGGGCTGGATCGATGCGCGTGAACTCCAGGTTGCCAGCCCGGCGCTGTACTTTGAAAAACACGGGCTTGGCTTCTCGCCAGGGCGCGACTTTGGTGATGACGGCTTTGTACGGATCAATTTCGGCTGTCCCCGCGCCTTGCTGGAAGAAGCCGTCAGACGGCTCAGACGCGCGGTTGAAGCCCGGGGCTAACGCTGTTCACTGGCCACAATCTCGTCCAGTCGCCATGGGTGAAACTTAATCGTGGTTTCCCCATCGGTCACTGCCAGCGTAGGATTCGGCAGACGCTCGTTTTCCCCTTTCGGTGAGCTGGTTTTGAATGAAATACCCGGCTGTGTGAGTGCCTGATCGGACAGCAGCGCCATGGCACGCATGCCCAGTGTTTCAGGCTCGCCTCGTAATACCACCTCAATATGTTCCCAGCGCTCGTGGCGGTAACGTTTTTCACCCGGCCAGGGCAGCTCAACGACGTCTATCGCCCAGCCGGCAATCATTAACGGTTGGTGCAGCTTAAATAAACATACCGGTCGTCCGTTAATCATCGCCGCCGAGAACTGCTCCCCGAGTTGCAAAAACCCCTTTTGCCAGCGTTCGGCCGTCGCATTCTGATGACACCGCACGGCCACATGATCGACGTCGAGGTCTGTGGGGTTTAATCCCAGACGCTGTGAAAAATTTTGTAACCGTTCTTCGAAAGCCGCTAAATCGGCCTGTAAATCGTCCAGTTCGGGTGGAAATATCATGCTCACCGTAAGCTGTCTCCTCACTTTTTTATGACCAGGGAATGCCGTAACTCATTGTTACTGAACTATCGTAATGAACAAAAGGGTAAGATTCATCTTATTTGGCGGGCGTTTTACGAGAAAAGCAAAAAATTAACGCTTTTAATTCAGATTAATCTTCTGTTTAGATCCACCTTTTCGTTGACAAAAGTAACTTAAGTTACTGTTTTGTATGGTTATCATTAACACAATAAGATAAGTCTTACTTAACAGTGGCATGATTGCAGCCTGCATAACTTTCTATTAAATTTGCATTAACACTATTATAAGGAAAGTTTTTATGACGATGCTCATCGTAGTTGCCATCTTAATTGCACTGATGGGGTTTGCCCTTGCGCGCCACTGGAAGGTACGTGCAGACAAAAGTGTTAAAAACGCGCGCCGCGCGCGTCGTCGCTAATCTCTGCGGGAAACATCTTCGGCTCTGTTTCCCTGCCTTTATCCCGCTACTGACTCACGCTGACAATTCACGTATACTTTTTCCCTCATTTTTTCCTTTTGCCGGGCCAGGACCTGTGGTCATTGCACCCGGCAGAATCATGACGACAGCCCGCTGCCCAAATAGCGTGCTTTTCTCTGCATATGTAAGGTAACCCGGTGAATATTCAGGCGCTTCTTTCCGCAAAAGTCAGTCAGGCAATGGTGCTGGCTGGTGCTCCCTCCGATTGTGAACCTCAGGTTCGTCAGTCGGCTAAAGTTCAGTTTGGTGATTATCAGGCTAACGGCATCATGGCCGTGGCGAAAAAACTGGGCCAGGCGCCACGACAATTAGCTGAAACCGTGATTCAACATCTGGACCTCACTGGTATTGCCAGCAAAGTGGAGATCGCGGGGCCGGGCTTTATCAACATTTTCCTGGATCGTCAGTGGCTGGCCGACCATGCCCGGCAGGCGCTGAATCATCCGCGCCTTGGCGTGAACCCGGTCGAACCACAGACAATCGTCGTGGACTACTCTGCCCCCAACGTGGCGAAAGAGATGCACGTCGGCCATGTGCGTTCCACTATCATTGGCGACGCCGCGGTGCGCACCCTCGAGTTCCTGGGCCACAACGTGATCCGCGCGAACCATGTGGGCGACTGGGGTACGCAGTTCGGCATGCTGATTGCGTTTCTTGAAAAACAGCAAAATGAAAACCACGCGGAGATGGCGCTGGCGGATTTAGAAGGTTTTTACCGTGAAGCCAAGCGCACTTACGATGAAGATCCTGAGTTTGCAGAGCGTGCGCGCGGCTATGTCGTGAAGTTGCAAGGCGGTGACAACTACTGCCGTCAGATGTGGAAAAAGCTGGTTGATATCACCATGACGCAAAACCAGCATATCTACAACCGTCTGAACGTCACCCTGACGCGTGATGATGTGATGGGTGAGAGCCTTTATAACGACATGCTGCCGGAAATTGTGGCCGATCTGAAAGCCAAAGGTCTGGCCGTCGAGAGTGAAGGCGCCACCGTGGTATTCCTGGAAGAATTCCAGAATAAAGAAGGTGAGCCGATGGGCGTGATCATCCAGAAAAAGGATGGCGGCTATCTTTACACCACCACCGATATTGCCTGTGCCAGGTATCGCTATGAAACCCTGCATGCGGACCGCGTAATTTACTACATCGACTCACGTCAGCATCAGCATTTACAGCAGGCGTGGACCATTGTCCGTAAAGCCGGCTATGTGCCTGCGTCCGTTCCACTTGAACATCATGCGTTCGGTATGATGTTGGGTAAAGATGGCCGTCCGTTTAAAACCCGTAGTGGCGGCACCATTAAGCTGTCAGATTTGCTGGATGAAGCCTATGAACGCGCGTACACGCTGGTACGCGAGAAAAACCCGGACATGACGGAAGAGGAAGTCAGCACGCTTGCGGAAGTCGTCGGCATCAGCGCCGTGAAATATGCCGATCTGTCAAAAAGCCGCACCACTGATTACATTTTTGACTGGGATAATATGCTGGCGTTTGAGGGCAATACGGCGCCTTACATGCAATATGCTTATACGCGCGTGCTGTCCGTGTTCCGTAAAGCCGGTATCGACGCCGATGCGATTCAGGCAGAAATCGTGCTGACGGATGACCGTGAAGCCCTGCTGGCAACGCGTTTGCTGCAGTTTGAAGAGGTCATTACCCAGGTGGCACGCGATGGCACACCGCATGTGATGTGTGCCTATTTGTACGATCTGGCGGGCCTGTTCTCCGGTTTCTACGAGCACTGTCCGATTCTGGCCGCAGAGGACGACGTGACGCGCCTGAGCCGTTTACAGATTGCGGCACTGACCGCAAAAACCCTGAAACTGGGCCTGGATACGCTGGGGATCAAAACGGTCGATCGCATGTAATCTGTTAAGGCGCTGAGAGCTGACTGTTCTCAGCGCCTGCCTCAACCTCGCCCTTCCCGCTCTGCCCGTCACCCGCACAATTTTCCTTCATGTAGCGTCATCTTTGCCATTGCCCTCCCTGACTCCACGATACAAAGGCGTTAATTCGTATTTCAGCACCAGAGATGATCGCAGCACGCGCCGTGCAAACCCGCTCAGGCAACCCTGATGTCGCGTATATCAAGGTCCTGTTGGGACAAGATTCTTTTCTTATTCCCGCGCTCTACTATAAGCCCGCGTTTTATCAGGTTTAACGTGTTAACGAGAAAGGAAGAATAAGTTGATGTTAAGAAAAGCGTTTGCCGAGCTGTTCGGCACCTTCTGGCTGGTATTCGGAGGCTGCGGCAGCGCCCTGCTCGCCGCGAATTTTCCCCAAACCGGGATTGGGTTTGTGGGCGTGTCTCTGGCATTTGGCCTCGCCGTACTGACAATGGCCTTTGCGGTAGGCCACATTTCGGGCGGTCACTTTAATCCCGCCGTCACCCTGGGCTTATGGGCCGGTGGCCGCATCGACAGCAAGCCCATCTTGCCCTACATCGTGGTACAGATGGCTGGCGGTATTGCGGCGGCGGGCGTGCTGTATCTGATCGTCAGTGGTCAGGCTGACTTTACGATGGCAGATAAGGGTTTCGCTGCCAACGGCTTTGCGGCGCACTCGCCAGGCGGCTATTCCCTCTGCGCGGCCGTCATCACTGAACTCGTACTCAGCGCGTTCTTCCTGGTGGTTATTCAGGGTGCGACGGATAAACGCGCGCCGGCGGGTTTCGCTCCCATTGCGATTGGTCTGGCATTAACGCTCATTCACTTAATCAGTATCCCGGTAACCAATACCTCGGTGAATCCGGCACGCAGTACCGCGATGGCTGTTTTTCAGGGAGGCTGGGCGTTACGGCAGCTGTGGGTTTTCTGGCTGGTACCGATAGCGGGTGGCGTTGCAGGGGGATGGCTTTACCGCTTTCTGCTGCAAAAAGACGCGTAGCCTGAACCGCGTTATGACATCGGGAGTGATCGGGCAGACCGACAGCATCAGTCTCTTGATGATGCTTGTCAGTCTGCCATGAACAGGGCGAAAAAGGCTTAGTGGTAGTTGACCGTCACCGCTGTGCTGACGACCTTCAGCCCCGGCGGCAAACTTCCGCCACCGGCGAAGCCAAACACCATATGTAACGTTTCACCGGCGGCGACCTCAGCCAGACCGCGTGTGCTGCCGCTGGCACCGTCCAGTTCGGTACAACGCTGTTCTGCACAGAGCCGGACCTGTAAACCGGAAGGCACCGGTTGGGTAAACTGATAACGCCAGTTCACCACGGTGATCGCCCCACTGACCTGACCTGGCGGGGTCAGCGGCTGCGACGACTGCCAGCTTCCCCTGTTCGCCATCAGTGGACCCGCCGCGCTGGCGCTCCAGGCACCGTCAGCGGCCTGAGCAAACAGCGGAAGCAGCAGCGAAAACAGCATTAGCGATCTCATTGTTTGCCACCGATGGTTGCGGTCATGCGAATCTGACGGTTATCGCTTAATTCCATATTGGACAGCACCACCAGCTGCGGCATGTTACGGCGCAGGAAGCGTGCCAGTAAGGCGCGTAACGGATGATTGACCAGCAGGACAGGCGGCGCGCCCATCATTTCCTGCCGTTGCAGGGCCTCCTGCGTCTGGGCTAACAGCCGATCGGCCAGGCCTGGCTCAAGTCCGCCACCGCCCTGCAAGGCCTGCAGCAGCAGGCGCTCCAGTGTCGCATCCAGGCCAATCACCTGCACTTCACCCGTGCCAGGGAACCACTGCTGCGTAATCGCTCTGCCCAGCGCCACGCGCACCACGCTGGTGAGTTCCTGCGGATCGCTTTGAACCGGCGCATGCTCTGCCAGGGTTTCAATAATGGTGCGCATATCACGAATCGAAACGCGCTCAACCAGCAGGTTCTGCAGGACTTTGTGCAGTGTTGTCAGCGTAATCACGCCAGGCACTAAATCTTCGGTCAGTTTCGGCATCTCTGAGGAGACGCGGTCCAGCAGTTGCTGCGCTTCCTGACGGCCAAACAACTCACTGGCGTACTGGCCAATCAGATGATTAAGGTGCGTCGCCACAACGGTACTGGCTTCTACTACGGTAAAGCCCTGAATCTGGGCCTGCTCTTTGAGCGCACCGTCAATCCACACCGCCGCCAGGCCAAAGGCAGGATCGACGGTTGCTTCACCCGGCAAGGTACCCGCGGCTGTGCCGGGGTTAATCGCCATCCAGCGTCCGGGATAGGCATCACCGCTGCCGATCTCCACGCCTTTCATTAAAATGCGGTAGCGCGCGGGTGGCAATTCCATGTTGTCACGGATATGCACCACCGGCGGCAGAAAGCCGACATCCTGCGCCACTTTTTTACGGATACTGCGGATACGACCAAGCAACTCACCGTTCTGGTTGTGATCGACCATCGGAATCAGGCGGTAACCCACTTCCATGCCCAGCGTGTCTTCAAGCTGCACATCAGTCCAGGAGGCTTCGGCAGAGGCAGGCGTTTCCATGGATTTTGCGATGCTGCTCGGCGATTCGACATTCTTCTTCGGCTGCATCTCGCGGCCACGTAACCACCACGCCAGCCCCAGTAAGGCCGCCGTAAACAGCAGGAACACAAAGTTAGGCATGCCAGGCACAAGCCCCAGCAAACCGATTACGCCGGCACTCAGCATGAGGACACGCGGATCTTTGAACAGTTGCCCGACCATCTGCTCGCCGACGTCCTGGTCGGTTGCCACGCGCGTCACGATAACACCCGCCGCGGTAGAAATGACCAGCGCAGGGATCTGTGCGACCAGACCGTCACCGATGGTTAACAGCGTATAGGTTTCTGCCGCGTGGCCCGCATCCATACCATGCTGAACGATCCCCACCAGTAAACCACCGATCACGTTAATGACCATGATCAAAATACCGGCGATGGCATCCCCGCGTACAAACTTACTGGCACCGTCCATCGAACCGTAAAAGTCCGCTTCCTGAGTCACTTCGGCGCGACGACGCTTCGCTTCATCTTCGCCAATCAGACCCGCATTCAGGTCGGCGTCGATAGCCATCTGCTTACCCGGCATCCCGTCAAGCACAAAGCGCGCACCCACTTCGGCGATACGGCCCGCACCTTTGGTGATAACCATAAAGTTGATGATCACCAGGATGATAAACACCACGATCCCGATGGCGAAGTTTCCGCCAACCAGGAAGTGGCCAAAGGCTTCCACCACCCGTCCCGCCGCCGCGGCACCGGTATGCCCTTCCAGCAAAATAATACGCGTAGAGGCTACGTTCAGCGACAGGCGCAGCAGGGTCGAAAACAGCAGAATGGTGGGAAAGGCCGCAAACTCCAGCGTGCGCTGGGTAAACATGGCGACCAGCAGCACCATAATCGACAAGGCAATGTTAAAGGTAAACAGCAGATCAAGGATAAACGGCGGTAAGGGCAGAACCATCATCGACAAAATCATGATGATCAGCACCGGACCCGCAAGGACCTGCCATTGCATGTCTTTGAAGTTGCCTGGAAGGCGTAGTTTAGCGGCCAGATTAGCCATCGTTTTTGCTCTCTCCTGCAAAGTCCATCTCTGCCGGGACCGGCAGGTCTTTAGGTTTTACGGGCACCAAGCCACCTTCGCGCTTCCAGCGGCGAAGCTGCCAGACCCAGGCCAACACTTCCGCGACGGCCGCATAAAGGGCGCCAGGAATGTGTTGTCCGATTTCGGTATGACGGTATAACGCACGCGCCAGCGGCGGTGCTTCCAGAACCGGAATGCGGTGTTCTGCGCCCAGTTCACGAATGCGTAAGGCGATCTCGCCAGCGCCTTTGGCAATAACCCTGGGCGCACTCATTTTCTTCTCGTTATATTGCAGCGCAACCGAATAGTGTGTTGGGTTGGTAACGATCACGTCGGCCTTGGGCACATCGGCCATCATGCGACGACGGGCTGCCGCGCGCATCTGCTGACGAATGCGCCCTTTCACGTGCGGGTCACCTTCCTGCTGCTTGTGCTCATCGCGAATTTCCTGACGTGACATCCGCAATTTTTTAAAGTGGCTGTAAAGCTGCCAGAAAACGTCGTATCCCACCATGGGGATCAGGCCGAGCATGACCAGCGCACAACAGATAGCGATCATGTCCATGCCATGGATCAGGGCTGTGGTCGGCGACTCGGCAATCAGCCGAAGCATATCGGGCCAGTGCGTCCAGATGTACCAGCCTGCCACGCAGCCCACCAGAATGGTTTTCAGAATGCCTTTAAACAGCTCCGTCCAGGCCTGCGCGGCGAACATGCGTTTGAAGCCTGGCAACGGGTTCAGCTTGCTAAAATCCACTTTAATAGATTTGCCGCTGATGACCACACCGCCCAGCAGCATCGGTGAAGCAATGGCCACCAGAACCAGCCCGCCCAGAAGCGGCAGAAGCGCGGCAATGGCCTGCATGATCAGATTACCGACGTGGGCGATGATAATTTTGTCATCGGTCACCATGCCGTGGTCGAAACTGAGTCCGGTTGACACCATTGCCGCCAGTCGATGGGCCATTGCCGTTCCGCCAACCCATAAAATCATGATGCCTGCCAACAGCATCAATAGTGAGGTTAACTCGCGCGAACGCGGAATCTGGCCCTCTTCACGCGCTTTTTCAAGTCGGTGGGCCGTGGGCGATTCTGTTTTGTCCTCATCACTGTTTTCTGACACCACAAACCTCGGTTGGCAGGAATTCTGAGCATAGAATGCCAAATTTGAGTTTGGTTAAAGCGTGGATAAAACGTGAAAAACACATGCTCTTTCACGGATAGCAAAAGAGAAAAGCGGAGTGGCCCGCGGTGAGCAGGCCACTTTTCAGAAGGGACCATCGCAACGTCGCGATGGCGAGACAGCCAGGTGATTAGAAACCGAGGCTGTCCAGCAGGTCATCCACCTGATCCTGGTTCGCAACAATGCCAGGGGCGGCAGCGTTAACCTGAGGACCGTTAAGCAGCGTAGTGCCAACCTGACGTTTTTCGGCGCTCACTTCTGGCATGTTTTCCAGCAGCACCATTAACAGCTGGCGCTCGATCTCCTGAATCACATCCATCATGCGTTTGATCACCTGACCGGTGAGATCCTGGAAATCCTGCGCCATCATGATGTCGAGCAACTGCTTGTTAGTAAAAGAGGTGTGCTCAGGCACTTCCCCTAAATACTGACGCGTATCCGTCACCAGCTCGCGCGCATCGGCAAGTTCAATAGGATTCTCAAACCATGCATCCCAGCGTCCTTTAAGCGCAATCGCTCCCGCTTCCATTTTGTCCTGGTGCGGTTGCGCTGCTTCGACGCTGTTCAGCGCCCGGTCGGCCGCCTGAGCGGTCTTTTGCACTACATAGTCCAGACGATCACGGGCGTCAGGAATGGCTTCAGCAGCTTCTGCAATGGCCTGATCCAGCCCCAGCTCACGCAAACTATCACGCAGCATGCGTGTCAGTGAACCGATGCGGGAAATGATATCTTGTGCCGCGGCTTGCTCAGCTGATTTCGGAAGGTCGCTCATCACATCTCCTTACATACCCAGTTTTTCAAAAATTTTGCCCAGCTTCTCTTCAAGCGTGGCGGCCGTAAACGGCTTAACGACATAGCCGCTTGCACCCGCCTGAGCGGCAGCAATGATGTTTTCTTTTTTCGCTTCAGCCGTCACCATCAACACAGGCAGACTGGCCATGGCCGCATCTGCGCGAATGGTCTGCAGCAGTTGCAGGCCATCCATGTTAGGCATGTTCCAGTCGGAGATAACGAAATCGAAACCACCTGCCTTGAGTTTGGTTAACGCATCGACGCCGTCTTCCGCTTCTTCTACGTTATTGAAGCCCAGCTCTTTCAGCAGGTTACGGACAATACGACGCATCGTATTGAAGTCGTCCACCACTAAAAAGCGCATATTTTTGTCAGCCATATCTACTCCTGTGTTATCTCGCCCGGCAGGACGGGCCTGTTAAATACGCAATGCCTGTCCGGCGCTAATTTTCGCCAGCATGTGCTGGCTGATGTTGCTTAAATCCACTACTTCGCTCACACCGCCGCTGGCTATCGCCTCGCGTGGCATGCCAAAAACGACACAACTTGCTTCATTTTGCGCGATGGTCCAGGCGCCGGCACGATGCATTTCCAGCATGCCTGCTGCCCCATCGTTACCCATACCGGTCAGGATCACGCCAACGGCATTTCGCCCGGCGTTGATCGCCACCGATTTAAACAACACATCGACTGACGGTTTATGACGGTTAACTGGCGGACCGTCGTTCAGTTTCACGACATAATTCGCACCACTGCGACCCAGCTCCATGTGCATCGCGCCGGGCGCGATATAAGCATGGCCAGGAAGAATACGCTCACCATCTTCGGCCTCTTTCACCGTAATCTGGCAGAGCTTGTTTAGCCGCTCGGCAAACGAACGGGTAAATCCCGGTGGCATATGTTGCGTAATCAGCAGCGCAGGGCTGGTGGCCGGTAGCGGCTGCAATACGTGGCGGATGGCTTCTGTACCGCCCGTAGATGAACCAATCGCAATCAGCTTTTCACTACTCAGCAGCGGACCGGCTTTCAGCGTGACCGGGGCAGGCATGGTGGTGCGCACATGCAGACGTGCCCGGGCAGCCGCGCGAATTTTATCGCCAATCATCTGGCTGTAAGCCAGCATACCTTCACGAATGCCTAGCTGTGGTTTGGTCACGAAATCCACCGCACCGAGCTCGAGCGCGCGCAGCGTGATTTCTGAACCCTGCCCCGTCAGTGATGACACCATCACGACCGGCATCGGGCGAAGACGCATCAGTTTTTCAAGAAAATCCAGTCCATCCATGCGCGGCATTTCAACATCCAGCGTCAACACCTGCGGATTAAACTGTTTAATTAAATCGCGGGCCACTAATGGATCCGGGGCCGTCGCCACCATTTCCATATCAGGATGACTGTTGATGATTTCTGTCATCAGTTGCCGCATCAGCGCAGAGTCATCCACGCACATCACGGTAATTTTGCTCATCATCTTTCCTTCGTCAGTCCATAAACGGTTTGCCCACGCAGCCAGAACTCTTTACTAATCTGGCTAAAGTTTTCTGAGTGTCCGGCGAACAGGATGCCGCCAGGCTTAAGCAGTGGAACAAAACGACGTAGAATTTTTTCTTGTGTTTCTTTATCGAAATAGATCATTACGTTACGGCAGAAAATGGCATCGAACGGACCCGGCAGGTTCCAGTCGTTGGCCAGCAAATTCAGCTGACTGAAATTCACCATATTCGCCAGTTCGGGGCGCACACGCACCATGCCAGCATGCGGGCCCGTACCCCGTAAAAAGAAACGTTGTAGCTGTGCAGGCGACAGCGTCCGTAATTCTTCCTGGCGGTAAACGCCCGCCACGGCTTTTTCCAGAACCTGGGTATCGATATCACTGGCATGGACCTGGAATTTACCGGGTCCGGTTCCCAGCGTTTCGGCCAGGGTAATCGCGATAGAGTAAGGTTCTTCGCCCGTTGAGGCGGCCGTGCTCCAGACGCTGAAATTGCCCTGACGTTTACGTGCATGTTCCGCCAGGATAGGAAAATGGTGCGCCTCGCGGAAAAAAGCGGTCAGGTTAGTGGTCAGAGCGTTGATAAACGCCTGCCACTCAGCACTGTTAGGATCGTTCTCCAGCAGGGCCAGGTAGCGACCAAAATCATCAATATTCAGCGTGCGCAGACGACGTACCAGACGGTTGTAAACCATCTCGCGCTTATGATCGGCCAGCACGATACCCGCGCGCTGATAGATGAGCTGGCTGATACGGCGAAAATGGGTATCGGAGAGGGGCAGCCGCTGCACCATCTGTGAGAGCAGCGTTGTCGCCTCTGGTTGATCTAATAACGTCGATTTCTTCATCTTTGCACCTGGCCTGAACTACACCTGTTAAACGTCTGCTGCTATGCCCAGCCGCACATCAGCGGTTGGGCCATCCAGGCAATTAGAAGGTTTCCCAGTTCTCATCACTGCGTGATGAGGGTTGGCGAATGCCCTCTGACGGACTTTCTAAACGTAAACTTTTTGCCGCCGTTGTCTTGTTAACGGCCTGCGTGACAATTTCTTTACCAATATTGAAGACAGAAACCGCTTGTTTTAAGTTGCTGGCCTGATCTTCCAGTGCCGCAGCGGCGGCGGCCGACTCTTCAACCAGCGAGGCGTTCTGCTGTGTCACGCGATCCATCTCGGTCACGGCCAGGCCAACCTGGTCGATGCCACGGCTCTGTTCGTCTGAAGCAGAGGCAATCTCTCCCATGATGTCGGTGACGCGTGTGACGGCGCTGACGATTTCGTTCATGGTATCGCCTGCGCTTTCAACCAGGACTGAACCGGTATTCACACGACTGACGGAGTCCTCAATCAGCCCTTTAATCTCTTTCGCCGCCTGTGCACTGCGCTGTGCAAGATTGCGCACCTCACCGGCAACCACCGCAAAGCCACGGCCCTGCTCACCTGCGCGTGCCGCTTCCACGGCCGCATTCAGTGCCAGGATATTGGTCTGGAAAGCAATGCCATCAATCACGCTGGTGATATCGGCAATTTTTCTGGAACTGCCCGCAATTTCTTTCATCGTGGTCACGACACCGTCCACCACTTTGCCGCCCTGCTGTGCGGTTTCAGAGGCATTCAGCGCCAGCGTCGACGCCTGACGGGCGTTTTCAGCATTTTGCTTCACGGTCGCGGTAAGCTGTTCCATGCTGGCAGCGGTTTGCTCCAGCGAAGCCGCCTGCTGCTCTGTTCGCGACGACAGATCGTTATTCCCTACGGCAATTTCGCTGGCGCCGGTATAGATCGCATCGGCCCCATCACGGACGGTGCTGACCGTACGGACCAGTTCACGTTGCATCTCCTGCAGAGACGTCAGCAAATCGCCAATTTCATTACGTACGGTAATGGCGATAGGCTGCGTCAGGTCACCCCGTGCGATATGCTGGATATGATCGATGCTCTGTTTTAAAGGGCGAATCAGCAGGCTGCGCATAAGATTCCACACCAGCACGATCACCAGCAGCGTAACGACCAGCGTCCCCGCAACCAGCATAATCATGCGCTGATAAGCGGCATTATTGGCATCGATGCCTTTCTGGCTCAGTACCAGGTTGTAGTTAAGCCAGTCGTCATAATCTTTTTGGAATTTGTCCTGATAACTTTGTGTCGGCTGATCAACAAACCCTTTAAAGTTGCCGTTGCCCAGAAACACAATCAGTTCTGCCAGACCATCGTGGAATTGTTTGTAATTGGCCTGTAGCGTCAGCACGTTAGCCGCACTTTTTCCTTTCTCTGACAGGTTGGCATTGAATAATTCATAGCCCTTTTCAGCCTGTTTCAGCTCACTGTCAGCCAGCGCCACCAGCTCTTTTACGGTGGCTCCCGAACCTGCCATCTGCCCATCCTGCAAATAACGAATGCCCGCACGGTTTAAGGTATTACGTGCCTGGACAAGCGCAACCCATGACGTTCCCATGGCGCGTTGCAAGGTGCTAAGACGCTGGTTATAAGCAAAGTTTTCTTTATCTTCCGTAACCGTTTTGAAAAATACCCCACCCGAGAAAACCTGCAGCAAGGCAAAAAGCCCCAGTACACACAGGAGGCCGGTGACAACGCGTACTCGACTAAACATAGAAACCTCATTCATTAGCAATTCGATTCTGTTTATCGGCCCGCGCAGGCGGAACTTTACTGACAGCGTGAATTGATCATCACGCTGGCAGTAAAAACTGTCAGAACGCTTAAGTACGGGAGATTTTGAAGACGGAAACGGCCTGGGACAGTGAGCTCGCCTGTTGCTCCAGCGCGGCGGCGGCGGCGGCAGATTCTTCCACCAGCGAGGCGTTCTGTTGCGTCACGCGATCCATTTCTGTCACCGCCTGCCCCACCTGATCGATACCGCGGCTTTGTTCATCCGATGCCGAGGCAATTTCACCCATGATGTCGGTCACGCGGGTGACGGCACCCACAATATTATTCATGGTGCTGCCCGCGCTCTCGACCTGCTGCGAACCACTGTCAACGCGGGCAACAGAATCTTCAATCAGCCCTTTAATCTCTTTGGCAGCCTGCGCACTGCGCTGCGCCAGGCTACGTACTTCGCCGGCGACAACCGCGAAGCCACGGCCCTGCTCGCCTGCACGCGCCGCTTCGACGGCGGCGTTCAACGCCAGGATATTCGTCTGGAAAGCAATACCATCGATCACACTGATAATGTCAGCGATTTTCTTAGAACTGTCTGCAATTTCTTTCATTGTGCTGACGACGCCATCCACAACTTTGCCACCCTGCAAGGCGGTTTCAGATGCGGTATGGGCGAGTTGTGAAGCCTGACGCGCATTATCCGCATTTTGTTTCACCGTGGCGGTCAGTTGCTCCATGCTGGCGGCGGTCTGCTCAAGCGAGGCCGCCTGCTCTTCCGTGCGTGCGGACAAATCGTTATTGCCCGCGGCGATTTCGCTGGCACCCGTAAAGATCGCATCGCAACCGCTGCGGACTTCACCCACCGTTGTCACCAGAGATTGTTGCATCTCACGGATCCCGGCGGCCAGTTGGCTCATCTCATTACGGCCTTCTACCTTCACTGGCTGCGTCAGATCACCGGAGGCAATCGTGCGGATATCCACCAGCAGACGTTGCAGGGGATAAATCAGCACCTGGCGCAGGCCAAACCAGCAACCGATGATCACCACGACCACCAGGGCGCCGACCATGCCCAGCAACCACATCATCTGAGTAAAGGCTTGCTGGTTTTGTTCTGCACCGTGGGAAGACAGCTCGCTCTGCTTAAGACGCCAGGCCGTATAGGTGGCCTGCATGGCCTGTTGCTTCTGTTCAATGTTCTGTTTGAACATGCCTTCCAGATCTTTGGCTTTCAGGCTGGCGATCATCCCGCGCAGACCGGTCAGATAGGCGGCAAAATGGTTTTGTAACTGATCGCGCATTTCGGTATCCGCGCCTGGCGTTTCCGGAATGGCATTAAACTCGGCAAGATACTGCTCACCTTTATTGGCTTCGCTAATGGCTTTGTCCGTCAGGCTGTCCAGCTGACCGCCGTTCATTTGCGATGCCAGACTGGTTTGTAACCGCAACATGGCGCGGTTGAGCGTAGTACGTGACTGGTTCAGAGCCATATAGGCATCCGTCATGGCCGCCACGTTGCGTGTTGAAATCTGCGACAAGGCAAACGCCGCTTTATCATTATTGAGCGCTGACCAAAACAGGCTGCCTGACAGCAGTTGCAGGGCACCGAAAAGCATCAGTACCGTAATCAGACTGGTCACCACTTTTATCCGTTTTAACATCTTTTTCCCCGACTAAATAAGTAACGTGCAGGGGCTGTATCGGCGGCAACGCAGGATGTTTTAGCCATTCCGCTTTTAAAAAGGGGTTCAAATGACTTTTGTAATTATTGAAACCAGAGCAATATGCTAATCCTGGAGCAGGATCACAGACAGCGTGTTTTTTGAAAGGTCGACGGGTGAAGGAAAGGCGGTGATGACAGGTTCGGCGTGCAGAATAACAACACGGGCCAGCGTTGGCTGGCCCGTGTTTAACGATTACGCGGTACGCAGGTTGTCGACCAGCGCCATCTCTTCGCTGCTCAGCAGCTTTTCGATGTCGACCAGAATCAACATGCGCTCGCCCAGTGCACCCAGACCTGTCAGGTACTCTGTTGACATAGTCACAGCGAACTCAGGTGAAGGACGGATCTGTTCCTGCGTCAGCGACAGGACATCCGACACACCGTCAACCACGATACCGACGACGCGGTTTTCGAGATTCAGCACGATCACCACGGTATTTTCGTTGTACTCAACGTCTGGCTGTGAAAACTTCACGCGCAAATCGATAATTGGCACGATAACGCCGCGCAGGTTTGTCACGCCGCGAATAAAATCAGGCGTGTTGGCAATGCGGGTTACCTGATCGTAACCACGAATTTCCTGAACCTTCAGAATATCGATGCCGTACTCTTCATCACCCAGCGTGAAGACCAGGAACTCCTGTCCAACGGTTTCGCCAGCAATTTTTGTCACGGTTGCCATTCCACTCATGTTATTTACCCTTTCGTTATCAATCAGGCGGCAGCGCCGGCCACACGTTTTTCACGGTTAAGTGATTGCAACGCCGAAACGTCCACAATCAGCGCCACGCTGCCATCGCCGAGGATGGTAGCGGCTGAAATACCTGGAACTTTGCGATAGTTGCTTTCCAGGTTTTTGACCACAACCTGGTGCTGACCGATTAACTGGTCCACCAGCAAAGCGTAACGCTTGCCCGCGCTCTGCAGAATCACCACAATGCCCTGCGTCGCTTCGGTTTTCGCCTCTTTCACGTCAAAGACGTTCCACAGTTCAACCAGTGGCAGGTATTCGCCGCGCACCTCCAGAACACATTCGCCGCCCGCCAGGGGTTTCAGCTCTTCAGCACGCGGCTGTAACGATTCCATCACCGCATTCAGCGGCAGAATAAAGACTTCGTTCGCTACGCGCACTGACATGCCGTCCAGAATCGCCAGCGTCAGCGGCAGCAGAATACGGATGGTGGTGCCTTTGCCTTGTTTTGAGGCAATTTCAACATGGCCACCCATTTCCTGAATGTTACGTTTCACCACATCCATGCCCACACCGCGGCCAGATACGTCGGTGACCTGCTCTGCCGTTGAGAAACCTGGCGCGAAAATCAACATGCCGACTTCTTCATCGCTCATGTTTTCATGCACCGGCAGGCCCGATGACAGAGCTTTTGCCAGGATACGTTCGCGGTTAAGGCCCGCACCGTCATCTGACACTTCGATACAGATGTTGCCGCCCTGGTGTTCTGCTGACAGCGTCAGATTACCTGTGGCAACCTTACCTGCCGCAATACGTTTTTCCGGGGTTTCGATGCCGTGGTCAAGACTGTTACGCACCAGGTGCGTTAACGGATCGATGATACGTTCGATCAGACTCTTATCGAGTTCCGTCGAGCTACCCAGTAACGTCAGTTCAACTTCTTTGCCCAGCTTGCTGGCCAAATCACGCACCAGACGTGGGAAGCGACTGAAGACGTACTCCATAGGCATCATACGAATCGACATCACAGATTCTTGCAGGTCACGCGCATTACGCTCAAGCTGCCCCATGCTGTTCAACAGTTCGCCGTGCGCGACCGGGTCCAGTTCACCTGAACGTTGTGCCAGCATTGACTGGGTAATCACCAGTTCACCCACCAGGTTAATCAGCTGATCGACCTTCTCAACCGCAACACGGATGCTGCTTGATTCGCTGGTCTTCGCGGGCGCGGCAGCGCGTTTGCTTTCGCGTTTCACCGCGGCAACCGGCAATTCGGTCACGGTCGCAGTCTGAACATCGGCAACCGCAGGCGCATCCACGCTTTCGGCTACCGCCGCGGCAGCGTCAGCACCCGGGAAGCGAATCTGCGCTTCATCAATAACGAAACACAGCACAGCAATAATGTCGTCTTTGCCTACGCCGGTAATGTGGCACTCAAGCGTATTGCTGCCTTTCTTCACGTTGCTGAGCGTGCCAAGATTACCCAGCTCTTCCAGCATCAGGTCGATATCTTTTTCTTTCAGGTCGACCAACTGCAGGTGAACACCTTCAGCATCAGAGGGGGCGGATTCTGCCTGACTGACAGGCGTTTCAAGCGCAACCACGACCGGTGCTTCAACCGGCTGACCTTTCGCCTCTAACGCCAGCTGGCGTAATGCTTCACAGATATACTTGAAGCTTTCCGCGTTAGGCTCTTGCGCGGTTTTATAAGCATCTAGCTGTTCCTGCATAATATCTTTAGTTTCCAAAAACAGATTGATGATGTCGGTGCTGAGCTGCATCTCGCCGCGACGAGCACCATCCAGAATGTTTTCCAGGATGTGGGTTGTTTCCTGTAAAACCGTAAAACCAAAGGTTCCGGCTCCGCCTTTAATCGAGTGGGCGGCGCGGAAGATGGCGTTAAGCTGTTCAGAGTCTGGCTCCTGGGGATCGAGTCCCAACAGGTGTTGCTCCATATCCGCTAACAGCTCATCGGCTTCATCAAAAAACGTCTGGTAAAAATCGCTGATGTCCATGCTCACGGGAATCACCTCGGCTGTGAGGGGGCTGCTGTATTCACCGCACCTGCCGAAGACGCTGGCGGTGCGGAGGTTGTTTTCGTTGCATCCGCCGGTAGGGCTGACGGTGCAGGCGTTATTGTTGTTACCGCACGAACCGAAGAGGCTGACGATGCGGAGGCTGCTGTTTTCACCGCGCTCGTCGATGACGCTGACGAGGCGGCGGTCGCGGCTTTCTCTGCGCTCGTCGATGCGGCTGACGGTGCGGAGTTCGCTGTTTTCACTGCATCCGCCGACGTGGCAGTTGCAGGTTTGGAAGATGTTTTATCAGCCGCATTACTGCCGGGTGCTGACGGCGCGGTCACTTTTTCTAAGGCAGAGGGATCGCTAATCTGAACCGCGTCACTTTCTGCGTTCTCTTTCTCAATCGCGGCTTCGGTATCATGGTTCAACACCAGCAAACTGATACGACGGTTAACGGCATCATCGCCGCCGCGATTTTTCAGTTTCATGGTATCCGCCATGCCGACGATACGCAGAATCTTTCCACCATCCAGCCCACCAATCACCAGTTCACGACGTGACGCATTGGCACGGTCCGCTGACAATTCCCAGTTGCTGTACCCTTTATCACCGGTCGCATACTGAATGTCATCCGTATGGCCCGCGATACTGATACGGTTAGGGATGTCATTCAAAATCGGTGCAATCGCGCGCAAAATATCACGCATATAAGGTTCAACTTCTGCACTGCCGGTCTTGAACATCGGGCGGTTCTGGCTGTCGATGATCTGAATACGCAGCCCTTCATCAACCATATTAATAATCAGGTGCGGACGCAGCGCTTTCAGGCGCGGATCAGCTTCGATTAACTGGTCGAGCTTTTCACGCAGGCGGTTGAGGCGAATTTCATCCAGCTTGCGTTTCTGCGCATCCATATCCACAACCTTTTTGACTTCACCTTCTTTCTTCGTAGCATCGTCTCCTCCGCCTGGGATCGGGCTGCTACTGTCGCTACTTCTCTGTCCACCCGTCAGCGCCACTTTTAAGGGCGTCTGAAAATACTCTGCTATCTGGATAAGCTGTTGTGGGCTGGCGATCGACAGCAGCCACATCACCATAAAAAATGCCATCATCGCCGTCATAAAGTCGGCATAGGCGATTTTCCATGAGCCATGTCCTCCTTCATGTTTTTTATGTTTGCGCTTTCTAATCAGCACAATTGGGCGATTGCCATGTTTCATGAGGTCTGATCCGAAGTCTGTTTAGCCGGGTTCTTCGCGTTGCGAACGTGTTCTTCCAGTTCGCTGAACGATGGACGCTCAGCTGAATAAAGCGTTTTACGACCAAACTCGACGGCGATCTGCGGTGCATAACCGTTCAGGCTGGAAAGCAATGTCACTTTCACACACTGCATCATCTTGGTCGTTTCAGCACACTTCTGACGTAATACCGACGCCAGAGGCGAAATAAAACCGTATGCCAGTAAAATCCCGAGGAACGTTCCCACCATGGCATGTGCCACCAGTGCGCCCAGCTCGGCGGCTGGACGGTCAGCTGACGCCAGGGCATGAACCACGCCCATTACCGCCGCAACGATACCGAAAGCGGGCAGGCCATCGCCGACGGCAGCGATACTTTGTGCCGGCACTTCACACTCGTGTTCATAGGTTTCAATCTCTTCATCCATCAATGCTTCGATTTCGAAAGCATTCATGTTGCCGCTCACCATCAGGCGTAAATAATCGGTGATGAAGTCGACTAACTGTTTATCGGCTAAGATGCGGGGATAATTAGCAAAAATTTCACTCTGGGCGGGATCTTCAATATCACGCTCAAGCGATAACATGCCTTGCTGGCGAGATTTCGCCATCAGCCGGTAAAGCAGTGCCATGAGATCCATGTACACCGCTTTGTTGTATTTCGAGCCGCGGAACAGGAGCGGCAGAGCTTTGAGGGTCTTCTTGATCGATTTACCGTTGTTGCCCACCAGAAACGCGCCGACGCCCGCCCCGGCGATCATCAGCAGTTCTGCAGGCTGGTAAAGCGCGCCAAGATGGCCGCCCACTAAAGCGTATCCGCCCAACACGGAACCTAATACAACGATGTAACCTAAAATTATCAGCACAGAAAAATCCTTACGTCCGTAACGTGTTGGTCGACGTTAAGCCAGAGAAACCGGAGATGTTCACCCTGTGGAGGCAAAAAAAAAGCAGCGGGATTAACCGCTGCTGGATGACTTCCACATTGCGAACAAATTTAAACGGCGTGTTTAACCTGTTCATCCAGCAGTTGTGGAAAGATATCGGCAGTATCTGCAGAAAGTTTACGTCTTTTTACGGCACGTGATGGTGGCTGGCACAGGCTGCAGACAAAGCTGCCAACAGGCTGATGTGCATGATTAATAAAGCTGCCGCTGCAGCATTTACAATCTGATAATTCCAGCATACCGCTTTCAACGAATCGCACCAGGGTCCAGGCGCGTGTTAGCGCCAACAGCGGGCCCTCGTCCGATTGCGGGCACTGCTCGAGATAAAGGCGGTAGGCTTTAATCACCGCATCAATCCCTTTGCTCAAACCGGTTTTCAGTAAAAACGTCCAGGCATTACAGAACATTGAGGCATGAATGTTCTGTTCCCAGGTCATGAACCAGTCAGTCGAGAATGGCAACATACCTTTAGGGGGTGGACTGCCACGCAACTCTTTATAGAGTTTGATCAAGCGACCGCGGCTCAGCTGCGTCTCGCTCTCCAGCATTTGTAAGCGCGCACCCAGTGTGATCAGCTCCATAGCGAGCTGAATATCACGCGCTTCCTGAACAATACTTTTCTCACCCATTATACCGCCCTCTTTTTAGTAGGCGCGGCGTCTTTCGACGCACTGCGTAATAAACGGCTGGATAAAAGAATCCCGGTATGGATTTGTTGTAAATCATCCACACGTGATTCCTGCGTCAGGCGATTAATAACGGTGCTATCGGTGAAACGAAACTGACACACAAGTTGGTTGGTCTCAGCTAATTTCACCATTTCAGGTAAGGTTAATTCAGACAATGCGTCAGCCATCTTTTCATCGATCCCGAGGCGAAACATCGCAGAAGCTTTTTCCTGGTTAATTAATCGCTGCGCGAGCAGTAAATATGACAAGTTGATATCGTAAATATGTTTTAGTAATTCAGATGTACCCATTTTTCCATCCTGAGAGACGCGACGTAACTTACCGCAGATGACATCTCTGCGTATCGAGCTGCTGGTTGGTAAATCTAAAGATGGCAAAATAATTAAACATAAAAAGCAATGGTTCTGAGTTCTGCTTCTTTTTGCGACCCTGTCTGTCCGGTCAGAAGTCAATCTTTTCAGTCCACCTTATTCTTAAGTCGATAACCTTCTTCCCTGAGGCTTGCTTGCTTTTTTTAAGACTAATCCGAAAACAAGGCAAATCTATATCGGATGATCCTTACATACAACGACAGTTCGGTGAAATTTTAGATAAAGTGTGACGCAGATCACACTTTTGCCTCTATTTTCTTCAGTAACGCTTTATTATCCCTTCCTCACTGTCTGTTTTTTGCGCAATTTGACGTTTTTTTTACAGGGATTTGTCCTGAGCTGGACTTAATTGGCTACAAAAATCAGGGATGATTCTGTAAGGCAGGCAGAATTCCTGTTTATCTCAATGAATGGAATTTGCACCCTATTTAGAACCAGCCAAAACCATAAAACCAGTGGAATATGCTACCCATGGCGCGCATTATTTGTATTTAAATTAGTCAGTTAGGTGATAAGACAAAAAGAAGGGAAAACAGGGGCAGAAGGCCGACAATTCTGATTACGCGCTTTCTGACAATCCGTCGTAAAGGCTGAAAGCAACCCGTTTAGAGAGCGTACACCGATGTAACAAGGAGTTACATTAAGGATATGAATGAATTGCAGGCAGGAGAGTTTTATGCATTTTAACTATCGGCAGGAACGAAGAGAACTTTAGCTTAAACAGGTAAAGAAAGTGAATGGCGGTGTTAATTGCACATTTTTACGCCACTTTGCCGTCAGACGGACGCCTGGCGACGCAAAAGCGCTTTTGAGTTAGGGGACAATCATTAGCAACAGCGTGTATGCAAAAGCGGCGGGATGTAACGCACAGCAAGCCTTCCCTGGCTTGCTCTGCTGTCAGGCGAGTTTCGGAAAGGTGGCAACCTTGTTTGCCATGCCGTGATCGGCACTCCGCGGGGCAATCTTCTCAAGATCACGCAGGAAGTTTTCGCGCCATGCGGTGATGTCGTTTTTACGCAGTACCGCCATCATATCGTTATAGCGTGAGATACGCTCGGTACGGGGCATGGTAATCGCTTTATCCAGCGCCGCGGCCACTTCATCGCGGTCATAAGGGTTCACGATAAGCGCGGACGTCAGCTCGTTAGCCGCACCGGCAAAACGGGACAGTACCAGCACACCCGGATCGTCCGGGTCCTGCGCCGCCACATACTCCTTCGCCACCAGGTTCATCCCGTCACGCAACGGCGTCACTAAGCCGACATCCGTTAAACGGAAAATTTTCATCAATAAACGACGGTCAAAGTGCTGGTTAAGATAATAGAGTGGCGTCCAGCCCAGGGTGCCGTATTTCCCGTTGATGCGCCCTGCCTCGGTTTCTAACTGATGACGAATATCCTGATAGGCCTGCACATCGCCACGAGACGTTGGCGCAATCTGCGAGTAACGAATCTTGCCGTGATGCTGCGGGTAGTTTTCCAGCAGCGCTTCATACGCCAGGAAGCGTTCCGGCAGGCCTTTCGAGTAATCCAGACGTTCGCAGGCAATGATATTGCGCACATCGCCCAGCTCTTTCTTCATCGCCGCCATTTTGGGTGGCAATGGCCCTTCAGCCATCTCCTTAATGCTGTCAGGTTCAATCCCTATCGGGTAAACCTCCGTCATAAAAGTATTGCCATAGGCGCGATGTTTTTTGTCACCTTTATTCTGCAACTGCGTCAGCTGGCTCACACTGTCGAGGAAGGCGACGCGATCAGATTCCGTCTGGAATCCTAACAGATCGTATTCGCACAACATTTCCAGCAGTTCTCTGTGCGGCGGCAGCGCATTGAAAATTTCGGGCGTCGGGAAAGGAATATGCAGGAAGAAACCGATGCGGTTGTTGATGCCTGCCCGGCGCAGCGCGGCGGCAAACGGCAGGAAGTGGTAGTCATGAATCCACAGAATGTCGTCAGGCTTGATCAGCGGTTTCAGCCGCTGCGCGACGGCATCATTAACTTCGCAGTATCCTTCCCAGGCTTCACGCTGGAACTGCACCAGATCTAAACGGTAATGGAAAGCAGGCCAGATAACGGTATTAGAAAACTGACAATAATAGAGATCGTACTCGTTCTGGCTCAGCGGGAAGGAGGCATATTCAATACCATCATGCTCCGTTACCGATACCGGGTTTTCTTCCTCACCCGAAAATTCACTTATCTCACCGTTCCAGCCAAACCACAGTCCACCCGTGCTTTTCAGCGCATCCAGGATGCCAACGGCAAGGCCGCCCGCGCTGGTTTTGTTCCCATTTGGCATGGCGATACGGTTAGATACAACAACTAAACGACTCATAACCTAAACTCCTTACCAACGTTATCTTGCTCTAATTGTAATCGTGTTCTTTCCAGCCAGGCATAGACATCCGTAACGTCATGTAAACGATAACGTGCCTGGCTTTCGCCTTCTCCCACTTTCACGGAAATCCCGTGCATGGCATTGACGGCGGCAAAGCCTTTCTCATCGGTCAGATCGTCACCGATGAACACCGGAATACGTCCCGCGAACGGGGCTTCCTGCATAAATGCCTGCACAGCCGCGCCTTTATCAATGCCGGTCGGTTTAATTTCAACCACACACTTTCCGGGCTGCAACGTCAGACCCGAGAAACGTTCGACGGCGGCCTGCGCAAGGCGCAATATGTCCTGCTCATGTGCCATCGCCCGACGATAATGGAGGGCAAACGCCATCCCTTTCGCTTCAAGCTGCGTATCTGGCCAGTGGGCCATTTCGGCTTCCAGCATCTGTTTCAGCTGACGTTCAGTCTCTTCGGGCAGTGACACGCGGTGCACCTTGCCCTCCGCGTCACGACGCTCAGCGCCATGCACGCCGGCAGCCGGCGCGTGCAATGGTGCCGCAAGCGCATCCAGTTGCTCAACAGGACGACCTGATATCAGCGCCAGCGCGCCGTGGCATAAAGAAGAGAGGCGTTGCAGCTCTGCTACAACCTGTTCTGGAATGAAAGCGGCATCCGGCTGGGGCTGTATCGCTGCCAGCGTGCCATCAACATCAAAAAAGAAGGCATACAGACCGCCGCTCAATGACGGAAACGAGGCATTACTTTCTGCCGTCTGGGTCACGTGTCTTCTCCTGTAAACGGGTTCATCATCAGGACATCGCAGCAGAGAGCGTTCAGCAAGAGGTCGGCGCAAGGCCGAATGAAGTAAGAAGACTACGCGGTAAAACCCTGCAATTCGGTAACTCTTTCTCCAAAAACATACGCGTTAAGTGCTGAAAAACTCACTGACTGTCGTTGTCGCCCCATAAAGTGTAGACGCAATCCTGTATTCTGCCAGAAATATGCATTTCCTGTGCCAGCCGTCACGCTTAATTCTGCTGCTGGCAATAACGGCGATTACCGGCCTGCTCACGCCGACTTATTTTGCGCCCGCAAAAAAGAAATAAAAATGTAATAAATGGTCCTGTTTAAGGTTTTCCTAATCTTTCTTATCCATACTGTTCACTTATTACCGTCTGACTTTCATTGTTGCGCGTTAATGCGAATGTATTAGCGCAATAATAATGGAGACATTCACTAATGATTCAACCCGGATAAAATAACATTTTTTATTATTCCGCCTTTATATTGATAGTCCGCCCGTCATGTTGCCCTTTCGCATTTGATAAAACGTCTTATTACGGGCTAAGGCATTATGCCGGGCGCGACAAAAAGGGGCAGATTTGCAGCCCTTTATCTCATCTTTAATTAATGTTTCCACTGAGCTAAGTTGAGTGACAACATTCGTCATGTCAGCAACAATCCCGGCATGTTTGCCCAAAGCAGGCACAGCCGACGAAACCGGGACGGCCTGCCTTATCCGCTTGCCGGACAAGGTTGTCAAGGCGAGTTCGCGGACGAGCGACCCGTTATTGCTGTGTCCGGTCATCGGTATTGATACAAAAGAGGTATCCTGTTAAGCGCTTATGAAAATATTAATTGTTGAAGACGATGCTCTGCTGCTGCAAGGCCTTGTTCTGGCGCTGGAAGGCACGGGCTATGTCTGCGATGCGGTTTCAACGGTCCGTTCCGCGGAAGCCCATCTTGCCAGCGGGCTTTACAGTTTGATCGTGCTGGATGTCGGCCTGCCGGATGAGGATGGACTGCACTTTCTGCAGCGTCTTCGCCGTCAGAAGCAGATGCAGCCTGTATTGATTCTTACCGCGCGTGACACGATTGATGAGCGCATCGCCGGGCTGGATGCAGGTGCCGATGACTATCTGATCAAGCCTTTCGCGCTGGATGAACTGCTGGCAAGGATTCGTGCCCTTATCAGACGTCATGTTAACCAGGGGGATACGCGCGTGGAGGTGGGCAACCTGTCGCTGGATATGACACATCGCCAGATTCATCTGGATAACGCCTTGCTTGATCTCACCCCTAAAGAGTTTTCGATTCTGTCTCGCCTGATGCTCAAAGCGGGCCATCCGGTGCACCGCGAATTGCTGTATCAGGATATCTATAATTTTGATAACGAGCCTTCGACCAATACGCTGGAAGTGCATATCCACAACCTGCGTGACAAGATCGGCAAAAGCATGATCAGAACGGTTCGCGGCTTCGGCTATGCCCTGTCCCCCTCCCAAACCGATAACGAGATGCCCGAGACATGAATACTGACCGCACCGGGACGACCATGCGTTTTCGGCTGCTTCTCACGATTGGCCTCATTATGCTGTTTTTCCAGCTCATCAGCGTGGCCTGGCTCTGGCATGAAAGTCAGGAACAGGTGCAATTTTTAGTTGAGGCGCATCTGCAGAACCGCAACATGGACCGGCATGTTCATAAAGAAGTCCGCGAAGCCGTGATGAGTCTTGCCCTGCCCAGTCTGGTGATGATTACGCTGACGCTGCTTCTGTGCTATCAGGCGGTACGCTGGATTACCCGCCCGCTCTATCAGTTGCAGCGTGAACTGGAGAACCGGAGCGAGGTAAACCTGGAACCTATCACCTTTTCCGGATCGGTGCAGGAGATTGACGCTGTTACGCACTCTGTGAATCGCCTTGTCGCACGTCTGACAGACAGTCTGGAACGTGAACGCCTGTTTACGGCCGATGTGGCCCATGAGCTGCGAACGCCGCTGGCAGGTTTACGCTTACATCTTGAGTTGCTACAACGAAATCAGGCCGTCGATACGCAACCTTTATTACATCGTCTGGATCAGATGACAGGAAATGTCGCCCAGTTGCTGCAGCTGACCCGTGCCGGCCAGCAGTTTACCTCGGGCAGCTACCAGCAGGTTGCCCTCATCGATGAAGTGATTGTGCCTATGGAAGCGGAGTTGAGTACGATGCTTGCCGTGCGTCATCAAACGTTAACCCTTGATGTTGAGCACAGCTTCAGGGTGAAGGGCGATGCGATCCTGTTACGAATGCTTCTGCGCAATCTGGTGGAAAACGCCCACCGTTACAGCCCATCTGAAAGCAATATCACCGTGCGGCTTGAAAACACACCAGGCCCGGCGCTGATCGTGGAAGACGAAGGTGACGGCATTGATGAAAGCAGGCGCGGCGAGTTAAGCAAAGCCTTTGTCCGCATGGACACGCGCTATGGTGGCATTGGGCTGGGCCTGAGTATCGTCAGTCGGATTGTGCAGTTACATCATGGCCAGTTTCTGCTGGAAAATCGCCCTGACCGTTCAGGTTGCCTGGCCAGGGTCCTTTTCGCGGTGGACTGATTCAGTTCACAAACCAGCAGGCCAGAAAGCTGATGACAGCGCTGACGGCAAGAATAACGGCAACGTACTCGCTGAATGGGCGTGATACGAAAGAGGTGGCGGTAACAGTCGTGGTTTTCATAGCGTCTCCTGTAGAATCCACCTCAGTATCGCTGCCCTGTGTTAAGGAAACATTAAGCGCTACATTCCCTGTCGCTGCTTAAACCTTCCCGACAGAGTGCCCACCGCTTGCCCTGTTCCCTGCTACGCTAAACGCATTGTGTGACAAAAAGGCCCCACATCAGACGGCGTTTAACGCGGCTCTCTTTACGCTGACGTCTTCAGAGATGTTGAAAATGCCTGACGTCATCCCCACCTCTTTCCTTCAGACCAGACAGGAGTAACATTTATGGCAATCGAATATGCAGTAATCGCAGGCGGCTGTTTCTGGTGTACAGAAGCGGTTTTTAAAGACGTGATTGGCGTTGAGTCAGTCGAAAGCGGTTACACCGGCGGCGAGCGCCCTAATCCGACCTATGAGCAGGTCTGCAGTGGCGCCACCGGTCATGCAGAAGCCATTCGCATTGGCTTTGATCCTGAGAAGGTCAGCTATGGTGATTTGCTGGACATCAGCTTTGCCACGCATGATCCAACACAGCTTAATCGCCAGGGCAACGACATCGGCACTCAGTATCGCTCCGCCATTTTCCCCGAAACACCCGAGCAGGAAGCTGAAGCCCGTGCCGCGATTGCACGCGCTCAGCAGGATCATGATAAACCGATTGTCACAACCATTGAGCCATTAAAGGCCTGGTATCCGGCAGAAGGTTATCATCAGGACTACTGGGAAGGTGCCGGCCAGCGAAACGGCTATTGCATGGCGGTGATTCCCCCTAAACTGCAAAAGCTGCGTAAGAGTTTTGCCAGTCGGGTTAAAACCGCCCAGTAACCGCCTGCCGCTGAGCGGACTTTACACTGCGTAAAAACGGGCGTTTTGTGATTAAAAAACCCGATTTTGCGCAGCCTTAACGCGATTCGTTCAGAGCTTAAGCGAATAGAAAAAAAGAAAAAAATAGTGCTTGACCGTTTCAGGTCGACTCCCTATAGTAGCGCCCCGTTGACCCAGCGCGGTCAGCAACAATTTGCGGTGAGGTGTCCGAGTGGCTGAAGGAGCACGCCTGGAAAGTGTGTATACGGCAACGTATCGGGGGTTCGAATCCCCCTCTCACCGCCACATTCAAAGAAGAGTCCAGACTAATCTCTGGACTTTTTTTTTGCCTGTTCTCCTGAGAGGGGGATGAGAACCCCCGACCGGGGGCGACAAAACGGCAACGCCGTTTTGCATGGCCGCCAGGCCACCCGAAGGGCGAGCGCAGCGAGTGAATCCCCCTCTCACCGCCACATTCAAAGAAGAGTCCAGACTAACCTCTGGACTTTTTTTTTGCCTGTTCTCCTGAGAGGGGGATGAGAACCCCCGACCGGGGGGCGACAAAACGGCAACGCCGTTTTGCAGGGCCGCCAGGCCACCCGAAGGGCGAGCGCAGCGAGTGAATCCCTCTTTATCGTCCTCTGTCGCACCCAATAAAAAAGGCCTGCTGGTTCACCCGCAGGCCCTTAAAGCACTCGCGCTCACGCGTTACTGCTTATCCCGTGCCCACGTCGCGCTGCTGACATTCACCTTCACCGGCAACAGACCGATCTGGGTAAATTTATCGGCCAGCGCCTGCTGTTCGTTAAACACGTTGGGCGTCATACGTTCCGCCCCAAACGGCATGCGGGCCAGCGCGCGCTGCCAGATGGGTACAGGCAACCCCGTGGAGCCGGAAAGGATTTTTGCGGCGTCAGCCTGATGACTGTTTGCCCAGGTGCTCAGCTGACTCAGCGCGTTCAGCACCTGTTTCGCCGTCTCGGGATGACCATCAGCAAATTTGCGGCTGGCCAGGAAAAAGGTGTAATGCGGCACTAAGCCTTCGGCATTTTTCAGCAGGCGCGCATGGGCCGTGGTTTCGACTTCGGCCAGATACGGATCCCAGATAACCCAGGCGTCGACAGCACCGCGCTGGAAGGCGGCCCGGGCATCGGCAGGCGGAAGATAAACCGGCGTAATATCTTTATAGGTCAGCCCCGCCTGCTCCAGCGCAGTCACCAGCAGATAATTAACATCCGATCCTTTGTTCAGCGCCACGCGCTTGCCTTTCAGATCCTTGACACTTTTGATCGAGGAGTCGGCCGGCACCACAATGGCCTCGGTCTGCGGGTTGGCCGGCGAGTGGCCAAGGTAGACCAGATCGGCCTGTGCCGCCTGCGCGAAAACAGGAGGCGCATCGCCGGTGGCCGCCAAATCGATACTGCCTACGTTAAGCCCTTCCAGCATCTGCGGGCCTGCCGGGAACTCCACCCAGCGCACATCAATGCCCTGCTTTTTAAATTCGCTGTCGAGCGTGCCACGGTATTTCAGCAGCGCAAAAATATTCGCTTTCTGGAAACCGATATTCACGACCTGGGGTTTGTCTTCCGCCTGTGCTGTCACGAAGGTGCCAAGTTGAGCGAGCGCAATCAGTGCGCTTATCACTATTTTTCTCATTTTTCTGTCCTGAACGAAGGTGTTGTCAGCGCAACATAACAAATCCGTGCCTGAGGGCTTAATGCGTATAAGTTCTGTCCTTAGCCATAAAACGTCATTGCGGCCAGACTCTGTCCCGGACGTTGATGGCGCGGGGAAACAGACCGAGCGCATAGAAACGATCGGCGATTCTCTGCTGCTCGCGAATAATCGCTAAGTTCATCGCCTGAGTGCGATGACTACGCCGCGCCAGCGCCTGACGTAATGCGCTGTCGGACATGCCCAACTCCTTTGCCAGTAACCCGGCAGCCTCGGCCGGATGGGCATCGATATACTGGCCAGTCTGCTCCAGCGCGGTCATCAACAGGCGCAGTAAATCGGGTGAATGCGTAGCAAACTGGCGATCCGCCAGATAGAACTGATGGTTGCTGACCCGGCCCACGCCATCGGCAATGACGCGCAGTTGATCGCCACGTTCGGCCTCACTCAGTAAAGGGTCCCACATCATCCAGGCATCGACCGCATTCAGGTCGCTGGCGGTTAACGGATATTTCGGTGGGGCATACACAATACGCACGTCGTCCAGCGTCAGGCCTGCTTCATCGAGGATCTGCAGCAGCAAAAAATGGACGTTAGAACCTTTATTCACCGCAATGCGCTTGCCTTTGAGATCGGCAATCGTCGTGATGGCGCTGTGTCTGGCGACCATCAGGGCAACACTTTGCGGCGCAGGCGGTTCCCAGGCCACATAGACCATGGTGCCCTGATCGGCCTGGGCAAACAGGGGCGGAACTTCGCCTGTCGTACCAAAGTCAATTTCCTGATCGCGCAGAGCATGCAGCAACTGTGGCCCCGCAGGAAATTCACTCCACAACACGCGGACATTCTGGCCCACCAACTGCTGCTCAAGATGCTGACGGGCTTTGAGAATGCCAAGATTGCCGAACTTCTGGTAGCCAATACGCAACTCGCGCTCCTGCACCACAGAGTCTGTCAAAGCACGCGATGGCGCGATGACGCTGCTGCGGCGCGGCTTAATGATGCCGCAATGGCCCAGATGGGTGCGCAGGCTGTGACGGCTGATCCCCAACAGCGCTGCCGCCTGGAGCTGATTTCCCTGACTCAGCGCATAGGCATTGCGCACTAAGGATTCAATAATTCTGGGATACAGGGGCGTTTCACTGTGCTGTAGTTGCTGCCGGATAAACTGATCAATCACATCCTGTTCAGGCACCGGTTCAGCCTCAGTCACGTGGCCCAGACGCAGATGCCCGGGGCCAATGAGTGTTTCCTGGCTGAGCAGAACAGCATTATGTAATGTGTTTTCCAGCTCCCGAATATTGCCCGGCCAGGCGTACCGGCTTAACGTCGCGATCGCCTCCTCACTCAGACGCAACTGAGGTCGGCCCAGTCGGCGCGCATAGTGTTGCAGAAAATACGCGGCCAGCACCGGTATATCCTCACGGCGCTCGCGCAGAGGCGGCAGCGCCACGCTGGCCACATTCAGCCGGTAATAGAGATCCTCGCGGAAGCGCCGTTCGGCAATCGCACCGGTCAGGTCGCGGTTCGTGGCGGCAAGCACCCGAACATTTACCTTTATCGCCTGAGATGAACCTACCCGGGTAATCTCTCTCTCCTGCAATACGCGCAACAGTTTTACCTGGAGCGGCAAACTGAGTTCACCGATCTCATCCAGCAGCAGCGTGCCGCCCTGCGCCGCCTCGAACCAGCCACGATGACGTTCCGTGGCACCGGTAAACGCGCCCTTCTCATGCCCAAACAGTTCTGACTCGGCAAGACTTTCCGTCAGTGCGCCGCAGTTCACGGCGACAAAGGGCGCGCGGCGGCGCGGGCTGTGGTGATGCAGATAGCGCGCCATCACCTCTTTACCGGTGCCGGTTTCGCCAATGATTAACACCGTGGCATCCGTGGGTGCCAGGCGATCCAGGATACTTTTGAAGGCCAGAGAAGCCGGGTCAATTAAATCGGGACCAGCGTGTTCCATAGCGAATACCTGCAAAGTGACTGAGCGCTCACGATAACGCTAAGCGTGAAGGGAAACGAGCCACGGGCTGAGCCCCTGTGCTGCAAATGCAGCACTGAAGTTCAACGCCTGCTGCATTTGCAACAGCGCGTACCTGAAAGCTGAAATCATAACGCTATAAATTCAAAGGAAAAAATGACCAGACACAGTTGGCACGTATTCTGCTAATGGCTTTATAACTGAAAGATTGCTTTTCATTTGCCAATTTCAAATATCGTTATAAAGGAATCTGCTAATGTCTGAAAACATTAATCTGTTCTGGTTTTTACCCACCCACGGTGACGGACGTTATCTGGGGACCACCCAGGGCGGAAGAGCGGTCGATCTGCCCTATCTGCAACAGGTCGCCCTGGCGGCAGACAATCTGGGTTTCTACGGCGTACTGATCCCCACGGGTAAAAGTTGTGAAGATTCCTGGCTGGTGGCGGCGGCTCTGGCCCCCATCACTAAACAGCTGCGTTATCTGGTGGCGGTCAGGCCGGGGTTGCAGCCGCCGAGCCTGGCGGCGCGCATGGCGGCAACGCTGGACCGTCTGTCAGACGGGCGCTTACTGATCAATGTGGTGACGGGTGGCGATCCGGTGGAAAATAAAGGCGACGGTATTTTCCTGAGTCATGCCGAACGCTATCAGGTCACGCGGGAGTTCCTGGAGGTCTATTCCCGTTTGCTGAAAGGCGAGAAAGTGGACTTCCACGGTGAACATATTCGTGTGGAGGGCGCTGAAATTCTGTTTCCGCCTGTGCAGGCCGACGGTCCACCGCTCTACTTTGGTGGTTCGTCAGACGATGCGGTCGACGTGGCCGCCAGTCAGGTCGATACTTATCTCACCTGGGGCGAACCCGTTGAGCAGGTTGCCGCCAAACTGGACGTTGTGCGCCAGCGGGCGCAGGAACGTGGCCGGGCGTTGTCCTACGGCATTCGACTGCACGTTATTGTGCGTGAAACCGAAGAGGAAGCCTGGGCAGCAGCCGATAAACTGATAGCTCATCTGGATGATGAAACCATCGCATCCGCTCAGAAGATCTTTGCCCGTATGGATTCGACGGGCCAGGCGCGCATGAGTGCACTGCACGGCGGTTCACGCGAAGGCTTACGCATCGGCCCCAATTTATGGGCAGGCGTCGGACTGGTGCGCGGCGGCGCGGGCACTGCACTGGTCGGCAACCCTCAGCAGGTGGCAGCGCGGATTCGGGAATACCAGGCGCTGGGCATTGATAACTTTATTCTGTCGGGCTATCCGCATCTGGAAGAAGCGCACCGGGTAGCCGAGTTACTGATGCCACTGCTGCCGCTGTCGACGCACGCCGGGAAAGCACAGCGCAGCGTGAATACAGGTCCCTTTGGTGAAACTATCGGTGGCGATCGTCGTCCCGAAAAAAGCGCCAGTGCCAGCTAACAAATGAGGCGGTTTATGTCAGAGCAGCATATTGTCATCGTGGGCGGTGGATTTAGCGGGACAGCGCTGGCCGTGCATCTGGGTCGTCTGGGCCAGACCAGACTGCGTGTCACGCTCATCGAACCCCGGTCGCAGCTGGCGCAGGGCGTTGCCTACTCGACGGCCGATCCGGCTCACCGCCTTAATGTACCCGCGTCACGCATGCAGCTGGCGGGAGAGGAAGAAGGCAGCTTTGATCGCTGGTATCGCGCCTCTGATGCATATGTCAGCGATCCCGCCGCGCGCTGGCACGATGGTCATGTCTATCCTCAGCGCAGGCAGTTTGCCCGTTGGGTCAATGCACAGTTCGAGGCGGCACAACGTGAGTCGCCTGTCGTTCTGGCGCATCTGCAGGATCGCGCTGTGGCTTTCCGGGACGGCACGGTCAGCACCGCCGCCGGCAAACACCTTGCCGCCGACATTGTGGTCCTGGCCGTCAGTCATCCCGCGCCGTCGTTGCCTGGCGCGTTAACCGCACTGGCTGACCATCCCGCCATCATCGCCGATCCCTGGCAGGAGAACGCCCTCGCCTCTGTCGGTCCGGAGGAGCGCATCGCCATTGTGGGCAGCGGTTTAACGATGGCGGATATGGTGGCCACGCTGGATCGCCAGGGGCACCGCGGCCCTGTCACCGTGTTTTCACGCCGTGGACAACTTCCCCGGCCCAATATCAGTCAGCATGACCTCAGCTGGTCGCTTGAAGGGCACCTTGCCAGGCCAGCGGGTGTGCGCTGCTGGTTACGGCGCATCCGCCAGGACATGCGTCAGGCGGCGGCGCGCGGGCTGCCGTGGCAGGTCGTCTTTGATGAGGTTCGTCGGCAGGGCCAGACCCTCTGGCAGAGCCTGCCACTGAATGAGCAACGGCGCTTTCTGCGCCATCTGCGGCCGTGGTGGGATGTGCACCGCTACCGCATTGCGCCACAGGCAGGCCAGGTGCTGAACGCGCGGCAGGAAAACGGATCGTTGCAGGTGATGGCGGCGCGGCTGACGGCGGCAGAGTCCAGCCATTCTGCGGTACGGCTGCATCTGCAAACTCGCTCGGGCGAAGTCGTGACGCGGGAGGTGGATAAGGTGATCGTGACCACCGGCCCGGCGCACGGGAAACTGGTACAACATGATGCCCTGCTACGCCAGTTGTGTGATGACGGCGTCATCCGGCCCGATCCTTTAGCGCTTGGCATTGATGTCAATGCCCTGTCGCAGACGCGAACGGCACAGGGCCACAGCAATTCCCATCTGTATGTGGTCGGTCCCGCGGCACGCGGTCGGTTTGGTGAACTGATGGGCCTGCCGCAGGTGGCAATGCATGCGGAAGCGGTTGCCCGTCAACTGCTAAATCTCACAACCGCTACGCTAAACGAGCGATGTCCCCTTTCACTGACTGACTAATCACTTACCTGTTTATTATCCCCCTAAAAAGTGGGCGGCACCGGCGTGCCGCATCCGCTCAGGAGCCTGCTATGCCTAAACAACGTGAAATCCGCTTAAATGCCTTTGATATGAATTGCGTGGGTCACCAGTCACCCGGCCTGTGGGCGCATCCGCGCGATCGCTCCTGGCAGTACAAAGACCTGGAATACTGGACAGACTTAGCCGTGCTGCTGGAGCGCGGTAAATTTGACGGCCTGTTTATCGCCGATGTACTGGGCATTTATGATGTCTTTAACGGCAACAATGATGCCGCCCTTCGCAGTGCCTCTCAGGTGCCGGTTAACGATCCGCTGGCGCTGATCACCCCAATGGCGATGGTCACTCAGCATCTCGGTTTCGGCCTGACCGCCTCACTTTCGTTTGAACATCCTTATCCGTTTGCGCGCAGGATGTCGACGCTGGACCATCTTACCAAAGGGCGGATTGGCTGGAACATCGTCACCTCCTATCTGGAAAGCGGCGCACGCAATCTGGGCCAGGCCACGCAAACCCGTCATGATGCCCGTTACGATTATGCAGATGAGTATTTGCAGGTGGTTTATAAACTGCTGGAAGGCAGCTGGGAAGACGACGCCGTTATCCGCGACCGGGAGCGCCATATCTTCAGCGATCCGAACAAAGTCCATCCGATCAACCATCAGGGCACCTTTTTCCAGGTGCCGGGCATTCACCTGTGTGAGCCGTCACCACAGCGCACGCCGGTGTTATATCAGGCGGGTGCCTCCAGCCGCGGTAAAGCTTTTGCCGCGCAACATGCCGAGTGCGTGTTTGTTGCCGCGCCGTCTAAGGTACTGCTCAGGAAAACCGTAGCCGATATTCGTCGGCGCGCAGAGGAGGCCGGACGCGATCCGCGCAGCATTCTCATTTTCAATATGCAAACCGTGATCGTGGGCGAGACCGATAAGCTGGCCCAGGCCAAATGGCAGGATTACAAACGTTATGTCAGCCACGAAGGTGCCCTTGCCCTGATTTCCGGCTGGACCGGCATTGACTTTAGTCAGTATCAACCCGATCAGGTGTTTAAACATCTTCATACCGATGCGATTCAGTCTGTTGTAGAGAGCTTCTCGACCGCCGATCCGCAGCGTGAATGGACGGTGCAAAACATGGCCGACTGGGTAGGCATTGGCGGCTTTGGGCCGTTGCTGGTGGGCAGCACCGAAACCGTGGCAGATGAACTACAGAGCTGGGTGGAGGAAACAGACGTTGACGGTTTTAATCTGGCTTATGCCGTTACCCATGAAACCTTTGCTGACGTCGTGAACCTGCTGGTGCCGGAACTGCAAAAACGCGGCGTATATAAGCAGGATTACCAGCCCGGCACGTTACGGGAGAAGCTTTTTGGGCTGGGCGATCGCCTTACTCATCCTCATCCTGGTGCCAGCTACCGACGCACGCCCTCGTCAGCGGGCCTGATCGTCCCTGCTGAAGCCTCATAACATAACGAGACGGCTTCGTTAGCCTGATTCACCCAACCCATACCGGAAGCGTGCCCACGTTTCCGGTCTTTTTCATGCCTGAGAATAAAAAATAACTTATTGAAATTAAAGCATTCCTTATCACTTTTTCTTGTTTGTTTACTGCGTATGCACTGCTTATAAAGGCAGCACCTGTACAGACAATAACGAGGATAACATGAGCACTCTCAATATCGATGATGATGTGGCGATTCCCTCGCCGCCTTCCACACCGGTTCGCTCCGTCAACGATGTGGCCCGACTGATCAATACGCAAAGTGACAAAAACAGCTATGCGCGCTGGATCGTGTTTCTGGCGCTGGGCGGCGTTTTTCTGGATGCCTATGACCTCACGACGCTGTCCTACGGCATCGATGATGTCGTTAAGACGTTTAGCTTAACGCCAACCTTAACCGGGCTGGTCACCTCCTCCATTATGATCGGCACCATTGTGGGCAACCTGGCTGGCGGCTGGCTGACCGATAAATACGGTCGCTATTCGGTGTTTATGGCAGACATGCTTTTTTTCGTCGTTTCTGCCCTCGCTGCCGGTCTGGCTCCGAATGTCTGGGTACTGATCGGGGCGCGCTTTTTGATGGGCATTGGTGTAGGAATGGATTTGCCTGTGGCCATGGCCTATCTGGCCGAATTCTCGAAGTTTTCGGGTAAAGGCAACAAAGCTGCGCGACTGGCGGCCTGGTGCCCGATGTGGTATGCCGCCTCGTCGGTCTGCTTTTTCATCATCTTCGCCCTCTACTTCCTGTTGCCAGCCCAGCACATTGACTGGCTGTGGCGGGCATCGCTGTTGTTTGGTGCCGTGCCTGCCCTGCTGATTATTGCCGTGCGCAGCAAGTTTATGAACGAATCGCCTTTATGGGCGGCTAATCAGGGAGATTTACGCGGTGCGGTCCGTATTCTGCGTGAGTCCTATGGCATCCAGGCACATGAAGATAAGTCCCCTGCCATCGAGCCTGTCGCACCGGCGGTCAGTTTCCGCGTGCTGTTCCAGAAGCCATATCGCGAACGCACTATCGTGGCAGCGGTGATGAACGCCTGTATCGCTTTTGAATATACGGCTATCGCATTTTTCCTCCCCTCGATTCTGGCGCAGTTTCTGGGCGCGGGCGTGTTCGAAACCATTGCCGCCTCACTGGGACTTAATGCGCTGTTCGCATTTACCGGCGGCCTGCTGGGCATGCGACTGGCCTGGAAATTTCCCTCTCGTCATGTGGCCATCGCAGGGTTTGCGCTACAGTTTATCGCCCTGATTTCACTGGCCTTGATCGGGCATCCTGAAGCCACTTACGGTGTGGTCTTTGCCATTCTGCTGCTGGGAGTGTGGCTGTTTGCCGAAGGGTTCGGACCCGGTGCGCAGTTAATGATCTATCCCGCCCTCGCCTATCCCACATCTATTCGCGCCACCGGCGTCGGATTTAGCCGTTCGATCTCTGGTGCAGGAAGCGCACTGGCACTGTTCATTCTGCCGATATTGCAGGCGGCTTATGGCACCAACCTGTTCTGGATCGTGTCACTGGCCGCTCTCATCCCCATCATTTTCCTGCTTGTGGTGCGCTTTGAACCGACGCGCCACGATATTGATGACCCGTCAGCCCAAGGAGAACACCATGTCTGAACCTGATTATACCCGTCTGGCAGAACGCTTTCGTCCTGTTTTTGCCCGCATCGCCGACGGGGCCGCTGCACGCGAACGCGACCGGACACTGTTGCATGAGCCGATAAACTGGCTTAAGGCGACGGGCTTTGGCACGCTGCGTATCCCAACGGCTAATGGCGGCCTGGGAGCCTCGCTGCCGCAGCTTTTTCGTTTGCTCACCGAGCTGGCAGAAGCGGATTCCAATCTGCCTCAGGCTCTGCGTGCCCATATGGCCTTTGTCGAGGATCGCCTCAATCAGCCTGACAGCGAAGGCCGTCAACGCTGGTTTCGCCGCTTTGTTGATGGCGACATCGTCGGCAGTGGCTGGAGTGAAACGGGCAGCGTCAGGCTGGGAGACGTGAATACCACCGTTTCCCCTACCGGGCACGGTTGGCAACTGACGGGCGAAAAGTTTTACAGCACCGGCACACTCTATGCCGACTGGATTGATGTGTACGCTAAGCGCACCGATAACCAGCGCGACGTGATTGCGGTGGTGAGCACTCATCAGGACAGCGTTGAGCGGGACGATGACTGGGATGGGTTTGGGCAACGCCTGACCGGTAGCGGCACTACGCGCTTTCGCGAGGCGCACGTGGAGCCTGCGCATGTGTATGACTTTAGTGAACGCTTTCGCTATCAGACGGCTTTTTATCAGCATGTCTTACTCGCGACCCTGGCCGGCATTGGTCGCGCTATTGTGCGGGATGTGTCCCGGAGCGTTGCACAACGAAAACGCATTTACAGCCACGGTAATGCCCGCCAGGTCAAACAGGATGTGCAGGTGTTGCAGGTTGTCGGCCAGATAAGCAGTTGGGTCTGGGCGACAGATGCCGCCGTGCAGCAGGCCACGCCGTCGCTCCAGCTTGCGTTTGATGCGCACCAACAAGGACAAGCAGAAAGCCTGATTCACGCCGCCAACGTGCAGGCCGAAGTGGAGGCCGCCAAAGCGCAGGTCGTCGCCGTAGAATGGATTACCCGCGCGGCCAGCGAGTTATTTAATGCGCTGGGCGCGTCAGATACGCGGGTGATAAACGCGCTGGACAGGCACTGGCGCAATGCCCGAACCATCGCGTCCCACAATCCGGTGATCTACAAGAGCCGAAATGTCGGCGACTGGGAAGTGAACCGGCGCGATCCGACCTTTATCTGGCAGATCGGCAGCGGTGAATGATCGCGGCCAGACGGCGAATCTGAGACACAAAAAAACCCGGCCGGAGCCGGGTTTGGTCGCTACATGACTCAATCGAACGCTAGCTGTACGCGTGCAGAGTGCGCTGACACAGCGCGGAACGCACACAATCCTCTTTGCCGAAACGGACAATGCCAACCATCTCGTCCTCTTCGAAACGCGCCAGCGCGTCTGCGAGACCGGAAGGCACCCCAGCGGGCAAATCGCACTGGGTAATATCGCCGTTAACAATCACCGTGACATTTTCGCCAAGGCGGGTCAGGAACATTTTCATCTGCGCAGCCGTCACGTTCTGCGCTTCGTCCAGAATCACTACCGCATTTTCAAAGGTGCGGCCGCGCATATAGGCAAAAGGCGCAATTTCCACTTTGCCGATTTCCGGACGCAGACAATATTGCATAAAGGATGCGCCAAGACGTTTAACCAGAATGTCGTAAACCGGGCGGAAATAGGGGGCAAATTTCTCTGAGATATCACCAGGAAGGAATCCCAGATCCTCATCCGCCTGTAGCACCGGGCGCGTAACGATAATCCTGTCGATATCCTTATGAATCAGGGCCTCTGCTGCTTTCGCAGCACTAATCCAGGTTTTGCCGCAGCCCGCTTCGCCCGTGGCGAAGATAAGCTGTTTTGTTTCTATGGCGTTAAGATAATGCGCCTGAGCTTCATTTCGGGCTTCAATCGGCGCCCGGTCACGCACATCGCGTGCCATGCCAATTGCATCAAGCCCACCCATTTGCACCAGCGAAGTGACCGATTCTTCTTCACGCTGACGATGACTGCGTGAGTCATTACGAAGCACTCGTCTTGCTTCTCGACGCGCTTTGATCACTGCTTTCTGTCTTCCCATAGTGGCACCTTACAGTTGGTTTCATTTCCCGCTTCAGGCAATACGCCCGTTGCGATTACGTGAACGCTTTAGAGGTTTCAGTTGGCTTCCTTTAGAGCCGTGACAGGCCATGACGATTGATATCCGGCAGCAAAACAGCCTGACCGTATACCGGTAAAAAAGGAGTGAAGTTGAAGAGAGAAAACACATTGAGATGTAAAAGCGGTTGAGGAAGAACGTCCCTCACGGGTGAGTGCGATATTGTTTACTGCTAAACGGCTGTAAAAACATCTATCCATGCGCGAACTCCAGTGTGAGACATCAACACGCCCGATTACGCTTTCATAGTAAAGTGAACCATCTTATTGGTATTTTGCAACAGTATTTTCACTTTCATGAAAAATAAATATTCAACCGGCCGTTAACGAAGACCTTACTTAAATTAAATTACGTATTTATTACAGAGGGTTAGTATATTTTACGTCACGTTAAAAAGCGTGTTAAACGGGGCGATAAAAAAGCCGTACGGGGAAAAAACGGCAATATGAAAACACGGCACGCTGCGCTGTCAGACACAGAATGCCGTGCCTAAAATTTAATCAACTTTCCAGTAAGGACTGGCCTAAATAATGGTTTTCATTCACCACGCCGGGTAAGACAAAAAAGTAACCGCCGCCAAACGGACGTATATACTCTTCCAGCGCTTCGCCATTTAAGCGGTTCTGGACGGTAAGGAAACCCAATTCCAAATCATGCTGATAGCAGACGAAGAGTAATCCCATCTCCAGTTGACCTGAAGCGGAAACACCGGACGAATAACTGTATCCCCGGCGCAACATCAGGCTGCTTTCCATGGCGGGCGTACGGGGGTTTGCCAGACGAATATGCGCATCCAGCGCAATTATCTGGCCATCCGGATCGTTACGGTAATCGGGAACGTCATGTTCATTTTTCATACCCAGCGGCGCGCCGCTCAGCTTTTCGCGACCGAAAATGGTCTGCTGTTCGCCCAACGGTGTGCGATCCCACATTTCCACGTGGAAACGAATCAACCTTACCGCCTGATAGCTGCCATTCCGCGCCCAGGCTGGCTCGTGCTGATCCTCGGTGACCCAGAGCAGCTTATCCATCAAGGCGTGGTTGTGCGTGTCCGGATTTGCCGTGCCGTCTTTAAAGCCCAGCAAGTTAATGGGTGTTTCTTTGCCCGCGCTGCGCGCGGCATGATCGGAGATAAAGCCTTCCCGCCGCCAGCGCACGCCCAGCAGATCCGGCGTATGTTTAATGATATCGCGCAGCGCGTGGATCACCGTGTCCTGGGTATTGGCGCAAATCTGCAACAGCAGATCGCCATGGCACTGACTGGCATCCAGCGAATCATTAGGGAACCGGGTCATCGGCTGCAGTTTCGCGGGTTTGAGCGCAGCCAGACCGAAACGCCCGTCAAACAGCGCGTTACCGACTGACACCGTGATGGTCAGATTATCGGGGGCAATCTCGGCCCCCAGGATACCGGAATCCATCGGTGGCAGCTGTGGGTTGACCACGGCGGGGGCCTTGCCGCCCGCCGTTAAAAACGCAATGCGCTGTGTCAGCAGTTGAAACAACCGCTGCAGCTCACGCCTGTCGCTGGTCAGCACATCAAACGCCACCAGCATCATGGCGGCCTGCTGTGGGGTAATAATGCCCGCCTGATGCACGCCATAGAAAGGCTGTCGTTGCTGACGCGCGTTCGGCGTAACCGTGCCCGGTGCAAAACTGTCGGGCTGCTCAGCAGCCCCGGCATGAAACGGACAGCCCGCGCCTACCGCAGCCGCGCCGCCCAGCATGCCCAGCCCTTTTAATAAACGCCGCCGCGCGGGCTGCTGTAATTCCTGATCCTTGTCCATGATTAGTTCAGGCCCAGTGTGCCACGCAGTAGGGAAAGATCTTCAGCCAGAGCGGTGATCGGCCCTTTCAGCGCCGTGCGGTCAGCCTGGGTCAGTTTTTCATAGGATTCATAACCTTGCTGCGTGCGGTATTTATCCAGAATCGCATCCACTTTACTGAAGTTAGCGTCTATTTTTGCTAAAAGCTGTGGGTTCGCCTGCTGCAGTACCGGACGTAAAAGTGTGACAATTTTTTGTGCGCCATCCACATTCGCGCGGAAATCCCACAGATCCGTGCGGCTGTAGCGATCCTCTTCGCCAGAGATTTTGGTCGCTGCCACCTCTTCAATCAGCCCGGCGGCTCCGCCCACCACTTTCGCCGGAGGAAATGCCAGTTCACTCACGCGTTGTTGCAGGTCATGCACATCGTGATTTAACTGGTCGGCATAGCCTGCCATGTCTTTCGTCGTGTTATCTGCAAACAGGGCTTTTTCGAGACGATGGAAGCCGGTAAATTTCGGATCGTCGGCTTTTTTCTCGTAATCATCTTCGCGGGCATCAATACGACCATCAAGGTCAGAAAACAGCTCCGCGATCGGCTCAATGCGCTCGTAGTGCTGACGGGTGGGCGCAAATAACGCTTTGGCTTTAGCCACATCACCGGCTTTCACCGCATCCGTAAACGCCTGCGTGCCGGATACCAGCTGACTCACTTCCTCAGTGACATAGGCTTTATAGGCATTAATGGGGCCCGCCAGTTGCATCAGTTCGGGTTTGCCTTGTTGCGCACTTTTGCTCCCGGTGCCCTGCACGATCAGTTTGCCTTTCGGGTTCGTCAGCAGGCCACAGGTCATGTCATATTCCCCGGCTTCCAGGTTGGCCGTCAGTTTCTGGCTAAAGCCCGGCGCAATATTTTCGCGCTCTTCGACCACCATCACGCCTTTGAGAATTTCCCATTCCAGCGCTTTTTGGCTGTTATTTTTAATCAGAAACTGAGTTTTACCGGCCTGTACCGTAACTGACATGGGCTCACACTGTTTGTCCGTCACAGTGACGCTGACCTGCGGAATGGCTGCAGCCAGTGAAGAGCCAGAAAACGCCAGCAGAGAAGCCAGTACCGCATTACGGTTAAAACGCATCATCATATTTTTTCCCTGTTCAGTCAGAGGCGCGGCTGACGCGCCGGGTAAACGCGTTAGCGCGCAGCTGCTGAGGTATCAGCGCGTGCAGGCATAACAAACAATAATAAAGCGGGGATCAGATAGAGCAGCCAGACAGCGACTTCACTGACGCTGGGCGCTTCCTGATAGCCAAGCATGCCTTCCAGCACTGTGCCAAACAGCGAATGCGTGGACAAGATCGGGCTCATATCAAAGGCCACCTGCTGAAAATGGTTCCACAGCCCTGCCTCATGAAAAGCGCGAATAGCCCCTGCCGCCAGGCCCGCTGCCACCAGCAGAATGAACATGCTGGTCCAGCGGAAAAAGTGCGCCATGTTGAGCCGCAGGCCGCCCCAGTAGATCAGCATGCCCAGCACCACCGCCGTGGCCAGCCCCAACACCGCACCCAACGGCGGCGCATAACCGACATCCTGTGTGAACGCGGCCAGCAGAAAGAACACTGATTCCAGCCCTTCGCGTGCGACGGCCAGAAACACCATCATCACCAGCGCCAGGCCGCCGCCGGCCGATTTATGCAATGCCTCGTCGACGGCGTGTTCAAGTTCCCGTTTGATATTGCGCGCGACCCGGCGCATCCAGAACACCATCGAGGTCAGGATAACGACCGCGATTACCGCCACGATACCTTCAAACAGCTCTTGCTGTTTCTGCGGGAACTCACCCGTGGTCTGGTTGATAAAGATACCCAACCCAAGGCAGAGTGCGGCGGCAATAAAGACGCCTGCCCACATCGCAGGAAACCACTGAGTGCGCTGAGTGCGCTTCAGATAACTGGCGATCAGGCTGACGATCAACGCGGCTTCAAGCCCTTCGCGCAGCATAATGAGAAACGGAACGAACATCGCCAACCTCTTAAATGTTAACCGGCGTCAACGACGCGTAAAGTTACGTAAAAACGAACGATACCGATTATCATTACCACTCAAAAAAATACAAGTTCCACAACGAAATAATTTCGTAACTGTCTGAGCCAGATAACGGGCAAAAAAAAGCCTGCCCTCACGGGGGCAGGCGGTGGAAAAAAGAAGGCGATTACTTCGTCTGGAACTCGGCCTCAGCGGCATCGAAACGTGCCATCGCCTGGGTTGACGGTGCGCTACTCGCCAGGCTAAAGACGACGATGGCGAGACTGGCCAGGATAAAGCCCGGAATGATTTCGTACAGACCGAGCCAGCCATACTGCTTCCAGACCACCACGGTCACCGCACCGACAACCATGCCCGCTAATGCGCCATTGCGGTTCATACGTTTCCAGCACACGCCGAACAGCACAACCGGCCCAAACGCCGCACCAAAGCCCGCCCATGCATAGCTGACCAGGCCTAATACCCGGTTTTCAGGGTTGGCGGCCAGCGCGATGGCAATCAGCGCGACCAGCAGCACCATCAGGCGACCGACCCAGACCAGTTCTTTCTGGCTGGCATTTTTGCGCAAAAAGCCTTTATACAGGTCTTCGGTCAGGGCGCTGGAGCACACCAGCAGTTGGCAACTGAGTGTCGACATGACGGCCGCTAAAATGGCTGACAGCAGAATCCCGGCAACCCAGGGGTTAAACAGAATACGTGCCAGCTCAATAAAGACACGCTCGCCGTTTTGAGTTACACCAGCGGCCTCGCCCGGGTTGTTCTGGAAATAGGCGATACCAAAGAAGCCAACCGCGACGGCGCCGGCCAGACACAAAATCATCCAGGCCATACCAATACGGCGCGCGGTACGAATTGACTGGTGTGAATCCGCCGCCATAAAGCGGGCCAGAATATGGGGCTGGCCAAAATAACCTAATCCCCAGCCCAGTAGCGACAGGACCGCAACAACATTCAGTCCTTTGAACATATCCAGGTTTTCCGTGCTTTTAGCCTGAATGACTGCCAGCGAATCGCTTAAACCACCGACGGCCATGATGACGATAAGCGGCGTCAGGATCAGGGCGAAGATCATCAGGCTGGCCTGAACGGTATCTGTCCAGCTTACCGCCAGGAATCCGCCCACCAGCGTATAGAGAATGGTCGCCGCCGCACCGGCCCATAAGGCCGTGGCGTAGTCCATTCCAAAGGTGCTTTCAAACAGGCGCGCACCGGCAACCACACCGGAAGCACAGTAAATGGTGAAAAACATCAGGATGACGACCGCAGAAATCACACGCAGAATTTTGCTGCGATCTTCAAAGCGGCTGGTGAAAAAGTCGGGCAAGGTTAAGGCGTTATCATGATGTTCTGTCTGGACGCGTAAACGACCCGCGACAATTTTCCAGTTAAGCCAGGCACCAATAATCAGACCAATGGCGATCCAGCTTTCTGAAATGCCGGAGAGAAAAATGGCACCGGGTAAGCCCATCAGCAGCCAGCCGCTCATGTCAGAGGCACCCGCTGACAGCGCGGTAACCACACTGCCCAGGCTGCGACCGCCCAGAATGTAGTCATCAAAGTTTTTGGTTGAGCGCCAGGCAATAAAACCGATGAGCACCATCCCGAGGATATAAATTAAAAAGGTCACCAGCATGGGTGTACTTACTGTCATGTGTTTCTCCGTTATTATCCGATCTCTTAAGAGAAATCTTTTCCTGCGCCACCGGAACGGGGTAGCGTCAGCGTATTACCGCATCGATAAAAGTCCCGTTTCCGTTAAGGCGCGGTATCCTGCCGTAAAGGCACGTTCTACACAATGCATTTAACACATCCGTTACATCAGTTTCACCTCTCTCCCTGTTTTAAATGTTCACAGGTTGCGCCCGCTCACACTTAAGTTGCACCTTTACCATCACAACCCTGTTTAAATTGAAGGGGGTTGCAACATTGGCGAGTTTCTTGCAGCAAGATTTGTGCCGCTTTTAAATGTTAATGGCAAAAGCGGCGGTAAAGTGTGGAAGCAAGGTCACATTTAACACGGTTGCACAAAGTTGCAACATGAGTGATAGTGCAGCCCTTGCTCTGGTAAAAAACGTTTTAAGGAACAGAAATCATGGGAACAACGACCATGGGGGTGAAGCTGGATGAAGCCACCCGCAGTCGCATTAAACTGGCGGCACAGAAAATGGATCGCACGCCGCACTGGCTGATTAAACAAGCGATCTTTAACTATCTCGTGCAGTTAGAAGCCGGTGAAACAGTGGAAGAGATTCCCCTGCAGCTCAACGAATCGGCTTCTGATGAGGTCGCTGCGGACGAGATGGTTCAGCCGTTCCTTGACTTCGCAGAGCACATCCTGCCGCAGTCGGTAGCCCGTTCGGCCGTGACGGCCGCCTGGCGTAGACCGGAAACCGATGCCGTTCCCATGTTGCTGGAGCAAGCCCGCCTTCCCGCTCCGCTGGCTGAAAAAACCCGGCAGCTCGCCTTTACCCTGGCAGAGAAGCTCAGGCACCAAAAAGGGGCAACCGGACGCGCCGGTATGGTGCAAAGTCTGCTTCAGGAGTTTTCATTATCTTCACAGGAAGGCGTGGCGCTGATGTGCCTGGCGGAAGCGTTGCTGCGTATTCCGGATAAACCGACGCGCGATGCGCTTATCCGTGACAAGATCAGTAACGGCAACTGGCAGTCGCATCTGGGCCGCAGTCCGTCCATGTTTGTTAACGCCGCCACCTGGGGCCTGTTATTTACCGGCCGCCTGGTCTCAACGCATAACGAAGCGAATCTGTCGCGCTCGCTCAACCGGATCATTGGCAAGAGTGGTGAACCGCTGATCCGTAAAGGCGTGGATATGGCGATGCGCCTGATGGGTGAACAGTTCGTGACGGGTGAAACCATCGCCGAAGCACTGGCTAACGCCCGTAAACTTGAAGAGAAAGGTTTCCGTTACTCTTACGATATGCTGGGCGAAGCCGCCCTGACCGCCAGCGATGCGAAAGCCTATCTGGTTTCGTATCAGCAGGCGATTCATGCGATTGGCAAAGCCTCCAATGGCCGCGGCATTTATGAAGGCCCGGGCATTTCAATTAAGCTCTCTGCCCTGCACCCGCGCTACAGCCGTGCCCAGTACGACCGGGTGATGGATGAGCTGTATCCGCTGCTTAAGTCGCTGACGCTACTGGCCCGCTCTTACGACATCGGCATTAATATTGATGCAGAAGAAGCCGACCGCCTGGAACTCTCTCTTGATATGCTCGAAAGGCTGTGTTTTGAGCCTGAACTGGAGGGCTGGAACGGTATCGGCTTTGTCATTCAGGCCTATATGAAGCGCTGTCCGTTTGTTATTGATGAGCTGATCGACCTGGCGCAACGTAGCCGCCGCCGTTTGATGATTCGTCTGGTGAAAGGCGCTTACTGGGACAGCGAAATTAAACGCGCCCAGATGGAAGGCCTGGAGGGCTATCCGGTGTACACGCGCAAAGTGTATACCGACATTTCGTACCTGGCCTGCGCGCGCAAGCTGCTGGCGGTGCCGAACCTGATCTATCCGCAGTTTGCCACGCACAATGCGCACACCCTGGCCGCCATTTATCAGCTGGCAGGCAATAACTACTATCCGGGTCAGTACGAGTTCCAGTGCCTGCACGGCATGGGTGAACCGCTGTATGAACAGGTGGTCGGCAAGGTCGCAGACGGTAAACTTAATCGTCCCTGCCGTATTTATGCCCCGGTCGGTACGCATGAAACGCTGCTCGCCTATCTGGTGCGACGCTTACTGGAGAACGGCGCGAATACCTCCTTCGTTAACCGCATCGCCGATACGTCACTGCCCATCGACGAACTGGTCGCCGATCCGGTTGCCGAAGTGGAAAAACTGGGTCTCAGCGAAGGAACACTGGGCCTGCCGCACCCGAAAATTCCGTTACCACGTGACCTGTATGGTGAGGACCGCGTGAACTCCGCCGGTCTTGATATGGCGAATGAACATCGTCTTGCGTCACTGTCCAGCGCGCTGCTGAGCGGTGCTACCGAAACGTATGTGGCGCAACCGCTTATCGACGGCCCTTTAACGGGAGGGGAAAGCGAGCCAGTGCTCAATCCGGCCGTCCCTGCGGATGTGGTGGGCACCGTGCGCCAGGCATCCGAACAGGAGGTTTCCCTGGCCATTGAGGCCGCCGTTAATGCCAGCCCTATCTGGTTTGCCACGCCGCCGCAGGAGCGTGCCGCCATTCTGGAGCGCGCCGCACAGCTGATGGAAAGCCAGCTACAGCAACTGCTGGGTCTTCTGGTGCGTGAAGCCGGAAAAACCTATAACAACGCCATTGCCGAGGTGCGTGAAGCGGTCGATTTCCTTTATTACTATGCCGGCATTGTGCGCCATGATTTCGATAACGAAACCCACCGTCCGCTTGGCCCGGTAGTCTGCATCAGCCCGTGGAACTTTCCGCTGGCCATTTTTACCGGCCAAATCGCCGCGGCTCTGGCGGCAGGTAACAGCGTGCTGGCGAAACCCGCCGAGCAAACGCCGTTAATTGCCGCACAGGCCGTCAATATTTTACTGAGCGCTGGCGTGCCCGCCGGTGTACTGCAACTGCTGCCGGGTCAGGGCGAAACCGTGGGGGCACAGCTCACCGGCGACGAACGGGTGCGCGGCGTCATGTTTACCGGCTCCACCGCCGTTGCCACGCTGCTGCAACGCAATCTTGCGGGCAGACTCGATCCGCAGGGCCGTCCGACACCGCTGATTGCGGAAACGGGCGGAATGAATGCCATGATTGTGGACTCCTCCGCGCTGACCGAACAGGTGGTTGTCGACATCGTGGCATCGGCCTTTGACAGCGCGGGACAACGCTGTTCCGCCCTGCGTCTGCTCTGCGTGCAGGAAGACGTCGCAGACCACACGTTAAAAATGCTGCGTGGCGCGATGGCGGAATGCCGCATGGGCAACCCGGAACGCCTGTCCACCGACATCGGTCCGGTGATCGATCAGGAAGCCAAAGCCAACATCGAACGCCATATTCAGGCCATGCGTAATAAAGGCTTTAAGGTCTACCAGACGGCACAGGATAACCCACAGGACAGCAAAGAATGGGCCACAGGCACCTTTGTGAAACCAACGCTGATTGAGCTGGATAAGGTCAGCGATCTGACCCAGGAAGTGTTTGGTCCTGTCCTGCACGTGGTGCGTTTTACCCGCAGCAACCTGCCGCAGATCGTTGAGCAGATTAACGCCACAGGCTATGGCCTGACCCTGGGTGTTCATACGCGCATCGACGAAACCATCACGCAGGTCACCGCCAGTGCCAAAGTGGGTAACCTGTATGTTAACCGCAACATGGTCGGCGCGGTCGTCGGTGTGCAACCCTTTGGGGGCGAAGGCCTCTCAGGTACCGGTCCAAAAGCGGGCGGCCCACTGTATCTTTATCGTCTGCTGGCTAACCGCCCGGATGAGGCGCTGAGCACCACCCTCGCCCGTCAGGATGCGGAACGTCCCGCAGACAACAGTCAGCGTCAACGCCTGTTAGCGCCGCATCAGGCACTGACCGACTGGGCAAAAGATAAGCCACAACTGTCTGCGCTGTGTCAGCATTATGAACAGCTGGCGCAGGCCGGTACGGTTCGTCTGCTGCCGGGCCCAACAGGAGAGCGCAACACCTTCCTGTTACTCCCGCGCGAACAGGTGCTCTGTCTGGCAGATAACAACGACGATGCGCTGATTCAGCTGGCTGCGGTAACCAGCGTCGGCAGTCAGGCCCTGTGGCCGGATGATGACCTGCATCGTACGCTGCTTAATACCTTACCGGCAGCGGTGAAGAGCCGTATTACCCTGGCGAAGGATCCGCTGACCGCGCAGTTTGATGCCGTGATTTATCATGGTGATGCCGACCAGCTCCGCAGCCTGTGCGAGCAGATTGCGGCGCGTGAAGGTGCGATTGTCTCGGTACAGGGATTTGCCCGCGGTGAAACCAACCTGTTACTGGAACGCCTGCTGATTGAACGCTCTTTAAGCGTCAACACCGCCGCCGCGGGCGGTAACGCCAGCCTGATGACGATCGGTTAACTGTCGGCGCGTTTCATTCTGGTTGTGATCAAGGTTCATGCCTGGCATGAACCTTTTTTTATGACGGATGAAAAACCCGCGGCCGTTGAGCGCCTCAGCAGTGGAGAAGTGCGAAGGGATTCGCGCTACCAGGTGGTCTCTGCGCGCACATCCCCCTCATACGCAATCCGGACGCGCCGCAGAGACAGGTGGCTGACATGCGTACAACGGTCAGGCTGCCGGAATGGAAGGCCGTTTCATCAGATGTGGCAAGCGAAACAGCGCGCGTCCCGGTCCCCGATTCAGCAATGACCAGACCGCCATGGAGCACAAGGCGCAGATCGTAACCATCACCGGAGGATAGAGACAGGCCCAAAGCCATGAAAAGCCTGTCAGTTCAAAAAGCTGGTGACGTTGCGCATATAAAATCGCCGTCATCCCGAAATATTCAATGAAAATACGGTGAATAACGTAAAGGGGTAAGGTATGGCGGCCTGTCCAGTTCAGCCAGGCCATACAGCCCAGCTGACTTAACCATCGGCAGGCGGCCACGCTGGCCAGAATGGCAATCAGACAGAGGAAAAGACGGCTGTTCAAATCAAGCAGGCCCTGTAGTACAGCCAGCAGTCCCAGTAACAGCCACGGCAACCTGTTCTCCCGTCGCCCTTCGCTCAGTCGTAGCATGGGTGCCCACCAAAATGCGCCCAGTACAAAAAAGATAAAATACTGCGCCAGACTTTGCGGTCCCCAGAACGGGATACTCTTTTCGACCGCCAGATAGTTCAGCACAGCGGCTACGATAAGCAGCGGGATTTTGTAATGTTGAAACCATTTGGCGCACAGGAAATAGAGTGCCAGACCATATAAATACCAGGCGGTACTCATGGCGAGAAAGGTCAGTCTGAGAAATTCTGAAAACGAACCGGCATAGGCCGCATTAAGATTTTGCGAAATACGCTGTCCGGTAATTTCCGTCGCGATGCCGGAAATGGATCCCCACTGAATAACGCCCCATAACAGATAAAGGTAAAACAGATTCATAATGCGGCTGGTGGCGACAGACTGCCAGGGCCGGTGAAGAATGGCATGACTGGCCAGCAGACCCGATACAAAGAAAAAGGCGGGCATGCGCAGCGGCGACAGTAGCAGGTTAAACCGGACCCACAGTTCAGCCGGGAGCAGGCCCGCGGTCAGATGTGTTACCGTATTATCAAAGCCGGGTAATACCGTGTGATACAGAATAACCAGCAGGATACACAGGCCTTTGAGTGTATTAATCCAGGCAATTTCTTCTTTTTCTTTGCTCATCATCGGCACATTTCCGCTGCGGTGGAACGGCAATTCACATCGCCTTCTCTTGTGCGAAAAGTATTCCGTATGTTCTTTCTGCTGAATGTAGCGAAAGTCTTAAATACCCGCGTTGCGGTGCGTTTCGAACCGTACTTTACACTTAAAAGGATTTATTGACACTGCGCCCGGCAAGCGCGTTATTCAGGCGCGTTTTCCTTTCCTGTCTGGTTATCCTTATGACATAAACCGAGGCTCTGCCCTGCTTTCAACAGGCGTAACTTTGGAACTGACGTAGGCGCTTTTATTCCGTTTTCCCGATAAAAAATGGCTTCACGGTCAGGCGTGCGCTGACCTGGCTCCCGGCCCGCGAGGATGTCGGGCGACTAAGAGGTAATCTGGCAGATGAAAAAGGGGCCAGCGCGCTGGCCCGGATCTTCAGGATAAGGTTTGCGTTTCAGGCTGACGCTGACTGACCAGGCGTGGATGGAGAAACAACATACGTCCCGGCCCGCGATTAAGTAACGACCAGACCAGCAGCGACAGCAGTGTGCATACCGCCACACCGGTCACCGGCATCAGCAGCGCCCAGGCCCAGCTAAAGCCGGCATTGCCGAACCAGCCGAAATGCAGGGCCAGTGTGATAGCGCTCAGTCCGAGCAGTTCGATAAAAATGCGGTGTAACACATAGATTTGTAATGTATTTCGACCGATAGCGTTCAGCCAGGTCATTCTGAAATGCGCATTGAGAAAACGACACAGCACGATGCCAAACACGATCGTCAGCAGGCTGTAAAACGGGTTTTTATAGATGCCACCTGCATGATGGGCGATGCCGACAAGTGCAATCGCGCCAAGCCACAGCCAGTGACGTCCCTTGAGGGCGCTCAGTTCAATTAGCCTCGCGCTGAAAAAAACGCCCAGCAGGAAATACAGAGAGTTCTGCGCCACGCTGGCCGGGCCCCATCCGGGGATCAGGTTAAACTGCGCAGCGTAGTTCGCCGCTATCGCCGCCGCCAGCAGAACCCTTTTCTGTTGATGGAAAAGCTTAGTCACCAGGAAAAACCCTGCCAGCGCGTACAGGTACCACAGGCTGGTCATCGACATCATCAGCAGCTTAATAAACTCAAGAGGCGAATCCGCATAGGCGGTATTTTTGCTACTGGACAGCCGTTCGCCTAAATGGGTGGAAATGTAGTGGATACTCAGCCACTGAATCACGCCCCACAGCAGGTAGAGGTAAACAATATTGCTGAATTTTTTCGTAAACACTTCCTGCCAGCTTTTCTTCACGACCGCGTTAGCGGCCAGTAACCCAGACACAAAGAAGAAAGCGGGCATACGCAACGGCGAGAGCCAGGTATTAAACGCCACCCATCCTTGTGCCGGTAGCAGACCCGCGGTCAGATGATGAAGCGAGGGTGCGAACGTGGTGATGATGGCGTGATGCAGTACGACAAGTAAAATGCACCCTCCTTTGAGGGTATTGATCCAGAGGATTTCCTTCCTGGGGTGAGTCATTATAACGTCCCGATAGCGCGATGAATTTGTGAAGAATTATTAATATTTTCACTATCACCTCAATCGGGGAGGTCTTAAAATTTACACTCTGTTACGTCATTGAAACATCACTCCGTATAACCGAAGCGATAACAACAGGTTAAGGAAAGACCAGCCGTAAATTTTCAGAAGAAACTGAGCGCGCAGGCAGGAAAAAAATAAATAAAACGCCGCCCGTGTCGGGCGGCATTTTGGGGATTATTGATTAAGAAATTTATCCAGAAACTGTCGGGTACGCGCCTGCTGAGGAGCGCTGAACAACGCTTTGGCCGGGCCCTGTTCTACCACGCGGCCCTGATCCATGAAAATCGCCCGGTCAGCGACATCACGGGCAAAGCTCATCTCATGGGTCACAATCACCATCGTGCGCTTTTCCTGCGCCAGCGCCCGGATCGTATTCAGCACTTCGCCCACCAGCTCGGGATCCAGCGCCGAGGTCGGTTCATCAAACAAAATGACTTCAGGCCGCATGGCAAGCGCGCGGGCAATGGCAACACGTTGCTGCTGTCCGCCGGAAAGACGACGTGGATAGCTGTCTTCTTTACCCTGCAATCCCACTTTTTCGAGCAGGCCACGCGCCCGCGCGACCGCGTCCGCTTTGGTTTCGCCTTTGACGATGACCGGTCCCTCAATAATGTTTTCCAGCACCGAGCGATGCGGAAACAAATTGAAGTTCTGAAACACAAACCCCACCTGCTGACGGAGTTGGCGCACCTGTTCTTTCTGCTTATTGATCCCCAGACTGGCGTCAATCGTAATATCGCCGACTTTGATGCGCCCGGACTCAGGCACTTCAAGCAGGTTGATGCTGCGCAACAGCGTCGTTTTACCGGATCCGCTCGGGCCGATAATCGCCACAATTTCACCCGGCGCAACATCCAGATCGATGCCGTGCAGTACCGTTTGGCCGTTAAACTGTTTCACCAGTTGGCGCACTTCAATGGCACTCATTTCGCCTCCTGATCCTGACGGTTAACGTGTGCTTCGAGCCGGTTCTGTAAGGCAGACAGCACGGTAGCCATGATCCAGTAGATAACCGAGGCCGCCAGATACATCGTGAATACCTCCAGCGTACGTGAGGTAATCAACTGGGCCTGACGAAATAACTCCGGTACCTGAATGGTCGCCGCCAGTGAGGTATCTTTGACCAGGCTGATGAAGCTGTTACCCAATGGCGGTAAGGCGGTACGGGCAGCCTGAGGCAAAATAACCCTGCGCAGCGTTTGCCATGGCGTCATGCCAATGCTGGCCGCCGCTTCCCACTGGCCGCGCTCAATCGCCGCAATGGCACCACGAAGTGATTCCGATGCATAGGCTGCTGTATTCAGCGACAGGCCAATCATCGCGGAAGGAATTGGATCCAGCTCAATGCCAAACTGGGGCAGACCGTAGTAGATCATAAACAACTGAGCGATAAGCGGCGTGCCACGAAAAATCGACACGTAGATACGTGCCAGCCAGCTGATGGGCCAAAAGCGCGACAAGCGCATCAGCGCCAGCACAAAGCCCAGTATCAGCCCAAAAAACATCCCGCCAATACTGAGCTGAAGCGTAAACAGCGCGCCTTTAAGAAGGAATGGTGCTGACTCCAGCACCAGTTGTAAACTTTCCTGCATTATTGCGTAACGTCCGCGCCAAACCATTTCTCAGACAGCTTTTTGAGCGTGCCGTCTTTCTGCATCTCTGCAATCGCCTGGTTAATGGCTTTCAGTAAATCTTCGTTACCTTTACGCAGTGCAACGCCCGCTTCAAGACGCGAGAACGCAGGGCCAGCAACGGCCATCGTGTCACCGGTTTTCTTCACCAGATCCAGTGCCGCCAGACGGTCCACCAGAATCGCATCAACGCGACCTGAACGCAGATCCTGGTATTTGGTAGGATCGTCATCATAGGTACGAACATCGACACCTTTCACGTTTGCACGTAACCACTGCTCGTAGTTGGTGCCCAGACCGACACCCACTTTTTTACCTGCCAGATCTTCGGGGTGGGTGATGCTGCCGGCATTTTTCTTCAGCGTCAGCGCCTGCACGCCCGAAATGGTGTACGGCGTGGAGAAGTCATATTTCTTTTTACGCTCATCGGAAATGGTGACCTGATTAATCACCACATCGATACGTTTGGAATCCAGCGCGGCCAGCATGCCATCCCATTTTGTCGGTTTCAGCACGGCTTTCACACCCATGTGTTTCGCCAGGTCCTGGGCGAACTCCACCTCAAATCCGGTCAGCTTGCCTTTTTCATCCTGGAAACTGAAAGGCGGATAGGTGCCTTCCAGGCCCACACGCAGTTCGCCTTTACTTTTCACTTGCTGCAGCAAATCTTCTGCGGCAAAGGTTTTAACACTAACGCCAGCAACCAGCGCAACCGCCATCATTCCCGTCACCAGCTGGCGACGAATCTGTGAGAAAGCCATGTGTACCCCATTTATTATTCGTGAGTGTGCTGTTGAGCGGCTAAACCCCGTTTGCCGCTCTGTCATTATGGGCGTTATTTACCTGAGACAGCAAAATAACGGCCGGATTATAAACCTTTTTTTCGCGACGTCTCAGACCGAAGGGTGATAAGCAAATAACGCGGGCGCACCGCCGGTATGCACAAACAGGAGCGGTCCTTCGCGGCGGAAACGATTCTGACTGATCCCATCAATTAACCCCGCCATCGCTTTGCCAGTATAAACCGGGTCGAGCAGGAGGCCTTCCAGCCGGGCCAGCAGCTTGATCGCCTCTGTGCCCTCTTCATTTGGCTCGCCATAGCGTGGCCCAAAGTAGTCATCCCACAGCGTCACCGGGGCCTTTGCCTCTACCGACAACTGCGATGCCAGCGCCTGACGAATAGCGTCCACTTTCGGCAGCTGTTCATCACGCTGACGCGATACGGTCACGCCCACCAGCTCGGTTTGCGGCATGAGGTGTTCCAGCCCAATGGCCAGCCCCGCATGCGTTCCGGCACTGCCAGACGCGACAACTACCGCAGCAAAATCCACCACGCCTTCACTTTGATGCACGATCTCCTGGGCGCACTCTACGTAACCCAGCGCGCCTAGCGCGTTTGATCCACCAACAGGCAGGGTATAGGGTCGAAAGCCCTGCGCCTCAAGGCGTTCCGCCTGTTCCGCCAGTTGTGCGGCAGGATCGGTCAGTGCATCAACCATCACTACTTCAACGTCCATCAGTTCCAGCAGCAGCCGGTTACCGTTAGTGAGGTAATTCTCGCTCTGGGTCGCGATGGGGTTTTCAAGTAATGCCACGCATTTCAGCCCAAGTTTGGCCGCGACCGCAGCGGTCTGACGCACGTGGTTGGACTGGATCGCACCGGCGGTGAGCAGCACATCGGCCCCCTCACGCAGCGCATCGGCCGCCAGGAACTCCAGCTTGCGCAGTTTGTTGCCGCCCAGCGCCAGCGGCGTTACATCGTCGCGTTTGATAAAAATGTCACGACCTAAGAAGTCCGACAGACGGGGCAAAAATTCCAGAGGCGTGGGCGCACCCAGAAGTTCAATACGGGGAAACTGATGAATAAGATGTAAAGACAATGCGGCCTCCAGTCAGGCACAGAGCAGTTATCATTACAGTGTTACAGAAGATGAAGAAAGGATCATCCTGAATTGAGGTCAGGAACGTGGAAGACGGGAATGCACAACATCCCCACGTTTCTTCCGATGGTGAGAAGAAACGTGGGGCGGGAAATCGACTGACCGTGCATCCTGTGCCCGGCATTTTTCCCTTAACGTTGCTGCCAGCCTAAGAACTGGTCATATTTGCGCAGCGCAATTCGATAATTATTGTTGCCTGCATCGGGTAAATCTTCTTCTAGGCATTGATGCCAGCTATTGCCTTTCAGTTTTTCTGCCGGAAAATTTCGCGCCTTCAGCATATCGTCAAGCCGACGTAACCGAACCACATACTCACGAATCGTGCTTGGGCTCATTTCCGTCTGCTCGAACAGATATTGTTTAAACGCCATAATGTCAAAATAGTTAGGATGTGTATTACAAAAAATATCGCTGCAAAAACGACAAAGTGCCGTTAATTCTGGCTGCAGTTTTAGCCAGAGTGGCTCATCAATCATTTGGTCCATCCGTGCGATGGCCTCTTTATTGATGATCTGGCCACGAAAAACCAGCGCCATTCGGTCTAGTACTTTGCCACAGTGTGAACAATTGGTTTGGCTGTGTTTATAGTCTTTAAGATAGCGACTTAAAGGTCTGGCTTTGGTTTTGGCTCCCACTGTTGAGTCCCCGATTTCTTATATTTATAGATCTCCAGGAACTGAGCCTTCTAGCGCGCTCCCGTAAGTCGGGCACGCAAGCGTTTAATCGCCTGACTGTGCAGTTGGCTGACCCGGGATTCCCCGACATCAAGTACCGCGCCAATCTCTTTAAGATTCAGTTCTTCCTGGTAGTACAGTGTCAGCACCATTTTCTCGCGCTCAGGCAACGCCTCGATCGCTTCTATGACGCGTTCACGCAGACTCCCTTCCATTAACTGATGAAGTGGATTGGCCTCTTCGTGCCCTTCCGTCACCAGCTCCGCACTGTCACCGTGTTCTTCCCGATACTCGTCGTATGAAAAGAGCTGACTGTTGTTGGTATCCAACAGAATCTGCCGGTACTCTTCTATCGAAACATTCAACTGTTGCGCGACTTCCTGCTCGGAAGCGGCCCGACCCAGCATCTGCTCAACCTGATGCATGGCTCCGGCTACCTCACGTGCATTACGTCTGACGCTGCGTGGCGCCCAGTCCCGGCTGCGAAGCTCATCAAGCATTGCGCCACGAATGCGCTGGACTGCATACGTGGTAAAGGCGGTACCCTGAAGCGCGTCGTAGCGCTCCACCGCATTCAACAGACCAATGCCCCCGGCTTGCAGCAGATCGTCAAGTTCCACACTGGCAGGCAGGCGAACCTGCAAGCGCAGTGCTTCATGACGCACCAGTGGGACGTAGCGCTGCCAGAGCGAATGTTTGTCCATCACGCCTTCGGCGGTATAGAGATCGTTCACGTTGACTACCCTGCGTTAATGAAGTTATCGGCATGATTATGCAATTCTGTAGGACTTTCGATTGGCAGAATAGGCGGGATAAACCGAGGTTATTTCAAATTTGTGATGTTTCAGAGCGGAAGATTCCGCTCTGTCTCAACAGGCTAACCTAATGACAGTAAACGTTGACGAGTGGCGGAGGGCACGCGGTCCCATAAAGCACAAATCTGCCCTTCCATTTCCTGATAAAAAGGGCTAATGCTTTCGCGGGTTTTTTCATCCCCATTAAAACGGACTTTGCCGGAATCACCATCAATACTAATCATTCGGTTAACAAAAAGTCGCTGTAAATCGCTGCGCAGGAACAATCCGTTATCCACACTGTTATCCGCCAGAAAACCTTCATCATTCTCTCGCGTATCAATATGGCAGGCTTCCACCCATGGCCACTGATGCTGATCGATCAGGCTGGTGCCGGTAATGACACAGGCACCATAACGGGCTTTCACGGCGGCCATAAATTCGGCCTGGCTGGCTCGCTGCAGCACTTTAGCCTTTACCCGCCGCCCGACTTCAGTACCAGGCATCACTGCGGCGGGTGTTTTATGTCCGGGTGTACTCAGTACCACAATAAACTGGATACGCTGTGATTGCGGAAAGCACGGGTTGGAGTGCATGTTAAACAACTGCCACCAGGCATCGTCGCCGTCTTCTCGCATCAGCACCAGTTTGTATCCCCGGCTGTTGATCAGGTTCTGCGCCTGTGCTGAATGGGGATCGATCATGGCATATACGTAGCTTTGGCCAATCACTTTCCACAAATTCTCCGCTTTGTCCTGCTCTCCCCGGCGGAAATAGTGAAAAGGAGCCTGCTGCTTCAGGTAATACTCAAAACGGCGCAGGTAATTTTTACGTTCATTGTCGTTCGCAATAAATAACAGGTCTTCCAGCGGACTGTTGCTCTCTTCCTGTGCGAAGACAGCACGAATCTTTAGCGTCCGAAAGCTGGTCGAAGGACTCAGCAGCGCTCGCGCTGTTAATTCTTTCTCCTCAGGGTATTGCTGTGCATAGCGCCGGGCGATCTCCTCGAAGGAAAGCCGTTCACCCGGTAGCAGGTCATAGTTGAAGCGCATAACCACCCCAGAACACGCGAAGTTGTAGCCAAATTAAACTTATCCTGAAGAGTGTTATCGGCACCATCTGTATGAACTGTAACGTTTATCCAACTTTTATCGCGCCGAAAACTCTAATCCACAATCACTTCCTTCTGGTTGACGCGATTTGCATTACTGCGCGATAAAATGTGCCCGCTTCGCTTATGCTGATTTATTTCATTAGCCGCTATGGATGCGGGGACGGACTTATCCTTGACTTTACCCGCTTTTTTGTCGGTTATTCGTGCCATTACTTTCACTCGAACACTCGTATTCTTTCACCATCACGCTGCACGCGCAGACGAGTTATGAAGGAAGCGAATGATGAAAGGCATAGTACTGGCAGGCGGAACCGGTTCCCGACTGCATCCGGTGACCTGTGGCGTCTCTGAGCAACTGCTGCCGGTCTATGACAAGCCCATGCTCTCTCTTCCCCTTTCACTCTTGATGCACTTGCATCCATTCGTCTCGCGCCCGGACATTGCTGATTTTGAATATACCTGTCCTCACTATGACAATCCTAAGGATGAAGCCTGCCTGATGTGGAATGCCCCTGATGTTGCGATTCAATGGTTTGTCGAACAGCCGATATTATCGGTGAAAAATCAACAAGGACTCTCATTGCAGGAGTTGGTGTAATGCGCGTTTTACTTACAGGTGCTTATGGTCAGTTGGGGCGCTGTTTACTGGATCGTTTTCCCGCCGACTGGATTACGCTGGCATGTGGTTCGGCGGAACTGGATATTACCGATCGCGTTGCCGTTGTGCGCGTGGTTAAAAAATTTAAGCCCGATGTCATTATGAATGCAGCGGCTTATACCGCCGTTGATAAAGCAGAAACCGACCGGACACGAGCCTTAAAGATCAATGCGATTGGCCCTGAAAATCTGGCTCAGGCCGCCAAAATGATCGGGGCGCGTTTCATTCATATTTCCACAGATTATGTTTTCGACGGGGTGAAAAAAACGCCCTATACCGAACAGGATCCGCCCTGCCCGATTAATTTTTACGGCCTGAGTAAGTGGGAAGGTGAAAAGCGCGTCTTTGAGGTCCTGCCCGAGGCGATTGTGATTCGTACCTCATGGATGTTCAGCGAATACGGTAATAACTTCGTCAGTACCATGCTTCGTCTGGCGCAGACGCGTTCCGAGTTACATGTGGTGAACGATCAGTATGGCTGTCCGACCTACGCGGGTGATTTAGCCCAGGCCATGATCACGCTCGCCGACATGCCCGAAAAGCACGGTCTTTACCATTATTGTGGCGACGTTGCCGTCAGCTGGTGCGAATTCGCTCAGACAATCTTTGTCGCGGCGCAACAGGACGTGGTCGTGCATGGCATTATCAGCTCGCACTATCCGTCTGCGGCGATTCGGCCGGCGCGCAGTGTGATGAACAGTGACGCTCTCAGCACCATCGGCATCCCCCCCTCAGACTGGCAGGATAAACTTCGCCTCTGTCTGAATCACCTGGCAACCCCCTTTCCCTACGCGAATACTTTATAAGGAGATAATGTAATGAAAGTAGCAACGATTGGTAACTGTCAGCTCGAAGTCGTTGGTCAGTTATTAAGTAATTATTCTGAGCTTCATCGTGGCGCAATAACACACGTTGTTAATACACCTCTGTATAAACTTGATGCTCAGCGAGACATTATCAATCTGATGCACGAACTTGAAAGCTGCGATCATATTTATATGCAGTATCATTCTGAACGCTGGGGTTTGCTGTCAACCGCGAAACTGACCGAGTATTTCGATATCCGCATATTACCCACAATGGAATCAAGCGTATCAGCACCGCAGCTAGGGTATTATTCTGCTGCCGTGCCCGATTTAATGGTGTATGTTGATTACCGTTTTTTGCATCTCTATTTGACCGCACATGCCTGTGCGGATGCCGTTGCTGCGTACCACAATGTCAGTTACGACGAGGCCAGGCAGCATAACATGATCATGGACGACGCTAATCGCTACCAGCGGTTGTTCAAAGAAGGTAAGGTGGCGTTTGATTATTCAGACTTTTATCGGGACGCCCTGTTAAAAGATAAACATTGCTACAGCACGGTAAGCCACCCCAATAACAAACATTTAAGCATTTTCTTTAGTGCAATCTTTTTTGATTTATTTAAAGAGAATAAGAACTTCGATCTTGGCGGCAACGATTTGCTTAAAAACTATATTGCTCCAGAGGTAGGCAGTGGCGAACAGCATTATTTCATGATGCGCGAAACAGGGCTTTCTCTGGCCTGTAAAATTAACTATCACTTCTTTTCTTCACAACCGCGTGAACAACTCTCAGAAGCCTTACTGCGTTCCACTTATTATCGTAGCCTGAAATCCGGCTATCAAAACCTCTGAGCCTTTGCTGTAAGCCTGAAGATGCATCTTATCGATCAGGCTTGTCAGCACACAAAACAGTACCATTCAGTCACGGCGGCAATGCAATCAATACTGCGATGTTGCTTTACTGTATTAATACAGCGTTATATCGCTTTGTGGCGTCTGCCTGTCTCTGCCATTCCGGTCATTATGACTCTGCATAAAACATTCACATTGCCGCCAGAAAGAAGCGCGGTTCCTGACGAGCCTGCCTGTCCCCGTTTGCGTTAAATACACACTAAAAAGGGCTTTATTTACGGCATCAGTTCGGCCTGCCGGGATTACAATCTGCTATAAAAGCGCGCCTGGCACCCCATCCATACCAGGAAAAAACTTTGCCAGCTAAACAATGTGTTAGCTGCACCACCTCAGGCAAATCATAATGAGCAGTAATAAAAAAGCACTTATGCTGGATGCCGGTTTTGCTGCCATGCCTCTTTTGATGGCACTTAAGCATTCCGGTTATGAAACAGCCGTATGCAGCGGCAAACCGCAGGATCCGGGTCATCAACTCGCGGCCCACTCTTTTTGCCTGAATTATGCCAATGTACAGGACGTACTGACCCTGGCGAAATCACTCAATATTACATCACTTCTGCCTGGTGTTACCGATGTGTCTTACCTTACGGGTGCCAGTGTCGCTGAGGCAATGGGCTTACGCGGTTTTGATCGCCCTGATGTAGCAGAAATTATTTTTAAAAAAGACGTCTTCCGCCAGTGGGCACAGAATAAGGGTTATCCAGTCCCTGTGGCCGTGAGCTGTCCTGAAGAGGCGGCGCAACTTCCGTTACCGTTGATGATAAAACCTGTCGATTCCTACAGCGGATTAGGGATTTCACTGGTGGCTGAGCGCGAACACATCTCCGCCGCCTGGCGAGACGCCTGTGCGGCATCATCCTGTGGCCAGGCACTTATAGAGCGCTGGATAGCCGGTGATTTACACAGCCACTCCGCTTTTATCGTGAATGGAAAAGTGGCGGTCGAATATTTTGTTGATGAATTTTGTACCGTTTATCCCTGGCAGGTAAACAGTAGTAGCCTCAGCCTCAATCTTCCTGCGTCGATAAAAGACCAGGTCAGCGACTGTATACAGGCACTCGTTGATGAGCTCGGGCTTTGTGATGGTTTACTGCACACTCAGTTTATCTCGGATGGTAAAAGCTTTTCTCTGATAGAAATGACACGCCGATGCCCGGGTGACCTGTATAATCAACTCATTGAATATTCTACAGACACGCCTTATTCACTCTGGTTCACCCATGCCTTTACCGGCACACCTTTTACGCCAGCCAATCGGCGTCCCGAACATGTCAGATTAATCGCTCGCCATACTGTGTCTGTTGATCAGGAACAAACCTTTACCTCCGTCAGCTTCGCAGCATTACCGGCCAATATCCTTTCTTTTCTGCCACTTAAGAAAACAGGCGAGAGAATCCAGCGCGCGCCTCACGATCGCGCCGCGCTTATTTTTGCTGAATTCCACCAACGTGATGAACTGGCCCGCTTCACACCACAGTTAAAAAATTTTTTTACGCTTGGTAAGTACTAGGAAACCGATATGAAAAAACGACTACAACTTGGTTTTATTGGCGGTGGCGCGAATTCGGCTATTGGTCTTACCCATAAAATTGCCTCACAGCTCGACGGGGATTTTACGCTTGTGGCGGGCTGTTTTAGCCGCAATCCTGAGCAGAATCGTCACACGGGTGAGAGCTGGAATATTCATCCTGAACGTATTTACGAGAGTATTCAGGCGTTTATTTTGCAGGAGCGCCATCATCTTGATGCAGTTGCGGTGTTAACACCCACCCCTGACCATCATGAAATTATCACCGCCTGTTTCGAAAACGGTCTGGCTGTAATTTGCGAAAAGGCGATGGTTGAAAGCCATCAAAGCGCTTTGCACATCATGAACAGCGAGCACCAACATCAGGCAAAATTGTTTGTCACTTACAATTACAGTGGCTATCCCATGGTGCGCGAACTGCAAAAGCGCGTACAGCGCGGCGATTTCGGGGCCATTCAGCAGGTCATGGTTGAAATGCCTCAGGAAGGTTTTGCACGCCATAATCAGCATGGCGATGTGCCAAAACCGCAGAGATGGCGGCAGCAGGATGCCGTCATTCCAACCGTTTCGCTCGATCTTGGCGTTCATGTTCACCAGCTTATTGAATTTATCACCGGGGATCACGCCGTCGATATTTATGCGATCAATGATACGTACGCCAAAATTCCCGGCGTTATCGACACCGTACATATCTTATCGCGTTATCAAAGCGGTATGACGTGTAATTACTGGTATGGCAAAGCCGCTCTGGGATACCGAAATGGCCTGCGGATTCGCGTCATGGGAAGTCAGGGCAGCGCAGAATGGCTCCAGATGGATCCTGAATTCCTGTATGTCAGCGGTTTGCAAGGCAGTCGTTCTGTTATTGATCGCACAGCCAATGACAACATTGTTGCTGCTGATGCACGTTACTGCCGTTTTAAAGCGGGTCACCCTGCTGGCTTTATTGAAGCATTTGCCAATTATTATGCTGACATTGCCTCTGCATTGAGAGGGGAACCTAACGATTACGTGATGGGTTCAGACGTTGCGGCTCGCGGGCTTCACTTTCTTGAAAGTGCCGCGAAAAGTGCAACAAGTCAGCAAAAATGTACCCTTTAAACAATAAAAAGATAAAATATAACGGAGTTCCTCATGAGTTTTCTTAGTGAAATAGTCGAGAAAAATAACCATTTTCTCGTTACGCTGGAGAAAATGTACCAAAACGGTAATCCGGTAGTCCTCATTGGCGCAGGCTGTCTGGCTACCAAGACCCGTGAATATATGGCGCGTAATCACTTGCATATCGATTATGTAGCGGTCAATGAAATGTATTTTTCTCCTGGTCAAACGTTAAACGAACTGACTGTTGTCCCTCTGGAAAGTTTGCTCAACACCAATAAAAAATATAATTTTATTATTGCACTACAGTATGTGGAGCAGGCGTTTTTAAATTCATTATCAGACGTTCAATCTGAAGTGCTGGTCTATGACCCCTCTTTTACGGGCGTAAACACCGAAGATATTATTTCCTATGATTTTTGTCAGACCCATGCTGACGCCCTGCATTCCTTATATGAAAGTCTTGGTGATGATAAATCTCGCGAGACGTTTATCGCATTCATGAATCAGCGTATTAGCGCACGCCCTGACTATATTAAAACAGTGTATGATGAGAACCATTACTTCCCAACCGACATTGTCGCGTTGAGTAAGTCCGAGGTTTTTGTTGACTGTGGTGCTTATAATGGTGACAGCGTGAATGCTTTCGAAGCCGCACTGGCCACCCGCGGACTCCCTTCGCCGAAAAAAATCTTTGCCTTCGAACCTGACGACGTCAATTATCCGTTGCTGTGTGCCGCTACAGCGGATAAAGCGTATTGTGAATGCCACCAGGCAGGCGTATGGAGTGAAGAGACAACGCTGTATTTCGACTCAGGAAAAGCGTTGGATTCAAAAATTACTGAAAAGGTCACGACTAACAGTATCGCATTAACCACACTCGATAGCGTTATTGCGGACAGTAAGGTGACGTTTATCAAAATGGATATTGAAGGCGCTGAGCTTTCTGCGCTGGAGGGGGCGAAAAACAGTATTCAACGCTGTTACCCACTGTTGGCAATCAGCGCTTATCACAAACCGGATGATCTTATAAAGATTCCTGCTTATATCAAAAGCATTATGCCCGGGTATCGATTTTATCTCCGCGCCCATCATCCTGTTCATGCTTTTGAACTGGTGTTGTACGCGATTCCTGCCTGATTTTTTCTTTGCATCAGCCCGGCTCTCGCGTATCAGCCGGGCAGAGTTGTTCTCATTACCTGTATCCGTCGTCTGTGCCCTTCCCGTTTCTTTTTCGATATACCGCTGTCAGCAACGATTTTTTGAGATGAGAAACGATTAAGAAAGCAAGATCGTGCAGATGGAAAGCATGTGAGATGTGCAGCGTCAGGCAAACGCATGTTCCCTTTTGCCTGACGGGCTTGTAAAGATCCGGATTGAAGCCTTACGCAGCATTCACATTGCTGGCGCGCATAATAATGTTAATAATCTCATCCTGATCCGCTTCCGCCAGGTTTGGATGCACCGGTAAACACAACACCTGCTGAGAAATTTGACTGGCCACCGGCAAATTTGAAGGAGCCGATGATTCATAGCCTTTGTACATCGGGAAATCGGAGATGAGCGGATAAAAATACCGTCTGACATAAATATTTTGGCTTTTGAAGTGATGATACAGTTCATCACGCGTCATCGGGAATAATCCCGCGTGAACAAAGACCGGGCAATACGCATAGTTCCAGTCGGTTTCATCAACGAGCGGTAGTAGCGTAAGTCCGTGTATATGCCCTAATGCCTGCTGATATTTTTCGTAGATGACTTTACGCTTAGCCAGCGCTGAATCCACATGCTTCAGCTGGAGTAATCCAAATGCCGCCTGAACTTCATTCATTTTGCCATTGATACCCGGCGCAACCACCGTGGTTTCATCGGCAAAGCCAAAATTCTTTAAATAATCAATACGTCGTTTGATTTTTTCATTCGGGCAGATAATGGCGCCGCCTTCAAACGTGTTAAATACCTTTGTCGCATGGAAGCTTAAAACAGAAAGATCGCCGTGATTCAGGATACTGACGTTTTTTTGTTTAACACCAAAACAGTGCGCGGCATCGTAGATGACTTTCAGACCGTAATTGTCGGCAATACGTTGAATGCGGTCGACATCGCAGGGAATGCCATAGCAGTGAACGGGTAAAATTGCACTGGTGGTAGGCGTAATGGCGGATTCGATTTTTTCAGGATCGATATTGCAGGTAACAGGATCAATATCGACGAATATGGGTTTTATGCCGTTCCATAATAAGGAATGGGATGTCGCGACGAAAGAATAGGGAGTGGTAATCACCTCCCCCGTGATTCTGAGCGCCTGAAGCGCAGTCACCAGCGCCAGGGTACCGTTCGCGAACAAACTGAGGTGCTCGACACCGAGATAATCGGCAAGGGCCCGTTCCAGCTCCTGGTGATACGGACCACCATTTGTGAGCTGTTTACTGTCCCAGATACGTTCTAAATAAGGCAGGAACTCTTCCAGGGGCGGCAGAAGAGGACTTGTCACCAGCACATTTGATGAGGGTTTGTTTATCTTCATCGGATAACTTCCTGACCTTAAATAATTGTTGAATGCGTACAGGGCTTTTATCTGGCGCGCTGTCTCTGCACGTCATTTATGCCTGAGTGGCTTCAGATAACGCCTGTATCCGGCCGAAAAGTGTCATAAGCGCGTCCTGGTTTACCTCGTTATACGCTTTTTCTTTCAATTGCTGACTGAGCGTGTCACTCAGCGACGTATCAGTACAAAGCGTTGCGATAGCCTCTTTCCAGGCGTTCGGGTTATGTTTTACTCTCCAGCCGGGAACGGACTCACCGAATGTAGGATGATCGCTATACATCGCCGGTATCCCCATTACTGCTAACTGCATGAGTACGTTGTTATCTTTGTAACGGTTTTCATCATTGTTGCAGCGCGGAAGCACGGCGATATCGGCGTCACAATGCAGCAACTGCGCGACCAGGCGGGCCTCAGTCTGAAAACGGTACGTTTCCCTGATATAAGGCAGCCATTCCGGCGGACAATGTCCAATGACAATCCAGTCAAGCTTTTCCGCACTTGCCGTTATCGCTGGAGTCAGTAATTCATAATCTTTCTTCCTGAGATCGTATGTGAAACACACGACACGGCATTTGTCTTTTTTCTGCTTAACTCTATCCTGACAGGGTTGTACTAAAACATTGGGAAGAATAACGACAGGTTTATGGCGCTTTTTGAGCCAATTGGCCAGTGCATCGCTGTACGTTAGCCAGTTATCGATAACATTATCTTCAATTAATTTTTTATATTTCCGCGCATTCGGATCGTCCTGAATAAGATAATGAACACGACAGGTTATGGCGTTTTTGAGTTGCCTGATTGTCTGGCAGGCGAGATCCGTCAGTTCGCCGCTGATAACGAGCTCGTCAGGATGATGCCGCAATAATTCTGGCGCGGAGGGTATCTGTTCAAGAAGCACGCTTTTGACGCCACCGGCATTCATCAGCCTGTCCAGCGCGGTGGTAAATCGCTGCACGCCAGTATTATTCTGATCCTGCGCGATAAAAATGACGGTACGTGTTTCGCCAGGTTTGAGCGGGTTCCAGCCCGTGACTAACGTGCTGTCTGCGGTAAAAAGGGTTCTGTTCAGGCTTAAATTTTTATTATAAGCCGGATCATCTGCCAGAACAGGGAGCCAGGCGTGATAGAAACGGTCAAGTTCCTGTGAAGGCGACAACGCATATTCTGGCGGAAAGTCCGTCACGGCTTCCTGTTTTGCTACAACGCTGTAAGGTGTGCATATTGCCCGACCGCCCTGCTGAACCAGTCGCAGATTCAGGTCCAGTCTGGCCAGCAGAGGTTGTGTATAAGCCGTATCAAATCCACCGACCTCCAGCCATCTGTCTTTTCTGATTAACAGACAGTCTGTGGCCAACGTCGAATAACTACAGTCGCTTTGATAGCGTGACAGGTAGCCTGCATTGCCCCATCTTTCGGCATAACCAACAGGGAAGGCCAGGCCCCTGACCCCAAGAATTTCTCCGGCACATAAGATCTGACTGTCCAGGTTGATAATATGAGGCGCGACGCAGACAACATCATGCCGCAGGGCATGACATGCCAGCGCCTCCAGCCAGCCGCGGCTGACAAATAAAACACGGGGATCCAACAACAGCAGAAACTCGCCTTCTGCCTGCCCTACTGCCTCATTAATCGCCGCTTCCTGGGTTTGGCTGCCATGACTTTTCAGGATGTTGATGTTAACCGACGCTGTTGACAAATTTGTCGTCAGCCAGGCCGTGATGGCCTCAGAGGTCGCCGGCGTCACAATAACAATCAACTGGCATACCGGTTGATGGGTTTGTTCAAATAACGTAGTGATGCAACACTGCAGTTGATGGATATCTGTGCCAGCGACAAGTATGATGCTGAGCGAAATAACCGGCTCCGTGCTGTATCTTAACCGCCACGGCTTACCCGGCTGGTGCTCCACTACACCCTGGCTGAAGCCCTGCTGCTGAAGATAAGATTGCAACACAGCATGTTCCTGCTGCAGATCCTGTGCCACACAGCTTTTCAGAGGCGTCACGGTAAAGACCTCTGAAACATGACCAAACACGTTGCTATCGCGCGTAGCTAACAGTCGCGTAATCGCATCCAGCTCATAGCACGCGGATAAATCAGCATTAAACCCGCCGATAGCCATCAAGGCGTTTCGCGCGAAGATCCCGCGCTTAAGGTAGAGTGAAGGCTGACTCAGAAAAAGGTCCGGGCAAAATGCAGGCTTAAAATGAGGATGAATTTTCCCTTCCTTGTCAGAGAGGCCTTCATCCGCGTAAACAAAGGCGCATCCCGTTCTGCTGTGCAAGGCCTCAGCAAGGAGTCGTAAACTTTCCGCTGTAAACTGACACCCGGCAGGAACGACGTATATCCAGTCGTAAACGTTCTGATCCAGATGACAATTCATTTCATTCAGCCACACATCAGACCGAATCTGAAAGACACGATCGTCAGAAACGTGGCACGTTTCCTGCGGCGTCGCCAGTAAAACGGCGCATCCTGTTACCTGATCTAACTGAGGCAATAAGGCATTCAGCGTCGAGGTCCTGTCCGCTTCGCTGCCTGGCTGGACGGCAATCAGCATTCTGAGGAGTGGCAGTGATGAAGGACTCTGCACCTCTTCAGCAGGAGCCGGAAGTTGCCGCTTATACAGCCAGTCATTCAAAGCGTGTCGCTTATCCTGCGCGGCACGTTGTTCGGCCTTTTCTTGTGTCAACGTAACGAAGTTTTCAAACTGTTGCTGACTTCTCGCGCGTCGGACCAGAAAATAGTCTCGCATCTTCCATAAATTCTGGCGCTCGGTATCAATAGCTTCCTGGGTGTTTTCCCAGCAAAATCCAGCGCCACCGTTGTCACGCACGGTTTCCTGCGTAATGGCATACTTTTCATAACCCGGTGCGGTTAACGCAACTACAGGACTTCCGCATAAAATCGCCATTGCGCAGGTGCCCGAGGACTCATACGAATAAAATACGCGCGTACGCTTGAGCACAACGGCAAGTTCTTTCAGCGTCAATGGGTTTGCCATGGACAAGATTTTGGTATCCGCGGGTAGCTGGCTGAAATCAACGACCGACTCAGGCACACGATTCAGGTAGAGGATATTCAGGTCTTTCTGCGGGTTGTCGTCACAAAATAATTGCAGATCAAAGGATTCGATTCCCAATATTTGTGGGTCAACGGCTTTTTCAGCAAACTCATTGCGGTACCAGAAAAATAAATCATCCGGTCCTTCATGGATCCGGTTATTCATGATCACGCCTTCCCGGTTCAGCATATAGCGAACACATACGGGCGCGGAAAGAGGATTACCCGATACGATTTCAGGGTAAATGGCAATCCAGGGTTGCCCGCTGTTTTGAATAACTTTCCAGTCTTCACTGTTTATCACCGGCGTATTCCATTCTGGATTCACGCGGCAATTAACCATCCAGGCTTTACCGCCCTGTTCATTAATCATGTGACAGAGCTGATGGATAACCTGAACGCCGGATGAAGATTCGATGTAATCCGGTGCCAGAAGTAAGTAAGGAAAGGTGAACCCACGCATAACAGCCTCTTTTTCTACAGGCGCGACAATGAAAAGCTGGCGTTGCCTGAACGTTGTGTGTCTCTATGGAGACGTTATGTCCGGTCATGTAACGACGGCGTCATCATCAGGACGACGCGCCGCCACTGTCTCAGGCAGAAAGCCAACCTCTCTGCCATTCGTTTAATCCCTGCTCCCTCAGGTACCAGTCCTGATGGACCGCCGCGCGAAGTTGATCGCCCAGACGACGAGTGGCATCCATATCCGCAAGGTGCGCGCGTATAGCGCTCATCCAGTCTTTAAAGCGGTTTTCAACGAGCGTGACGGGCAGGCCACAACGATAGGGTTCGATACTGGTGGCAATGATCGGCACGCCACAGGTGCCGATCTCCAGTAACCGCAAATTACTTTTGCATTCATTGAACTGGTTGACTTCGAGCGGCACCAGCGCCAGATCCAGGTTCAGGCTGGCCAGCTTTTCGGGGTACATATCAAACGGCACGCCAGTGTGGAACTCACAGTGCACGCCCCGTGGTTTCATTCCCATGAAAACCCATTCAACCTTGTCTTCCAGCTCCTTGATAAGCGGCAGCAAAATTTGCAGGTCACCGGCATGTGTACTGCCGCCCGCCCAGCCGATACGCACTTTACGCCCCACGCCGCGCTGGCTGGTCAAATGGCCCCACTGACCTTCTGCGAGACGGTTCTGTGCAATGCGGATGTCATGATGGAAACGGCTGTAGGCATCCGCTAACGGTGCGGTTGACACAACCACCCAGTCCGCGCACTCCATTACTTTGCGAAGATTTTTGACAATCTGTTTAGGGAACTGGTTACGGTTGCCATTTTTTACCGGTACGTTGAGCAGGTAGTCGTCGTACTCAACCACAATTTTGGCATCGCAGACGTCGCGATATTGCGCCATGACCGACGGGAAACGGCCGCCACTCAGCGACTCCAGCACAATAATATCAGGCTGTAAAAGTGCGACTTCCATTACGCCGGGAATTTGCTGAGTGAGTCCGCCCTCAAGCAGCAACTGACTTTCCATGGCCTTGAACGGTTGCAGGATGCGGTGATTGCCACATCCCTGCCAGTCGACATGGTGTGCGAGCACGACAGGCAGTGGCCTGCCCGGCAGCGGCTGCTGAAAACGCGCCGTCCCTGCACCCAGCGTAAACGGTTTACCTGCCCGCTGCATCAGCGGATGGTTACTGGGATCCTTTAACAGCGTGGCGCGCCACTTCTGGCGAAGCCGACTATAGTCATGCTGAAACGGCCTTTCCTGTACGTTGAACTTTTCTGGCATCAACCGCGTTGCACCGCCCATATGGCGAACACGCGACCACGGCGTCCAGACGTTTAAGTAACCTTGTTGCTGCGCACGTAACCCCAAATCGACATCCGCGAAGTAAAGCGGGAAATCGTTCTCAGCAAAGCCACCCAGACTGAAGAACACGTCTTTGCGGACCATCATGCAGGACCCACTCACTGCAGCAAGATTGTGCTCCGTTTGCAGATAGCTCTGGAAACCTCTGGCATGTTCCTGCATCCCCTCCCACGGACTGTCAACGCCGTTCTGTACACCCAGCAGATAACCGCCGTGCTGAACCCGGCCATCGTGGTATTCAAGGCGCGCCCCGACTAATGCGACCTCTGGCCGCAGTGCATGCTCCAGCAGCGCATCCAGCCAGTCAGGTTGCGTAATCTGGCAGTCGTTATCCAGGAACAACAGGACATCGCCCTTCGCCTGCTCTGCCGCGCGATTATGCATGGCGGCGAAATTAAACGGCGCGTCGTAACGCAGTACCTTAATCTGTTCGATATTGAGTTTGTCGAGATCGTTGAGAAAGGTACAGGCCTGCGCATCCACGGACTGATTGTCGACGATCAGTAATTCATAATAGGGATAACGCGTTTTCTCCATCAACGTATCGATGCAGGCACGGAGTAAGGCGGCATGGTCACGCGTGGGGACGATAATGGAAATGAGAGGCTGCGTGTCCCACTGATAGCGCACCCGTGCAAAACCGGGATTCACGCCGGCATCAAGTGATACTTTTATCCCTAAACGCTGTAAATGCGCCTCGACAACGCGCCGATAGCCGGCTTCACAGGACTGCGCTTCATGCCAGCGCCCGTTCTCTTTTTGGCCTCTGACTACGACATCTGACACATGTCCAAGCGCGCCCGGTCCCTGATTTTCAATGCAACGCCACAGCCATTCATACATGATCAGAGGATTGACGGCATCCTCGCCCTTCCCCGCCGCCTGCACTTTCCGGCGGTCAAACAGTAACGTGCGGCCTACGTAAGGCGTACTTCTTAACAGATCGATATTGGGATCGGGACGAAGAATCGCTCCCGGCTCATTCATATCATCATTAAAGGTTTCATCGACATACCACACAGCCGTTTCCGGGCGTCGCAAACGCTGCTCTGCCAGCAACAGCAACGCGTCAGGCAAAAGCTCATCCCCTGCCATCACCAGCAGCAGCGCGGCTGGCCCGGTTTCGTGATAAACGACCTCGTTAAGTTCAGCGACCCAGCCTGAGGCACAGGCGGTTATCGTCCCCTCATTTAACGCAATATCGACATCGCTCAGTAACATGACCGTCGCGGGCGGCAATGTTTGCTGCCTGACGGCGGCAAGGGAACGTTCACAGGCTGCGGCATCGCCGTTTTCATCAATAATAACAATGCCGATATCGCCACTTTCGGGCACAGACTGAATAAATGACTGTAACGCTGCGCGTCGGGCTTCGGTAATTGACCTGTCTTTCAGCCACTGTTCAATGGAGTAATTTTTATCGGCCCAGGACAGGACGGACTGTCTGTGGAAGCGTAACGCATGTTGCGCCCTGTCATCCATGGACCAGCGTTTGGGCGCAGGGAGCTGGCTGAGAATAGTCTGGAGCGCAGCAGGCATCGTCCATTTATCGCCAAAGCGGCCCTGGTTCGCCCGGGTCCATGCCACGGCTTCACTGAAACCCCGTTTGAGTGCGGCGATCCACTCCTCCGTCTCCGGGCAAAACTGCAGATTCACCACGGTAAAATGCGATTGTTCAAACTCCTGAAGGTTATGCGCGTTCAGATAACCTTCCACGCCGGTTGTAGACGCTAAAAATACCGGAATACCCAGTATTAATGCCTTGGCCACAATTTCATCGCCACCCATGACCATATCGTAGTTATCCAGCCACTCAGGCTCAATCCGACTCACAGGCTGGCTACAGTCGAACCATTCCAGCGTAATGGACTGACTTTTCAGTTGCTGTTGCAGCTCATACATTTCGGCGGAAATATCCGGGGCGTAATAAAGTATGCGTTTGAGCGCAGTGCGGGCATTACGAGATGGATAGCAACTGAATGCGGAAGGAACGGTAAACGGCAAAACAGCGATCTGACTGGATAGCAGTCCGTTTTGCAGCAAACGTTCTGATACCACAGGCGACAAACTCAATGACAGGGAGGCGAGCTGATTTTCCAGCTCAGCGCCCCACGGCATATAAATGTCATGATAATCATAAAAGTGGCGGAAAATAACCGGGGCCGTGCCTGTTAACGTTTCCAGCACGGGTAACAATTTTTGTGCAATAAAACCCTTATAGACCCAGATGAGGCTATAAGCATCAGCGAGCGTGCCTTGCTTATCACTGATAATGCGGAAAGCCGGGTTGGATTTGTACTTTTCCAGTTCAAACGACAGCGTTTTACCATAGGTACTGGTGACAATATCCACCTGCCATCCCCAGGGTAAAAAAACATCAATGATATCGAGCGCCTCATTCACGTGAAGAGAAAACTGCTCAACTCGGTCAATGCTTATTAAAAGCCTGTTCATCTGACATCCTCTGGTTGTGCATAGCACTATCCTGCACGTAAGTACCTTACCTGTTTCAGACTATTGTAAATTTTTGGGTATTAATTTAGGGCGGGAAAAGCTATAGCAAAGCGGGCTAATTAGACCGATTAAGAAAAAACGCCCTCATTTCTGAGAGCGTTTTTAATCTGACGGGCTGTGCGGCGATTAACGC